>JBCCQY010000126.1:0-26851 GCA_039208735.1 Myxococcota bacterium | reverse complement strand
GGAACGCGCACAAGGGTTCCGCAGCGGAGGATTTTCGCACTGAGACGGTGAGGTCCAGACTGGAACCTCAAAAGTTACAAAAAGGGTACGCCCTGTGCGATATGGGAAAACGTAACAGGAGGGGGGAAAGTTCCTCCTCCCAGCGCGTTCGACCATGCTGCCGTCGGGCCGCTTGGGCGGCCGCAAAGTCCTCTTCCGTCCAGGTCACCAGTGCAACGTCGACGTCGTGGTCCTCCACGAATCCATCGAGCGCAGGAAACACGCTGTTGAGCACGTCACCGGCGAATCGGCGTTTGCCACCGTAGCCGGTCCCCACGATCGGCAGGGCGAGCAAGGGACGGTCCCGGTTCAAGGTCGAAGGGGCGGTGCTTGCTTGATGCAAGAACTGCCGTACGCTTTCGGCGAGCCACGTGGGGGGCGTCCGCCGGCCCGACGCCACATTGGTCGGCCAGGGACGAGCCGGGCCACTCCACGGGACCTCGAAGACCCGTTGGCCGGGCGGCATCAGGGAGGGAAGGAACCCCATGATCCGGCGCCACGCGGAACTCTGGTTCCACGAACGGGAGGTCGAAAATCCAGTATCGACCGGCAAAAGCCAATGGTCGCATCGCAACGTGCGCAGATCGCCATGCACGACGAAGAGGTGGCCGCCCATCTAGGCTCCCGTGGGAGCAACGGGCCATCCGGTGCGGTCCGCCACCCATTGTTGGAGGTTTGCGAGGTCCACCGGGCGAAGCCACGCGGGGTACAACGCCAGCATTGCCCAAGGAAAGATGCCCAGTTCGGTCGTGGCCGCAAGCAGGACGTGAAACAACGCGCCCGTCGCAATCCACCACCATTCGAGGCCCCAGCGGTTTGCGAATGCCCGTAATTTTCCGGGCCGATCGGGAGTATTCCGGTAATGCGCCCACAGCAGGACCAGCGGATAGGAATCCTGGAAGACGATGGTGACCGCCGTGCCGAGCTGGGTGGAGAAGAAGAACGGCTGCCGCCCCAGGAAGGTGAAGTCGTACTGGGCGATCGCAGGATCTTGGAGAATGAAGTAGAGCGCTGCAAAATGGCCCATCGGATACCAGTGGATGCCGCCTTTTTGCACTCCCGCGAGAAAATACATCGCGACGAGCTGAAGGATGACCAGTCGGCGGGCCCATGCGCCGACGGGAGCGCCGTCGCCGAACCAGGAGCCCGTGCGTCGTAGGGCATCGACGGACCAGGTGGCGCCCGCGTCGGCAAACACAAAGATCCAGAGGACATCCCTGCACAACGTGTCAATGCCCCGGTCGGCGGCCGGCATGATCATGGCGTGCTGGGCCCAAGAGAAGAGCAGGACCACTGCGGCCGTGCGGGTAAAGGCACCGAACGTGAAGGCGACCGCGCTGACCGTGATGACCACGTGCAGCAGCTTGGCCGAGGCCACGGACGGGGGGAAGACCGTGTACCAGAGCGGAGGATTCGCCCGATTGGCCGCACCCGAAAGCCCGCCTACCTCCGCGGGGGCGAACAAGGGCGTCACGAGGTCGAGCTGCCAGATCTGGACGAAGTCGTAGAGGATCACCAGCCCGAGAAGGATGCGGACAAGCGCCAGGGAGCGAGGGTGCTCCTGGGTCGCCCAGAAGGTGACCCATGCGGTCCATGCGCGCTTCAGGGCGTTCACTTCGCTTTCCGCGGACGTCGGTGCTTGCGCACATGCCGCTCGATGCGCGTCTCATCGGGGGGCTCCCAGGGATACACCGTGCGACCCTGCTCGAGGTAGATGCGCACTTCGTCGACCTCGGGCATCTCGACGAGCACCTGATCCGCCAGCCACTGCGTGAGATTCAAATAGGGACGTCGGGCCCTTCGCTTCTGGCCATCCCAGATGCCGCGGATGCGACGGTATCGGATGATGGGTTCTTTCCACGTGCAGCAGGGGTCGAGCCGCCGGAGGATGGGCCGCCACTCGCGCTGCCCGTGCTCCCGAACCTCGATCACGAGGCGTTCGGGCTTGGTCGATGCGGCCGCGAACAAGGCCCATGCCTGGTTGCTCTGCGTGATGCGAAACAGAGGCGCAAATGGGGCTTTAAGCGTCTTGTGGAGCGAGCCGGTGAGGTTGGTCGCCCACATCAGGTTGGCTTCGATCTGTTCGTGGGTGACGTCGATGCCTGCGTTCTTCAACCACCCTCGCCACAGCCGGATGTCGCGCTGACGCCAGTCCTCCTTCAGCGACACCTCGGTCACCTTGTAGGGCAAGGGCAGGGCATAGATGCCGTGCGCGATAAGCGCCAGCGCGATGAGGGCGCCGCGAAGGTGGTCTTTGAACGTCATTCGGCGAACCGGCGGCCAAAGTGGTGGGCGACCTGCCGTTGCCACCAGGGCCATTCGTGGGAGACGTCCTGGCCCCACAGGTCGAGTTCATGGGGGATGCTCTTGTCAGCTAGCCATCCCGCCAACGCCTGGGTCTCGTCGATGCACGAGCCTTCGAACGCGCCTTGACCACATACCAAGGTCAGCGCCGTGCGGCGGACCTCGAAGAGGTCCTGGTCGTGCAACCCGGGCACGTAGGCTAGCGGATTGCTGAAGTAGAGGTCGGGGCTGTCGTAGCCACTGGTAAAGGTCCGCGCTTCGTAGCGCCCAGACAGGCACAGGGCCCATTCGACGAGCCGCGGGGACTTGAGGGCAAGGTTGGCGGCGTAGAAGGCTCCCAGGCTCGCGCCGGTGGCCACCACGCGCATGATGCCGTTGCAATCATGATGGATGAACGGCACCAGTTGCTTGTGGACGTAGGCTTCGAAGGCCTGATGGCGCCACACGCGCCAACCCGCATCGGCGTGGCGGTTCGTCCAGGTTTCGGCCACGTTGGATTCCGTGCAGTACAGTTTGATCTTGCCTGCCGCGAGCAGTGGGCCGAGGGTGTGAATCATGCCGTGATGATCCCACTCATGCGCCATGCCCGCTGCGGTCGGAAAGACGATGACAGGTTTGCCAAAGTGCCCGTAGGTCCAAACATGTACGTGTCGGCCAAGTTCAGGGCTGTAAAGTCTCACATGTCGCGCCATTCGCGGGCTCGCCTCCGGGGTGGTCGAGGTATCCGGGCATGCGAGTCGGGGCATGGCCGGTACTCAGGTTACGGACGGGCCTTGAAAGGAGGTCCTAAGTGACCCGCGCCAAGCCCCCCTGGCTCAAAGTCCGGATGCCGGGCTCCGAGCCCTACCATGCCATTCGCAAGCGCGCGCGACAGCTAAAGCTCGCGACGGTCTGCGAAGAGGCGCGTTGCCCCAACATCGGTGAGTGTTGGGGCGGTGGTACGGCCACCTTCATGGTGATGGGCGATACCTGCACCCGTGGGTGTCGGTTCTGCGCCGTCAAGACCGCCAAATTCCCCGATGGTCTCGATCCGGACGAGCCGCTCAATGTGGCCCAAGCCATCGCGGAGCTGCAGCTCAACTATGTCGTGATCACCAGTGTGGACCGCGACGACCTGCCTGACGGTGGGGCGAGTCACTTTGCGGCGGTCATTGAACACACCCGCCGGGAGTCGCCCAAGACCCGGATCGAAGTGTTGATCCCCGACTTTGGGGGCAACATCGGCAGCTTGCTCACCCTCATGATGGCCGAGCCCGACGTGCTCGCGCACAACCAGGAGACCGTCAAGCGGCTCACCCATCCTGTGCGAGACCGGAAG
This sequence comes from Myxococcota bacterium, assembly GCA_039208735.1. Classification (GTDB taxonomy): domain Bacteria; phylum Myxococcota_A; class UBA796; order UBA796; genus DRPG01. Next base: position 23,190 of record JBCCQY010000126.1, on the reverse strand, counting down.
GCGAGCTACGAGACGACCCTCGAGGTGCTGCGCAACGCGAAGTCCATGGCCCCAAAGGGCTTCACCAAGAGTTCGCTCATGGTGGGCCTCGGCGAGACCGAGGACGAAATGATCGAAGCCATGCAGGACCTGCGCGAGGTGGGCTGCGACTTTCTCACGATCGGGCAGTACCTTCAGCCGACCAAAAAGCACCTCGCGGTTGAGGAGTTCGTCCATCCCGACCAGTTCGCTCGCTACGAGCAGCTCGGGCTTGAGATGGGCTTCCGCTACGTCGCGAGCGGGCCGTTGGTGCGCTCGTCCTACAAGGCCGGCGAGTTCTTCATCACGCGGGTCCTCGAAGCGCAGGACCGCGAAGAGGCCTAATCGGGCGTCGCCAGCCGGACGCGGGCAAGGCGTGCGATGCGCCGGTCCGCGATGGCTCGGAACTCCGAAGACATTCGGCCGTCGGCATCCACGGTCTGCCAGAAGCGAACGGCCGCAGCATGCGCGGCGGGTGCGACGTCGGCATTTGACGGGAGCGCTACGCGCACGGGAAGCTCGGGGTCGCGGTGCGGTTCGGCATAAGCCGACGGCCCAAGCCCAAACGCGGGGGCCAAGCCGACGAGCGTGGGTCCCTTTAGGAAGAAGCCAAGGGTGGACCGCCCTTCGTCCGCGCATGCGATCCACTCGGCAAACTGCGCACGAAACCGGATGGCGCGCAGCGTCGTTTCGTCGATGTGCTGTCGTACGAGGAGGCGCGTCGCTAACCCGCTCGTCGTGTTCGACCCTTCCCCCAACGTGGGCGTGAGTGCGTCCAATGGGACCCAGGACCGTCGACCCTTCGGGGTTCGGTCGAACCGTTCCACTTCGAGGAACGTCCGGTCGTCGTCCTCGATGATGGATGTCGGCGCTGCGTCGTGTCCTGCTTCTTGCAGAATCGTAAGCGCGAGATGTTCCGCGACCAGCAAGTCGGCGGTGCGTCGTCCAGCGGCGTCGGATCGGGGAGGGGAGAACTTGACGATCTTCGCGGGCGCCAGAAACTTGGGATGCATGCCCCCTACCCAGCTGCCGGGGTCATGGACGTCGGTGTCGTGAGCACGAGCCGCGTAGTCCACCGGTTCAAGGGTCCGGGCTTGGGCCTGCTCCAATGCTGCGTCGCCCACCACGAAGCCCCCAGGGAGATCCCACCCAAATTGCCGGGCATAGGTCACGGTCTGTTCGGCGGACCACGCCGGGACGGCCGGCCATCCTTGCAGTTGGCGGGGCACGCGCCGACCCAGTCGTCCCGCAGGCCGTAGGGCCCAGAAGAACCACGGTAAATCATCGAAAACATCCGGTTTCACGCGGTTTCCATCCACCGTGAGACCCGACGGCACGATGGCATCGATCGTAAAGCGCTGGCGCACCTGGCCATGGGCATCGATGTCGTAGACGGGAACGGGGTTGCCGAAGGCCGCCGGACGACGCAGGCCGTAGCGTCGGTGACGGGCTCGTCCAAAGGCCACAACGCGCTCGTCGACGCGTCGAATGAGCCGGGAGAATGACGGCTGGCTTATGGCGAGGGCTTCGGCGAGTTCCGGGCCCGCGTCCGGTCCATTCTCGAGGATCCGGACAAGCTCATCTTCGAGCTTCGGCCAGTCGAAGGTCCTCGGCATACTTACAGCCGTAACGCTTTCTGACCCGCGGACGATCGGGCGTTAAGGCCCGGGGTATTCTCCTGCCCCCGGCGAAAGACCGGTTCCTGTGAGTCCCCATTGTCTAGCTCGTCCCTTGGTATTGAAGCTGCCCTTCGCGAGGTCCTTCGCAACGCGTTGAACGAAGGGGATCGCTGTGTCTTGCTCGGTGAGAACGTGGCCGAGTTGGGGGGCTTTGACGGGAGCACGGTGGGTCTCGCGAGCGAGTTTCCCGATCAGGTTCGGGACGTCCCCATCGCGGATCGCGCGATGGTGGGGATCGCAGTCGGGCTGGCGCTGGGGGGGAAGCGGCCCGTGGTCCATCTTGCCGACACCGCGCGGCTCTACGGGGTGCTCGAGCCGCTGGCCGAGGCCGGTCGGCTCGCCCGCCATTCGGATTTTGACGTTCCCTTGGTCGTGCGGGTTCCCTACGGTCAAGAGGCGCCCGGTCTCGATCAGCCCGTGGGGCCCGTGGTCGCCGATCTCGGCGGGGTGGCGGTGTGGTGCGCCAGCGAGCCTGCGCAGGCCACGGGCCTGCTCGCCACGGCGCTGACGCAGCGCACACCCACGGTGGTGCTGCAGCCTCGCGTGCTTTCGGGCCATCGGGGTCGGGTGACCACCGACGCGGTGGCGGCGAGTCCGCGCGAAGTGCGGGCCGGTCACCATGTCACGCTGGCGAGCTGGGGTCCTGCGGTGTCCTCGGCGCTTCGGGCCGCGGACGCGCTCGAAGCGGAAGGGGTGTCGTGCCAGGTGGTCGACCTGGTCTCGCTCGCCCCCATCGATCACGCCTGGCTGGGGGCGCAGGTCCAGCAAACCGGCCGGTTGGTGGTGGTCCACCCCGGCGATCCAGGGCTCGCCCGGCATGTCCGGCACGCGGGCCTCGACGCGGCCTTTTTGTACCTCGAAGCCCCACTCGGGGAGGCGCCAGCGCACCCCGATGCGGTCGTCGAGGCAGCTCGGGCCGCGGTTCACTATTGACGTGGGCCTCCGCGGCTCGCAGGAGTAGGAATCCATGGCTTTTGTCTTCGAGCTGCCCGAAGTCGGGGAAGGCGTCGTCGAAGCCGAAGTGGTGAGTTGGAACGTGGCCGTCGGCGATGTCGTGGCCGTTGATCAGCCGTTGTGCGAAATCACCACCGACAAGGCACAGCTCGAGATCTCGAGCCCCAAGGCGGGCCGGATCCTCAAGCTCCACGGCGAGCCGGGCGACATCATCAAGGTGCATTCACCGTTGGTGGAGATCGACACCGATGCAGCGGGCGAAGCCCCCACGCCAGCGCCGGCCGCCGCGCCGTCCCACGAAGCTTCGACCAATGGCGCGGGGCACGCTCCGGCGCCTGTTGCGGCTCCTCCGCCCCCGGCCCTTGTCCCGGCGTCTGGCGCACCCGCCAAGGCGACCCCCGCCGTTCGTCGCGAAGCACGGGAGCAGGGCGTCGATCTACGGTCCGTCACGGGCACCGGCCCCGGTGGTCGAGTGACGCGCGACGATCTGGCGCGGCACCAACCGGGTGGGGCGCCGCTTCCGCAGCGTGCACCTGCGCTACCGCAAGCCAAGGTGTTGCCGAGCGGAGCCGAAGAACGGGTGGCGATTCGTGGTGTGCGGCGAGCCATCGCCGAGCAGATGGCGAAATCGAAGCACACGGCCGCCCACTTCACCTACGTCGAAGAAGTGGATTGTGGAGAGCTGGTCGAGCTGCGCCAGCGCATCAAGGTCGCGGCGGCCGAGTACGGCGTGAAGGTGACCTACATTCCGATCATTATGAAGGCCGTCAGCCTCGTGCTCCGCGAGTTTCCGAACGTCAACGCGGTGATGGACGAGGAGCGGTTCGAGCTGGTGGTCAAGGGAGACCACGACATCGGCTTGTCTACCGACACGCCGAATGGGTTGTACGTGCCCGTGATCCGAAACGTGGAGCAGAAGTCGATTCTGCAGCTTGCAGCCGAGATCACCGAGGTCACGAGCCGCACCCGAGAAGGCAAGGCCCGTCTGGACGAACTCCGTGGCGGCACCTTCACGATGACCAGCGTGGGCTCGATTGGCGGCGTGCTGGCCACTCCGATTCTCAACGTGCCGCAGGTGGCCATTTTGGGCGTCAACGCGATCCGCGATCAGGCGGTGGTGCGGGACGGTGAGATCGTGGTGCGGCCCATGATGTACCTGTCGCCGAGCTTCGACCATCGGGTGATCGATGGTGCGGTGGGAGCACGCTTTGTCGCGGCTCTCAAAGATGTCCTTGAGAATCCTCATAAGTTGCTCATGGAGCTCCGATGACCCCCGCGGACGCCCTGTCCGCGCTGGCCGATGCGGAAGCCAAACTCGCCGAACTCGGACCCACCCCCTTTCCGTTGCCGTTGGGCCGCCTGGCGCCGGTCGTGGCCGGTACGGTGACGGCACTCGAGCGCAGCGATTGGTGGGTGCCGGGGCTTCGGGAACGGGTCGGTGCCGTTTTGCGCGAGGTGCCCGTCGGGCGGCTGGTCGATGGATTTGCCGGAGCTAAGCCCTATCGGATCGCCCCCCCTGGCGCCTCCGCGGCGTTGCGTGCGTTGTACGGTACTGGGCTCGCATTGGCGCGTAAGGGTGCCGAAGACGGAGGACGGGTCGTGGTCTCGCTGGGGATCGGGAGCCTCTCTGATGGTGCAGCGCACGAAGCCCTGAATCTTGCGACGTTGCACGAGTTGGCCATGATCTTTGTGGTGGCGGTGCCTGCGGCCGATGACGCCGTGCCGTTTGCGACCCAGCTGGCGGTCCAACCCACCGCTTGGGCCGCGAGCTACGGCCTTCACACCACCGAAGTCGATGGCAGCGACGCGGGCGCGGTGCACGAGGCAGTACGGGCCGCTCGGGGTACGGAACAACTGTGTTTGGTGCAGGCGCACCTGCCTGCCACAAAGGAGTCCCCTTGAGCGACACCCAAGCTCTGGTCATCGGTGCTGGGCCTGGCGGCTACCCTGCGGCCATCCGACTTGCGCAGCTCGGCATTCAGACCACCATTGTCGAAAAGGAGTACTGGGGCGGCGTCTGCCTCAATGTCGGGTGCATCCCGAGCAAGGCGCTGATCCATGCTTCCACCACCTTCCAAAACCTCTCGCACCTCGAGGAACTCGGTCTCGAGGTACCTGGCGGCGCCCAGGTCAACATGGACAAGCTCCAGGCCTGGAAGCAGAGCGTGGTCAAGAAGCTCACGGGCGGTGTTGAAACGCTGCTCAAGGCGAACAAGGCCAACATGGTCTTCGGCACCGCGAAGCTCGTCGGTCGCAATGAAGTCGAGATCGAGAACGCCGATGGCACGACCCGCATGACCGCGGATCACATCGTGCTCGCCACCGGATCCTCCCCCATCGAGATTCCGGGTTTCGCCTTTGCCGATCCGCCGGTCCTCGACAGTACCCAGGCGCTTGCGCTTCCGGAAATCCCCAAGCGTCTCGTGGTCATCGGGGGCGGCTACATCGGCCTCGAACTCGGCGGCGTGTTCTCGCGCATGGGCACCGAAGTTACCGTCGTCGAGATGATGGACCAGGTGTTGCCTGGCTTCGATCCCGATGTGGTGCGGGTGCTTACCCGACGCCTCAAGAAGGACGGCGTGACCACCCTGCTCAAGACGAAGGCGCTCGGATGGGAGCAGGCCGACGATGGCATTGTGGTCAACGTGGAGGGCCCGGACGGTGCCCAGGCGCTGCCCGCCGACTACGTGCTCGTCACCGTAGGACGGCGGCCCAACACCAAAGGCATTGGCCTCGAAGATCTCGGCATCGAGATGGACGGTCCCTTCGTCAAGGTGGACGCCAAAATGCGGACCAGCGTGCCGGGCATCTACGCGATTGGCGACCTGGTCGGCAATCCGATGCTTGCGCACAAAGCCACCCATGAAGGTGAGGTTGTGGCCGAGGTTATCGCCGGCAAGAACGTGCAGTACGATGCCCGGACCGTGCCGGCCGTCGTGTTCACCGAACCCGAGGTGGCGACCGCCGGCATGACCGAGCCCGAACTCAAGGAGAAGGGCATCGCGTATCGGTCAGGCAAGGTGCCGTTTGCGGCGATCGGGAAGGCGATTGCGAACCACCACACCGAGGGCTTTGTGAAGGTGTTGGTGACCGAAGCGGAACCGCACCTGATTTTGGGTGTCACCATCGTGGGTCACCACGCCTCTGACATCATCAGCGAGGCGGGACTCGCGATTGAGATGCAGGCGGAAGCATTGGACATCGGACTCACCATTCACCCCCACCCCACGCTCGGCGAATCGGTCATGGAAGCGGCCAAGGCCGCGATCGGTGAGGCCATCCACATCGTGAACCGGTGATTGAATCGTGATTGGGTTGATCGGATGGCTCCTGACGGGGTCGGCCACTGCGGCGGATGCAGACCTCGAACGACGCGTTGAGCGGGTGTTGAAGAAGACGCCGCTCATCGATGGGCACAACGATGTGCCGTGGCAGGTTCGGTCGCGTGCCGACTTGTCGCTCGATGCGCTGCCCCTCGACGCCGACACGTCGCAACTCGAACCACCGATGCACACCGACTGGCCTCGCCTCCGCGAGGGCCAGTGGGGCGGGGTGTTCTGGTCGGTTTGGGTGCCTACGGATCTGTCCGGTCCCGAAGCGGTGCAAACCACGCTCGAGCAGATCGACGTGGTGCATCGCATGGTCGCGAAGTGGCCCAAAACGCTGCAGCTTGCGACCACGGCGGACGAGATCCGCCGTGCGCATCGACGGGGGCGTGTCGCATCGCTTGTTGGCATTGAAGGAGGGCATTCGATGGGTGACAGCCTGTCGGCGCTCCGCATGCTCTACGACGCAGGTGCGCGCTACATGACACTGACCCATTGGCGGAACACCGCGTGGGCGGATGCGGCGACGGATGCGCCGGTGCACGATGGCCTGACCGCCTTTGGAGAGGACGTCGTCCGAGAGTGCAACCGCTTGGGCTTGATGGTCGACCTTGCTCACGTCTCTGAAGCCACGATGGCCGATGCTCTCGATGTCAGCAAGGCCCCGGTGATCTTCAGTCACTCGGGGGCGCGTGGCATCAACCCGCACCCGCGCAACGTGCCCGACGCCATCCTCGACCGGCTCCCCAAGAACGGGGGCATCGTCATGGTCGACTTCCTACCGTCATATGTGTCGACCGAGGTTTGGGAACACCGGGCCGCGCACAAGGGCGAGATGGCGCGACTTGAGGTGCTTTATCTGGGCGATCCGGAGGGCTACACGGCCGCCCTTGCGGCCTGGGAAGCGGCCAACCCGACGCCGCGGTCGACGCTGGCGCAGGTCGCGGATCACATCGACTACCTGAAGGACCGCATCGGGGTGGATCACATCGGCATTGGCACCGACTTCGACGGCATGCGGGACCAACCCGACGGGCTCGACGATGTCAGTCAGGTGCCAAATCTGTTCGTGGAGCTGCTCCGCCGTGGGTACTCGGATGCGGACGTTGCGGCGATCGCCGGCGGGAACTTGCTTCGCGTGATGAAGCAGGTCGAACGGCAGCGAGCCCGAATGAAGCGGGTCGATCCGATTGGAACGCGTCGAGAGTTCGACGAGGGAGAAACACGATGATCCTCTGGACGTTGATCGCTTGTGGATCCTCCGCTCCCAAACGGGCTGAGGCCCCGGACCCCAAGGCCACACTGGCGGTGGCCGAGGCGCTGTGCAAGGTCGCCCAGACCGCCAAGCACCAGTGCAAGCTCGAAGGGGCGGAACCGGTCATCGACGGCACGATTCGAGTGAGGGTCAGGACCTACCTCGATCTCGTAGAAGAGAAGTTTGGCCTCACCACGTTCGAGGGTCGGATTGCGATTACGCCGGCCGACCGTCCGACCGTGACCACCCACTTCCGCCACTACGGAATGAGCCACGACGAAGCGATGGGCAAGGGCGTCCACATGTGGGCGGTGGTCGACGCAGCGTCCATCGTGGACTGGATCCTAAGCGACACCGCACGACCGGCGTTGCACGGGCTCTACAAGCAGGAGACGCCACCCGCGAGTGTCCTTCGCCAGGGCAACGCGGTGGTGCTTCCCGGGTGGACGTACCGTGAAGGGGTGCAGGAGTCGCCCAACCACGAAGCCCTCGTCAAAGTCATGGCGTCCCATGTGCCGTCCGATGGCGTACACATGGTGGACCTGCGCATCCAGCCCCAGAACGGTCGCCAGGAGCGCCACTGCCATGTCGATGGCGAGCCCGCAGAGGCGCTGTGTGCGGCGCTTCCGACCGAGGCGTTCCCCGCCGGTGTGGGGTGGGGCCTCAAGCAAGCGTGGCTCTGGGCTCCTGCATCGCAGTTGCGCGAGGCTCACGCTCCGGGCTGATCTACAGCTCGATGCGCAGGCCGGGATGGTCTTGGGCGGCCCGGCGCAAGGCATCTCGACCATCTTGGCCAATGTCGTTGCGACGCAGGACCAAAGTCTTCACGTGGCCAAGCCACGAAGCCTTCGACAACGCCACCGCGCCGCAATCCGAGATGAAGTTGTAGCTTAGGTCGAGGTGGCGCAGCCGCTTGAGGTGGTCGGCGGTCGCCAGGGCCTCCGCGCCCGCATCTCCCACATTGGCGTGCCACAGCTCCAGGCTCATAAGCCGACTGAGGTGTTCGGACCGCGCAATGGCCGTCACGCCCTCGCTGCCGATCCGATTTCCCCCGAGATCGAGGTGGCCTAGGTACAGGAGCGACGGGCATTTGGCGAGGACGCTGGCCCCGAGTGGACCGAGATCGTTGTGCCACAGGTGCAGCGAGCGTAAGGCGAGCCCAGGTGCCCGAGCGAGGGCCTGAATGCCCCGATCGCCGATGTGATTTCGGCCGAGCGACAGCTCAATAAGGCCGCCCATCAACGATGAGGTGGCGAGCATCCGCAGTCCGGTGTCGCCGATTTCGTTGGCGTTGAGAACGAGCACCGAAAGGTTCTGGTTTGTCGCTTGCGACAACGCGGTGGCCCCGGCCGGACCCAGCCGATTGCCACGCAAATCGAGGTGGCGGAGCTGTGAGACCAGGCCCGCGCCCACCAACGCCTGCGCCCCTTGGGGACCGAGCACGTTGTTTTGGAGGCGGAGCAGGCGAAGGGCGGGGGCCTCGACCGTGGCCAGTGCGTTGGCTCCTTTGTCGCCCAGCCGGTTGTTCGACAGGTTCAGCGAATGAAGCTGGGGCCAGAACGGTGCGTGGGACAGCGCTCTCGCCGCTTCGTCGTCGAGGTGGTTCCGGCCGAGTTCGAGAGAGGTGAGTCGTGGAAGGGCTTCGGAGCGCGAAAGGGTGCGGACGCCCTCGGTACCGATGTGGTTGCTCGAGAGGTCCAGGGACTCGAGGTCCGCCATGCCACCGCGAGCCAGCGCCACGGTGGCGGTCTCATCCAGCAGATTGTTGCCCACATCCAGGTGGACGAGTCCCCGCAACGACTCGGATTGAACGAGGGCGCGCAGTCCCTCGGCGTGGATGTGATTGCTGTGGAGGTCGAGGCGGCGCAGTCGCGACACGAAGGGCGAACTCGCCAACGCGCGGGCTCCGGGACCCCCAATCGCGGTCCGGCGGAGTCGAAGCTCGGTGAGGCGTTGGAGTACGGGCCAGCCTGCAAGCGCGCTGGCTTGTTCATTGCCAAGCGAGCGGTCTTCGAGGAACTCCAGGGTCGTCAGCAAGGCACCTGCAGGGTGGTCGAGCCACGTGGCCAACGTTTCTTCGGTTGCCGGTCCGTAGGAAAGGCGAACCCCGCGCACGAACCCTGCCTGCCAGTGCAGCTCTTCGGCCGGCAGGTGGCGCACCTCATGGTGCCACTGCCAATGAGAAGTGGCTTCAATCTCGTGGATTCGCCAGGTGATGGCGTCGAGCTGCTCGGGTGGCAGCACGGCGGTGTCGAGGCGATGCCGAAGCGTAATGATCTCGCCTCGGACGTCACCTTTCTCCAGCAACGCATCCGCGAAGACCAGCCACATGGACTCGTCATCGGGGGAAGCGCGCAGTTCGTCGTGCAGCGTCTTCACGCAGTGCTCATATGGAACTTCAACACGCGTTCGCTCGAGTCTGCAAGTCAACGGAGGGGAACGCTATGCTGGACGAGTAGACGGGGAATCTGACTTGACAAGCGAAGACCAATCAACAAATCCCTTTGTCACCGCACTTCTTGTGGGGCTGGGGGTCGGCGCAGCCATCGCAACCGTGCACTTGGGCAACGGGATTGGGCTCATCGTGGCTCTGGGCCAGCCTCCGCACACCTGGTTTGCGGTCCAGGCGGTGGTGCTCGAACTCATGATGGCGATCGCCGTCGGTGCTGCGTTGACGCCAGTGGTGATGGCAGACCGTCGACGGGGCCCCTGGCTCGCAGCGGGCCTCCTGATCGTGCTGTGGCTCGTCATGGAACGGTGGGTGGCCGTCGATCCGGCCAAGCCGCTCATGTGGCTGGCGGGTCCGGTCTTGGGGGCGATCTTCTACGCGGGAGGCGCTTGGCTCGTGAGCATCGCCCCAAAGCGGGCGCCGCTCGCGATTGCGGGTGTCACAGCCATCGTCCACGTCGTATTCCTCGCCGTGCCCGAACTCATCGCGTTGGGTCAGCCCTCAGGTGAATCCGAGCCCGCCGTCGTGATCGACCGCCCAGCGGCCCGAGAAGGCGCGCCCGACGTGCTGTTCGTGGTCATGGATACCGTCCGCGCCCAGAGCACCTCGACCTACGGCTACGGTCGCCCCACCACTCCGGTGTTGACCGAGCTGGCCTCCGAAGGCATTCGGTTTGACCAGGCAACGGCTCCCGCGACCTGGTCCCTGCCGGCCCATGCATCCTTGTTCACGGGCACGTTTCCTTCCGTGCACCAGGCCCATGGCGAGACCCGCTACCTCGATGAGCGACTGCCCACGATCATGGAGGTCTTTGCCCAGGCCGGCTACGAAACACGCTGCTTTTCGGCCAACCCCCACATCAGCGCATCGTTTGGATTGACCCGTGGATTCGACGCTTGCGACAAGGCGTGGGCGTCAGGCGAAGGAGCGCGCCAGTTCACTTTCGTGTTCCGGCTCCTCGATCATCTGGGCCTTGGTGGGGTCGACGACAAGGGCGGTCGCAAGGTCGTCGGCAACATTCAAGAGTGGATGGCCGAGCGCACGGACCGGCCTGCGTTCGTGTTCGTCAATTTCCTCGAGGCCCACTTCCCATTCCACCAGCTGCCCGAGGAGTACCTCACCGCCTTTCAGAACCGTCGCTCCTCGACGCTCCAGCATGCCGATCAGCTCGCGTTCGGGGCCCAGATGGGGCGTCTGCTAAGCGATGCGGAAATCGCAGAAATTCGTGAACCCATGATCGACATGTACGACGGGGGGGTTCGCTACACCGACGCGCTTGTGGGCGATGTGATGCAGATCTGGCGCGACGCCGGCACCCTGGATGACACGGTCGTCGTCGTGTTGGGCGACCACGGCGAGGTTGTCGGAGAGCATGGTGCGTTCGGGCATCTTTCGGCCGTGGTCGAAGAGGACCTTCGTGTGCCCCTGGTGTTCCGCTACCCGGGCCACGTTCCGGCCGGAGTGGTCATCGAACAGCCGGTCTCGACGGTCGGCACCTTCGCCACGCTTACGGCGTTGGCCGGGTTGGATACGCCTCGAACCGTACTCGTGCAGAATCTGCTACGTGCGATTCCCGATTTTTCAGCCTGTGAGGCGCTCAAAGTAGAGGCCAAGCTCCCGTGTGAGGAAGACGCGCGTGCCAAGGCCGAACGCGTGGGGCAGCCTGTCATTGCCGAGCGGTTCGAAGAGCACTTGCTGTCCGCACGCTTCGCAGAGGGAACGGCCAACGGCAAGGGTGCGCTCGTCAACCCGCGCGGGCGATACCGTACGTTCCGCGATGGCCCTTTCAAGCTCGTTCAACACGACCAGGACGGAACCTTCTTGTTCCACCTCGAGGTCGGAGAGCAGCGGAACCTCGCCAATGTGCAGCCGGATGCCCGCCTGGACGTCGAATCCAAGCTGATGGACTGGATTGTCCAGCTTCAGCTGCCGTCGCTTGGGGCGGAGGTGCCGCAGGTGGCCCGTGAAGGGCAGTCCCAAGAAGAACAGTGCGCCCTGTGCAGGCTCGGCTACCTCGAAGGCGATGCTTGCGACGGTTGCGGGGGTTGAACGGCTCGCTCGGTCGACCGAAGAACGGGTATGGCTACCCGTTCCGCTCGTTCACGCCGCTCCCGTACCCTGCCCCGAGGGCGGCGGCTGCGGCGTCGCAAGATGTCTCCCGCGCGCCGTATCACTCGGGGCCTGTTCCTCGCCTTCGCCGGCGCGCTGTTGCTCTACCCGGTGTACCTGTCGTCGGGGATGCCGCGCGTGTTCGCGACGTGTGAGCTTGGTTCGCCGGCCATGATGTGGCTCGAGGCTGCGGTGTCCCCGTCCATTGCCGTGTACGGGTTGCTGGCCACCGTAGGGGCCGGGATGTTCCTCCGTCCCAAGATGCTTCAGTCCGCCGCGGTGAGCTTTGCGGTGGGCTTTGGGGTCGAGGTCCTCGAAGCCATTCTCAACGCGGGGGCCTGTCGTCTGCGGGACATGTTGCCGGTGGTCGTTGGGATCGCCATGGCCACGGCGATCCATAGCGCGATGCGATTTGCGACCCCGTCACCCCCCGTGAAGGCGAAACGCCGAAGATAGTGGTGCATCCCTACCGGTCGGCTTACCGTCCGTCCGGAGGGGCCAATGGCCGCGAACGTTCGGCGGTGCGAGAACTGTGGGGCTACGGTCCGGTTGCCCGACGAAACGCTCTCGCTGCGCTGCGCCTTCTGCGACAGTCCTCTGGTCGATGTAAATGGCGATGAGGAACCGGTCGAGCGGGTGGTTTCATTCACCGTCGAGCGTGAACGGGCGGCGCGAGCGCTGAGGCGCTACCTAGCCGGACGTTGGTTTGCCCCCGAGTCGGTGCGCAAGGCCACGTCCCCCTCTTCGTTGCGTTCCGTGCTTGTGCCGTTCTACGCCTTTGATGCTGAGACGGAGACCCGCTTCAGTGCCACGGTGGGCATTCACTGGTGGCGAACCGAACATTACACCGCGATGGAGGGCGGTAAGTCGGTCCAAAAGACGCGGCGGGTGCAGGAAACGGACTGGCATGACCTTTCGGGGAGCCACAAGGGACAGTGGTTTGACCACCTGGTAAGCGCAAGCCGAGGCCTTTCGGACACCGAGATGCGAGGGCTTGCCCCGTACGATCTGGGCCGTAGCGTGCCGTGGTCGGCGGCGCGGGTGGCGGGTCTGGAAGCCGAACGGCCCATGATCGACCATGCGACGGCCGAAGCCTCCGCCCGTCAAAGCGTGCGAGATCGTGCCGAAACCCAGGTTCGAGAACGCCATCTTCCCGGTGATGTCACGGGCGATGTGCGGTGCCGGACCAAGCTGGAGTTGAGCGGCTTTCGACTCGTTCTTTTGCCGGTTTGGATCGCCGTTGTGCCCTCGCCCCACGGAGAGCTGCGGCTGTTGGTGAATGGCCAGACCGGCCAGACCACAGGAGAGGTGCCTACCAGCTGGCGCAAGGTGGGGCTGCTCATGGTGTTGGGGCTCGTCTTGATGGCAGTGCTGGTGGGATTGGGAGGGAGCGGTTGAACACGATTTCGGCGGTGTCCTGCACGCAATGCGGTGGTGCGGTGTCTGCTGCACCCGGACGGTCGTTTCCCACCTGTTTGTTTTGTGGGGCGGATGCCAGGGATCTGGTTGCGGTCGACGCCGACATCGAACGTCCCATGGGGGTGGGGCCGTTCGTACGTTCCGAGGACGAAACCCGTGATGAGTTTCGTCGATTCTCTGGTTCCTCTCTTTTCTATCCGTCCGACTTGCGGGAGGCGAAGCTCGAGTTGCGGCGGATCTTTGTTCCCGCTTGGGCGTTTTCGGCGACGGTGGAAACCCACTTCACCGGTTTGGTCTCGGCGAGGACGGCATCGGGAAAGGAGCCGGTGTCGGGCAAGGTGACGGATCGGTTCACCCATGTCCTGATTCCGGGATCGGCGGCGTTGACCCAGGCCGAACTCCGTGCGTTGGGCTCCTTCCTCACCACGCTCGAGCCCTTCGACCCTGATGCCACCGACATCGACTTCGAAGTCTCGACGGTCACTCGCGAAGCGGCCCGAGACCACGCCCGATCGGAAATCGCTGAACGGCACGCCAACGCGATTGCGCGACAGCGGGCGTTGATCGAGATTCGCCCCAGTGCTTCGGTGCACGATCTGAAGGGTGAACCGGTCCTGATTCCCGTGTTTGTCGGCGTGTATCGCTATCGCGACATGCCGTACCGGTTCGTCGTGAATGGGCAGACGGGACGATCGTATGGTGAAGCGCCGATCAGTCCATGGCGGGTGGCGTGGCTCGTCGCGGGGCTTGCCCTCTTCGTGGCGCTGCTCATCGTGGTGGCCCGGGCGGTGAGCTGACGGCGGGAGGCGCGATGAGTCGAGACGACGAAGACCTGCGCATCAACACGTTGTATGCGTTGACCAAGCGATCCCCTCGGGTGGTACTTGAAGAACACAGCCACTGCGAAGTCCCCGCCGGCTGCGGAGGCGTGGTGCTGCGGTGGCTGGATCCCACCCTGGGCGTGGACGGGTACCTCCGCGTCGCCACCTTGGGCCAGGTCGCGGTTTGGATCGACGGGGCGCCCGTGACCAACCTGTGGGTACAGCTTTCACCCGGGGCTCACGTCATCGCGGTTGAGCTTGTCGCCTTGCCTGAAGAGCCCAGTCCTTTCGCGTTCGCCTTTGCTCCCCAAACGACCGAACAACCCCGTCCTGAGATACGGCCGGGTCGCGATTGGCGCTGGCATGGCAGCCCTCCTGAGGGCTGGGCGGCCCCGGAGACGGAGGTAGCCGCATGGGCGGCGTGCAAAGACGGCACGACCCTCTACGATGCACTCGAAACCAATGTGGGCTGGCGGTTTCGGCGCATCGTTGAATCCGGCATCCCGCCGTTGCGCGTCATGGGGCCTCGCGTCGTCCTGCGTGGCGTCTTGGACGTGGAGCCCGTATGAGCCGGCGACCCTTGGTACTCGTGCCCCAACACTTTGGCAGTCTGGTCTTCGACCGGCGTCGTTCGCGCTACCTTCCGTTTGACCATGCGGTGACAGTACGGTTGCGCGAAGCCATTGACCTTCCTCTGTTTTCCCTGCCCGATGGACCGGCCCTATTCGAGGCTCTCGAGCCAAGCGGCTTCTTCGATCTCAATGGTCGCTTCGACGCCGAAGTCGTCGAGGCCCATCCGCCGGCCGCTCACTTGCTGGGGCCGCTCGCGGTGCATCTCGAGGTCATCGCTGCCTGTGATTTGGCCTGTGCCCATTGTTTTGCGGGTGAACTACCCCGCAAGGGCGCCCTTTCCTTGGACGCCATGGAGGCGTTGTTTGTGGAGTTGGCCGCGATGGGGAGCTTCCGGCTTGGCTTGACCGGGGGCGAACCGCTGTTGCGTCGCGATCTGCTCGAGATCGTGGATGCGGCGACGGCCCAAGGGCTGCACCCGTGCCTCACCACGCACGGGCTTCACCTCGATGAGCACTGGGCGAAGGAGTTGGGCCGGCGCGACCTCATGTGGCTCAATGTGAGCCTCGATGGGGCGTCTGCGGCCACCCACGACCGCATTCGAGGTCCCGGAACCTTCGATCGTGCGATCGAGAAGATTCGCCTTCTCTCTCGCCACGCTCGGTTTACCTTGGCCTTCACCATCACCACTCCCTTGGCCTCGGAGGTCGAGGCCTGCGCGAAGCTTGCCAAGGCATTGGGCGCCCATACGGCCGTGTTTCGCCCGCTCTACCCAGTGGGCACGGCGATGGCGCACCTCGACCTCATGCCGTCTTACGATGCCTACGCCGATGCGCTGGACCGCCTGGCCATGTGGCATCCCGAGTCGAGCGATCTGCATGCCATCGATCCCTTTTCGCCGCAGATCCGGGAGACGCTGCAGGCCCGGACATTCGTAGGAAAGGGCTGTGGGGCAGGAACCCTCATCGCGTCGGTGTCGTCTTCCGGTGAGGTGAGCCCCTGTAGCTTCCTCGGTCCGGGCGCGGTGGCGGGTCGACTCGATGCCGCCTCCTTCACGCAGATCTGGAATGAAAGTGAGGGATTCACCGCGTTGCGCCAGTTGGGCTGCGACGGCTGCGGTGGGTTTGAGGGGGGCTGCCGGGCCCGGGCCCAGACGTTTAACGGTCACCTCGATGCGCCCGACCCCTGGTACGAGGAGTGGAGGGCTCGCCAAGACCGCCATCCTTCCACCAACGTGGTGGTCGACCGATGAGGTTCGATCCAGAACGGGTGCTCGAGGCGTGCGGACCGGACGGCGACCCAGGTGAGGCACTCGTCGCGGCGGATTGGTTTTTCGAACAGGGTGACCTTCACCTCGCCGCTTCGGCCTTGGACAGGGCGTTTGGGCTTGCTCCCGACGATGCATCCATCGCCCTGCGGCGGACGTCGCTGCTCGACTCGCTGGCGGTCGAGGAGCATGGCCTTTTGTTTCGCTACGTTCCGGCGGGCAGCTTCCGGATGGGGTCCGAGGACGGAGACCCTGATGAACGGCCGGTCCACCGCGTACGCACGGCGGCCTATCACGTCGCGGAGGTGCCCATGACGTGGGCTGCGTTCTGCCACCTCAACGGCTGGTCTGCCCCGCCCGACGGAGCGATGCCCTCGGATGTGGAGGACAATGAGGGATTCGCGATCTCCAATTCCAACAAGATCCGCTTTCAGTACTGCGAAACCGAGACGGAGGCGGCCCGGGACTGGCATGCGCATGCGGCGCATTTGACCTGGCGACGAAACGGAGAACTCGTGGCGGCCTCGGAGGCATTTGGTACGCCGCAACGCGCGCATCCCGAACGGCCTTGGGCCTACGATCGAAAGCCCATGGTGGCGGTCAGTCGGCAGGCGGCGATGGCGCTCGCAGCCAAGCTGTCCACGCCGAATTCCGTGTATCGGCTGCCTACCGAGGCCGAATGGGAAAAGGCCGCACGCGGCGGTCGAATCGATGCGCCCTACCCCTGGGGCCATGCGCCTCCCACCCGAGAACGGTGCGATGCAAACCACATGGGCCAGTTCGCGATTCGCGACCCCCGGACGCTTCCGCCGAACGACTACGGTCTTTACGGCATGGCGGGTGGGGTTTGGGAGTGGACGAGCGACCCGTATTGGGCGTTGGCGTACCGAGCGGTCACCGACGAGACGCTAGAGCCTCCCGAAGAGCCCGAGCAGTACGTGTTGCGGGGGGGATCATGGTCCGATTCGGCGTACGCGGTTCGAGTGAGCTTTCGCATGGGACGTCATGTGGTTGCGAGATGGGGTGGCTCGCACTGGTCGGCGGCAGGGTCCCCGAACATTGGCTTTCGGCTCGTGCGGGCCGTGCGGCCGCATTTGCCCTGAAACGCAAAGCGCCGCCGACCTCCAGGGAGGTCGACGGCGCAGCGTCAAGGATGAAGGGCCGTCGTCCTTACGCAACCTCCGTGATGATGCCGGCCCCAATCGTGCGGCCTCCTTCACGGACGGCGAAGCGAACGCCTGGCTGCATGCCGACCGGCTTGCCCAGGGCAACTCGGATGGTGGCGCGGTCGCCCGGCTTTACAAGGGCTTCGCCCGTGTCGATGGTTCCCGTTACGGCGGTGGCGCCGAAGTAGAAGTGCGGGGAGTAGCCGCTGCTAAACGGCTTTGACCGCCCTCCTTCCTCCTTCGTCAGCACATACAGCTCGGCCGTTGCCGACTGGTGGGGACGCACCGAGCCGGGAGCGGCGATGACCTGTCCGCGCTCGATGTCTTCCCGGCGAACGCCCCGCAGCAGAAGCCCGACGTTCATTCCGGCCTCGGCCGCTGGAATGGAACGGCGGAACGCCTGCGTATCGGTGACCACGATGCCCGTCGCATCGCCCGCGAAGCCGACCAGCTCCACGGTTTCGCCCGGCCGTACCACGCCCCGGGACACGCGACCCGTCACCACTGTGCCTCGGCCGGTGATCGTGAACACGTCCTCGATCGGCATGAGGAACGGCGCGTCGGGATCGCGCTCGGGAACGGGCAGGGCATCGAGTTCGGCGACCAAGTCGCGGATGGCCCGGCAGTCCTCGTGCAACGCGTCGCCATCGGCGGCCATGCGCTTGACCGCGGCGAGGGCGGAGCCGAAGACGAACGGCACCTCGACGTACCCATAGGCCTCGAGCTGCTCCTCCACTTCGAGGCGGACGAGCTCGAGCAACTCAGAGTCTGCGATGTCGACCTTGTTGACGAAGACCACAAGGTGCTCGACGCCGACCTGGCGTGCGAGCAAGATGTGCTCGACGGTCTGCTTCTGCGGTCCTTGGCTGCCATCCACGAGCAGGATGGCCGCGTCCATCTGGGCCGCGCCGGTGATCATGTTCTTGATGTAGTCGGCGTGCCCTGGGCAATCGATGTGCGCATAGTGTCGCGTGTCGGAGGCGTACTCCACATGGGAGGCCACGATGGTGATGCCCCGCCGGCGCTCCTCCGTGGACTTGTCGATGTCCTCGAAGGCGAGAGCCTCCGTCCCTGCGCGGGCCGCTTGGACCTGCGTGAGGGCAGTGGTGAGCGTGGTTTTGCCATGGTCGACATGACCGATGGTCCCGACATTGAGATGGATCTGCGTCGTCATGACGGGTCTCCTTTGGGTGGTGGTGCCCGAGGAGACCTCCCTGCCCCCTCGAGCTTCGCTCGGAGGGGGGGACGTCGCGTTTGCTTCAGCCCCCGTGCCTCCGAGCGCACGAATCCGATTCCAACAATGAGGCGGCCAAAGAGGCAGCCGTCGTTGCGGCAACGGAGTTCGAGACGGGGCGGTGGGTCCGCATGGTTCCCCCGTACTCCGACATCGCGGCCGCGACCAGCCAGGAGTTACGTCAGGCGAGCTTGTCCGCGGAGGTCGCGCTGGCCAAGAAGTTTCGGGTTCCAGAAACGAATGTGCGGATTCGCGCCACCCTTCGCGAGGTCGATGCGATCGGTGTGCTCGTGGTCAGACTCAAGGGTGGCGTCACCACGGCGGAGGAACTCTGGCGCGTCATTGAGGCCATCGATGACTGTGGCACGAGCCATGGAGAGGTCGCCGAGGTTTCGGTGCTTGATGTTCGGAAGTTTGCCAACATCGCGGATGACCAGGCGGCGCGTCTCACCGGAGCGCTGCAAGGGTTGCCGTGTTGCTGGGTCGCGAACTTCTGGGAGCACCAGGACGTGACTGGGGACCGAGATTGGAGGCTCCCGCCGCTGGGGCGCTTGGCCGGCGACCTCGAAGACGCCCTGCAGCGCGTAGTGGGATGGCGGCGGGCGAATGCGATGCGGCTGCCGTTGGTCGAGGATGGGAGTCGGTGCCTGCGTGGGCGTTGGACCGAGCGAGGGTTTGAGCTTGTCCACGAAGGGAGGCATGGCTCCTGTGATTTGTGGTTCCACAACCGCCTCATCGAACGGACGTTCCAATTCACCCGGGTGCGCTGGCCCTTCCCCGACCGCACGGGCGTCCAAGACCTTGCCCAGCAGCTTGGCGCTCGCGTGGTGTGGCAGGACGATCGCGTCGATGCGGTCGATCGATCGGAGCCACCGCCTGGCTACGATGTTCCGCCGGATTGGCTTGATGAGCTTGCATGGTTCCGCGACGTCACCCGATTCGATCTGCCCCCCATTTCCGTCACGGACGGACAGCTCGTCGCGGTACTGGCGGGTCTTCCTCGCTTGACGGAACTCTGGCTCTCTCCGACGACCGAGTGGGGCCCCGAAATCGAGGAGGCACTGTGCACCGGCTGGCGACCCACCCTGCGCCACGTCTACGGGACTCGCGACGTCATTCCAGAGCTTTCCAGGCGCCAGATTCAGAATGCCCGGCCTGACCTCGTCCTGCACGGTTGAGGCGTGCCTCGGGCCTCGAAGCGCGCCCTGCGTAACGTCATTCGCGGAGCGATGATCCCGACCGTGAGGGAGTTCAACAACGTCCTTTGGTTTGGCCAGTAGTATCCGGGGTTACAAGCTGAGGAGAGCACCACATGAGCAACGTTGCTGACGTCGGTGGCCACACCCGGGGGTTCGGGGCCACCACCCGGACGGACCAATGGTGGGTCGGACCAACGTTAACCCTTGCGGGCCTGGTCGCTTGGGGCATTTACTACACCTGGGCGGCCCTGCAGGCCCAGCACTATTACGTGGGTCCCTACCTATCGCCATTCTACGCGCCTCTGCTGTTCACCGACATCACCGCCGTAGGGTCGGCCCCGGTCGAACACGCCTGGTTTGGTGTCTGGCCTTCTTGGTGGCCCGAGTGGATTCCCGCCTCACCGGCTCTGCTCATCTTCCTGTTTCCCGCTACCTTTAGGGCCACGTGCTACTACTACCGCAAGGCCTACTACCGGTCGTTCTTCGGAACCCCTCCCGCCTGCGCGGTGCAAGGAGTTCCACTAAACAACTATACTGGTGAAACCACGATTCTGATCTTTCAGAATCTTCACCGCTACACCCTTTATTTCGCCCTCCTTCTCCTGCCGATTCTCTTCTACGAGGCGGCGCAGGGCTTCTTCTACAACGGTCAGTTCGGTGTGGGAGTGGGCAGCGTCATCATCTTGGTCAACGCGATCTTGTTGACGGGCTACACTCTGGGTTGTCACGCGTGGCGGCACCTGGTCGGCGGCCAGCTGAACTGCTTTTCGTGTGGCGGCATCGAGCGTGCTCGATTTAACCTTTGGCGTCCTTCATCCTGGCTTAATGCGCGGCACATGCAGTTCGCGTGGTTGAGTCTGTACTGGATCCTCTTTGCGGATCTCTACGTTCGCCTTGTTTCGATGGGTGTGATCACGGACCTCAATACCTGGGGAGCGTTCTGATGGACCTATCTGAGATTCAGACCATCGAGCACGATGTGATCGTGGTGGGGGCTGGTGGAGCGGGCCTTCGCGCGGCGATCGAGTGTTCGCGTCAAGGCCTCGACACCGGGATTGTATGCAAGTCGCTGCTGGGCAAAGCGCACACCGTCATGGCCGAGGGCGGAGCCGCAGCGGCGTTGGGGAATACCGATCCACGCGACAATTGGAAGGTGCACTTTCGCGACACGATGCGGGGGGGCAAGTTCCTTAACCAATGGCGCATGGCCGAATTGCACGCGCAACAGGCCCCGGACCGCATCCGCGAACTCGAAGCCTGGGGCGCGGTCTTTGATCGAACGAAAGACGGGAAGATCAACCAACGCAACTTCGGGGGCCACCGGTACGGGCGCCTGGCCCACGTGGGCGACCGAACGGGGCTCGAGCTGATTCGGACGCTCCAAGACAAGGGTGTGCACAGCGGCATTCAGGTTCACATGGAATGCCGGGCCCTCGATCTCATTCAAGATTCGGAAGGCCGCATTGCGGGCATGACGGGGATTTGGCGAGAGTCGGGGCGGTTCGTCATCTTCCGCACCAAAGCCATCATCCTGGCGACCGGGGGGGCCGGAAAGGCCTGGCGCGTCACGTAGAACTCTTGGGAGTACACGGGCGATGGGCAGGCCATGGCCTACCACGCGGGCGCCGAGTTGATGGACATGGAGTTCACCCAGTTCCACCCCACGGGCATGGTGTGGCCACCGTCGGTGCGGGGAACGCTGGTGACGGAAGGGGTGCGCGGAGAGGGCGGCATTCTCCTCAACTCGGAGGGCCGCCGCTTCATGTTCGATTACATCCCGCCCCGCTTTAAGGACGAGACCGCCGACACCATCAAAGAGGCAGATCGGTGGGCCTCGGGCGACATGACGGCACGACGGCCTCCTGAACTGCTCACCCGTGACGTCGTGGCTCGCGCCATCATGAGCGAGGTGGCGGCGGGCCGGGGTTCGCCCCACGGAGGAGCCTTCCTCGAC
This sequence comes from Myxococcota bacterium, assembly GCA_039208735.1. Taxonomy (GTDB): domain Bacteria; phylum Myxococcota_A; class UBA796; order UBA796; genus DRPG01. The sequence goes on along the minus strand of JBCCQY010000126.1, from coordinate 1,770 downwards.
ATCGCCAGCCGACGGGATGCGGAGCACATCAAGCGGAAGCTCCCCTCGATGTACCACCAGTTCAAAGAACTGGCGGAGCTCGACATCACCCGGGATTCGATGGAGGTCGGACCGACGTGCCACTACATGATGGGCGGCATTCGGGTCGATTCTGATACGCAAATGACGCGGGTTCCAGGATTGTTTGCCTGTGGCGAGTGCGCGGCGGGGCTGCACGGCGCGAACCGACTTGGGGGCAACTCGTTGTCCGATCTCATTGTGTTCGGCCGGCTCGCAGGCATCGGGGCCAAGGAGTTCCTCGAGTCGAGCGCCGCCAACGAGATGGATGGCGAGGCCATTGAGGCGTCCTTTGGGGCTGCGCGGGACGTGCTGAACCGTGAGGACGGGCTGAACCCCTATGTCCTTCACGACGAAATCAAGGACCTCATGCAGAACGACGTGGGGATCTGGCGCGATGACGAACGATTGTCGAACGGCATCGCGGGACTGGCGAAGCTGAAGGAGCGCGTGGCGAAGGTCAAGGCGCACGGCTCTTCGCAATACAATCCTGGCTGGCACGAGGCGCTCGACTTGTCGTCGTTGCTCGTGTGCGCCGAAGCCGTCGCTCGGGCCGCCCATATGCGTCAAGAGAGCCGCGGCGCCCACTCTCGCGTCGATTACGAAGGGGAGCGCGAGGATTGGGGCAAGGTGAACCTCGTGATCCAGAAGGCGGACGATGGCAGCATGGCCATCTCGAAACTAGAGCGGTCCGACCCACCCGCGGAACTCGCCGAGATTGGGCATTCAACCGTCGAAGAACTCGAGAAAATGGAGGGACCCACCAATGGCTGATCGCACTCTTCGTGTGTGGCGTGGCGACAAAGACGGGGGCTCCTTCAAGGAGTACACGTCAGAGGTGGACGAGGGCATGGTCGTGCTCGACCTCGTGCATCGGGTTCAGGCCGAACATGCGCCGGACCTGGCCGTGCGGTGGAACTGCAAAGCGGGCAAGTGCGGGTCGTGTTCGATGGAGGTCAACGGCAAGCCCAAGCTCGCCTGCATGACCCGCCTGTCCGACTATCCCGTCGACGAGCCGCTTACCGTGCAGCCTATGAAGGCGTTTCCCATCATCAAGGATTTGGTGACCGACGTCTCGTGGAACTACAAGCAAAACGAGCGAATTCCCCCTTTTAAGCCACCGGAACGGCCCGCGGATGGGGACTATCGCATGCAGCAGGTCGACGTCGATCGGGTGCAGGAGTTCCGCAAGTGCATCGAGTGCTTCTTGTGCCAGGACACCTGCCACGTGCTGCGTGACCATGGCAAACGCGACCAGTTTGTGGGTCCGCGGTTCATGATTCGGGTGGCGCAGCTCGAGATGCATCCCCTCGATACGGAGGACCGCATCCCGGCTACCCGCTCCGAATTCGGAAGTGGGATGTGCAACATCACTCGATGCTGTACAGAGGTGTGCCCCGAACACATCGGTATCACCGACAATGGCATCATTCCCCTCAAGGAACGCGTGGTGGATCGGTACTACGATCCAGTTGCCATGGTGATGCGCGCCGTCTTCGGGACGGGCAAGTAAACGCTCGATCCGTTCATTCAGTCATGTGCAAATCGCCGTGGTGCGTGGGCCGAATGGACGGGTTGCGATTTAGGATTCGCGCACAGGTGTTGTAGCGCAAGATCGCGTCGTCGTTGCCGGGCGAAGCTAGCTCATTGGCTCGGTCATAGAGTTCGAGCGCCTTTTCGAACCATCCGTACACCGTGTAGCCCGGCGCCCGC
>JBCCQY010000125.1:0-26854 GCA_039208735.1 Myxococcota bacterium | reverse complement strand
CTGCTCCATGATTCCCGCATGCGAAAACCATTTCCCGATGAACAGTGGCTTCGTACCTACCTAAGTCGCGCCGAAGGCCACAGACGCAGCCGAGCAACGACTCAAGACGGTCGCGCTCGAAACTTGGGCCCGAACGCATGTTCCGTCAGCGACCGTGGTCGGACAGCCCCGCCCTTTCACCCCGGAACTCGCTGCCACGGAAATCCCTCACTTCGACGTCGTGATCATGGCCGCAGATGTGAGCCAGCCCGCCGCCACTCGACCTCGATGACGTCACCACAACGGACATCGAAGCCGTCCGCCGAGAGGACAAGGTCCACGGGCTTGGATGGCTGGTTCAAATGTTCGATCCGGCCGACCTTCCCATGTCGCTGGTGCGAGGGCTCGTCGCCGCCATGAGCGCCCAATTGGAGGGCCGCGAATCCTTCATTCCGCAGGCTGCCGTCGCGGCCGACCGTCAGGCGCAACAAACCGCAGATACGGTCGTGGACTGGCTCGAAGGGCGTGAACCCTGGCTCGATGCCGCATCCTACGTGGTGTTCAACCCGCAGACGCACGTTCTGGACGCAGCGCTCACGCGGGCGGCACGTTGCTGGACGCCCGAGCCCACCACCTCGGACTGTGGACCGAGGGCGTCACGCCCGTGGGAGATCAGCCGGTTTGGTTTGGACCCTCATGTTCGCGGGGCAGGGCTTAGCTCATTCCTCGCATGGGCAACCTGTGCGTGGGCCCTCGCTCACGGTAGTCTCCGTCCCATCGTTTTTCGGGTGCCGCTCACCGACGCTTCTGCCTACGCGCGCCTGGTCGGAGCACAGCCGGTCAATTGTGTCGTCCGGGAACACTACGGCGTCGAGGTCGGACTCCTCGAAGTGCGAGCCACGCGGCTGCCAGACGTCCATCGGAAGCGGCTTGAACGGTATGCGGCGCTCCTCGACGCGGGCCAACCGCTCGTCGACGAACCTCCTGCCTAGCTCCCGCTTTGAAGGCCAAAACCGGCAAATCGGAGACGTAAGGGTTCTGTTGGAGCTGAAGCGCCCCGTTCGGACCACTGTGGAATATTGCGCAATGGGCGAAACGAGGAGAAGGCATGAATCCCGCTGACATCTACGAGGAACGGTTTGTGCCCGCGCTCTTCGGGCTTTGGGGCGAACGCATCGCGGCTGTCGCGGACATCGCGCCCGGGCAGCGCTGCCTCGACGTTGCGTGTGGCACGGGAGCGTTGACCCGTGCGGTCGTGGCCCGAGCCGGTGACCCGAGCCTCGTGGTGGGCCTCGATGCGCAACCCGAGATGCTTGACGTCGCTCGTCGCGCGGTGCCGGGCGTGCGCTGGGTTGAAGGCGACGCCACGGCCCTGTCCTTTGAAGATGGCTCCTTCGATCGATCGGTGAGCCAGTTCGGTCTGATGTTTGTGGACGACCCGGGTCGGGCCCTTGCGGAACTGCGTCGCGTCACCCGCCCTGGCGGCCGGGTGGTGGCAGCCACGTGCGCCGCCGTCGAACGGTCCCCAGCGTATGCCGTGCTCACCGAAGTGCTGCACCGCCTGTTCGGCCCGACCATCGCCGAGTCGTTCCGGGCTCCGTTCGCACTCGGCACCGAAGCCCAGTGGCAGGCCATCGCCAACGACGTTTCGATTCCCGCCGATGTGGTTCAATTGGACGGCGAAGTACGGTTTCCATCGATTGAGGCCCTGATTGAAGCCGAACGGGCGTGTGCTTGGACGCTTGGAGGCCTGCTCGACGACGACCAATTCGTTGCCCTCGTAAAAGCCGCCGAGCCCGCGCTCCGCCCCTTTCTTAAGGACGGCATGCTGCGCTTCTCCATGCCCGCCATCGTCGTGACCGTCACTCCCTGAACACCGCGTTTAGCGAAGGAACGTCACGGCTGCTTTGGTAATCACCACATCATCGTGGCCCGTGGGCTTGAAGTCCCAGTTCTTCAATGTGCGGTAGGCCAATTGAGCCAAACGCTCTTGGCACCTGTCCACCCGCACCGCCCCCACCCGGCCATCGGGCTGGACCGCGAGTTGGGCATGGCACGTGACCCGGTCCAATGGCATCGCCTGGCTGGTTTCCGCGTCGAGTGGAGGCTGAGGGCTCTCTACAACCTTCGCTCCTTGAACGCAATGATCCGAGCACTGGGAACCAAACGCTCTCAGAAAGGCACGGCTTTTCGGGTCAGACCAAAGTATCACCACACCAAAGGTTGGCGACGTCATCAGCTCGGTCACCGGGACGAACTCCGGTTGCACCATGGTTCCATCTTCGGTGTGGTGGAGCGGAGCAATCGACCAGGATTGCGCCAACGCCACGGCCGCCACCCACCATCCCAACCAAACCCCATCTGGATCCTCCTTGCGCAGCCACTCTAAGGGGGTCCCCTACGCACAAGCCATACGATGTCGATTGTGTGCCATGATGGACGAAGAAATGGAGGCTCGATGAGGCTTACGTCAAACCAATGGTCCTACAACACTTGATCAAGCCGTCGACCCGTTTGCGGCCAGCGGAGCAAGGATCCGTTGCTTTCCTCTGGATACTGGCAACAAGCTGTGTTGCGCCGCCGTTCACGCCACCGGAGTTCACGTTCTTCCAGGTTGCGGACGAGATGCAAGCTGGAGATTTTCCAGACCAACCCAATCAATGGCCAGAACAGTTCGATGGGGTTGGGCTTGGCAACGCGTTCGAAGGACTCGTATGGTCAGGCGGAATGGGGTGGGAGATTCCTGTTTCGATCGGAACAGAGGACTTTGAATGTCCGATCGAGCCGTTACCGTTGGTCTACGTCGCGGACGTTGACTTCATTCGCTTCTCGCATCCTGGCGGAGGCCTGTGCTTGGCCGTCGATCCTAGGCTTGGAGGAACCGCTAGACCAACCGACCTTACGGACGATTCGGCGGCTCGTTTCAACTGCCCGACCGACATCGAGGTTCCGGTTTGGGAATCCGCAGTCTACAAGCTGACGGCGGATGGGCGCTGCATTGAAGGTGACTACCTGAACCCGAAAGATGGCAACCTTCCCTTGGCGTTGGGCATCCGTGGCCCGACGGTGTTCATCCCCGACGCCCCTCCTGGCCGGTATGGCATCTTCCTGGCCCCCGTATGCGGCCGGTACTTCGATGCCCCGCCTTGCTCACCCAAGTTTGCATCCAATCCCAAACTTGAATGTGTGCCCTATGACTTCTCGGTCGCCGTCGCCCTCTCGGAGGAAGCCTGCCGACCGCTTTCCGAACAGCTCGACGATTGGAAACGATAGCCCTTGCGAGGTGCTTCTCAGGATCCCGGGGTCGCCTCGGTGCCCGGTCGCCACAAGGGTCCCACCGCGGTCAGCAGCATCCAGCCTCAATCACCCCGGCGAGTACTTCCAGCGAGGTCCAACATGCGATGGTCCAGCGTTCTCCTTCCGTTCCTTTGCGCAGGCTGTGCGACCCCTGTCGTGTGCGAAGACACGACCCGTCCTCATCGCGTGGTGGACCAGTTCTGGAGTGTCTTGGATCGATCGTATGCGGTGTTCGATCCACGGCTCGGCGATCAGGATTGGATTGCGTTGGGAAGACAGGCATGCGCCGAGGTCACCCCCTCCACCTCTGACGATGACCTATTCGACGTGCTCCTGGGCATGGCCCAGTCGCTCGACGATGGGCACATCCAGTTGTCATCACCAGACCGAGATGCCCGTGGCTGGCGAGAGCCGTGGCCTCACTACGGCGAGGAAGCCGCTGTGAGGGCGTGGGTGCGAACGCAAGCCGACGTGGGCACGTTTGGGTCCGGGGGAGAGGGCGCATGGACGTGGGCCTGCCTCGATCAAGTTGCCTACCTCGGCATTCGCTGGCTCGATGACCTTGGGGGCTCGGGCTCCGAACGCAGTGACCGTCAAAGGGCCGAGGCTCTGCTCGACCAGATCACCACCGAAACGCTGCGTGCTTGCGACGCACGAGGTTGGCTGTTGGACGTCCGATTCAATGGAGGAGGTTGGGATGCGGTCGGACTCGACATCGCGCGCCGCATCGAAGGGGAGCGACAGATCGCGTGGTCGACCGCCCAACGAAACGGTCCTGAGCACGACGACCTTACCGACTTTGAAGACCAGTGGCTTGAGGCAAGCGAGCCCGGTGCGTTCGAGGGACCGGTCATCGTGCTCACGAGCCCCGGGACCTTCAGCGCAGGCGAGACCATGGTCCTCGCGTTGCGAGAGCGCTCTCGCGTAGAGGTGTGGGGAGAACCGACCAGCGGACACCTCTCGGACCTCTATTTTGCAAACCTACCCAAACGCGGCTTTCACTTCACCTACTCGGGCGATCGGTACCGAGCCGCGGACGGCGCCTTGTACGAGGGGCGCGGCATTCCCGTCGACCGCGCTGTGCCTTATGAGCCGGGAGCGGCCAGCACGTCGGGAGATCCCCAGATTCGATTGGCCGCCGAACAATTGCGTACGTACTCGGTTCCTTAGTCGTCCCCAAACGGTCCGCTTCTCCTGCCCCTCGGTGTCCCTAGCGCATGCTGACTTTCCTCATTGCTCCAGTCTTGGCGGCTGCCCCATGGGGAGCCTGTCCTGATGGGGATCCGGTGGGCGTGTGTCGAACGCTGTCGGTTCCTCAAGACCACGACCGTCCTGATGGTCCCCGCATCGCGCTTGCCGTTAAGCGCTACGAGCCAGCGGCAGCAGGCGCCACCGGTCAGATCTGGCACATCACGGGCGGTCCGGGCGACAGTGGCCTGGCCGCCCTTCAGAACTTGGAAGGTTTCTCGGAACAAATCGCCCCGGATTACGCGCTGATGAGCCTCGACGTGCGAGGCGTTGGGTTTAGCGAGCGACTGGGGTGCGCAGAGGAAGAAGCCCCCGACAGTCCCGAGGGACGGGCCCTTGACCCCGACGAGTGGGCCCGCTGTGCCGCACGCCTAGAGGGCGACGAGCGCCTTGCAACACTCACAACGACGCAGACGGCCCTCGATGTCATTGCGGTGGTGAACGACCTCCGAGAGGCCGGACCTGTCGTGCTGTGGGGCGTTTCGTACGGCACATTCCTGGTCGATCGCATGATCGCGATTCAGCCGGACGTGGCCGACGCGGTCATTCTCGATGGGGTCGTGCCACCCGACTGGACGTTTCTCGAGTTCGACCGTGGCGTTGACGAGGTGGCCCGTGCGTACGCCGCCCGATGCACCGAAGACCCGAGCTGTGCGACCCACCTTGGATCCGACCCAGCCCAGTTTGCGGAAACGGTGTTTTCCGAGCTGGAAGGCCGCTGTCCGCGCATTGGGATCGATGCCCGGCTCGGCCGACTCTTGGGCGGAGTCTTCTTGTTGGGGGCGGAATCCACCGCCGATCAGCTTCCCGTGGTCTGGCATCGCCTCGGTCGCTGCAAACGGCGTGATGTTCGTGCGTTCATCCACCTCTTTGACGCCCTCTTTCCCGAGGAAGGGGACCAAGAAGACCCCACCCACGCCCCCGTCCTCCAACGGCACATCGCCTACACAGACCTCTGGGGCCCGACCCCTCCTCAGTCGGAGCTTCGGGCCACCGTCGACCAGTCGATTGCGACCACGGAAGTCACCTTGTCCTTTGGTGAACTCGCTGCCGACTGGCCCAGCACCGAGCCCGGACCGGACCATCGAGCCCCTCCCCTCACCGACGTGCCCATGTTGGTGATGCACGGTGGCTTCGATCCCACCATGCCGCTCGATCGAGCTCGGGATCGGGCCAAGTGGCTCAACGCAGATCACCAGACCTTTGTGGCCGTGCCCGAAGCGTTCCACGTCACCTTCAACCAGGGCGAGTGCCCCGCATCGATCTACACTCAGTTCCTTGCGAATCCGAGTGCGGAACTCGATCTCTCCTGCATCGACACCATGCCGAGGCTGGGGTTTGCCCCCAATCCTTCCCGAGACCTCGAGATTTGGGGGGTGGCCGATCGATGGGGCGAGGACCGGGGTTGTTCGACGGGACCGACCCGCTGGCTTGGTCTCGGCTTTGGCATGGCGTGGCTCCTCCGCCGCCGCCGCCGTCAGCGGTAGTCAGCCTCGATCTGCTCGAAACGCTCGGGCGTAATGTCCTCGCCCGTCAAGATGTGGTGTTCGAGCCCAATCAACATGTCCTCGATGTCGGACTGAACCCCGCCCTCCGCAAAGGTGCCCAGGAAGGCTGGCCGGGTGCGCAAAAGCATGTTCGTCGTCCAGCTACTGGTCTCCTCGTCGATGGGCGTGACCGTACTTTCAACCACGCTCTCATCCGTGTTGACGGGAACCTTTTCGGCATAGATGATGGCGATCTGGATGTACCGATTCTCCGGATCGACCGTCAGCAGCTCTTCGTGCATGAAGGAGTCGCCATCTTCGGTGGTCCAGACTTCACGCTGAACCCCGACCGCAGGCGCCTCAGCACCATCGAGGTAGCGCACGTTGAACATGTGGGGACTGATGCGATGGGCGTCGCCAAAACGCGCCATGGCGGTCTCGTAAACGACGTCAGCCGAAAATGGGAACACCCGAGTGACCGAGATTTCGCGGTCGCCGGCACAGGCGGTGAGCAACAGGCCGACACAGAGAATGCGCATCTGAGACATGGAACCTCCAGGGATTCTGCCGCCGCAGCGACGTGGCCGTCGTATCGGGAGCATTCTGTCCAAAAGTGCCCAGGGATTCGGAGTTCATTGCGCAGATGCAACCCTGCGATGGAAACCCGTTTTCTGGGAGGGCGAGCCTTGCCAGGCGCCAGCTTCTTTTCGGACTCTGGTGACTCGGGGGAGCTTCCCAACGAAACCTATCTCGACCTCGCCGTCGAACTGTACGGGAGTACGGCCTCACCCAAAACTGGACGCTCCTCGGATATGGCGTGGGCTTGAATCGGTTTTGGATCGCCGCCCAGGCGGGATTCGCGGGCTTCACCAACGGGGACATCGGGCCGGCGATCCTTGGGTACGCCCAGGTGGGATTTTCCACCCCCAAGAACAACCGGTTGATGCTGACCCTACCGTTCCGACAACACCCGGCAACGGAGCCCCACACGAATCTTGCGGGTAGCGGCCAAACGGACTTCCTCGGCTTCCGACTGGAATTCGAAATCACGTTTGGCAAGTCGGGCTGGGGATTGACCACCGGAGGAGCCGGAGCGCTCTACGCGTCGGCCAATGAGGCGTCGCCGGCGACGATTCCCCTTTACGTTACGCACACCTCCAACTAACTAAAAAGGTGCCCCAGCTTTGGCGCTCCTCCGTTTCAAGGATTGTGCTCCGAACTTAGGGAGGGGCGCACCATGGAAGGACAAGACTATCAGCGAGCCTACTCGGTCTTCATGGCCATCGCCGACCTCGAAGGGGCGTCCCGGGCCCGCGCCCTCGACGAAGCGTGTAAAGGCGACGCCGAGCTACGCAAGTTCGTGTCTCGATTGTTGGATGAGACCTCGATCAGCACGATCGAGAACGCCTTGGACCGTGCCGTCGCAGCCTCCACGGGACTTCAGGCGGTGGAGCTCGAACTCGGAACCCGAGTGCAAGGCCGCTATGAAGTGCAGGCGTTGCTGGGTCGCGGCGGCACCTCCTCGGTCTGGAAAGTCTTCGATACCGAACTTTGGCAGCCCCACGCGCTGAAGGTCCTCGAACTCAACGGGCCCGTCTCTCGCGAACGGATGCGCCGTGAGCGAGCCTTCCAAGACGATGTACGACACCGGAACGTGGTGACGGTGCAAGAACTCCTCGAAGTCGACGGCCGTCTTGCGCTGCTCACCGAACTCGTCGACGGCCCCGACCTCTCTGCATTCTTGCGGGAGCATGCACTCTCGGAGAGTCAAATCGACGCCATCGCGTTGGGAATCTTCGCGGGGGTGCAGGCGATTCACGATGCAGGGTTGATCCACCGGGACATCAAGCCCAGCAACGTGCTGTTAGCCCGTGAGGGGACGCGGTACGTGCCTAAAATCGCGGACTTTGGCATTGCGCAGGCCATCGATGGTCGGAGCCCCAACGCGCGGCTCACCCAAACCGGAGCCTGGGTCGGCACCCTTGCCTACATGGCCCCTGAGCAGATTCGCCAGGTCCGGGCTGTGGATCATCGCGTCGATATCTGGGCCGTCAGCTGCCTGCTGTACCGCATGGTGACGGGTCGCGGAGCGTTCGAGGGCGCCGACAACGGGGAAACGCTGACCGCCATCCTCGAAGGGCGACGGCCTCAACTCCCTGAGTCCCTGCCCCTGCGTTGGCGAGCGGCGATCGATGCGGGTCTTCGGCTACGACCCGACGATCGACCGTCGAGCTGTGTAGCCCTGCGAACCCGTTGGGAAGCCCCCAACGGCGTGCTCATCGGCGAGGAGCCCATCCCATCGTCGCCGAACCCCAACCCGCTGACGTTGCCCACCCCAAGAAATCGTTTCATCGGCCGCCGTGGGGCGCTGACCGACGTTGCCACACGGCTGCGCAGCCACCGACTCGTCACGCTCCTGGGCATTGGAGGCCTCGGCAAGACCCGGCTCGCCATCGAACTCGGTCGACAGCTTCATGGCGAGTGGGCAGGCGGTGTCCGTCTGGTGCCACTCGCGGACACCCACTCGGCAGAAGGCATCCGCTCGGCGACGGCCGATGCGTTGGGCGTTCCCCGGGGTCGGGATCCGGATGCGCAGGTGGTCGAAGCCCTTCGATCGCTGGGTCCGATGCTCCTCATCTTGGACAACTTCGAGCAGATCGTCGACCATGCAGCCGAGACGGTTGGGCACTGGCTTGACCTCGTCCCTACGCTGCGCGTGCTCGTGACGAGTCGAACGCCTTTGCAGCTTTACGGCGAGCAGCATTGCCCGCTGGATCTGCTCCCGGAGAGCGAGGCACTCCAGCTCTTCGCGGAACGAGCTCGCGAGGTCAACCATCGGTTCTCGCCAGACGAACACCGCGCCCACCTCGTCAAGCTCGTCCATCTCCTGGATCGGCTGCCGCTCGCCATCGAGCTTGCCGCCGCGCGAAGCCGCCTGTTGTCACCTCGCGCGTTGCTCGACCGGATGAGCCGACGCTTTGACGTACTGCGGACCGCGGCGAACGACCTTCCCGAACGTCACCGCACCTTGTGGGCCACGTTGCAGTGGAGCTGGGAACTCCTCACGCCGCTCCAGCGCTCGGTGCTCGCTCAGCTTTCGGTGTTCGAAGATGGGTTCACCGTTGAGGCGGCCCAAGGTGTCGTGGACCTCGGCGCAACCACGGGCTGGGTCGAGGACGTCCTCGCCGAACTCATCAGCAAAGGACTGCTGCGCCATGAGGAAGGACGGTTGCGAATGCTGGTGAGCGTTCAGGCCTTTGCTGCCGCGCAACTCGCGGATCCCACGAAGGCCGAACGGCGCCACGGCACCTGGTTCCACACCTTCGCGACGTCGGAGCGCTCCGAACGCGCGTTTAATCTCGAACATGAAAACCTCATCGCGGCTGCGCGTCGGGCCGCACGGCGAGGTGAGACCTCCATCGCCTCGGGAACCGGCGTCCGCGCAAGCGACATCTTCTACATGCGTGGTCCGGCGCGTTCCGGAATCGAGCTTCTCGACGAGATCCTACCCGTCATACAACAACCGCATCTTCGAGCGCCCCTCCTTCGCGAGAAGGGCCGACTCCTCAACCGCATCGAGTCGGCGGGTGTCGCCGCGCAAGCGCACCTCGAGGCGATCGAACTGGCTCGAACCGCGGGACTCCACGATGAGTTGTCCTCCAACCTCGGCTACCTCGGAGAACACGCGGCCGATCAAGGACGTTGGGACGAAGTGGAGCGGCTGTTTACCGAGTCCGAGGAAGCCGCGCGCCGCGATGGACGGGCCCACGTGGTGCTCGTTCCCGTCCTCCGCCTGGCCCGCCTGGCGTTGGCAAGAGGTCAGCATGAACAAGCGGAGCAGCGTTTCAGTGAGGCCGTTGCGCTGTCGAAGACGGGGGGACGCCCACGGTTTCTGTCCTACCTGTACGGCATGCTGGGCAACCTTCGCTTCCGCCAACGAAGGCTCTCCGAGGCTCGGCAGTGCTACGAATCCGCAGTTCAGCACGCGCACGACAATGACGATGCCATGTCCGTCGCGAACTGGACCATCGGATTGGCCACCGTCGCCGAATCCCAAGGGGACTACCCCGTAGCCATCGAACGCATCCGTGGCGCGCTCCGGCTCGCCGCTGAAGTCGGGGGTCTCGATAACGAGGTGCATCTGGTGGCCTTTCTCGGCTACGTGCTGCACCGCAGGGGCCAACGGGCGGAGGCCGAGCCCCAGCTTCGCCGGGCCGTGGAACTCGCCGAGGCTCGGCAACACATGCTTTCCTTGCAGAATGCTCGCACCGAACTCGGGCACCTGCTGGTGATGGACGGGCGACTCGACGAAGCCGAACCGTTCCTAAGGGACGCTTTCGAGACCTCCCTCGTCGATACCCGTCATGCCAAGAAACCTTGGATCCACGCCTACCTGGGCGAGCTATGCGATGCCCGTGGCAACGTCGAGGAAGCCCGTGCAATCTACGACAGCGGGTTGGATACCGCCCGCGCGTTGAACGACCCCATCCCCCTCGGACGACTGATGGCGTTGCGCGCCCGGTGCCTCGACAACGCGGAGGCAGGGCGTGCCGAACTCGACGAGGCCGAACGAATCGTTCGCGAGGCCCAAGACCGCTACGAGTTGGCGTTGCTGCTCTGCGACCGGGCCCTCTTCGAAGCCCAAAGAGGTGCCTCAGAGCGAGCTCACATGGCCATGGACGACGCGCGCCGAACCATCGCAGGCATGGCCCTTGAGTCCCATGCGGAAGTCATCGTGAAGCTCCAAAGGGTTGCGCAGCGGCTTCAGCGCGACGCTTCGGGCGACAAGCCGCGATAGAGGGGCGGAGCTTGGTGAGCCCCATGCCCGAACCCGCCCCCCTCAACGAAGCGATTTACGCCCAGCTCCACGAGATGGCTACGCGGATCTACGCGCGCCACGGGTTCGGCCACGCCACGCTGCAACCGACGGTGCTCATCCACGAGGCCTGGCTGAAGCTCGCGCGCTCCTCATCGAAATACAAGTCTCAAGCTCACTTCATGGCCACGGCAGCTCGTGCGATGCGCCAACTCTTGGTCGACCGAGCAAGGCACATCGGCGCCCTAAAGCGGGGCGGAGACCTGCAGCGGGTCACATTAAGTGGCCTGCCCGGAAACCCCGACGTCGTCCTCGATGCGATGAACGTCGACCGGGCGCTCGACGCGCTCCAATCCATCAATGTACGGGCCTCCGAGGTTGCGCTCATGCGCATCTTTGGCGGCATGACCCACGAGGACATCGCGGAGGTGCTGGACGTGTCGACGCGCACCGTCGAACGCAACTGGCGCTTCGCGGCGGTCTACCTCGCTGACTACTTGGTGGGGTGACCCGTCAAACCGAGGGCCACCTTCCGTCGACGCAGGAATGCCACGAGGCCCAGGCAAGTAAGCCCTCCCATCGGCAGCATTCCTGTGCTCGAGCAACCGCTGACCGTCACCACAGGCGCTTGCGGAACCAAAACACACGCATCGCCGATGCCATCGCCCTCCAGGTCGGCCTGACTGGGGTTTGGAACGACCAGACAGTTGTCACAGAGGTCACCGATACCATCGCCATCGACGTCCGCTTGGTCAGGATTCACCACGGTTGGGCAGTTGTCACAGGGGTCCCCGATGCCATCGCCCTCAGCATCGACCTGCAGGTCGGTTTGGTCGGGGCACACGTCGCAGGCGTCCCCGACTCCATCGCCATCACGGTCGGCCTGGTCGGCATTCGATACAAACGCACAGTTATCGCAAGCATCGCCAAGCACGTCGGCATCCGAATTGGCTTGATCGTCGAGCGCGTCCGGGCATACATCGCATGCATCGCCAACGCCGTCGACGTCCGTGTCGACTTGAATGGTGTCTTCGAGGGCGGGGCACAGGTCGCATACGTCGCCCATGCCATCTTCATCGAGATCGCCTTGATCAGGGTTGAAGGTGACGATGCAATTGTCGCAAGCATCCCCAATGCGGTCGCCGTCCGTGTCGGAGGCCAGCGGATTGGGCACCAACGGGCAGTTGTCACACCCATCCCCAACGCCGTCGTTGTCGGAATCTCCCTGGGGTCCCGCGTCGAACACGCACTCGTCGCACTCATCTCCAATTAGGTCACCATCTTGGTCCAGCTGGTTTGCGTTGGGGGTCAACACGCAATTGTCGCAGCTATCGCCCACCCCATCGCAGTCCTCGTCGAGGTGATCTGGGTTTGCGAGGCCGGGACAGGTGTCGCACTCGAACAGGACCACCCCACCCCCAGGGAGCAGCAAGATGCCCTCACCAAAGCCATCCTGGTCGGGATCATCGACAGGAAACGCACACCCCCACGACCCGTAGTCGAAGTAGTCATCCACCGAGGTCAGGGTGCTGTTCGCGGCACACACCGGATCTTGCAAGTCGACGCTCGCTTCATTGGCCGCATCGATGCCGTTGCAGTTCACGTCTCGGGTCGCCGTGGCCGCGCATTGGGCCTGGGCCATCGACGGCATCAGGGCCATCCCACCGAAGACGAGTCCCATCGCGACCATGCGACGTCGTCGCAGTCCGATCAGACCACTCAAGAGGAGCAACCCCACTCCGCCGAAGCCCAGGGGATTTGGACTTGCCGTGCAACCACACCCCGCTGGAGACGGTGCGGCCGGCAACGCCACGGGTACGCAGGCATCCCCAATGCCATCCCCATCCGTGTCTTGCTGGCCCGCATTGCGAATCCACGCGCAATTGTCGCAAAGGTCACCCAGACCGTCTGAATCAACGTCCGCCTGATCGGGGTTCTGAGCGAGGGGACAGTTGTCACAAGCATCACCGACCCCGTCGAGATCGAGGTCGGCCTGGTCGTCGGCGACTTCCGGACAGACATCACAGGCATCGCCCACCAAGTCTGCATCGGTGTCGAGGTCCTTGGGGTCGCCTTGGAAGGGGCAGGAGTCACACACATTGCCGATGCCGTCGTCGTCCGAGTCGAGAAGCGTCGGATCGGCCACCATTGGGCAGTTGTCGCAAGCATCTCCCCACGAATCCCCATCGGTGTCGAGCTGGTCGGGGTTGTCGGTGCCGGGGCAAAGGTCGCAGGCATCACCGATCCCATCGCCATCACGATCGCTTGGGCTTTCCTCGAAGACCTCGGGGCACATGTCGCAGGCGTCTCCTCGACCATCGGCATCGAGGTCCTGTTGGTCTGGGTTGGCAACCCCAAGGCAGTTGTCGCACTCATCGCCCACGGCATCGCCGTCGTCATCCGCATCGGATGCTTGCTGCAGGAAAGGGCAGGAATCGCATTCATCACCCAGACCATCGGCATCGAGATCGACTTGGCCGACATTGGGGATCGCGGGGCAGTTGTCGCACTCATCGCCGACGGCGTCACAATCGAGATCTTGCTGCAGCGGATTGGCCGTCTGAGGGCAGAGGTCACACTCCAAGAGGAAGATCTGGGTGGGCGAAGGGCTATTGGGCGGAAGGACGATCAACCCTGAACCGAAACCGTCGCCGTCGGGATCGTATTGAGCTTCCTCCAGCAGAATCGCACAGCCGTACGACGCGTAATCATAGTAGTGGTCTCGATTCTGGAAGGGAACGTTCTGTGAATCCAGGTTCGACGCGCATTCCGGATCCGCCAGGTCGACGGGCAACTCATCCGCCTCGGCAACCCCATTGCAGTTCAAGTCCCGGTTTACTGTCGCCGCACATTGCCCGTAGGCCGTGGATATGAACTCTGCGGCGATGAGCAAAACGACCATGACGTCCCTCCGCGATTATTGCCGCAGACGGTACCATAGCGAGGCCCAGCGTTAGGGAAGAACGCCTCCCAGTGCGCCGTCAACGTCCAGAATGACATCACGAATTTCGCTGGCCCAGCCCTGCTGAACGAATCGGCCCCCTTCGGTGTGTCGATGGAGAGGGCCTCTGGCTCACCCACCGGTAATGGCCAGCCTCTGGAGCGGGCCTGCGCAATGAATGAACACTCCATACAATGAGACGAGACCCCACGCGTGGAAGACGAGGTTCCTGAACTCGATCGGGTGGAATGACTAAGCCTCCAACGTAGCGACGAAGTCCGCCGCCGCGAAATAAACGTTAAACCTAATCTTTCATGAATCTCGGCCTTTTGATTGACATCGTCAATCATAGAGATATCCCTCACCCATGATTGACATCGTCAATCTGACGGAGGTTCCCATGCTCATCCCTCTTTTTTTGGCGGCAACCGTGGAAGCATCGGCGCCGATTCCGGATCCACTGACCCTTACGCCGTTCCCGTTCCAGGAGGTGGCTCGGATCGATGAGCGCCCTTCGGGCAGCGTCACGCGTCGCACTTTGGCGGCATCTCCCGCCGTCCCGTTCACTATCGGAACGAGCACAACGGGAGCGTTCATCGGCCAGGTTCGCCAGGATCGAATCATGGGAGCCCAGGGTTTGCAGGACCTCTACCGCGTCGAGGTAGGCGTGCCCTGGTCCACTCGAATCTCGCCTCGCGTCGCGCTGGACTTCGATGCTCGAGTGGTTTGGGCCGACCGAACCCTCGGTGGCGTCGGTTCCCTCTACCCCAACTTGCGCGCGGGCTTCACGTGGACCGCCGGCCCCCGAGGTGGGTTGTCGGCCGCCCTCCTTTACACGCATCAGGGGTTCGGAGTCGCGCCGCTTCCCGTGGTCGGCGGTTTCTGGCGCAGTGGGCGATGGCGGTTCGACCTGCTGCTCCCGCGCTACGCCGAACTGGCCATGCGCGCTTCACCAGGGTTTGAGCTGTTCTCTGCGGCCCACTGGGAATGGTCGATCTGGTCGGCAGATGCGGAGGCCAAACGACGCTATCGCGTTCGCCAGGAAGGACGACTGCACCTCGGGGCTCGCACGGCAATTTCTGGCCCCCTCTTTCTCGAGACGGCCGTACTTTGGACGCCGCTACAGACGTACGACGATGGTGATGAGGTGGTGCGTGGCGACCCGAACGATCTGGCATTGTCGGTGTCGTTGGTGTTTGACCGGAATCGTTGACCAGCGGTGCTCATCAGGGTTGTAAGCTACGGTTTCCATCAGACAAACCTTGCCACAGGGACACAATGACGAACCTCACCGTGTTTGCAACCTACCGCTTGGATCCCGCCAATGAGGAAGCGTTCGTCGAACTCTTCCCGGAGCATGAGGCCGTCTTACGGCGTCACGACCTGCTCGACACTGCCCCCCCGCGCATCTACCGGCAACAGACCGATGAGGGAGTGACGTTTGTCGAGATCTTTGATTGGCGGCCCAATCTAGACCAAACACCCGGTGACATCCCAGAGGTCGCCGCGATTTGGCACCGAATGATCAGACTCTGCACCTCAGTCGATTTCCCGCACTACGCTCGATGGAACGCCTAAATCACCAATCTTCGATCGGGGTGCGGTCCGACCTCCAGCTCCACTCCACGTCCGTCATGAACCAGGTGTAGGCATCCAGGTCGGACACGCCCCAATCCCGAAAATCTCGAACGCATCCAAAGAGAGCCTCTGCATGTTTCCCGCTCGGCTCCTCCACGAGGGCGTAAAACCGGGCCATCAGATCATCGGGTTTGTCGGACACCCGCTCAAGCGTCTTGGGCAACCACTTGTGGTACGGAAACAGCCTGCGGTTGTGGGCCAGGAACAACCTTCCGGTGAACAGGGCGAGCTGACTGGCCGCCCGGAGCACGGTGTAGCGGTTGCCGTGGCGCTCCGCTTCGTGGATGAGCCAGTCCTGAATGAACGCCATGCTGTAGAACGCTCGAATGCGCGCTTCGTGCCCCGACTCCGGGTAGACGGGAATGCGCGCGAGAAGCTCGTCGAGGCCGGGAATATGGGAGTAGGCCGCAAAGGCTCCCTCGAACGCCGCACGCGACGGTTCGTTGCCCTTGAGAGCCACCTCATGCAGGAAGGCCAGGTTGATGACCTTGCCGTCGACGTAGCCACCCGCATAGTCGCAGAGGTCCTGTCGGTTGATGAAGAAGTTGCGTTGGGCCCGCCGTTGCTCGAACGCATCGTCGGTGGCCACGATGAGGAAGTCGACGTCGGAATCCTCACGGGCGAACCCCTTCGCGACCGATCCGCCGATGATCACCGCGCGAAATGCGGGGTCATCACGATAAGCGTCGACCAATCGGTCGATGGCCCGCTGGTGGTGATCGCGAATGTCCATGGGCGCACCTATACCATCGTCGACAACGACACCGCATCAAGGAGCGTTGTAGCGAACCTCGAGCTCAAATCCGCCCCGTTCGAACACGGCCCGGTCGGAATCCCCCATCAGATCGGTAAAGCCATCGAAGTAGAGGAGGTACTGCGACTCCGAGCGTCCGTTGGTGACGTCGTCTTGGACTTGGTCTGTCACGTCCACCTCGAAATCCTCTACGAGTTCGTCGGTGATCACATCCGACAAACTCGAGTGGGCAACCTGGCTCGAGTTGAACGCGGCATTGATGTTGTTTTCACCAAGAAGCTCGCCGAACGTGACGTGATCGAGCGTCAGCGATCCGAGTTCGGCATACGCATCGCCCTGACGATCGTCGGGTAGCTGGGTCCCGTGAAAGGTCGCGGCAAGGATAGGGTCTGCATCGTCAGGGAGCGCAAGACCGTAGGTGATTGCGGTCCGGTACCCCTCATCCGACGCATTGTCGCCAACCACGAGCGGCTGGTCGATCTCGAACTCGACGAGCTGCGGCGTGATGGTGCGCGTCATCGCATCAATTGCGAAAAAGACGACAGAGAACTCACGAATGACAGTGAAGTCCACCTCGGTCACCTGGCCCAGAGGATTCCCTGCGAGGTCAGCGGCATCCGCCCCCACAATCACGCGATGGTTTGCGGGCGGGGCATCGGACACGGGGTCAGTCACGACCACCTCGAACGGTTCGTCGGGCGTGATGGTCAAGGTTGTCTGGTCATCGCTCCAGGAGAGCGAGGCGGCGGGGAAGTCCGTCAGGTCGAGGTTGTCTTCGGTGACCTTCGGATCCATGGGCTCGCTGAAGGTGATGGTCACCACAGCCGTGGGCTCAACCCCTCGATCGTCGGTCGCGGGACTGGTGGCCACGATGGACGGCGCGATAAGGTCCGACTCGCCTCCATCGGTTGGGTTGCCGTCATTCGAGGCGCCGCAGGCGGTGACAAGGAAGAGGACAAGGGAAGCAAGGGTCGTGCGCATGGGGGGACCTCCGATTTGGGGGTGCTCCTGACGTACGCAGACCCACCTCTCCGCAGTGTCCCGGCGTGTGGCAGTCGTCTTCCTTGGTCCGGGTGGGCTAAACGGTATCGTGATTCTCGATCTCGCCATCGGACGGCTGGACCTCGAATTCGGCCGCCTGGAACGTTCCGATGGAGAAGCTCGCGAGTTGACCCCCCAGGAGTGTGCGCTCCTCGGCTACCTCGCCGCGCACCCCCACGAAGACGTGTCTCGCGAGGTCTTGCTCACCGAGGTGCTCGGCTACGCAAGCACGGTGCGCTCGCGCGCCGTTGACGATGCCATGAAACGGCTTCGCGCGAAGATTGAGCGTGTCCCTTCCCGGCCATTTCATTTGGTCGGGGTTCGGGGGGTTGGCTACCGGTTCGTACCGCTTGAGACCGCCCCCTCGTCTCGCCGAATCCGGCTGGGCTCGAACACCGTGGACCTCGACCGGCTCATCGTGGAGCGCGAAGGCGCGGCATCGTTGACCCTTACCGACCATGAAGGTCGCCTACTCGAACTCCTGTACGCACGTGAGGGTCGTCCCCTGCCGACGATCGATCTGTTGCGGGAGGTGTGGGGCATCCACGATGCGCAGCAACGAAGGGTCGTCGACAAGCTCGTGTACCGCCTACGGGCCAAAATCGAGGAAGGAGGTTCACCCCGCTATCTCCGCACGATTCGGGGCCGCGGCTTGGCGCTCGTCGTCGAGGCGCGCACGGCGTCCTCCGGCACCCCCTGCCCACCCCCCGACGGTCCAGTGGTCGGTCGCGACCGAGTGATTCGCAGCGTTCTCGACCACCTGGAGCGCTCGGAAGCCCTCGTGACGCTCCACGGTCCGGCAGGAGCGGGAAAGAGCACCGTCGCCCGAGCCGTCGCCCAAGCATGGCCCGGTCGGGCTTGCTACGCCAATCTCGAAGTCTTCGGCCGATCCCCAACGACGGTCGCAGCCTCCCTCGCCCGTGCGATCGGGGTGGACGCCTCCCCCGAGGGCCCTTCTGAGCGACTGCATGCCGCCCTGCGAGATGGCGACGATCTGTTGCTCGTCCTCGACCACGCCGAGGGCGCCATCGACGCGGTCGCGCAGGTGCTTTACGAACTCTTCGGCGCTGCACCAGGGGCTCGAGTGCTCGTGACCTCGCGGCGTCCGACGGGCCTTGCTCTGGAACGCATCGTCACGATCGACCGGCTCGAGCCGTCCGCGGCCATCGGACTGTTCGTCACCCGAGCGGCTGCGGCGGGCGTACCCCTCGACGCAGAAGACGAACGCATCCCGCAGATCGTCGAAGAGGTGGATCGGAACCCCCTGGCTCTCGACCTCGCGGCGGGCCGCCTGCGCCTGCTCGGCATCAACGGCCTCGTGGCCCGCCTCGACCGCCCCCTCGACGTCCTGCGCGACGAGTCCGATGGCCTGCGTCAAGCGATCGGGCGCACCTGGACTGCGCTGTCCATCGCTGACCAGCAACGTCTTGCTGCCCTTTCGCTGCTTCCGGGGACCTTTTCAGCTGATGCGGCCGAGATGGTCACCGCTGGCTTGGTCGAGGGTCCGGCGCTCGACTCGCTCCAACGTCTCGTCGACTTCGCGGTACTGCGTCGGACGGCCGACGGCCGTCTCACCCCTTTTCTCGGGATCTCTGAGTTCGTGGCCGAGGTCTTGCACGACGACGTCGAAGCCTTGCGGCGTTCGGTCGGTGAAGCCCATCGAAGCTACCTGGCTACCCTGTCCGCATCGACGCCCCCGTTCTGGGGCCCCTCCCCCCGCCGCGTCGCTGCACTCGCCCACGAGGTCCCTAGTGCCCTCGCGGTGCTCGAAGCGCCTGATCTCTCGGTCGACCTTCGCGTTCGAATTCTGCTGTGGCTCGCTCCCGTACTGTCCATGCGCGGGCTGGCATCGCAAGGTCGCTCGTTGCTTCGGCGCACCAAGGGCCTCGATGACCTCGATGACACGCTGCGGTCTCGGTTTGCGCTCGCACGAATGCGGAGCCTCCTGTCCACCAGCGGCTCCCCGCTCGACGAAGCCGCCCAGGCAGCGATCAGCGTGAGCCGCGATGCGCATGACCCCGACATCGAGGGGATTGCCCTTGGGGAGTGGATTCGCCACACCGTGGACGCCGCCCCTCGGGGACAGCTCGCACCGCGATTAGCCCGGGCCGAAGCCCTGCTCGAACGCGTCCCCAATGCGCTCGCAGAAGCCCATCTGCGTTCCGCCACCGGATGGGTAGCCTTTCGGCGTGGGGACCTCGATGGTGCGTGGGCCGAACTCCAAGAGGCGGCGTCACTGGCTCGACTCGCGCAAGCCCCCTGGCTCGAGTCTCGGATCCACTACAATCTGGCCGGAATCTGCCGTGTGGAAGGCCGTCTCGCGGAAGCCGAAGCGTTCCTCGAACGGCATCGCACGGCGTATCATCTCGCCGAAGTGCCGTTCGACTCCACAGACCCCGACGACATGCTCGGCCTCATCCGGCTCGAACAAGGGCGCTTTACGGAAGCCCGAACGCTCCATGAGGGAATCCTCAAGCGAAGTCGTCGCAAGGGCAACCGCTCATCAAGTGCCACCCAGGCAAACCGACTGGGCACCATTGCGGGCTACCTCGGTGATATGGACGCCGCGCGGCGTTGGTTCGAGCTTGCGCGATCGGGCTTTGTCGCCCTTCGGGAACGCGCCCAGGCCGAAGGGGCGCGCTACAACCTTGGCGAAACCGCACTTCAGCTTGGTCGATGGAACGAAGCCGAAGCCGCATTTCAACAAGCCCTTGAGGGATTCCAGCAGATGGGCCGTGCCGTCCATGAGGGCATCGCACGCGGCGCACTGGGACGCGTCGCGCTGGCCCGCGGAGACCATGCGACGGCCGAGGCCCACCTCCGCCAAGCCCTCGCCCTCGTGGAGTCCGGTCGAGCCGCGAGGCAGTCCGCCGAACTCCAATCGTGTCTAGCTCAGGCCTTGATCCCAACCGACCCCGAAGGCGCGGTGCGGCTCGCGCGGCAAGCGGTTGATGCGTTGCATGCGCTTGGACAGACGACCACGCTCGGGTGTGCCTTGTGCCGATGGGGGCTCGCATCATTGGCAAAGCAAGATGCGACCTCCGCGGAGGATGCGCTCATGCAGGCGCGGACACTGATGGAAGCGTTGCCGATGGGATCGGGCGGGGAGCTGCGAGGACTCGTCCACACACTCGAGACGTCAAGGTCCGAGCCGCCCGCATAGTCCTGGTAGGCCCACGCCGGGACGCGTGGTCCTGCATCATCTGACCACGTGATCTGTTGAAGGTGTTGAAACTCCTATGCGTCGTCCTTCCGCTGGGCTGGTTGCTTGCGGGCGTGGTGCTCACGCTCGTCCAGCGCTCGTTGGTGTTTCCGGGAGCCGGTCAACCGCCTCTCAATCCCGCCTGGGCGGCCGCGGTCGGGGCTGTCCCCGTCGACGTGCCCGCCGCGGATGGCACCCGGCTCAAAGGCTGGCTGTCGGGACGCGAGCACGACCGCCTCATCCTGTTCTTCCACAGCAATGGTGGCTCCTTATCGAGTTCGGGCGAACTCCATCGACGGCTCACGAGACAGGGATGGGCGGTGCTCGCCATCACGTGGAGGGGCTACCCCGGCTCGGATGGGGCCCCAACCGCGGACGGGCTTCGTTCCGACGCCCTGGGTGCCTATGCCTACGCCCATGAGACGCTCGCCATCCCCGAGCACCGCATTGCCGTGTTTGGGCACTCGTTGGGTGGGGCCCTGGCGGTTCACGTGGCCGGAAAGCGGTCGCCTGGCGCCTTGGTGGTCGATTCCTCGTTCTCGAGATTGTCCGACGTTGTTCAGGACAAGGCGACGCGGTACCCCGTCCGCTGGTTGCTGTGGGATGAGTTCGACAGCGTCGCGCTCGCACCGAACATCCAAACCCCAACGTTCGTGGTGCATTCGACCACAGACCAGGTCGTGCCTTTTGCACAAGGACAGGCCTTGGGTCGAGCCTTCCCAAATGCAGAATGGGCCGAACTTCAGGGGTTCGACCACAATGCGCTGGTTTCGATGACCGACCCCTCGACCCACGGGCGTATGCGAGCTCTGCTTGAGCGCGCGATTCCACGCCGCTAGCCGTCGAGCAAGCCGATCCAGGTTCCCACCGCGCTGAGGAACTCAAACCAAACGCCGAGCCGCGAAAGCTTTGAGCATCTCGTCGATGGAGCCACATCCCTCAAATCCCAACCGAATTCGGAAAACAATTCGAATTTCGGACTTGGAAGCATCTGAACGGAAACTCGACGGATCTCGACTTCCGTCGGAACTCATCAGCCCGCAATAAGTATCTTTGAAACTTATCGATCTGGCCCGCGCCATTCGTCGCTGGATGACGGCGACCGTGACGGACCGTGACGGGAAACTCAGATTGCGGCAAGCCGAGACAAGTGTGCCGTCCTCGCTCACTCAATGCCAACTGGGATGTCGGAACTTCCGACGATCCCGAGTAGCCGGCTCACCCACTCACAACGCGATGGGTAGCCTAAGAATGCTTCACCCCTCGGGCCAGCCCGTCCATTCTCGTTGCACCTGCCTACGCCAAGGAGTCACGGTCATGCCGCACCCTCGAATAAGCCGAATTTCCTATAGGTTTTCTACGGATTTTGATTGTGTGAGATCCACTCTTTGCCCCGATCCTTGGATCCTCTTGAGACCTCGCAGAAGCGGTGTTGCAACGAACCGCTTCGATCACTCCGCCCCTGTTGCCTGGCTGCAGCGGCCTCGTGGCCACCATGGGCACCGCCAATCACGCGCCCTTGCGTGAGGTGTCGACCACGCTGACCCATGTAGTTCGCCTCCTTTGACCCCCCACTCGCCCAGGCTCGGCACGTAGTTTGCCGCTCTCAACCCGCTTCGGAGACCTTCCATAGCAGACGACAGGATGCTCAACCTCGTGCCAGCCTGGGCGCGGAGCTTCCAAATGTCGGCTTTTCAAAAAGCATATGGGTATCAAATCGCCCTAGGCTCACCAAGGGCCGGTGGTGGACGCCGATCCGTGGTCGACGCAGCCCCCTTCCCGTACGGCATCGTGCCGGTCGGCTCCACCGGGCAGCGGTTCCTCCCTATCGGGGGGTGGTTGTGACCCGAGCACAGGACTGTCCGCAGTGCATCGGGTTGCCACCCGACGCCCGAGTCGGCCATTGCGAGGTCTGCGGCTACCATTTTCAAGCACCGGGGAAACGCGGTCCTATCCCCAGCCTCTGCGAACTTTGCCGCAAAGTGGCACGTCGTAAACAGGCCGCCCGCCGACGGTCGAAGAAGCCGCTCACCCGAGGGGAACAGGAGGCGAAGCGAAAATCTCGCTGGGATGACCTAAATAAGCCGGTCCTTACCGTGCTTCAGTACGCGGATTCCCGCATGCCTCTCCCTCGACGGCATCGGCCGCGACATGGCAAACATACAGACGTCTACGGCGACGAATTCACAGCGACACTTCTCTTGTGAATTTGATCCAGCGCACCGTGAAGGATGAGCTGCGATCTTCACTCGGGTGTGAACGACCAAAACTCGATCATGGATCGAACGGTAGCGGAGCCACAACTTTGCTGCCTCTACCAACCTGACCCCGTCAGAAGTTCCGACGAACCGGTTTTCTCGTATGGAGCCCTCCACGGGAAGTTCGTAGCATGGTGCTTCCACGATGCAGCAGGAACGAGGTCGTTCTCCGCCCTGCGAAAGCGCCGCACAGGCCGGCCAGAGTCTCACCATTGGTGTTGCCATGTCCGAAGGTCAAGAACCGCAGTTGGAGAAACCGTGAGCGCCCAATCCGGCGAATCAGGGCGCCATGCCTTCTGCCAAGAATGTAGGAATCTCTTCAAGGCCAAAGGCCGTCGGGGCCCCTTGCCAAAGCGGTGTGAGAAGTGCCGCGACCGCCACAAGTCGCGTCAAGTGCCCGCACGTCCGCAGGGGCGAGACCCGGCGTCACAACGCCAGTACGACCAGGAGACCCGACCGCTGCAGTACGTGCTCGACTGGGCGCTCACCCGCAAGTTCCTAAAACACAAACTTCGAGTCGCGGACTTGCGGAGGACCCCAGGCTTCATGCGGGTTCGACGAGTGGTGGTCAAGGCCTACCAAGACAGCCCACAAGGTCAGCGTTGTCAAGCGGGATGGACCGTTCTGGTTGCCGAATGGGGCGACGAACTCCCGACAACCTGAGTTTGGCAACACCTGGGTAGGCCCAAAACTGAGCTACTTGAGAAAGCACGCCCTTCAGGGGCTCGTTCTGGCGTCTAGAGGTCGCCCCGGAAGCGACCAGGGGGGCCCATGGCATCCGGGAACGCTCGTACTGCACAATGTACGGATTGTAACGAGAGCTTTGAAGCTGGATCACGTGGTCCGTTGCCTCTCCGCTGTAGCCCGTGCCGATTGAAGCATCGTCGCGAGCTGGCACGCACCGCCCGCACCCCCGAAGGCCAAGAGGCAAGACGTCAACGCACACAGCAGCAGAAACGCGCCCAGCAGAAAAAGCGGGACGATGCCATTGGGCGTCCCTTTCGTGACGCGCTTCACTGGGCCAGTGCGCACGGGTACCTCGAAGGGGACGCAGGGGCCTTGCGAAACTGCCTCCGGCGCCGCTGGCCCGCATTGGACAGCGACATCCGCCTAAGCGTGGCAAAGGCCTACCGAAACGCACCGCGGGGCCAGCGAAGAAAGGCCGGATGGACGTGCCTTGCGAACTCCCTCAGATGCTATCTGGGCTCAGCCCTCGAAGAGCTCTCCCTCACCATCCACGGTCTGCCCCTTGCCTACGGCTCGGAGGGTGGCTGACTGGAATGCCAACCAGGCGGCCCATCCCGCTTTACACTTCTCGCCGCGCGGTGCCGAATGGTGAGCAACGGAGACCGCAACCAGGGCGCTCTGCAAGAAATCAGGGTCGTGCTGGTCGAGGAGTTCGGCCAGCGTAGGAGCCTCTTCGGTTTGCCCCTGGCTTACCGACCACTGAAACGCAAGCAGCAGCGGACGGAATCGGACGGCTAGGGACTCGTCCGCAAGCTGCCTGTGAAGCCGTTGGTTCACCACCCGTTCGCCCTGCCGAACGCGAGCCGCACGGCGCCTGCGAATCGCCTTCCGACAATCCTCGCATCGATTTGGAATGGGCCCGCGCGCTCCGTGAGCGACGATGTTGGCCCCACAAATGGAGCATTTGCCCCAGCGAACCATGTCGAGCCTCCCGAGACAGTCACGTCGAGCATAAAGAACCTTTGGGGACCCGTGGCGCGTAAGTTTGCCACATTAGGAAAGATATCGCTATCCACGAGGTTCTTGGGCAAACCCTGAATGCTGCAGGATGGATCGTGGTCGCCCCCTCATGGAGCATGGCCTAGATGGCCGGGAAGGCGCACCTACCGATGAGAAGCCGGAACATGCCGCCTGAAATCCATCGTATCAAGAATCTTTGGCACACCTCGACATCCGACCAGTGACACCTCTCCGAGGTTGTTCAACTGGAGGACGGGAGTAATCGCAAGTCCTCGACCGCAATGGTGAACCACGAGCGCCCGAAGTCGATGAAGTACCGAGAGATCTTCGAGCGTCTCGATGGCAGGGCAGTCTCGAAGTTCAAGTCGTTCGAGTCGGGGCACATGTCGCAATGCTCCAAGCTTGTGGAGCCGACGTGCCCCTTCGATATGCAACGTTCGAAGTCTCGGCGTGTACTCAAGGCCATCGACCGAAGCAAGCTCCTTGCTTTCACGAATGTCAAGGCTCTCGAGGTGGGGCAAATGGCGCAAGAACTGCAGGTCGGTGGACTCGACCCCCCGAAGTACCAAACGCTTGAGCTTTGGGAAGATGGGAAGCATCTCAAGCCCATCGTAGTGAAGCGTGAGTTCTTGGAGGTCTGAATGCGCGTGAAAGGCGGGCAGCAACGATAGGTCGACCGTGCCCCGATGCGTCAGCGATAGTCGTCGCAAGGGGAGCCGCTCGACAGGCTCAAGCCACTCCACCAACGCGCCAAAGTCATGGGTGTGCGACTCGTCATCCATTTGGGGAATGGTCAGGCGCAGCGAGTAGATACTGGATTGCGAAAGGGGGGCC
This sequence comes from Myxococcota bacterium, assembly GCA_039208735.1. Taxonomy (GTDB): domain Bacteria; phylum Myxococcota_A; class UBA796; order UBA796; genus DRPG01. Next base: position 1,652 of record JBCCQY010000125.1, on the reverse strand, counting down.
AGCGATATCTCAGAATCGAGTGTTCCCAAGTCCAACCGACGAAGGTGGGGCAACGTGGTGAGGGGCTCGAGGCTTGTGACGGGTAGCAGCAGCGCGAGTGTGTCGAGGGGTCCCACACTCTCGATGGAGGTTAGATCCAAAGGATCCCGGCTGTGAGAGTGAAGGGCCAGTCCATGGAGTTCGAGCCCCTGAAGGAACGCAAGCGTGGACGGCGTGTAGTTCGGACAGAACAGGTCACTCGTGGCCTGAGGCAAGAACCGCATGAACTCGAAAGAGTCCAAGAACCATTCAAGATGCAGCATCCGAAACTCGGTGGAGCTTCCTCGATCTTGTCCGCTCGTGAGTTCGCGATTGGGAAGGAACTGGGCAAACACGCCGGTACGCCCCCAGCTGACACTGGAGGAAAGCGCTGGCGCCAACTTCCCAATACGAAAGAGTCGCGCTTCTTGTTCTTGAAACGAGTCTGCGATTGTTCGGCCTTCGATGCCCGCCGCCACGACATCCCACCAGGGATCACTTCGTTCTTGCAGCCAGTCGGCGTACACCTTCCAATCTTCGTCTGAAGGTTGATCGCGCAGACGTCGAATCCACTCGGAAAGCTCTCCCATAGGTCTCTCGATCAAAATTTTGGGCATTTGAACCGGCTTCGATTCTTGTCGTGGACGTATCTAGATGCCGAACCAATTCCATCAGATCGTCGGAAGTACGGTGTACAAATTCGCTTGTCAGGCGCTCGCCACCCTTCACGACAGGTACTTGGTTTAAGGCTAACCATGCCCCAATGCGTTCTTCCAAATGAGGGTACACCACATCATCCAAGCGGCTTCTGCGCGTTCACCCCGGGGAGCCATTCGATAGGCCTCCCCAACGCGGCGTCGCCATCCTAAAAACAGCACCCCGTGTCGTTTCCTCAACGTACCGACCGTGACGTCCCTAGGCTCGAGGCCCTGGTTTTGGGCCCAGCGAAGCGCGATTTGTAGTGGCCGATGTTGAACGTCATACTCTCGCTTACGAGCACGGGCGCGCCGCTTTTCGTCATCGGTCGACTCGTTTCCCGATGCTCGGCGCGCTTTCGCAACGCTGGAACGACGCTTGCGTTCGCATTCTGTACATCGGCTCGGCAATGGCCCACGCGTCCCCGCATGGACGATCTTCTTGTCGCAACCAACACACGTTGAAACGCGACTCATGCGCCCCCCTGACAAGCCATAAGAGTGAGGGAGAAGGCTAGGGTTGGGATCAAGAATCCTCGCTCTGGTTGTTCATGAGGAGGGTGGAAGTCATGGTCAAAAGGCGATGTGCTTCGTACCCAGGGACGAAGACGTCGGCTTGGTGAGGTTTGAGAAAGTGCAAACGTCGTGTACCCCCAGGGTCCACAGAGCCTAGAGGACCGAGTGCGGGCCCGGCGACGTGGCTCGGCGTGATGATCCAACGTCGAGTCTCCCCGGCGTAGTTACCCAATCACGAGCTGTGAATGCCCGCGCTGGGTCTTGCGCCGATTTTGCGTTCAAGGTGTGGCAGACGTCGGACCGGCGGCTTGGCCACGGATTCCGGCATCTCTCGTTAACTTTGAAACACGCTCCTCCAGCTCTCAATAAGTGGTGAAGCTGCTTCGCAGCCCGACTGATGGTCCGACCAACGAAGAAACGAGT
>JBCCQY010000124.1:0-27059 GCA_039208735.1 Myxococcota bacterium | reverse complement strand
GTCGGCGGTGATGCCCTGCCCACCGCCTCCCGGACCATCCAAGACGGCCCGGCCGATCGGGGTGTCGTCGCCCTGGGCCAGTGCTTCGGTCAGGCCAGGGTGCTCGGCGGTGCGGTCGCGAAATGCGGGCAGGCGGGGAAGCGGGGGGACTTCATCAAAGGCGAAGGCCTGCACAAGGTCGAAGCCCTCGACGGGCTGCCCCGTGTAGGCGCGAAAGACCGCGACCCGCACCACGCCTTTGCAGACGGCAAGCAAGGGCCTGGGGTCGCGGATGGTGCGAGGGGAGCCCTGGGCCAAAACGATGCCAATGGCGTCAGCGCCAGCGTCGATGGCGTGCTGCACTGCCTCGGGATGCGTCAGACCGCAGATCTTGATCATGCGACCTCCCGAGCGCGGCGTCCGGCCGCAATGAGGTCACGCAGCGCCTGGGCCGGGTTGTCCGACCGCATCAGGGCGGTGCCCACCAGGCCCAATCGGTACCCCAGACGGGACGCCATGGCCGCGTCTTCGGGGGAAGACAACCCGCTTTCCGCCACCCATGGTCGCGTGGAGGTCGAGGGTGGCGCAAGTGCGGCAAGCCGGTCCAAATGGGTGGTCAACGTTGTGAAATCGCGGGTGTTGATGCCGACGAGCCCCAAGTCAGGCGAAGTCCCCACCCTGCGAAAGGCGTCCATCACCCGAGCCCGTTCGGCTTCGTCATGCGCCTCAGCCAACACGAACAGTCCGTGCTCTCCGGCTTTGTCGACCAGCGCAACCAGGGGGTCATCGTCCAGCAGGCAGGCCATGAGGAGCACGCCACTCGCCCCGGCGGCGCGCGCTTCGAGGACCTGCAGGGGGTCGACCACGAAGTCCTTACGGAGCACCGGACGATTCACCAATGCCGCGACCGCGCGAAGGTCGTCGAGGGAGCCACCAAACCGCGTGGGTTCGGTGAGCACGCTGATCGCGGCGGCCCCTCCTTCCGCGTAGGCCAGCACTTGGGTGTCGCGCGATCCGGGCGCGGTCAGGGCGCCGGCCGAGGGCGAAGCGGATTTGAATTCCGCGATGATTCCGAAGGGACCCAGTTTGAGGTTGACGATGGACGGGGCGTCGCGGAGTTGGGCGAGCAGGGTGCGGCGATCGAGCTGATCGGCGCGTTGCCGAGCCCGGTGGCCAAGTTCCTCGAGGACGGGGGGGAGTGCATCAGCCACGAAGCGCCTCCACTAAGGCATGCACCGCCCCGTCATCGAGGGCCGCGGTCACGCGAGGGAAGGCGTCGGCCACGCCGTGCGCTTCAAGCAACAACGCCGCATTCAGCACCACCGCATCGCGGATGGGGCCTCGGGCTCCCCGGAACACCTCGGTGAGCCGCGCCGCATTGTCCAAAGCGTCGCCGCCCTTCAGGGCATCGGGCGTGCATCGGGGCACGCCGTAGCGCTCCTTCGGGTCGATGGTCGCCTCCGAGACGGTGGTGCCCTCGACCGCGAACCGAACAAAGGGACCGATGGGGGTGGCTTCGTCGTGGCCGGACAATCCATGCACCACGAATGCCCGAGGGACCAGGCCCACCGACGCATAGGCCAGTCGCTCGGCCACATCACGATCGAAGGCGCCAATCAGCTGGGTGGCGGGCCGAGCAGGGTTCGAAAGGGGGCCAATCAGGTTGAACGCGGTCCGGATGCCCATGCCCCGACGAACCGTCGCGACCGCTTTCATCGAGGGGTGGAAGGTCGGTGCGAACAGGAACGTGAATCCATGGGCATCGAATTGGGCCTTGGCCTGGGTCGCATCGGCGCGCAAGGGAATGCCCAGCGCCTCGAGCACGTCGGCGCTGCCGGAGCGGCTCGACACCGACCGGTTGCCATGCTTTGCCACCGGGTACCCGGCTGCGGCCACCACGAGGGCGGCGGCGGTCGACAGGTTGACCGTGCCTTTGCCGTCGCCTCCGGTGCCCGCGGAGTCGAGCACTGCACCGAGTTCGATGGGCACGGCTGCGTTGCGCAGGGCCTTGGCCATGCCTCGGAGTTCCGTCGCCGTTTCGCCTTTGGCCCGCAATGCGACCAGGAGCCCGGCTTTGAGCGCCTCCGGAGCCTCCTCGCGCGTCAGCACGCCCACCAACGCCATGGCTTCAGGTTCTTCCAGGTGTTCACCTTCGAGTAGCCGGTCGATCACGCGGCCTCCTTACGTTCGCTTGGCAGGGCGAGGAAATTGGCGAGCAGGGCGTCCCCATCGGGGGTGAGGACGCTTTCAGGGTGGAACTGGATGCCCACGATGGGCCGGCTGCGGTGTCGAATCGCCATCACGACGCCATCGTCCGTGCGGGCGGACACCTCGAGATCGTCGGGCAAAGAGGCCTCTTCGGCGACGAGCGAGTGGTAGCGACCTGCGGGAAAGGGCGAGGGCAAACCGCGGAACAAGCCGCGTTCGTCGTGGTGGACAGAGGAGGTCTTGCCGTGGCGCAGGGTCGGGGCGTGCACGATGCGGCCGCCAAAGACGCTCGCGATGCACTGATGGCCTAAGCACACGCCGAGGATGGGGCGTCCGGTGCGCGCGAACGCATCCAGGATGGCCAAGCTGTTGCCGGCGTGTTCAGGGCGGCCGGGGCCGGGCGACACCACGAGGTGGCTCGGAGCGTGCTCCAGCACGTCCTCAACCGCCACATCGTGCCGCAAGACGGTGACGTGCGTAGGGAGCTGGCGGAACGCCTGGACCAGGTTGAAGGTAAAGGAGTCGATGTTGTCGATGATGACGAGGTGGCTCATGCCGGACCTCCCGCCTGGTCCAGGGTGGTTCGAAGGGCCGCGGCCTTGGCGAGGCACTCGGCGTGCTCGGATTCGGGAACACTGTCGGCGACGATGCCGGCGCCCGCTTGGTATCGGTATCGGCCATCTGCGAAGGTCAACGTACGAATTGCGATGGCCTGGTCCATTTGACCGTGGTGGCCGAAGTAGCCGACGGTGCCCGCGTAGATCCCGCGGGGTTCGGGCTCAAGTTCGTCGATGATCTGCATGGCCCGCACCTTAGGCGCGCCCGTGACGGTGCCCGCAGGGAAGGCGGAAGCAAAGAGATCGAAGGCGTCATGAGGGGCTTCGAGGGTGCCTTGGACCCCACTGACGAGATGCATGACGTGGCTGTAGCGCTCGATCGAGCGACTGGGGGCGACCCGGATGGTCCCCGGGACCGCGACGCGGCCTAGATCGTTGCGAGCCAGATCGACCAGCATCACGTGTTCCGCCGCCTCCTTGGCGTCGGCCAAGAGGTCCGCTTCGAGGGCAAGGTCGTCTTCCATCGTGCTGCCTCGGGGACGCGTGCCCGCGATGGGTCGCAGGGTGGCCTGGTCGCCGTCGAGCTTGACGAGGGCTTCGGGGGATGAGCCCACCACCTGAACCCCCGCTACATCCACGTAGTAGAGGTAGGGCGACGGGTTGAGCCGCCGCAGTGCCCGGTAGGCAGAAAACGCGTCGCCTTCCGCCTCGCCCCACATCGCCAGAGACAGCACACACTGAAACACATCACCCTCGCGAATGTGCTCCTTGACGGTGGCCACACGGTCGATGAAGTTGGCCTGGTTGAGGGTGGCCTGGGCCGGCCCTGCGGTCAGGGGGCGAGGTTTGGGCACCGCTCCCTCGAGGAGCCGTTCGACCTCCCCGCGCAGTGCACGGGCCTCGTCTTCGGGCCCATCGTGGAGCAAGGCCATGCATCGGGTGACGTGGTCGAACACCAGCGTTGAGCGCATGGCGAGGTACGCCGCATCGAGGCCTTCGCCCGGCCGTGGCGCGAGCCCCACGATGCGGCGCACCAGGTCGTAGCTCGTGAAGCCCACGAGACCGCCGGAAAACGGGCTTGGGGATGCCTGCACCACAGGGGCGCGGCCGAGGGCCTCTCGGAGCCACGCCACAACGCCCTGCGGCGTCGGATCCGTGCTGCGAAGCACGATCGTTTCGGCTTCCCCAAACCCGATCAAGCTGTAGCGTGCCTGGTGGGTTCCCCCCTCGACACTTTCGAGGAGGTAGCGGGGTTTGAGGGGACCTAGCTTTAGGAACGCCGACACCGGAGTGTCGAGGTCCGCCACGATGTCGAAGCGGGGAGCAGGCGGCTTGAGACGATTCATTCGGGGACTCCTCGAGGTCGAGGAGAGTTCACCCGGCGGTGCCCAACCCCTCGGTCACTCCGTGGGGATGGGCCTTCGATGCGCGCGCACGGCTAGGCAGCCACCTCCACGGAGAAGGACCACCACCACCAGCGCTGGGCATTGAACATCATCATGAGCACCATGCCTTCGCATCGGGACATCGTCAAGTCGATGGCTGGCCGGTTCGAATGGCCTGCACTTCGAGTCGATGAAACTCGCGCACGCCGTCCTCGCGGAAGAAGCCGACCTGCTGGAAGAAGGGCAGTCGCATGCCGTCGACCTCACGCAGATCGTCGAAGACGATGGCGCTCGCCATAGGACGACCTGCCACGCGAATGGTGTAGCGCGCGGCCGAAATGGTGTGGGATTCGGCGTCGACGTAGAGCAAGTATTGATCATCGCTGATGTGCGGCTTCATGCCGCCCCACGTGGCGAGGACCCGGTCATGGGGGCGGCCCTTCCAGGCAACGCGGTCCACGTAAGCCACGTGCTCTGCGTCGAGGATGCGAAACGGGAACTCCGTGAAGTACTGGACCGAAGGGGCGTAGATCTTGGCCTCGAGCCCTCCCTTCTGCTTGCGTTTGCCCTTCGAGACGATGTAGCTGTCGGGTCCTGGCTTCCCTGCCACGCCAAATCGGTCTCCCTGGTGTTTGCCACCCGTCAACACGCCTTCGCCGACAAACCCCGAATTAACGTCAAAGCGGTACGTGAGTTCGGTGACGCGGTCGGGCAGGGGCGTCATCATCGACCGCACCAATCCCACCCGCCAGGTGTCGACCACGTCGAGTTCGATCTGCGTGGTGCGCTGCCAAGCGTCGAGACCATGAGCCTCCGCCGCCGCGGCAAGTACGGCTCTCCCCTGCGCTTCTACGCCCGCGGGCACGGTGTCGCCAAAGGCCTTGAGCGACTTAGGACGAAGGTCCTTGGCGCAGGCAGTGAGTCCCAACACGACAATTCCCAGGATTCGCATGGCTTCTCCAGAGCGGTGGTCCCGCAGCTCTGGAGTAGGTCAGCCAACCTGGACCGTCCCTGGGTGAAATCAGGGAAAGACCGTATCGCAGAGGGTCATAGTGGCAGCGCCGCGAGCATTCGGGCTCGGGCGTCCACCACGGCGGGCTCTAAGTCCTGACGGGTCTCGAGTCTCAATCGCCGCCACAGTCCCATCGCGGAAAGGCCCTGGGTTCGCCCTTCGGCGCGGCAGGCGAGTTCCACCACGTACAGCCAGAGCTCGACGTCGGTGTCGTTGAGGGCTTCTCTCCAGGTGTGGAGCACGTCGCGACGGGGCCGATGACCGGCGTCGATCGCGAGCCGCTGCAAGGCCTCGACCTCGGTTCGACCGAGACGTTGCTTCCGTTTGGAGGTGGGGCGGTGCAAGATGCGGGCTTGAAGGGGGCGTCCGTCCGCTCCTCGTTCGATGGCGATTTGAAACGACACCGAAAAGAACGAGGCCAGCAACCCCGCGACAGGCGCGGCTTCGGAACGGTCGGGACGAGGCTCGGGCAGCGTCTCCCAGTGGGCTTCGAGCCACTGTTGGGCGCGGTGACGGTCGAGTAGGTCGTCTGCGATGGGCTCGAGAAAGGTGGGGTCTTGGCGCCCTCGCTCATCGAACCACTGCAACCACGCGTAGGCACAGTCGTGAAGGCGAATCACCTGCGCAATTCGCTCGGCGCTCACGTCGATCTTCATGGATCTTTTCTAGTCGATTCAAAAACGTTGCCCCAACGGTTCTCAGAACGGTGTGGTTGGGTGTGTTCATGCATCAAGGTTTGTCGGTCGCTTTCACCCGAATGAGACGTCAGAACTGGACTCCCACATTGAGGCCGGGCTCGGCGAGGAAATAGCCGGGCCAACGGTCCTCTTCCCGTTGAAACGCACGGGGCAGGTTCGTGTTGATGGGCCAGGCCGTTGCGGCGATCGAAGGCTCGATGAACAGCCGTTTTCGGAACAGATCGAAGCGCCAGCCGAGCCTTGCCGTGAGGAAGAGCTGGAACCCGGTGGCGAGTCGTTTGCCGTCCTCGTCGTGGTACGTCTGCAGGAAGGGCGTGGCGTGAATCGTCGTGAAGAGGCCCTCCCACCAAAAGCGCTGGTAGGCCAGCCCCACGCCAACGTCTCTGGCAAACCCTGGAAAGGCGTTGGTGGGCGCGCCTTTTTCTGGCCCCCACGGAATGCCCAACGGCGCATCGTAGGTCCAGGTAATCGCCTCGACGATCAGGACGTCCCGCTTCGTCAGCCGTGTTCCGAAGTTGGCTTGAACGAAACTCGGAGGGTTGGGGAGCAAGTTTGCGATCATGAAGAGCGAGGTGCTCACGAAATGCTTGCGATGAGGAACGTCGTTGGCCTCGGCCGCAGGGGTGGATGATAGAAGGGTGGCAGCAAGGAAAAGCATGGTTCATCCTCTTCTTGGTGAACCAAGCCTAAAGGCCCTTCGATTCGCGAGGTACGAACGTTTGTCAGGCAGGGGGCGTGCAGGGCTGCACGGATCAGTCCGCCAGAGCGTCGTACGCATGGTCCATGAAGGCCCGCACCCGAGGGTTGGGTCGCAAGTCGGCGAGGGTCAAGGCCCATACCTCCCGGTCTTCCCCCTCGAGATCCTTGCCGATCGGCACAAGATCGGGATCGGCGTCGCCGAGGTTCTTCGGGAGGAACAGCACCCCGATGCCCGCACGAATGGACCTTCGGAGCACAGGAAAGGTGGAGCACCGCATGACGACTCGAGCGCCGGGGGCCTGCTCGGCAAGCCAGTGATCGAACCAACGGGCCTCTTCCTTGCGCTCATCCCAGTGAAGCCACGGCCAGTCGGCAAGCGAGGCCCCTGGCCCCACGCGGTCCGCGAGCGATCGTGCGGCATACACGGCGAATCTCAACCGCAAAAGGCGTCGGCCGACCAGGTGTTCTGCAGGTTTGTTTCCCACCCGGAGGGCGATGTCGGCCTCCCGTCGAAGCAGCGACGCCGGGGACTCTTCATCGAGCACCGTCACTTCGACGCTGGGGTACCGCTCGACAAACGACGCAAACACCGGGGCAATGGCTTCGTACACAAAGTCTACGGTCGTGATCCGCAGGGGGCCTCGCAGGTCGGTCTTTCGACCCAAAAGACGATTTTCGGAAGCGAGGACCTCTTCTTCGACCCGCAGTGCGGTTTGCACGAGATCGTGTCCTGCCTCGGTGACCGAAAGGCCCTCTGGCGTGCGATCAAACAGCCTTACCCCCAGCCGTTCCTCGGCTTGCTTGAGGCGGCGGCCCACCGTGGTGCGCGTCACCGCAAGGCGCGTGGCCGCGTGGGTGAGCGTGCCCTCTCGATGCACCTCGAGGACCGTGCGGAGGTCGTCCCAGTCCAGCATGGGGTCTCCTTGGCCTGAGCCGACGTGCGGTAGGCTTGCTGGATGATCACGCTGTTTGCTATCGCGGTCGCCCAGGCCGGCGGGTTCGATGCGCCACAGGTCGGGTCGGTCAACAGTGGTCCGATGAACGCGGACGCGGCGGCTCTGTTCTACAATCCTGCGTTGCTGTCCCACGTCGAGGGCCCGAGCGTTCTCGTGGGGGCAGGGGCCGTCGTCGGCCGCGTCACCGTTCGCCGGGAGCGTCTGGGGAATTATGGCTTTTCCGATCAGCTGAACCTCGTTGCGCCCACTGATCCAGCGGAGCTGGATCCGTCGCGAACCGGGCTCACCGACCGTGTGGGGGCCACGCCGTTCGCTCCGCTGGGGGATCTCTTCGTCGCCGTGCCGGTCGACCGGGTGACCTTCGGCGCCGGGGCCTACGTTCCCTATGCCGCCATCCTACGATTTCCCGAAGAAGGTCCCCAGCGGTTCGCCCTGCGCGACACCACGCTCCTCATCTCCCACCTCGCCGGAGGAGCCGCCGTGGATCTCGGCAAGGTGAGCTTGGGGGCACGCGCGAGCTACGTGTTCGGCGCAGGATCGATCGCACGGGTGACCGATTTTGCTGGGCTGAAGTTCTTTGCTGACGTGATCACCGAGCCGCCGGTCAGCCAGCCCAACGACTTTGGCCGGCGGGCGCCGAGCGAGGTCCGCGAACAAGAGGTGCTGGCTCGGGACTTCGCAGTGCGGCGCGGCATATCTCATGGCTTCACCTTTGCCTTCGGCGCATCGGTCGATCTGGGCGATTGGCGAGTTGCGGCCAGCTACGATCACGGTTCGACGGTGACCTTCCAGGGCCGTTTCACCGTCGACACCAACGATCCCTTCTTCACCTCCGACTTGGCGCCCATCGGTCTTTCGTTCCCGACGGTGATCGAAGGCGACGGAAGCTTCTCGGTCGCGACTCCTCGCCGGGTCCGTCTCGGGCTCGCCCATACGTTTGCCTCCGGGCTACAGGCGCAGTTCTCGGGCGAATGGGCGGATTGGCGCCGCTACGATGCGACGCGCCTTGTGCTCACGAGTCCAGGGTTTGAACAGCCCGAATTGGGGATTCCCGAGACGGTGAATGTGCGCATCGATCGGCAGTGGCAGCCGGCCTGGGGCCTGGACTTCACGGTGCAGCAGGCCACCTGGGTGGCTGGCCTCGGCGTGGCATCGCCCGCCTCGCCTGACGCCACGGTCGATGCCGCAAGTCCTGATGGCTATCGTCTGCTTGCGAAGGGCGGAACTCAGATTCGTCTTTCCGATCGAACGGGATGGTGGGTCGGAGGGAAGTTGCAGGGCATCCTGCCGCGAACCGTCACGACCTCCGATCACGACCTGGCCAATGGCCGCTACGGCCTTTGGTTGGCCTCGCTGACCTCCCATTTCACCTTTGCGTCGAGGTGACCCTATGTTTGCGATGGTTGCACTATTGGGATTGGCGTGTCGGGCGCCCGACGAGGCTTCTCCACCGAACGTCGAAGCGCCGTCCTCTCCCGAGCCCACGGCCCCCACGACGGGTGAAGAGCCGAGTCCGACCACGCGGGTCGTCTCGCTATCGGTCGCAGAAGCGATGTCCACGCCCCTGACGCTCGAGATGACACGTGACGAGGTGGCGGAGCTGCTGGGCCCCATCGCGGCCGACCTCAAGCTGTTGGACCTTGCCCCCGAAGTCTTGCTCGGCGCCGCGATCGACCAGATCCGCGACGCCTGTGGTTCGAACTTCGAAGGGTCGGACCCAGACTTCGACTGTGCCGCTACGGACCTTGGCCGTTCGTTTGGGCCGGATTGGGCGAGCACACCCGAGTTTGCCATGGTGCGTCTTCTCGCGATGACCCCCGACAATGCAAGGGTTGAGGGCACGAGCCTAGAGGGGGTCGCGGCTACGGCCGACGCCTTGAACATCGGGGGAGGCTTTGGGCAGGTCTTGGCCGATACCCTCGAGCGCGAGTTGGACGACTTGGCGGTGGGCACCGAAGCGCTCGTTGAGGCTTTGCGGGATGGGTGGTTGGCCTCCCACCCAGCGGTGAGTTCGGACGGTCGGCTGCCCGTGACGCTGGCCGACGCCTTGTCGGACTTGGATACGCTGGCCACGACCCTCGGCCCCGCGAACGGTCATCCTGGTATTGTCAACGTAGATCCTCCGCCTTTCGGCCAGGTGTTGGCGGACGACTTTGGCATGGCCCTCACCATGGATTCGAACTTGGCCGTGCTGGACGGCCTTGACCTGTCGGCGGGCGGCAAAGGCTATCTCGTGGCCTCGTCCGGCTCCGATCCGGTGGAATTCGACTTTCTCGACCCCGATCGGTTCGCCATCACCGGGCTTGTGGATGGTCCCACCGTCGATTTGAGCCTTACCCTCAACGAGGCACCGACCAAGTCCATCGCCTGCGAAGGCGATGTGGCTTGCTACGACAACTTGCCCGGACAACCGGTGGGCACCGAGAGTGTGTGGAGCTTTGAGCCCTGGACGCTGGAGTGGGCCATCGCCGATGCGGCCCGGCGCGAGAACGAAGGGCGCGTCTACGAACGCACCTACACGTTCTTGATCTTCATTCCCGCCGTCACCGTAGGCCTGGGACAAGAGGGCGCGCCGCCGGGTTTCCTGTCCTTCGACGTTCTCGCCGACATTGGAGACCCCCCCGACGAGCAGTACATCTGGGAGTTGCTCCTCGAGGTGGCCGAGGTCAACCTGCATGCCTTCGACACCTACGCCTTTGACGAGGGCCAGGCCAACCCCTCGTTCGACCTGTCAGGGTTGCCGACGGGACTGACGGTCGCCGACGTGGAGGCGGCTGTTCGAACCAATTTACAGGCGCAATCCTCGACGATTGCAGATGCACTGTTTGGGGATTTCCAGGAGCGTTCGGACCCGGTGGACCTGGTCTTTGCCCTGGACCCAAATGGCACGCCCGCCCTTCAGATCGTGGTCGCCGACGATCTGCCTGCAGCTACCCCAGCCCCCCGACCTGGGTTCTTTGAGGATGCGGCGTTGAATCGTCGGGTGAGCACTTCGCTTGGCAAACGGGAGGGCTGGTATCCGCCGGTGGGCTCGTCGACGGTGTTTGTCCAGGATGCATGGGGGGGGACCTACCGCCTGGATGTGGAGGCCTCCTCCCCATTCGCGACCACCATCGACGTCGCCATCCAGGCGGTCCCATGAGCACGGTGATGTGGGCCCTGTTCGCATGCATGACCGGGACGCCTCCGGTCGATCCATCCCCGATGCCCCTGATGGTGGGCGACACTCGCGAAGTCGTGCTGCACACCTTTCCCTTCGATGTGGAAGGGTTCCGCCTCGAACTCGATGAGGCCGATCTGCGCGCCCTTCCGCCAGAGGTCCTCGATGAGGTGTGGCTTGTCGACTTGCCGTTGACCCCGATGGTCGATGGCATCGTGCGACGTCTTGGGGCGCTGTCGGCGGCCGAGCGACAACGGCTCGATCCTGCGTCCTCGAACCTTCAACAGCTCATCGCGGCCTCGGCGGACTCGCTGTCGCTCGAGGGCACGTCGCTCGAACCGCTGGAGGCCCTGTCGGGCGCGGTGGGCATTCCCATCGCGCGACCCCTCGCAGACCTCTTCGCGGTGGGGGTGACCGAGCCCCTGCTTCCCGCAGAGGTGCTCGTGCCCGCGCTCGCACAGGGTCTGGTGGCCAGCCATCCCGCCGCCCGGGAGGGCGCGTTGCCCGTGTCGATGGGCGACCTGCTGCGTGGCTTTGACGACCTTGCGGAACGCTTTGGGCCCGCCGACACGCCGTTGGGACGACACCCCGGTTTCTTGGCCGCGGCGTCGGATGTCCAGGTGCTGGGCGAGAACTTCGCGGTGGCGTTTCTCGTCAACGCCAATCCGCTGCCCTTTGCGGGGGTCGACTTGACCGACGCGAGTGGGGCTCGGCAAAACCCCATTGGGAGCCAGATCGAATCGTTGTTTGCGACCGAGCGGCCGGATTGGATTTCGATCGAAGGGCTGGTGCCCGAGCCGTCGGTGGGCTCCCTGGCCTTGGTGGTGACCGAAGATGCGGAGTTTCAAGGACCTACGCCGGCGCTTGACGATCGGTTTGGCAGCCCTGCCTTTTCGTTGCCGCCCTGGGCCTTTGAGCGGGTGCTCATCGAAGCGGCGTTTGCCAAAGCCGTTGAGCTGGACCCCATCGAACTCACCTACCGCCTCGGCACCGGAACGCCGGTATTCAACGCTGTCCTCGACGAGGCGGGGGTGGCGACGTTCACGACGTTTGCCGATGTGGGACCACCGCCTCCTCCGCGCCTGTTGTGGGACATCGTGCTGGAGATCTCGCAAACCCGGCTGCATGATGGGGGCATCGTCGAGGGACAGGCGCAGGCCATCTTCGAACTCGCCGACGTTTCGCTTGGGTTCGATGCCAAAGGGCTGACCGAGCAGGTGGAGGCGAACCTGGCCGCCAACCCCGAAGCCGTGCGGCCGTTGGCCGTCGCGGTCACCGAAAATGGGGTGGGGGCGCCGGACGTCTTTTACCGGCCACGCATCGATGGCGACACGGTTGAGGACTGGCTCTGGTTCGTTCAACCCGACGATATTCCTCGTCGCACAGGGGTTCCCGACCGTGAATACACCTACACGACCGTCGGGTTCTACGAAGATGCGGAACTGACCGAGAAGCTGAGCACGAACGAGGCCGTGTTTGGAGACATCACCCACGAGAAGGTCCAGGTTGCGGAGGGCGATGTGCTCTACGTGGCCGATGACGACGGAGCGGTCTTCGAGCTTACGGCCACCGGTAAGCCGAGTCGCTCCCGTCTGAGCTTGCAGATCCGGCGGGTGCGATAGGCTGACGGGGTCATGGCGAGTCAACGTGAACGGAGCGAGGCCACCCGGGCCCGCGTGTTGGAAGCTGCGGTGCGGGTCCTCGTCGAGCACGGGTTCGCCGATGCCACCACCACCCGCATCGTGAAGGAGGCGGGGGTGTCTCGAGGGGCGATGCTGCATCATTTCCCCACAAAGGCCGTCCTCATGCAGGAGGTCCTCGCCTACGTACTTCGCAAGCGCGAAGAAGCCTTTCATCACGCGCTGGCCCAAGCCAAGGGTGATGATCCCGTTGCGACGGTCATCGAGGCGTTCTGGGAGGCCGTCGGCGCCGAAGAGGCATTTGTACCCTGGCTCGAACTCACCGTTGCGGCGCGGACCCAGCCCGCGCTCCAGGCGTTTGTCGCGGAAGCGGGCCAGGCATTGCAGGCGGTGATCGACGAGAACTTTCGCACCTTGTTCGATGTCGAGGATCGACCCGAACTCGACGTGTTGCCCACCCTGGGCACGGCGGTGCTCCAAGGCCTTGCGATGCGAAACCTCGCAAGGGGCAATCCCGAGGGCACGAAAGCGGCGCTCGACGCCATCAAGCAACTGGCCACCCTCCTGTTAGGCTCCCATCGCCCGCGTTGAGCCGACGGCGATGATGTGGCGGGCGTTGTCGACCTGCCATTGCGCGATGACGTCCCCGTCGATCACCACGGGCTCCTGCCATGGATGGAAGCCGGGTCGGAAATAACGAAGAAACACCGGGAATAGTCCCGTCACGATGCCGCGGCGCCCGAACAGGTAGCCAAGTCCTCGCCACGTGTCTCGGGTGAAGAGCTGACCGTCTTGCCACAGCAACCGGAACGTGTTGACGAGCGAGACGGCGAGGATGAGACCCCACGCCGTGAACAGGGTCGAAACGCGGGTGAAGTAGGAGCCACCGGCCGCGACGAACACGTCGTGACAGGTGCCACGGTGCTCGGCTTCTTCGATCGCATGCCACGTCCACAGGGCGAGCACGCGGGGATCGGCGCCTTCGGTCATCTCGGGCACCGCGAACAACCGGTCGGCGAGGCTGGACGTAAAGTGTTCGAGAGCGCAGGTGATGCCGAGTTGACGGTAGGGCCCGAGCACCCGGCGACCTAGATCGAGCCACCACGTGTAGCGGTCCCGGCACCCGTCAATGTCGATGCCCTTGGCTGCGTTCATTCGGTCAAACGCCAGATGCTGGGCGGTGTGGTGACCCTCCTGCTTGCAGAACTCGACGAGCTCTTCGAGTTGGGCCGGATCGTCGAGGGTGCCTTTCAGAGCGCGAGCGGAGTCGATGAAGAACCGTTCTCCGGGCTGAAAGGCAGTGGACAGTTGGGTCCAGAACAGGCTGCGGAACGCCGAGCCCCCGTGCCAGTACCGATCGAAGCCCTCCTCGAAGTCAAAGCGCATGCGCCGGTAGGTCACATTCACCCCATCTGGGCGAAGTTGTGAAGCTTGCACGGTCACTCAAACCTCCTACGGCTTAAAAACAGTCATGACTGTTTGTAAGAGGGTTGGCCGACGGAAGCAAGCGAAGCCTAGGCGAGTCGGATCACCCGGCTTCAGCCTGGTTTTTGAGTGCCTGCATGACGCCGGGAAGCGCCGCGCGGAACCCTCGTCCGAGCATCGGGCCGAGCAACCAGCCCCCGAACCCTTTGAGCGACACGGTGTGGGTGAAGCGCGTGCCGCCGTTGTCGAGGGGTTCGAGGTGTCGCTCGACCACGAGGCGACCCGCAGGCAGCGGCACTTCGTAGGTGTAGCGGCGATCGGGTTCGAACCCGATGACTTCGAACGGTGAGGTCCGGCCGCCACTCTCGAGCGTGCCGGTCACGCCAAGGGCGAGCGGAGCATCCGCCTGCGCGGAGGTCAGCTCGGTATCCCAGGTAGGCCAGCCTGCGACGTCCATCCACCGAGCCCACACCTCGTTCGGTGCGGCGGTGGTGACCTCGGTGTGGGTGAAGTTGCGAATGGAGCCTTCAGCACGTTCGGCGGAGGCAGAAACGGCGGTTGCGATCACGAGAACGGAGAGCATGGACATGTTCACTCCTTGTTGAACACCGTTCATCTTATGATTGAGTTAAACGGTGTCAAACAAGATTGACCTGGGTCCGGGGTTAGTTGCGGTCCATGGTTCGTCGGGTCATCACCTTCTTGGTCGTCATGTTCGTCACCGCAGCGCTGTCTTCGTGGTGGTTGTACGAGGGCAACGTGCGCTCGGTGGCCCCGGTTGAGGCGTCTCCATGACGCTTTGGCTTGGATTGGTGGCCCTTTCGGGGTGCCGACAGGGCATGCGATCCACCGCTGATGTGCCGCCCACAGTGCGGGAGGACTACGACAGCCTCCTCGCCAAGGTCGTGACGCCCGATGGCTACGTCGACTACGACGCGCTTGAGGCGGACCGAGGCCCGCTTGACGCCTACATCGCGTTCATCGGTGATCCGGCGTCGTGGCCCGGTAAGTCCGGGCGCGACTGGCATGGGCGTTTCCTCAACGCCTACAACGCGTTGTCCATGTTTCAGGTGCTCGAGCGGGACCGGCCCTCGTCGGTCCAGGAGCCTCGGGGGTGGTTGCCGCGAGCCGGGTCGCGATTCTTCTTTGAGACGGCGTTCCTGGTCCGTGGGGAATGGCTTTCGTTGTCCGAGATCGAGCATGAGCGCGTGCGGCAGCTCGAACTCGACCTTCGCGACCACGCTGCGCTCAACTGCGCCTCAATGTCCTGTCCTCCGCTGCGCAACGAACTGTACGCGGTACGGGGGGCCGATCTTCGGAACCAGCTTACCGACCAGATGCACCGTTGGATGCGCGATGAGGCCCGGGGAGTGCGCATCGAAGATGACGTCGCGGTGTTCAACCCGATCTTCGATTGGTTCGCGGGCGACTTCGAATTCTTCTCGGCGGGCCTCGATCCCTGTGCCATCGCAAGCCAGTACAGCAAGGGCCAACGCCGGGACCGGCTCGAATCGCTCTCCGCAGACGGGTGCCCCCATCGCTTCTTCGAGTATGATTGGGCGCTCAACGACGCCTCCCACCAAAAGGACCGTTGACGCGCGTACCTCCATGCCTTTCGGCGTGATGTGTTCCGCGCGGCGATGGGATCGGCGGCACACGAGGTGGCGGCACAGTAAGCTCCCCTGACCCTGGAGCGACCTTGGCCAGCAGCGACCCCACGAACCGGTCGGCTTCCCGAACCGCGCGCTTCGAAGAAATGCGTCCGATGGGCCGTAAATTGCTCGGTCCCATCGCTGATTTCATCGATCTTAGTCATGCCACGGGGCATCACGTTGCCGTGGCGTTCGCCGATCCCCGACCCATCCACGAGGCGTTTGGCCATGCCCTCGCGCCGGTGCGGGACTTTCTCGAGTGGCCCCTCGTCGACGGCATCGCTCCACTCGCCGCGGTGCGGCCAGGCTTGCTGGTCTACCGTACGGGTCGCCCCGTGCGTTCGGTCCATGAGCTTGCGGCGGTCTTTGCTGAAGATGGCGGGATGGGCCCCCGGGCCGTCCTCCAATGGCTCGCCAGCACGGCCCGCACGATGATCGATGTGGGCATTGCGGGGCATGATCGTGGGCTATTGAATCACGGTGGGCTCGACGCGTGGTTCGCTACCGTCGATGAAACAGGGCATCCCGTGGTTTTGGGCTACGGCATTCCACCCTTCGATGTTGAGGCGTACCTCAGTGGGGGGACGGAGCTCCCTGCTCCCACCCGACTTCGCTACGTGCCGCCCGAGCGGCTCGAGGGCCACCCGGAGGGGGTCGAGAGCGACCTGTTCGCGCTGTGCTTAATGGCGGTTGAGCTTGCCACGGGCCTCCCCGTCTATCGGGGCAGTGCGTCCGCGGTATGGGCGTTGGCGCAACGGGGAGATGTGCGAACGAGCCTCCAAGAAGTCCCGGAGGTGGTCGCGACCGTGGTGTCGGCGATGCTTCGGACCGACGGGCGCGTGCCCGACCCCGAACGATGGTGGGCTGCCGTCGATCGGGCGAGCCGCCAGGCCCAAGGTCGTTCGCTGGCCGAAGCGGTTCAGTACGCTGCAGAGTTCATCACCGATGCGGAAGAAGACCTTCCTTCCGCCTTTCGCATTGCCGATCTCCTACCCAACGATCCAGAACGTCGAGCCGCCGAGGAACGTGCCCAGCGTGCCGTCGATGAAGCACATGAGACCGTGACCCTGCTCGTGACGGCGCTCGACCAACGTCAGAGTGAACTCGACCGCACCCTGCCACGGATCTCCGAGATCGTGAACGACGCGGATGTGGCGATGGCGGCGGCGGAAGAGTCGTCTCGTCAGGTGCAGCAGGCGCTGCTGCGCGCGGGCAGTGCGCCGAATGGCGAGACGGCAAACCAGGCGGCCGACGAAGCGGAGGCAGCCCTTGTCAAGGTCAAAGAATACGCTGAAACCGCCCACCAGAAGCTGGCGCATGCCGTCGAGCAAATGGCTTCGGCCCGGGTGGAGCGCGTGCAGGAGCGGGCCGGCGAAGCGGCGAAGCGATGGGCTCAGCTCGAGGCGCTCGCCGCCGAAGCCAGTTGGCTGCCCCGCCTGGCCGATGAAGCCCAGCAACGCCTGACCCAGGCGCGGCTGTCGTACCGATCCACCCAGCTGCTCCCCGAGGGAGCCCCTCCAACCGACGAGGAGCAGCTTGCCGCGATGGGCGAGCTGCAGTCACAAATCGAGGAGATGGAGACACTCGCCGACCAAGCCCGTTCGGTTCGCCAGGCCGAAGGTCATGTGCGAACCATCGAGGAGCTGCAGCGAAAGCACCCCGAACACGCCGAGAAGCTTGCCCGGCATGCCCAAGCCGCACGAGAGGCCGCGATCGAGGGGCGCTCGGCACCGAACCTGAATGTGGCCAAAGCGGCCGCAGAGCGGGCGCGCCAGGAGGCGACCGCGGCCCAGGCGGTGGGGAGCTTCTTGCAGGCGATCCAGGTGGATGCCAACGAAGCGGTGAGCCAGATCATCGCCGCCCATGCGCAGGTGACCGAAGCCTATGAGGCGATGCCGCACGACGAAATCGCGGCGGTGCAGGGGCTTGTGGGGCGCGCCCTCGCCACCGTGCAGGAGGACCAAACCCAGGCCGCAACCCAGCTCGTGGTGGCGACTGAAGCCGCCGAGCGGGCCATCGAGCTTCGCCAGCAGCTGACCCGGCGGGTCACCCGAGCCCGTCAGCAGGCCTCGGACCAGCTGGAACAGGTCACGATGGCGGCGGCCACTGTGGTGGCGGCTTCGCTGGCCGGCCCCTTGGAGCAGCTCCGCAACCAGGTGGAGGCGACGCAAGCGGCACAGCTTCCCGAACCCGCAGAAGCGGCGGCGGCCGAGGTGGCGAGCTTGGCCCGAGAGTTGATGCGCCAGGTTGGCGGGGTGCAGGCCGAGCTGCAAGAGCTCCGAAACCGTGCGCGACAGACGATCGCAAGGCTTCCAAACTCCATCGACGTTGAGAGGTTCGACGCCTTACGGGCCCAGGCGGATCAACTCGAAGAGGTCCTCGATCCCGCGGTTCTCCAAGGTGAAGTCGAGCAGATCCGCAACACCGTCGACGGCTGGTTGGTCGAACTCGCGCAGGCCCAGGCGCAACTCCAGGATGCCAAGGAACGCGGACGAAAAGCGCTCGCTACGGCGGAGGCCGAACACCTTGCGGCACCGGCGGAGATGGTGGTCGAGCGGGAGGGGGAGGCGACGGAGCCGGTCGACCTAGGGGCGATGGTCGAACAGGTCCAGGCCCTGGTTGCGCAACTGGAGGCGACCGCGGATCCCACCGCGGCGCAAGACCTGGCCCAGCGTGCCGAGGACGTGGCCGACCAGGTGGCATCGATCGCCGGAGCAGGTCGGGAGGCGATGGTCCAGCGGATCTCAGAGGCCCAAGCGGCCGCGGGAGCGTTGGTCAGCCGCATCCTGGCCGAGCAGTCGGAGGCCCATGCCGTCGAACTCCAGGCTGCGTTTACCCGAGCCCTCGATCTCGCGAACCGCGCCGAGCAAGGCGATGACCTCAACGCCATCCAGCGCGATCTCGCAGCCGCCCGAGCGGCCTTTGAGCAGGCTCACCAGCATCGGCAGGCCGAGGTGGCCCACCTGCACTCGCTCCATGAACGGGCGAAGAGTGCCATCGTGGCGGCCAATGCCCTGCTGGAGAGTGCATCCCAGCCCGGAGTGCGTCACCACGTCGAGGCGGTCCACACCGCGGTCGAGCAGGTTCGTACCACCAACGACCCCGAACTTGCGGCGCAGGCGGTCGAGGCGGCCGAAATGTCGATGCAGGCCGCACGGCAGGTGGCCAACGAGGCGATGTCCGCCGCGCGGGCTCGGGCACGGGCCGCGGTCGATCATGCGCACCGCGTCCTCGAGCGTCATGACGAAGGTGAAGTCCGTCTGTACGCCGAGGCAGCGCGAGTCGCGGGTGAGATCGCAGCCACCGCCGAGTCCTGCAACGAGGTCGTCCAGGCCGCTGACCGCGCCGAGGTGGCCGCGAAGGCGGTGGAGATCGCGCGCGCCCAGGCCGCGGTCGAACGCGCGTCGGCCGCATTGGCGCGCTCGGATGGCCCCGATGTGCGTTTGGCCATCGAAGAGGCTCGCCAGGCGGTCGGGGATGCTGAGGACGCCGATTCGTTAGCCGCCGCCACTCGGGCCGCGGACGCAGCGACCATGGCCGCCGAAGCCGCGCACAAGGCGGCGGGCCGGTTGGCCGAGGTGCACGATCAGCTGCGGGCCCGGGCCCAGGAGGCGTTGCGGGCGGCGCAGCGGGCGGCCACCGAGACGCAGGTTGCGGTGGTACGGGAGTTGGCGTCGCAGGGTGAGGCGGCGATGGCGGTGCTTCAGTCTGCCGATTCGCTCGATGCCGCTGAGGTGGCGTTGCAGCAGATCGAGGCCGCAGCCTTGCAGGCCCAACAGCATGCAACCGTGTTTGCGGACCAGCGTGAAGCCGAGATTGTGCGGGCCACGGCGGCGGTCTCCCGAATCGAACGGGCGCGCACTGCGGCCGAGGAATCCGAGCACGTGGTGCGCATCGCAGATGCGGCGGACCTGCGTCTCGCCGAGGCACGAGCCACCCGGGATGCCGCGGAACTCAACGCTCTCGTCAACGGCATCGAAGCGCTTGCCGAACAGGCGGACGGCGCGCTGTCCGAATACCTTGGCGCGGTTGCGGATACGGCCCAGCAAGCCATCGCCACCCTCGCCCGGGCCGAGGCGTTGCTCGACGAGACGAGCGACGAGGAGGTCCGGCAGATTGTGGCGCGGGCCCGTACGGCGGCTCGACGGGCCGAGGAAGACGAAACCCTGCCCGCCATGCAGCAGGCGGCAGCCCTTGCCCAGCAGGCCCTGGATGCCGTCCAGCAGAAGGTCCAATCCGAGCAGGCGACGGCCCGACAGGCGGTGCAAGAGCAGGGCCTCGCGATTCTCTTGCGCATCGAGACGGCCGGGGAGGGATTCGACGATCCTCGCTTTGCGGAACATGTGCAGGCGATTCGAGACGCGCTCGACCGGATTGGGGCCGCGGTCGACACGCAGACGGCGCAAGCCGAGGTTGCGGCTGCGGCTGCGTCCGCGGAAGCGGCCCAATCGGTGGTGGATTCGCGGCTTGAGGTACTGCGTCATCGCGCCCGGGAAGCTGCGAACCGGGCGAGTCAGATCGACGGGCCTGGCGCCCCCGCCGCAGTTCGGCAATGGATTGAGTCCGCGAGCAAGGCCTCGGAGGAAGTGGGGCGCGCCATCAACGTCGCAGCGGCCGAAGAATCTGCCGATCAGGCGGAGTATGCAGCAAACTCGGCGGTGAAGCTTGCCACCGAGCACCGGCAGGCCCTGGAGGAAATCCAGGAGCGCGCGGTGACGGCCCGCAACCGAGCCGAAGAACTCATCGGACGTGCGCCACCAGATGGGATGCGAGCGGTGGAAGCGGCGCGAGTGGCCGCGGATGAGGCCCTGTCTGCAACCGAGGTACCGGTCGCCATGGCGGCCGCCCAACGGGCCGAGACCTCCGCCAACGAGGCGTTGTCGATCACGGACGCGAGTCGCGGCGTTGTCGAAGCCCATCGCGCGCGCGTCGCAGCTGCGATGCGGCGAATCGAACAGGCGAGTTGGGAGGCCGATGAGGTCGTCGTCAAGGACTCGCTGACCATCGTGAAGAACCTCACCGAAACGGTGAAGGCGAGTGCGGATCCTGCGGTGACCGAACCGGCGGCGAAAGCGGCGGAAGAGGCCGCAGAGCGGGCAGAAGCCGCCATCGCGGATCGGCGTCAGCGCGTGGCCGCGGTTCGTCAGCGGGCGGATGACGCTCGGGGTCGCGCGGAAGGGCTGTTGGGCTTGTCGGGAGCCGAGGAGGTCAAGCAGGGGGTCGAGATTGCAAGGGCGGCGGCCGACCGGGCGGCGGCGGCAGAAGACCTCGAAACCGCCAAAGAGGCCTTGATCGAGGCCGAACAGGCGATCGCCCAGGCCCAGCGTGTGGCTCACGCAGAAGTCGAGCAACGCACCACGGCCCGAAGGCGGGCGCAGCGCGCTTTGGGCGGCGTGCAGACGCTGCTCGACGAAATTGACACCGAGGCGATGCACAAGGCGCTTGCCACCGCCAAGGAAGCGGTGGCCCAAGCCAGCAACGCGAGCGTGGTGGAAGTGGCAGCCCGTGCGGCCGAAGCTGCCGAAGCGGCGCTCGCCGATGCCGAGCAAGAAGCGCAGGCCTATCGGGCCCAGCTCAAGGCCGAACGGGCCCTCGCCCGCGAGGCCAACGAAGCCGCTCGAGCCGTGCTGTTGCGGGCCCGAGGATCGACCGTTGAGAAGGCGGTGGATGCCGCTCGTCGAGCGTTTGATGCGGCGATGGCGGCCACCTCGGTCGACCAAGCCCAGGCCGCGGCGGCTCGGGCCAGTGAAGCGGCACAATTGGCGAGCACGTTGGCCGATCAGGCCCAGCAAGCCTGTGCCGAAGCCCGGGAGCAGGCCCACGCTGCGGTGAGTTCCGCGCGGGAGTGCCTCCGGGAGCTGTCGTCGGAACAGGTTCAGCGGAAGGTCGATGACGCGATCGCGGCTGCCGAGCGGGCCGACAAGGCGATTGCCCCTGAGGTGGCTCGACAAGCGGCGGAGGCCGCTGAGGTGGCCGCCAAGGGAGCACGGGAAGAGGTTGAGATTCGCCACGTGCAGCTTCAGGCCGGGCAGGCCAAAGAGCGTGTCGCTTCGCTGCTCGTGCCGGATCTCCCTCAGGAAGCTCCGCCCGAACTCAAGCAGCAACACCAGGCCCTACGACAGGCGTTGGTCGGTGTGGATCAGGCGGTGGTGGCCGTTCAAGGGGCACGCGGACTCGAGGCGACCAAGGCCCGCGCCGAGGTCGCGCAGAAAGCTGCCTCCGATGTGTTGGCGCGATTCGAGGCGCTTCAGGAGGCCATCCGGGTCTGGCAGGCGCAACGTCGTCGACAGGCCGCCACCGACGTTCGGCCGGCTGAAGACCTCCTCCAAAAGGTGCGGGCGGAGACCGCAGAGGTGCGTCGCATCGCGCCGAAGAGTGCCTATGGCGTGCTTTCGGAGGCCGATCTGGCCGACTCGGATGCCGCCACCGCCGTCGAACTGGCGCAGCGGGCGGCCGAGGCGGGCGATCCGGACGGCGTCACCCAGGGCCTTGAAGGCCTCCGCAAGGCGCTGACCCGGGCCCAGCAGGCCATGAAGACGGCCCAAATGGCATTGCAGATCGAAGCCCAACGCAAGGCCGCGAAGGTGCGACAGGCCCTGCGCAGCGCCCTCGACGAGGCCGAAGCCATGCGCCTCGATGCGCAGAGCTTGCTCGAGCGGGTGGTGGATGAAGATGCCAAGTGGCATGCCAGCCGGGCCGCAGAAGCCGCCGCTGCGGCGCGAGATGCCGCACAACGGGCCGGTGCGGCCGAGCCGAGCGATGCGTCCATCGACCTGGTGGAGCGCGGTCTCCGTCGAGCGCAAGCGGCCCTCGAGACTGCGTTCAACGAAGCGCCCAGTGGTGCCCGTACCCAACAGCGGTCCGCGCGGCCCGGCGAGCGCAACCGAGCCCTCGAGCAGCTCGAAGCCGTGCGCGAGGTGAAGAAGCCTAAGCCGGCCCCCGAGCCCACGTTCAAGGCGGAGCCCATCAACCCCGATACGGCGCCATTGCCCAACTACCGCCGGCCCGTTCCCGACGACCCGGGGCCAGCGTCCACCTTCGACGCACACGACCCCTTCGCTCCCGACGCTGAACCCGCGCCGGAGCCGGAGCCGGAACCCGCGCCGGAGCCCGGACCCGCACCTGCACCGGCGTCGGTCGCGGGGCCCGATCGGGAACCCGAGCCGCCCCCCTACGCCGAGGACGCGGTGACCGAAATGCCGGGCGCCACCCTCGACGTGGAGCATCCGGCGCCCTTTGAGGCCGACGAGCTGTCGGAGGATGACATCGACCTTTCCGAGACGGAGGGGTTGCTCGACGAAGCCGAGCTGGCCGAGACCATTGCGATGGACCGAGAGGCGATGCGGCGACGGGCCGAAAGCGACGAGGCGGACGTCTAAGCTTCGGCTTCGGCCTTCCGCAGTCGAGCCCGCAGCGCTTCGACCAGTTTGGGGGGAGCCGTCTGGGCATTGCCTGTGTTGAACGGAGGCTGCGGGTCGTACTCGATACCGAGTTGGGCCGCTTGTGCGAATTCAGGCGTCGCCAACTCGGCCACCAACCTCAATCCCATGTCGATGCCCGCGCTCACCCCGGCCGCGGTGGTCACCTTGCCGTCCCGAACGACCCGTTCGGACGTGGGGAGAGCGCCGAACTCGGTGAGCCGATCGAGCAACGCCCAATGCGTCGTCGCCCGTTTGCCGTTGAGCAACCCAGCCGCGCCCAGGACCAAGGCGCCCGTGCAGACGCTCGTCGTGTGGCGGGTCGTGGTGTCGATGCGGCGAATCCAGTCGAGAACTTCCTCATCGCTTTCGAGCGCCCGGGTGCCCCAGCCCCCCGGCACCAACAGGAGGTCCGCACGGTCGATCGCGGTCAGAGGAACGTCCACCTGCAGCCCCAGCATGCCGTTGTCGGTGCGGACGGGGCCCGTGGTCTTTCCCGCGAAACGAACCGTTGCTCCAGGCAGTTGGCTGAGTACCTCGAATGGACCGATGGCGTCGAGGGCGGTCAGCCTCTCGAAGAGCAGAATGACGATGTCCATCACGATCTCCCGGCGTCGGCGTTGGCCCGAACCCAGCGCGGGCGAATCGTACGTAGCAACTCCGGAGCGGGGCGTTCTCCGTCCTCAAAAGGCACATGGCGCAGCACCGCATCCATGGCCTGTCCAAGGTCCAGCGACCGCGCCGCATTGGGGTCCCTGCGGGCGATCCGGATCAGGGCGCTGCCCACCCGATCGAGCGTGGAGTCGGGCAGGGTCTTGCTGACGCCGGGGGCCGAGAGGAGGTGCAGCGTGGCTCGAAGCCCGCGGTCATCGCGTTGACGTTGTCCTCGCCGGCCCATCGGACCAAGGTGCGCGCCCACTTTGCAGAGGTGGGGTACGACCACCGGAGTTGGGGGACCGCGACGTCACCACGGAGGGGGGCGACCCGTCCTGGAGCGTAGCGCCACGCGTGTCGGAGGGCCCGAACGGCTTCCGCGGGCCGACGCTCGAAGCTTCGGGCCGCGCGATGGCGCACGACCGCCGAGCGATGGCCGAGCAGGCTGACCGTCTCGCGCAAGGTGGGGTCGCGGACCGTCGCGTCTTCGGCGACGACGTAGGCCCACTGCCCTCGTTCCGTCAGTCCAAGGCGGGCGATGAGCCCCGCCACGTCGCCTTTGGCGGCACCGTAAAGGTGCACCCAGTCGGTGGTGCATGTCGGTTCGCCAAGCGCTTCGATCTCCTCGACCAGCAAGGCGCGTAGCTCCACCTCGAGGCGTTCGGGTACTTCGTTGCGCCCGAGCACCGTGAGGGCAACCCGATGGGCCATCAGCTCGGTCAGGAGTTGACGTCGTTCAGGTTCGTTGAGCCGAAGGGCCGCGAACCAGGGAATGGACCCACGAAGTCGAAACGTGGCGTCTGGGTGCCAGGTGACCGTGCGCAGGACCTGCGTAGCAATCTCGGCCAGCGCTTCGGGAGGAGCGTTACGAAGGGCCTCGGCGGCGTTCGCCCGGCGGTCCTCGGTCGATGCACGGACCAGCTCGAACGCGAGCCTTGGCCAATTCGGTTCGTTGGCCCAAATCGATGCGACCCACAGCAAGGCAACCATGTCGCTCCTCGACCCCGCGACCCCTCTTCGCGGCTCAGAACACGAGCTTCCACGCAGATTGACACTTCGTGGCGTTTGGTCGATCGGCTGGATGAATTCGAATCGAATGCGAGGCATGCTGCACGATTCTGAGCCGAAAAGGGTTGCCGCCAGGTTGAAACCGCCCTGGGTCTCCGAGGGAAGAGCTGGACTCTTGCGGTGGTGGTTTGGGTACCCGGCGTGTAACGAGGTGGATGAGTTGGTTCGTTTACGGAGAAAGGGATGAGCCTTCTCGCCGGCCCCGTCGAGCCGCCGTCCACGCTGCGGCAAGGGCGGTATCGCATTCACGAGCCGATCGGGCACGGGGGTGTGGGTACCGTATTTCGTGCCTGTGATCTGCAGGCGGACCGTGATGTCGCCATTAAGGTGCTCCAACCACGGCTCGCTGGGACAAAGGTCGAACGCAGATTTCTGCGTGAAGCAGGAGCACTGCGGGTGCTTCGTCATCCCAATGTCGTGCGGGTCGATGACTACGGTCAAGAAGACTCGCATACGTGGATGGCGATGGAACTGATGGATCGGGGTACCGCACACAGTCTTGCCAAGAAGCGTGGTGGCTTGCCCGTCACGTGGTGCCTTCACATCGCAGATTGCGTTCTCGCGGCGCTGCAGGCGGTCCACATGGCCGGTTGGGTCCATCGGGACGTCAAGCCGGGGAACATCCTGTTGATGCGGTCGGGCCTGGTCAAGATTGGTGACTTTGGCATTATTCGGGACGAAGGTTCGGACCTCACTTCTCCCGGTGTCACCCTGGGCACATCGGCCTACATGGCCCCCGAGCAGCACCTCGATGCCACCCAGGTGACGCCTCGGTCTGACCTGTATTCGCTCGGGGCCACTTTGTTTGCCTTGGCGACGGCACGCACCCCGCGCCGTCTCGCCATCCACGCAAGTGGCAGCGACCAAGTGCAGCACGATCCGTATCGGATCTTGCCACGGCCCTTGCGGGGGCTGGTGCGGAACGCCTGTGAGATTGATCCCGACAAACGGTTTTCGGATGCGCCAGCCATGCGAAAGGCCGTGCGACAATTGCTAAGACGGCTGCGTTGAGGGAGGGCGACCCAACCATCGGGCAGCGGCTCGTTCGGAGTAACTAAAGGACGACGCCCAGCACGCGAACCCGAAATCGTGGATCGTTGCTGGGCTGTTCTTCGATGTCCCAGGCTTCAACACGAGGCTCGAGTTGCTCCGAGGTATCGAAGTCGAGTTCTCCCGAAGCTCCCACCAGATCGATGCTCTGACCCTGAAGCAGTCGCGCTTGGGCCAAGGGCCAGTCCGGAGCGACTGTCTCGAAACGCTCTCCCGCGCTGAGTTGCCGCAATCCGATAGCAATGGCATCGCCAGCTCTATCGCCCCCCTGCGACGCTGCGTATGCCAACGCACTCATTGCAAGCCACGCTGCATCGTAGGATGCGGCAAAACCAAGGTCTTCGACGATGGGCACCCCAAAGGTGTTTTCATAGGCTTGCTGGAATCGAACGTAGGGGTTTCGACTGGGTTCCGCGATCGCCGAACGGACCCCTTGTGTCATCGGATAAAGGCGGTCTCGCCCTACGACCTTGTCGTTGAGTACCTCGGAATGTGCACCTGCCTCTGTGAGCACAAGAGCTTTGGCTTCGAAATCCGGTTGCTCCGCAGCAAGTTCGAGAAACTGCGCGACACGTCTTTCGCCGGCGTAGATGACCACCTCGGCCCCCGACGCAGCCACCGTTTTGATGACGTTACGAAGGTTTTCGGTCTCGGCGACATCGACCGTGAACTCGGTCGGAGGGGCGCCTACGAAGCGTTTTGAGAATTGGTCCTTCACCGAGGCCCCGTAGTCCGTGGCGTCGGCAATGATGGTGACCTGTGAGGGAGGTTCAAGGCTCTCTTCCAAGACCTTGGCGATGGCGAAGCCTTGGTGCTGTACGGAGGGAACGGTCGACCACAGTCGACCTGGATTCTGCTCCGTGCCTTCATTCGAGTCGAGCGTATCCAACCACGGATCGCCGGGCTCGGGCGTGACGAAGACGATGCCCTGGTCGAGAACCAGCGACGCCAGTTCCCTTGGCGAAGTCGAAGCATCGCCTCCGACGATGACCTGGATGCCGAGATTCACGAAGTAGTCGGACATTTCATTGAGGGGAGGTACGTCCGACTCCGGAAATCGTTCGGGATCGCGCTCGCTATTGCACTTCACGAGGCCGACCCGACGGCCATCGACCCCGCCAGCTTCATTGACGATCCGGACTGCAACTTCGACCGAACGCTCGCGCCCTGCACCCTCGGATGTCCCGACATCGAAGGCGGACCCCAAGAGCAGCCACTCCTCGATGTCGGGCTGGGCTAAGAGGTCGACCGGATAGGTCTCCTCGCACCGCGCGGGGGTCTCGAGGTCCGTACAGAACCCTTCAGCGCCGCACGTGCTGCGGGCCCCAAAGACTTCACGGCACGAGACTGCCGAACGACAGGGTTGATGCTCGAGGTCACTCAGACTGCAACTAGCCGGTAGCAACACGGCAAGCACGAGCATCGGTCGCATCATCAGGGCTCCGGATTCGGATCGGCCGTCGGGTCGCTCACGTCTACGGTGACGAGCGCGCGGCTG
>JBCCQY010000123.1:0-27151 GCA_039208735.1 Myxococcota bacterium | reverse complement strand
GACTGCTCCGCTTCCGCAATGTTCGGGTGCCCAAAGAGAACCTGATCGGGAAGGAAGGTCAGGGCCTCAAGATTGCCCTGGTCACGCTCAACACAGGACGTCTGTCCTTGCCCTCAGGGGCGATTGGCGGGTCTCGTCGCGCGGTGCAATGGTCGCGCGAGTGGTCGGCGCGACGGGTCCAGTGGGGCGCTCCCGTCGGCAAGCACGAAGCGATCAGTCACAAGCTCGCCGAAATGGCATCGCGCACCTACGCAATGGAAGCATGGACGCGTCTCGCAGCCGAGCTGTCGATGCGCGAGGGCTACGACATTCGCCTCGAAGCGGCGGCCGCTAAGGAATGGGGAAGCACCCGCGGTTGGGACATCGTCGATGAGCTGATGCAGATCCGCGGGGGCCGAGGCTACGAGACCGCGACGTCGCTGGCCAACCGTGGTGACGAGGCGCTGCCCGTCGAGCGGATGATGCGAGACTCCCGCATCAACCGGATCTTCGAAGGCTCCTCCGAGATCATGCACCTGTTCATGGCTCGTGAGATGGTCGACAAGCACCTTAAGGTGTCCGGAGCGCTTCTCGAAAAGCGATCCACCCTGCTCGACAAGGTGAAGGCCCTTCCGGGCATCGCGTGGTTCTATGCAGGCTGGTACCCGAAGCTGTGGATGGGCCTCACCACGCCATTCCGCTACCACAAGTTTGGAAAGCTCGGCCGCCACCTTCGCTTTGCCGAGCGTGCGTCGCGTCGTCTCGCGCGCAATGTGTTCCACGCCATGGTTCGGTACCAAGCGGGGCTCGAGCGCAAGCAGGCGCTCTTGTTCCGTACGGTCGACATCGCCATGGAGCTGGCGGTGCTGTGTGCGGCGGTGGTTCGGGCCCAGGCGCTGAAGGATGCGGGCGACTCGCGCGCCGATGATGCAGCTGAGCTCGCCGATGTGTTCGCCATGGATGCGCGCCGGTTCGTGAACCGCCGATTCCGCGAGCTGTGGGCGAACGACGATGACGCCAAGCGCCGCGTCGGCCACCTCCTGGTCGATAGCAAGCTTACGTTCGTCGAAGAAACGGGCGTCCAGGCTCCGGAACTCCCGGGCGAGCGCGTCGAGACGGCCGCTAAGTAGTCACTTGGGCACTGGATGCGCGACAGCTGCTCGGCAGTGAGCGCACCAGACCCGCTTCCCGTCGATACGGGTCTCCTGACGACGAAACCAGGAGATCCGCATGCAGACTGGCAAACCCGGCGAAGGTGACTCGGCCGCCCCCCAAGGCAGCTTCCAGCGACGTCCTACGGCATTTCACGATGTGATTTCGACCGAGGCGGGCGCTCGGTTCGCCCCCGAGGCGGGTCGCTACCACCTGTATGTCAGCCACGCATGTCCGTGGGCCCATCGCACGCTGATCACGCGAGCCCTCAAGGGCCTCGAACACGTCATCGACGTCTCTGTCGTGAACTGGTACCTCGACTTTGGCCGAGGCTGGAGCTTCGACGAAGGGGAAGGCGTCGTTGTCGACCCCAATGAGCATGTGGGAGTGATGCGCGAGCTGTACCAAATCGCATCGTCCAACTACGCAGGCTCCATCACGGTTCCCGTCCTGTGGGACAAGACCGAACGCACCATTGTCAACAACGAATCGTCCGAGATCATTCGCATGCTGGACGGGGCGTTTCAGGACTACGCCAAGCGACCCGAGCTGGTCCTTTCACCCTCCGAACTCCTCGGCGTCATCGACGAGGTCAACGGTCCGATCTACGACGCGGTGAACAACGGTGTCTACAAGGCGGGATTCGCACGTTCCCAGGAGGCTTACGACCACGCTGTGAATGCGTTGTTCGACCGGCTGGATGCTCTGGAAGACCGGCTTTCGAACCAGCGGTGGCTGGTGGGAGACCGGTTTACCGAGGCGGACGTGCGGCTCTTCACGACGTTGATCCGCTTCGATCCGGTCTACAACACGCACTTCAAGTGTAGCCGCAGACGCATCGCCGACTACCCGAACCTCTGGGCTTACACGCGCGAGATCGCCCAGGTGCCCGAGGTTCGGGCCACGATTCACCTCGATCACATTCGCAACCACTACTACGTCAGCCACGCCGGGGTGAACCC
The DNA here is from genome assembly GCA_039208735.1 of Myxococcota bacterium. Classification (GTDB taxonomy): domain Bacteria; phylum Myxococcota_A; class UBA796; order UBA796; genus DRPG01. The sequence goes on along the minus strand of JBCCQY010000123.1, from coordinate 25,058 downwards.
CCGACGCATTGTGGCCGCGATGCCCGCGACCTACGATCTCGATGCGCCGCATGACCGGGCTCGCCTCGGAGGCCACCCGGTGCTGCCTACGGCCTGATGGCTACTTTAGGCCCGTCGTCGCATCGACGCTGATGCCCCGAGAGGTGTTGCCGGCCTGATCGGTGGCACACACGCGGAAGCCGTAGCGGGTATTGGGCAGCAGCCCCGAGGTCGTCACTTCGGTGTTCGGTCCCGTGTAGATGAGGTCTCCCACGCGGCAGTTGGGCGGGGCTCGACCTTCGCGAGCCCGCACCGTGTAGGAAGCGACGCCCGAGCCGGCACCGTCTTCAAAGCCTGACCATGCCAGATCGACCTCGGAGCCGTTGGCCGTTGCCGTCAACACCCCGTCGACGGGACGCGTGGCGTCGTAGCCGATGACGTCTTCGACGTAGGTGCTGGTCTGGTTGCCCCACACATCTTCGAACCACACCCGCACGGGAACCTGGCCCGCACCGGCCAGCGAGACGCGGTACGACTCCTGGTAGGCAATCCACCGGGTGCAGGTGTCGGAGCTGCGCACGTCCACGCACATCCGGGCGACGCCGCTCGCGTCCGTGGCGTCGAGCTTCAGTTCCACCCGTCGGTTGCCCGTCCACGTCTCACCTTCGTTGATCTCGACCGATCCTGTGGGTGCGTCGAGTTCGGGTGCAGGTACGAACGTGGCCTTGGTGCCGCGCGAGGTGTTGCCCACGGCATCGACCGCGCACACGAGGAAGCTGTAGGGCGTTCCATTGGTGAGGCCGCCGAGGGTGACGCTCGAGGAGGTGCCCGTCCAGGAGGGGTTGCCTCGGCACGACCGAGGGGGCGTGACCCCTTCGACCTGGAACAGCTTGTAGCTGGCCACGCCCGACTGGTCGTCCGTGAAGTTCGTGAAGCGAAGCACCAGCTCGGAGTCGCTACGGTCGGCTTGTAGCGTGCCGTCCTTGGGGGCTGTCCGATCGAGCCCAATCACATCGCTGACGTCGGCCCCTTCGTTGCCCCACTGGTCGCGGAATCGCACCGTGATGGTGGTGTCACCGGTACCAATGGTCCAGGTCACCTGGCTTTCGAAGGGTCGGAAGCGCCGACATGGAGGCCGGCTGGTGATGCACATGTCGGTCACGCCCGAATCGTCCTGCGCCGACAGGTTGACCGTGACCGTCGAGCTTCGGCTGTACCGAGCGCCGTTTTCGATGTCGATCGTGCCCACGGGGCCCGTGCTTTCGGGAACCGGCGTGGCGACCGCGGCCACCCCGGACGACACGTTGCCTGCTGCGTCGACCGCGCACACCCGAAGATGGTGGGTTTCTCCATTGGGACGGCCGTTGAGCACAATGGGATTGGCCGAGCCTTCGTAGATGACTTCGCCCGACCGGCAGCGGCGGCCGGGCTCTGTTGTGGAGCTGTTCAGCACGATGTAGCCGGCCAACCCGCTTTCGGCGTCGCTAAAGCCCGAGGGCGTGATCGTGACGGTTTGATCTCCGGCCTCGACCGTGATGGCGCCGTCCAACGGCGCAGTGGTTTCCACGGTCACCGTGTCCTGGAAGGGGCCGCCGATGTTGCCGTGCAGGTCCTTGAACCACGCGTAGACCGTGTGGGATCCCGCCCCACGAATCTGAACCGTGGTCGTGGAAGCGAACTGGACAAAGCGGGTGCACCGGTCCGGGTTCGGCGACAGGCACATCTGGCTCACGCCCGAGGCGTCGGTTGCCGTCAGCGCGACGGGAACGCGGGTTGCGTTGGTGAAGTCTGAGCCGTTGGCCAGGCTCACTTCACCCGTAGGCGGCGTGTATTCGGGGCGGGTCGTGAACGAGATGGTATCGCCGGTTCCCACGTTGCCCGCGCCATCCACTGGGCACACCCGCCAGTTGTAGGTGCCGTCCAAGTCCGGCACCATCAGGGTGGTGTCGGTGCCTTCGTAAATCGGGGTCTCGGTGCAGCGGCTTCGGGGCAGGCCCCGGCCTTGCGACTGGACGACCTTGTAGGAGGCGATGCCCGTGTAGTCGTCGGTGAAGTCGCCCCACGACAACGTGATGCCTTCGATGGCGCCCTGGGCGGTGACGTTGCCGCCGCGCGGGACCACCCGGTCATACACGATGGTGTCGGAAACCGGGTCGCCGATGACGCCACCGGCTTCGAACCAGACGGTCACGGTGCGTTCGCCACTGTTTCGCCCCCGCAAGCGCCATTCCTTGGTCGTCGCGTAGGTTTCCCAGGTGCGGCACGATTCGGAGATGTTGCTGATGCACATCCGTTGGCTGCCCGGCGAGTCCAAGGTCAGGGTGACGCGGCCCGTGTTGTTGGTGGCGGCTCCACCATCGATGACCACGCCGCCCGATGGAGAGTCGGCGGCGGCCTGGGTGACATCGATCGTGAGGTTGGCCACGGTCAACGTCGCCGAACGAGAGAAGCCGGTATTCGGGAGCGCCGTCCAATTGAGGGTGGTGGACTGATTGGCGCTTCCGGGGGTGACCGTGATCCAGTTTTCGGACGAGGCCACCGTAAAGTCGCAGTTTTCCTGGGTCGTGACCGAGATGGAGCCGCTTTCGCCCAAGGCATCCACGGACAGCGATGTGGGATTCGTCGTAAACGTACAGCTTTGGCCATCGACCGCCGCATTGAGGTCGAGCCGTGGGAACGTCAGCCCGTTCCGCGCATCGGTGACCGAGACCGCGTTGTCGACAAGCTTCTGCTCGAGTTCATCGACCGACGCATTGGGATCGGCCGCTCGCAACACGGCGATGGCGCCGGCCACGTGGGGGGCTGCCATGGACGTGCCCGACAGCGTGACCCCGCCCCCGCTGACGTCCACCCCAGGCGCAAGAATGTCGAGGAACGAAGCACTGTTGGAGAAGCAGGCTACGGAGTCTGCCGCGAACGGGCGTCCGGTGCAGTCGTTGCCCGCAAACGACTGGTCGAGGACTGCGCCTACGGTGAACGCGCTTGGGCTGCAGGCGGGCGAAGCGATGGCGTTGACGAACCCATCGTTGCCTGCCGCCACCACGACCGACATGCCCGCAGCCTTCGCGGCGGCAATCCCCGCCTCGAACGCCGAGTTGCCGCACTGGCTGGTGTGGCCGCCTGCGCCGAGGCTCATGTTGATGGCGGCAATGTTGTAAGTCGCCTGGTTCTGCACCGACCAGTCGAGGGCCTCGAGGATGTCCGAGGTAAAGGCCTGGCTGCCGTTGGTGAACACGTCAAGCCCGATGAGGTCGGCGCCCGGAGCCACGGCACCGACGATCGCGGCCACGTTGGTGCCGTGAACGGAAACATGGTCGTCAAGGGCGCCATCGTCAATCGCCATGTCCTGGGCGGCGACGACCCGACAGCTGCTGGGTTGGCCCACGGCCGTGCAACCGAAGTCGGAGTGGGTGTAGTCGAGCCCGGTATCGACGATGACGACCGAGGTTCCATTCCCCAAGAAGCCCCGGGCGGCGGCTTGCGGCTGGTTGATGAGGGCAAGGGCGGACGTGTCGCTCGCCTCATGGATGACGTCGGCTTCGATTCGCGCCACGTCGGGGTCGTCGAGGATGGCGTAGGCGGCCTCGAGGTCGTCCACCTCGATGGAGATGACCGGAACATGGCGATAGGTGCGGTCGACGAAGGCGGCCAACGGGAGTTTGGCCTCAAAGTGCGCCACGACGCCGGGCCATCGCTCGGCAAACAACGCGAACCGCCGAGGATCGGTCGGTGTGTGTTCGGGAACCGGGTCCACGGCCAGCTGAACCAGCATTCGAGTCGGAATGCCGTGAATCAAGTCGTCCACGACCATTTCAGGAAGGTCGACCGCGATGTCCTCGAAGACGGCGAAGTCATCGCCCGCGGTGTCTCCGCTCGGAAGATCGACGGGGACGTCATCTTGGGACGCGGGGTCTGCACACCCCATCATGCTCAACGCAAACCATGCAGCAACGTGGCGTATTTTCAACATCAAAGCACCTCTCCACGTGGCCCTGTCGGTGCGGAGGATCGGTGATTTGAGCCCATGCCCATGTTCGGGTGGGTGTGGCGTCGCGAGCGGCCCGACCTTATCGGTGGGCACTTGGAGGGGGAATGGACTCACGACTGTGGCCGCTCCTGGCCATCCATTTCATTGGAACGCTGGGCTACAGCATCGCCATTCCCTTTTTGGTCTTCCTGGTGACCGATTTCGGCGGGGACAGTGTGGTCTACGGTTTCGTAGGCGCCACGTACTCGGCGTGTCAGCTCATCGGAGCCCCCTTGTTGGGGCGGCTGTCCGACCGCGTGGGCCGGACTCCCGTGTTGGTGGTGTCCCAGCTCGGAACCGCCTTGGCATGGCTCTTGTTTCTCGTCGCGCTGTACCTCCCCATGGACGAGTTGATGCCCCTGAACGCAAGGGCCACGCTGACCGTGCCGCTGCTGTTCGTCTTCCTCGCACGTGCGCTCGACGGGGTGACGGGAGGCAACGTGAGCGTCGCCAACGCGTTGGTCGCGGATTTGACGGTGGGCAACGCCGAGGCCCGAGGACAAGCGTTCGCACGCATGGGAATTGCCGCGAGCCTGGGGATGGTCTTGGGCCCTGCCTTGGCGGGGCTGCTTGGAGGAACCTCGTGGGGCTACACCCTGCCCGTCGTGGGGGCGGGGGTTTTGGCCCTTGCGGCAAGTGTCCTCGTGCTCGTTCTGTTGCGCGAGCCCGAAAAGCGCTGCCCGGAACCTGCGGAGCCGCCTGGCAATGCCATCGCCGCGGTCGGCGCCCAGGTGAAGGATTGCTCACGGAGTCCCGAAGCGACGCCGCGGGTCGATCTCACAAAGCTCCCTGGCATTCCGGCCTTGATCGGAGCGGCGTTCGTGCAGCTCCTAGCTTTTAACCTATTCTATTCGTCCTTTCCCATTTTCGCGGCCCAGGGCTTGGGATGGGACGTCGGGAGTTTGGGGGGCTTCTTTGCGCTGATGTCGGTCTCGATGATCGTGGCGCAAGGGCCCTTGCTCGACCGCCTTACGCCCACGTGGTCGCCTTCTGCGATCTTTGCCCTGGGTCAGGCATCCCTTGCCGTGGCCTTTGTGCTCATGATGACCGGAGAGACCTGGTTGGTCTTGGTCGCATCCATCGCGTTCGCGGTAGGAAACGGCCTTGGTTGGCCGACCTTTCAAGCGTTGGTGGCGGACCGTTCTCCTGACGAAGCGCAGGGAGCGGTTCAGGGCGCCGTCACGTCCGCGATGAGCTTCGCGAGCATCGTCGGGCTGTTGGTGGGGGGCTTTTTGTATCCGACGTTGGGCACGGGTCTGTTCGTGTTGTGTGCCGTCCTCTTCGCCTTGATGGGCGTGGCCACGCCATGGTTGTGGCGCGAGCCGCGTGACCCTCAGGAACAGCCCGTGGTTGTGCCACAGTCCTGACAGGTCAGGCACGTCCCGGTGCGAACCAGGGCGCGACTGCCACACGCGACGCAGGCGCCCGGTCGGTTGGATGGACCCACCGCGGTCGGCGACATGGCAAACGAACGCCGTCCCGATGCGAGCACCTGTGCGAGGGCGGCTCGGTCGTAGCGTGAAAGTGCCGCCTGGGTGGCCGGACCGAGTTCCTGATGCCACTTGTCGAAGGCTTGCAGTCCTCCATCGTCCGTGCCCTTGCGAGCGAGTCGGTCGTAGAGGGCACGCAGGTCGTAGGTGGAGAGCTGGTCGCGGGCCGCCGGGGCGAGCCCGTCCGCCCATTGGCCCAGCGCCGAGGCGAGCGGATCCGTTTCCATGACACAACCATATCTTCGGGCCAGCTCCTCGACCGGACCTCCGCTATGCCCAAACCGGAGGTCGCATGAAAGACACGCAGAGAATGGGATGTCTCGCGATTGCCGTCGCGTTCGTGGTGCTGGGTGTGACGGGTGCAATGGGGGGACTGGCAGGAATGGTCACCCTCTTGGCTGTGTTGGGGTCCAAGACGCCTTCGAGCCCACCGGTCGCCGTGTCGGCCCCCATGGCGGAAGCCGCAGAGCCCGGGGTGGTCCTCACCGCGACTCCTGAGCCGGCCCCGGCCGAGAAGGCCCCTACGCCCGAGCCCGCCACGGGCATCTCGATCAACGGACGCGCGCTGTCCCAAAGCCAGGTTGCAGCCCTCACGCGGCACTACGGGGCGGCCCCCCAGCCTGGCTCGTGGTGGTACGACCCTCGCAGCGGCTTTTTTGGTCGCATGGGGGAACCCGTCTTTGGCACCATCCAGCCAGGGCATGACTTTGGCATGTTGAAGGCCAATGCCTCCAAGGGGCGCAGTGGCGTGTTCCTCAATGGGCGCCAGCTTCCTGCGGCGGAACTTGGGGTCTACGCGATGCTCCTGGGCCCTGTGCAGCCGGGTCGCTATTGGCTCGACGAGCAGGGAAACGTGGGGTTCGAAGGCCAGTCGGTGCCGGTGGCGAACCTGCTTCTAGCTGCACAGGCGGCGGGTATGGCATCGGGCGGCAATGGCGGATCACCGGCTGACAAGTGGCTTTCGGGCAACGAGTGGTCAGGCGAAGCCCGCATCGGCGGCATGCCCATGACGAGCGGCACCTGGGACACCTCCGGAGGTGGCAATCACGTCATTTCGGTCGACGGAGAAGTGCTGACGCTGCCGTAGTCACACCAAGAACCATGCGAGTCCTAGTCCGGCTACAAGCACTGCCCCCAAGCCGATTTGCACCGGGACGGGGAGCGGAGGTGCTTCGGCCGGAGCCGCATCCAAGCGGACGAGCGACAGTCCAGGCCCCGTCGACGTTGGACGCACCGCGGTAAGCGAGGGGACGCGGGCGAAGGAAGGCTCCTGGCCAGCCGACGGTGGGCCCTGCCGGACCACCATGGGTGCGAGGGCATCGACGAGGCCCTGCAGGCTCGGGCCCGAGAGGAAGGGTGCGCTGGGGAGCGACGTTCCGATGGCAGCGTCCAAGCTTCGCTTCAGCTCGATGGCCATCAGCGAATCGAAACCGTGCCACGTCAAGGGGCGACGGGGCTCGAGTTGGTGCGGGGGCAGGCCGAGGTCGGTGCTGATCCGGTCTACGAGCCATGCTTCGAGTCGATCCCGGCTTTGGCTTGGGTCGTCGGAAGGTGCATCCGAGGTGGGAGATGGCCCGTCCAACAGCTCATTCAGCACAGGTCGGGCTCGGGCTCGCCTGGCCATGCGTTCGAAATCCAGGCTCGCCACGAGAAGCGGGCTTGGTCCCGTCGCGTCGACGACCGCTTGGGCGGTCGCCTGGGGCGACATGGAAAGCACGCCGTTCTTCGCAAGGCGAGTTTCATGGGCGGCGGCCATGCCCACCTCCGCCATCGGTCCCAGCGCGACGGCCACCGCCGTCCCCCCAAAGCGAGGGGCGGCTGCGAAGGCGTCGAGCCAGGCGTTTGCCGCTGCGTAGCTCGCCTGCCCCATCGACCCCACGAGGCCTGCCATCGACGTGCAAAACACGATCCTCTCGAGGTCGTGAAGGTGGTTCGTGAGCGTCAATGCACCCCGAACCTTGGGGTGGAAGGTGGCTTCGATGCGGGCTGGGGTGAGGTGCATCGCGATGCCGTCTTCCAGGATCCCTGCGGCGTGGATCCAGCCCGTGGGACGGTGGTCCTGCGCCCACGCAGTCACCGCGGCGGCATCTCCCACGTCCAGCGCGTGAACGGCGATCTGGAGGCCGCGCGCCGTGAGGGCCTGCAGCCGGGCTGAGGCCGCGGGTGAAGGCGGGCGGCGGCTGGCCAATTCGATTCGTCGAACCCCGCGATCGGCCAGGGTCTCGGCAATGTGGAGCCCCAATGCCCCCAAGCCGCCCGTGATGAGCACGGGTCCCGGGCCCCACTCCATGGGCGGCGGAGGTGTCGCAGGCGTGAGTCGGGCCGCTAAGGCGTGGTCCCCCCGCAGGGCGATCTGGTCTTCGGGCGTCGTCACCCCGAGGAGTGCGGCGAGTCCCCCCACCGAACCTGCGGGATCGAGGTCGACGAGACCGACGCCAAGTTCAGGATGTTCGAGCGAAAGCGTCGCTCCCAAACCCCACAAGGCCCCATGGGTGGGATCGACCGCGTCGCCTTCCTCCGCTGCGACGGCACCTCGGGTCGCGATCCAGAACCGAAATCCCTCGTCGGCTTCGCGAGTGGGCACCCCCGCCTCCAGGATCGCTCGAGCCCAGCGGGCCGCCAGCCAGGTGGCGCGTACCGTGTCCTCGGCCGCATCCACCACCGGTCCACCTTGGTCGTCGAGGATGCTTCGCTGGTCGAGAGCCGAGAGGAAGATGACGCCGGCTGCGTCACTTAGATCGCCCAGTTCTGGCTGCCAGGTTTCCGCATCGATGGGGCGGGGCTGAAGTACCCGAGGTGGGGGCTCAAGCGTGCGCGCTAAGGCATGGGCGACACCTTGGTGATCAGCGATAATGACCCAGGACCGAGCCTTCGCCGACACGGGCAAGGCGGGAAGCGGGCGGAACGAACGTTGGTAGGTGGGTCCTGGGGGGTCCAACTCGGGCGAGGTGGGCGGACGGCGGCTTTCGGTCACCCGAGGTGCGGGCGGGTCGTCGATCCAGGCCCGGGTGGGTTGCCAGGGGGTCGGCGGAAGACCGACGCGATGGGGGAGTTCCGGGTACACAACGTCCCACGCTACCGGCACGCCGGCACACCAGGCCGCCGCCACCGAAGCGAGCAGGTCGGCCTCGGTCATTTCTGCGGTTGCTGCGCAGACGGAGGGGGCGGGATCTTCACCGATGACGTACAGCCGTTCCTCGTCGTGGGCGGTGCTCGACGGACCGTCCGGCATGTCGGGAGGGTCAGGGTTGGCCAGAGCCTCGGCCAGCGTGCGGTCTCCTCGAATGACCGAGGCGGCGAGCCGGCCCGAGCCCATTCCCTCCACGCGCTGAAACGACCAGCCAAAGGCCTTCCACTGCGTCGCGAGGGCTACCGCAGCGACCAAGGGAAGCGGCGCGTCCGCCTGTTCGACGATCGAACGAAACGCGGGCCAGTGCCGCAGGCGTTCGATGAACGGGGCCCAATCCCCTTCGAGCGCGCCCACCCGCAACGTGGTGAGGGGCGCCGCCGCCGCGGTACCGACCTCGGTGCCGGCCCCGCAGCGACCGGTGCTGGCGAAGCTTTGGAAGGCCGAACGCGCCGCGGCCGGGGATGTTGCAACCACCGTCATCCGGTGCGCCAGCGGCCGTCGCGTCAGGGCCGTGGAGGCGGCAAAGGCATGGAACGATGGTCCTTCGATGCGTCCCGCCAGGGCCGCGGCAAGGGTCCGCAGTCCCATCTCACTGCTTGCACTCGCCACCAGGAGCCTGGGCCGGTCGGAGGTGGATTCGGAGGGAGTGATGACGGTTTCTGCACGGCCCAACACCGCGTGGGCATTTGTCCCGGACAACCCAAAGGCACTCACCCCAATGCGCTCGAGTGCCCGAGCGCCTTGCGAGGAGGTGGCAAGGCCTGATCCGGCCAGACACAGGGGCCGTGGCAGCATCACCGGGGTGTCGTGGACGCGATGCGGCAACGCTTCGCCGCGTTCCAGCATGCCGACCCCTTTGAGCAGACCGGCCATCCCCGCGGCGACTTCGAGGTGGCCGATGTTGCTCTTGACCGACCCCACCGGAAGCGGGGCGGTCCGATCGGCAAAGGCCCGGCCCAGTGCCTCGAGTTCGACCGGATCCCCGGTTGGCGTGCCGGTGCCGTGGGCCTCTACGACGTCGATGTCGGCGGGGGTAAGCCCTGCATCCCGGAGGGCTTGGTCGATCACGGCCGCTTGAGCGGCCTGGCTTGGTGCGGTGAGCCCCGTTTCTCCTGCATCCTGATTTACGGCCGTGCCGAGCACGTGGGCCCTCACCGGCAGCGCCAACGCAGAGGCCACCTCCACCCTGGCAAGCACGATTGCGCCTGCGCCCTCCGCTCTGGCGTACCCATCCGCCGAACGGTCGAACACCTTGCAGCGTCCGTCGAGCGCCAGAACCCCCATGCGGTGCAAACGGGCCGAGTTTTCGGGGATAACCAAGAGGTTCACGGCGCCAACCACGGCGATTTCACACCCCCCCGAACGCAGGGCTTTCGTCGCCTGATCGAGAGCGACCAAAGCCGAGCTGCACGCGGTGTTCAGGGCAAGTGCGGGTCCCCGCAGGCCAAGGAGGCTTGCGATGCGCCCTGCGGCGAAGCTCGAGTCATTGCCGAGCCCCGAGTGCAAGCCTCGCGCCCCGAGGGTCGGGTCGACGAATCGGCCGTCGTACTCGGACGCACCGATGCCGATGTAGACCCCTACGGTGTGATCTCGGAGGTCTGGCGGGCCCAGTCGGGCGTCCTCGAGGGCCTCCACGGCGACCTCGAGCATCAACCGCTGCTGGGGATCTGTTTCGGCGGCTTGCGTGGGGGACATCGCGAACGCAAGCGCGTCGAAGTCCGCGATGGTCTCGAGAAACCCGCCGCGTGCAATGGGGGGCCTTCGGGTTTCCGGCCAGCGGTCCGCATCGACCTCTCTCGTGGCATCACGGCCTTCGGCCACGAGGGTCCAGAACGTGTTGAGGTCGGGGGCCCCCGGAAACCGGCACGCCGCCCCGACAAGCGCGATGGGATCCGCCACAGCAACTCCGGGTTGTGGTCCCGGCGTAACCGGATGATCCTTGTTCTCGTGTTGCAACGCCAGCAATACGAGTCAGGTTTCACCACTCGGCGGTGGGGATTGCGTTTCGAGACATGAAAGGTGCGTCAGGGCTCGGCAAATTGGCCGATGGCCCACTGGAGCAAGGAGGTTGCTTGGAGCCACTTCGAAATCATCTCGCAGCGCTGGATCACACCGAGTGGACCGGCCTGATCGTCCTCGCCGTAGGCTGCCTCGGCGGGATTGTTGCCATTGCGGCTCGACTCTTGCCCGAGTCATGGCCGCTGGACATTTCCGCGATGGGCGCCTATGCGTCGATTTTCATCGTTGTAGGGATTCTTCTCTACATGCGAGGGGAGGAATAACCCGCGGTTGGACGAGAAGTGAACGGGTCTGACGTGTTGCAACGCCACCCGTAACGATTCTCGAACCCAACTGGCCAGACTTTTCTTGATCAGGCCCGGCTTGCGAACGTCTCAGCGAGGCGATCGAGCGAGCTGTGCCAACCCTTGGCCGCCCCACCGGTCATTCCGGGCTTCGTAGCACCAATGATGAGCACAAGCTTCACTCCTTCAGCCGTTTCGGAAAGGGTGACGTCGGTGCTCATCATCTCGGTTCGCCACGGGGATTCGTAGACGAGCCGGTGCGGGCGTTCAACCACTGTGAATGTAGATTCGACGCTGAAACTGGACGGCCCTTCGGACTCCGATGCATCCTTCGTCATGGTGTAGACGAAGCTGCCTCCGACCCGAAGGTCGATCGCATCGACCTTCACGGTGAATCCTTTGGGACCAAACCATGTGGCGATGCCCTCGGCCGTCGTCCACAGCTCCCACACCAGGTCGATGGGGGCGCCGAAGACGCGTTCGATCACTTCCTGTTCGTTCATTTGTCGTCCTCACGGGAGTTGGAAGCCTGTTGGCGGCGTTTGAGTTCGCGCTCGAGGTTGTCGAGCCGCTCATTCCACCGCTCGCGAACGCGTTGCAACCACCCAGCCAGTTCATCGAATGGCTCGGGGCGAAGTTCATAGATGCGTTGTTGACCTTGCGCGCGGGACCGCACGAGCCCCGCCTCTCGCAGGATGCGGAGGTGCCGTGACACGCCGGACTGCGCGATGGGCAACGCTTCGACGAGTTCACGCACGGGTCGCTCGCGCTGCTGCAGCAGTTCCACGATGGCCCGACGCCGCGGATCGGCGAGGGCTTGAAGGGTTGAATCCATAAATCCGTATATACATAACTATGGATTCTTTGTCTACTCCCAACATCAAGCCTCGTTCAAAGCGCGTCGTGACGGTGCGAAAAGCCCATAGGTGGCGTCGTCGGAGGTGACGGTGAGACCGGATGTGATTGCCCTGCTGGGGCTGTTTGCCTGTGCCGGAGGTGGAAACGGCGGTGGCTCGAGCCCGTCCGATACCGCGACCGAGGACCTCGGATCGGTCTACGCGGCCGACAACGTGAACACCGAGTGTCACGAGGACAACCTGTTGGAGGGCGGCGGGTTCGAGGCCGAGCTGCTAGGCCTAGACCTCTGTGGAAACGCGGTTCTTCAGCAGGAGCATGCCGGTGAAGGGAGCCGAGCCGTGCGCCTACGTACGGACGGCCCCGATTGCACCGAGGACATCCTCTTCATCCGGGGCAAGGCGGCCCAAGTCCTGGTTCCGTTGCCCGACGTGGACTTCGTCAACCGCCTTTACACCATCCGCTTCAAGCTCCGGGTGCTTTCGTGGGAGGAAGACCTTCGGCTCAACGTCAATCTCACCAATCTCACGGACCCTGAAGCCATTTTCGGGGATGTGTTGCTGCGGCTCCACGAGGGGGAACTCGATTACGACGGGTATGTGCAGTACAGCCTGGTTTGGCGTGCCGAGAGCCTTGGGGCGAAGCTTGATCCGAACGAAACGGTGTACTTGGAGATCGAGCTACAGAACGCCGACACGCTGCATGACGTGGTCATCGACGATGTTGAGGTGGTTCCCTATGGCTACTACCCGTGCGGGGAACCGATGGAACCTGCGTTCGCGGCGCAGGGCGGCGATCTGAAGCTCGTCGCCGTCGATCCAGACGCGAACGAGTTCGTGGTGTTTCAGGGCGATGGCAGTGGAGCGCGGTCTGTCGATGTGGGGTTGGGCGACACCTATCGCTTCTCACCTGCCTTCTCGGACCCCGACCACATCGTCTATCCAGTGATCACGTTCAACGATGGCGGGTCGGACGACCTGAAGGTGGTGCCGGCATCTGGCACCGATGTGTTCCGCTACGATCTGCGGACTGGAGACAACGAACTCGTCTATCAGACACTGGGTTCACCCGGGACCTACGAAGCCCAGTCGTACGACAACATCCCGGCCCTCGACATCGAGATGCGCCAAAGCGTCTTTGACCTGGACCGCGGCATCGGCATCTTCACCATCTGTGGTCGGAATCGTCAGGTATATGGGGTGCTTTCCGACGACTTGTGCCTGCTTACCACCGTCGATGCCAACACCTTTGAGGAAATCGAAGGTGCTACAGAAGGTTTCTTTCCCAACTTGAGTCGAGCCACCGGCCAGGTCGCCTACTACGACAGTTCCTCCATCGTGTTGGGGGCGTACGACGAGAACGGTGTCACACCGGGGGAGGCCGTGTACCGCTCGTCGGGGATTGGGACGTTGGCGACCGCCGCCACGATTTCGCCAGACGGGTCTACCGTGGTTTTCGCTGACGCCACCACGGTGGAGATTGTGCGGGATGGCGTCGTGGAATGGGTTCCGAGCCTGTTCGCCTATGATGTCGCCACCGAACGCACACGGATGTTGCATCCGATGGACTTTGGCCAGTTCTTCAATGGGTTTGCCTGGACGCCCGACAGCCAGTACCTCGTTTACTCCGTGCTGACGCTTGAAGACGGTGTGCAGACCTGGTGGCTCAACGTGGAGACGGGAGCCACCGGGCCCATTACCACCGAGGTGCAGACCTACTCGGTTCGGGGCATCGAATAGGTTACGGCGCTTGGATCTCACAGGCACCGATGTCGACTACGAGGTTGGCCCCGTTGGCCACTCCGCTATCGATGGTGGCGGGGTCATCTACGACGCGTGGGTTTCCGTAGGCGTCGTCCGGCAACAGAGCACTGTCCACCGTGGAATCTCCGGCATCGATGGCCGGAGAACCTGGACTGGGGCAAAAGTCGGAATCCAACAGTGGCGCGGCATCTGAGTTGGTTCCCGAGTTCAGCCCTTCGATGAGGTTGTACTCCAGGATCGCGTTCAGCGGAACGTTGATTTCAGACCGAGAGAGGCCTGTGGGCGATGTGCTGGCGAAGATGCAGTTGCGAATGGCCAGAGTGCCGGAGCTATTGTGCTGAACCCCCTCCGCCGTGGTTGATGGGACCGTTACCGAATTGACCACCGTCAGGTTCTCGAGGACGACATCGGACGAGCCACTATTCTGAATCGACGGGTGATTCGACGTTCCGCCGACGACACGGGAATTCGTCCAATGCGCGGTTGCGTCGCTACCGAAGGTCACAATGGGGCTGTTGGGCGAACTCGGGCGGATGACGTTGAACCGATCCATGTCGAACAAGTGGGCGGTGGGATTGCTGCCGCTAATGCTGATGCTACCCGTGTTTGAGGTAAACGTCACATCTTCGAATGTGGTGAGAAATCCGTCGCGGCCCCAGAAGAGCACATTGCGCACGCCGGTGAACGAGGCATCTCGGATGGACGTGGGTTCACCTGCGTGGAAGTCGATTTGGAGGTCGCCAATGCCGGTGGCCCTCAGTCCGTCAATGTCGATCGGTCCGAAGCCACGGTGCTGAATGATTCCTTCGGCGTTTAGGATCTCGACATCGGTAAGTTGCAGGCCCGCATCCGTGTTGGGCTGAACCCAGATGGCATAGGATTGGGCGATCGATGGATTGCTCGGAAGGGTGTTGAGGATGGACACCTCGTTCAGGGTAGCGAGGTGATCGATGACAATCATCGCCCCTCCATCCAGGGTCACGCGCTCGATTGTCGTGTCTTCCTCGATCCAGAGGGTGAAGAACGAGGTGGTGCCCAATACCGTGAGATCCTGCACCCGAACCCCTGCGCTGCCTGCTTCGAACGTGAGCGCATTGCCGTTCGCCCGCGCGTCCAGCGTCGAAGCCGTTTCACCTTGACCACGGATTTCGACGTCGACGTCGACGCGAATTCCTGTTTCCACGGTGGTTCCCGCGGGGAGGCAAACCACGTCACCGTCGAGGGACGCATCAATGGCCGCTTGGACGGTCGTAAAGCTCACCCCCACGAGCTGCTCGGCCTGACCATCACAGGCTTCGTCGACCCCCGAGCATGGAGGATCCACCGCGCCCGGGTACGTAGCCGCGTCCAGGTCATCGCAGTCGCCACTACAGGTGTCGATGCCATCGCCGTCGAGATCGAGCCCCGTGAGCGCTGCGTCGAGGTCATCGCAGTCCGTCGCACAGGACGTATCGCCGTCTCCATCCTGATCGAGCGTATTGAGGGTGAGGTTGGCATCATCACAATCGCCGGCACAGGTCGTTTGGCCGTCTTTGTCGGCATCGGTGAGGTTGAGGGCTCCGTCATCGTCGGCGCAGTCGACATCACAATTGGCTCCGTCGAGATCTGCATCGAAGATGTCAGGGGTCGAGGGGTCGCAGTCGTCGTCGATCCCGTTGGCGCAAAGCTCTGGCGCCCCTGAAAAGACCGAGGCGTCGAGGTCATCGCAATCCCCTGCACAGGTGGGCACGTTGTCTCCATCCCTGTCGTCCAGGTTGAGGTCCGCGTCAAAGTCGTCGCAGTCGACGTCGCAGGCGTTCCCGTCGCCATCGGCATCGAAGACGTCAGGGGTCGACCCATCACAGTCGTCATCCACCCCATTGGCACACGTCTCACCTGCGCCGGGGAAGGTGCCCGCGTCGGTGTCGTCGCAGTCGCCCGCACAGGTCGTGATGAAGTCCCCATCGGCGTCATCTAGATTCAGCGACGCGTCGGTGTCGTCGCAATCCACGTCACATGAGGCGCCATCGCCATCCGCGTCGAACACGTCGGCAGTGAGGACATCACAGTCATCGTCGATGCCGTTGCTGCACTGTTCCGTCGCACCTGGAAACACGCTGGCATCGGTGTCGTCGCAATCCCCAGAGCACGTGGTGACCAAATCACCGTCGGTATCGAGGAGGTTTAAACTTGCGTCTGCGTCGTCGCAGTCGATTTCGCAGGTCGCGCCGTCGCCATCCGCGTCGAAGACATCGACCGTCACCGCGTTGCAGTCGTCGTCGATGCCGTTGGCGCAGACCTCCGGGACCCCGGGTGAGATGGCGGCGTCGGTGTCGTCGCAATCCCCTGTACAGGTCGAAAACCCATCGTTATCGGCGTCTGTGCCCGAAATCGCTGCATCCGTGTCGTCACAGTCGATGTTGCACGTTGAACCATCGCCATCTGCATCGAAGATATCGTTCGTAGAGGGGTCGCAATCATCGTCGATGGCGTTGGCGCATCGTTCGATCGCTCCGGGGAAGACGTCTTGGTCGAAGTCGTCACAGTCCAGATCGCAGGTTGACCCATCTCCGTCCGCGTCGAAGATGTCGGGGGTGGAGGCGTCGCAGTCGTCGTCAATGGCGTTGGCACATTGCTCGGTTGCCCCGGGAAACACCTCGTTGTTGGAATCGTCGCAGTCGACGTCGCAGGTCGACCCATCGGCATCTTCGTCGAAGAGGTCGGGCGTGGACGTATCACAGTCATCATCGAGGCCGTTCCCGCATTGCTCTGGAGCGCCGGGGAAGACATCGGGGTTGGTGTCGTCACAGTCGATCGCGCAGGACACGCCATCGTCATCGGCATCGAAGCGGTCGAGCGTCTTGGGATCGCAGTCGTCGTCGAGCCCGTTCGCGCAGACTTCTGTCGCGAGGGGATTGACCGCCTCGTTCGTGTCATCACAATCTTCGGACGCGACAAACCCGTCCCCGTCGGCGTCGACCTCCGCGGGCAGCGTTACCGTGGGAGATTCCAACTCCCCGGTGCAGGCGAGCGTCACCAGCCCAGCGAGCCACGGGACTATCAAGCGAATCAAACCATCCTCCATGCCACGACGCGACCGTACCAGGTTGGTGTCTTTGAGTCCGATACAGGTTGTGAACCCTACGACGCCTGTGCGACGCGACAGGCGATCTTCAGGATGACGGGCTCGCCCACCCAACGACGATCTCCACGTCATCGCAATCTGCGATCACTTCGGCTCCATAGGAGGAGCTGAGGAAAAACAGGTACTGGCGCTTTCTGGGTAAAGCCTTTCCGTAACCCAGTTTTTCGAGCGGTCTTGCCAGTTCGCTCGGGACGGCTGTTCCGGCCGAATGCACGCTGATCACCGCTGGCCTTCGGCGCTACGCGCCTGCAGGCCGACGCGGTTCAGCTTTCGTCGCTGACGCTCCTGCAAGCTGATCGACAAGATGATGTTTCCGCTTCGGAAGTTGGACACGCACATTTCGCGTACGCCGACAAGGCGAATCGTGCGCGCTACGCCGGAAGTGCTACAGCTACCCTCACTCGTAGGCATGACCTAGAACTGAAAGTAGATAAAGTCCCGGCTTGTGTCGCGGTAGAACAGCAAGATCGTCACGAGTTGCGCCGCCGCCGTACTCGTCTGCAACGGCAACTGCCACGACACCGCCTTTAGCCTAGGCCACACCACATCCTCAAACACCACCGCAAGCACCATCGGCGTCGCAAGCATGCCCGCGATGCCCATCACAATCCAGCCCATAAGCAACTCGTCTCCCGAAAACGACCACGCCACAGGCTGCGTCACCGCGTACAGTCGGTCGAGTCGGGGTTCACGGAACAGCAGCCCCGCCGGAATCAGCACGAGACTCGAGTGCAGTGCAATCGCAACGCCCTGGACGAACGGTCTGGAGGTTCCCTCGAACCAGCGCGACGGAACGAGCGGTGCAGCGAACGTGTAGACGACCATCCATCCGCCGTACCACACGCCAAGCAGCACGAAGTTCCACGATGCACCGTGCCATAGACCGATGAGCGTAAAGGTGATGAGGATGGCCGTGGCCAGCTGGCTCGGGCCTGGACCCAAGCGATGCGAGAGCGGACTGAACACGTAGTCGCCGATCCATGTCCCGAGCGAGATGTGCCACCGGCGCCAAAAGTCCGGGGTTGAGGTCGCGAAGAACGGACGATGAAAGTTGATCGAAAGCTCGAATCCGAGCATTCGGGCGACGCCACGCGCGATGTCGGTGTAGCCCGAGAAATCCGCCATGATCTGCACGCCAAAGGCCACCACACCACCCACGAGCAGGGGAATGGACGGGGTCTCCAGCATGAACACCTTGTCGACGTACGGCGCGATCACGTCGGCGATGCAGATCTTCTTGAACGCCCCCCACACCGCAAGCCCCACTCCGGACGCAATGCGTGCACCGTCGAACGGACGAGGCCGCTCGACTTGGGGGAGCAGGTTCGAGGCGCGCTCGATGGGACCCGCCACAAGCTGCGGAAAAAAGCTGACGTAAACTGCGTAGTCAAGCAGATTCCGGCGCGCTTCGAGCTGGCCTCGATACACGTCGATGGTGTAGGACAGCGTCTGGAACGTGTAAAACGAAATGCCCACCGGCAACACGAGCGACCACAACGAAAGGTCTGTCGCCAGTCCGACGCTGCCTAGTGCCGCCGACACGTTGTTCACGAAGAAGTTGTGGTACTTGAACGCCCCAAGCAACCCCAGATTGCCGAGGAGGCTTACCGCGAGCGCACCTCCCCGGGCGGCGGGTACGGCGGCCATCACGCGCACCGCCGTGTAGTCGAGCAGGGTCGACGCGGCGAGCAAGCCGACGAACCAAGGATGCACCCAGCCGTAGAACACGGCCGATGCCACCACCAACAAGGCATTCTGGCCGCGTCGTGACGGCAGGAGCCAATACAGTCCGAACACGGCGGCAAGCAGCCCGACGAACTCGATCTGAACAAAGGTCATGGGTTTGCTCGCGCCGTCCGGGTCGGAGTGGGCAAGATCTCCACGAGCGTGGCCTTCTGGAACAACACGGCCTGACTCTCGGACCGGTTGTGCAGCACGATCGTCAGGGGCTCCCCACGGGGCGGCAGCGCACCGTCGAGCGGCACCACCCACCCATGTTCAAGGTCCTCGAGACGCACCGACGCCTCCAACAGCCCCACGGGCCCCCGTCGAAGCGTGATGTGGGCCACGTCGATGCGCGACGGCGGGGGACCAAACTGTCGAGCGGTCAGGTGCAGTTCCTGCGGCCCTTCGTAGAATCGGCGCAGATCTTGTCGATTCGCAGTGACCTGGACCTTGTCTTGAGGCAACAACCACAACGCGGTGCTGCAGCCACGTCCCGAGGTCCGGTCGAAGGCGAGGGTGTAGCGCGAAGACGGACCGTGTCCGGGGCTCGGGTGAAACCGAATCTGCGTGCCCATGTGGCACTGGGTCCCTGGATCGGTCCGTACGTCGTCGCAGTCGGTGTGACGTTCGAGGGGCCGCTCCTCCTCAAACACGGCCAAGGGGGAACAGCGCCCGGTCAGCCGATCCGTCAGGTCGATTGCGTTGGGGACCTCGAAGTGGCCGGTCCCGTCCGGATTCCACACCAAGTCGACGGGTGGAGGTATGGCAGGAATCGGGGTGGTCCAGTCGGGTTGCGTATCGGCGAGCGTCCTCCCGACAATGTCGAAGGCGACTTGGTCGGGATTGCGGCCACTGGCCAAAAAGGGCGTGCGCCGTGCCCCGAGTCCCACCGTCAGGCTGTGGATGGCCACGAGCGGCCCGTCGTTGGGCGAGGAGACGCGTAGGGTCCATTGGGGAGGCCCGCCACCGAGCACCCCCCGCCACAATCCACCGTGCGAGACGAGCGGCATCGGTCCTGCGCCTTCGAGTTGAACGCGCGGCGCATCTGCAGACCCAAACGTGTGCGCAAGCAGTTGGAAGGCAACAGGCCCCTGGTCGGCCTCCCAAGCGTCAGTGGCGGTGACCGTCAGCGTGGTTCCCGGCAGCACCCAGGTGAGCGACCCTTCCTCGGGGTGTCGGATGGTGGGGTCGGGGACGGCACTCACCGCAACGTGGCGACGACGATCGCGAAGCACCACCGACAACCGACGAGGAACGACGGCAAACGACCCCGGGGAACACGCCCGGCGCAGCTGAAAAGGTCGGCGCAACCATGTGAAGGGCTCGGCGGAGCCGTCACCGATGAGCACGGGCCAGGCCGGGGGGAGCCCTCGCGACTCGAGAATGCCTGGTGTGACGGGGGTATCGGACCTCTCTAGGCCAAACAAGGCCCCCAGCGGGGCAGTTGGCCCCTCCGCCACGCAGCTGCCCCGTTGGGCCGTGAGGGGAACGAGGACGGACTGTTCCGGGTCCGGGCTCCGCGTGAGGGTGGGCGGCCGCAAGGGAAGTGGCGCCTCCGGCACGGGCGCGTTGGGGAGGTGCAACTTCAGTTTTTGGATGCGCTTGGCGAGGAACTTCGTGTAGAAGTCCCGACCGATCGGGCGAAAGTGCACGGGGTCGGCGAACCAGGCGGCCCGAATGGGCTTGCGCGGTCGCGCGACGTAGCCCACGCCCCACTCGTTGAGCAGCCCCACCAGATCGTGCATCTGGTCTTCGGTGACGAGGTCGGGAACGCCCGGCGCCGAGGGGATGTGGACGAACGCGACCTTGATGCCATGCTGTTGGGCGGTGTGGGCAAGGTCCACGATGAGGGACTCGTCCGGATCCACCAAGATGGGATCGCTCGGGCCAGACGCGGTCCCATCCGGGGGTGTCCACGCGTTGCGGGCCAACCCGTAGTCCAGATTCTCGTCGGCAAAAACGCGGTTGTAGGCAGATACTGCGGCCTCGGGAGACTGCCCCACGACGCGGGCGGTGACGTTGCGCAGGGTGTCGAGCACCGCGCGCCGGTGTTTGGTGCGGCGGCGATCGAAGTCCGCCCAGACCACCGAGTCCGCATCCCGATCGAGCACCTTCTTGACGAGCACCGGTTCA
Source organism: Myxococcota bacterium (assembly GCA_039208735.1). Taxonomy (GTDB): domain Bacteria; phylum Myxococcota_A; class UBA796; order UBA796; genus DRPG01. The sequence goes on along the minus strand of JBCCQY010000123.1, from coordinate 4,529 downwards.
TGGGCGCTCATCAGTTGATCGAGCCTAAGCTGATCTTGCTCTGTATGGGCGCTCACGGTGATCAGGCCATCGGCCCGGTTCGCGATGAGGATGAGGCGAGGCGGGACCGGTCCTGTCGCGACGATGTTCTTGACCACGGCGTACCAGGCTGGAGCTTCCGAACCTGGGACCGTCAGCAGCGCCACCTTCGTCTTCAGCGCGCGCCCGAGCTTGTCCGGGTCGATTCCTGCCTTCGTGATCGAGTTGCCCACGATCACGATGCCGGGGGCCTCGGCCATCGCTTCGATCAGCTCATCGCGCAGTTCGGTGTCCGTGGGCGGAGGGATCCGCTTCACCGCCACCCAACCCGCGAGCAGGATGCACCAAGGGAGAATCCATGCGACTGCCCGCGGAAGCCAGGCGGGGACGGTCGTTCGTCCCTGCGCCTGCCATGGCCCATCCATGCCTGTCCTCCGCCACCCGGATCGACCGTAACCGCGTGTTCGTGGGGCTCGGGCTCGCATCTGGGGCGTTATCGGCAACCTCAACCCACAGGAGCCGCGATGGATACACCGACGATCGGAAAGACGGGAATGCGGACTTCAGCCCTTGCCTTCGGGACGATGACATTCGGAGGCGAAGCGGATCGTGATGCGTCGGCAGCTCTTTACGGAGCGTGTCGCGATGCGGGGATTTTCCACTTCGACACAGCCGATCTCTACACCAAGGGCGAAAGCGAGCGCATTCTGGGGGCCCTCATCCACGGGCACCGTGACGAGGTCGTGTTGGCCACGAAGGCCTACTTTCCGACCGGGACCGGGCCCAATGACCGCGGCGCCTCCCGGCGGCACTTGCGACGGTCGATCGAAGCCAGCCTGAAGCGGTTGCAGACCGACCGGGTCGAGCTGTTCTACATCCACAAGTTCGACGACCACACAGATCTCGAACAGGTGCTGCGCACCTTGGACGACTTGGTCCGTCAGGGGCTCGTGCTGCATCCCGCCGTCTCGAACTTTGCCGCGTGGCAGGTCACGAAAGCGCTTGGCATTCAGGCGCTACGAGGATTTTCACCCGTTGCCGCGCTCCAACCCATGTACAACGCTGTCAAACGGCAGGCGGAGACGGAGCTGTTGCCGATGGCCGAGTCCGAAGGGCTGGCGGTCTTCCCGTACTCACCACTGGCAGGGGGCTTGCTGACGGGCAAAACGATGTCGGGCGATGATCGGCTCGCCCGGTCTGAAATGTACAAAACCCGCTACGCGTCCCATCTCGCCGAAGATCGAGGGGCTGCGTTCGCAGCGATCGCGAAGGAGGCGGGGCTCCATCCGGTCACGCTCGCGGTGGCTTGGGTGGCCCAGCATCCCGCGGTGACCGCACCAATCCTCGGCGCGCGATCGGTTGCGCAACTCGAACCTGCACTTGCTGCCGCCGAGGTCGTGCTCGATCCCGCCGTCGTGGCGAAGGTCAATGCGCTGGTGCCGAGCCCGCCTCCGGCCACCGACCGCACCGAAGAGACCTCTGGGCAAGGCATCGATCAGCGCTGACGGCGGCGTACGCTCCACAGCCCGAACACGCCGAGCAGGCCGACAGCCCCCCATCCTGAAGGCCCGGCGGCACACCCGCACCGTCGTCGCGGAACCGCGTAGGTGACGGTGCCTCCGGCCGGGGTGGGGTCTTCGTTGTGCCACGAATCGCGGGCCTTCACCTCGAAGCGCGTGTCACCTTCAGGCAAGTTCACGACGGCCTCGGTTTCGGGCGACCACGACGACCAGCTGCCGCCGTTGATCCGGTAGCTGTAGACGAGTGGGCCCGGGCGATCGTCTGACCCCTCAAAGGTCGCTCGAAGCACGTTGCCCTCGAGCTTCACGTTGCCGCGGGTGTCCGGCGGAGTGCGGTCGACCGCGGGGTCGTCCTCGGCAAAGAGGGTGGCCCACGCCAAGACGCCTTGGTCTTCGTAGGCCGTCTCGTCGATGCGCAAGACGTAGCCGAGGGCCTCGAAATGCGACTGATAGATCTCGAGGTTGTCGATGGCCGAGATGGCAGCGCGAATGGCCCAACCTTCGAGAAAAGCTTCGAGGTTTTCGGGCCCGTCTTCCAACAGACGGGAGGCGTCGAGCCGCGTGATGTTGGCGGTGAGATCATGGGCCGTGACCAACAACGAACCCCGTTCGACCTTCAATTCCAGGAGGCCTACGAGGTCCACTTCGAGGTCGAGGAGGGTTTGCCCTTCGCTATCGAGGGACACGGCCGTTTTGGGGAGCCGCAGTCGAATCCCTTCGCCGGTGATTTCGACCTTCGGGGCAACGTTGACACCAATCTGGGCTGCGAGTCCTTCACCAAGCCCCAGACCCGTCAGCAGGTCGCTTAGCAAGGTGGTCGTGGTCTCGGAATCGGGCGTGATGAGCCCCTGGGCCCAGGCCGCGACCGCGAGTTCTTCGATGATGGCTTCGGTCAAGCCGACCGCGACGTGCGACGTGCCGCGAGGCTCCAGATTGAAGATGCGCCCCGGCCCTCCATCACCGCCAAAGTCGATGTTGGCAGCCGCGTAGAGGCCCTCCTCCGAGTTTGAAACCAAGCTCGGCGTGACCCCGAACTCGAAGCCGGCAAACTCGGTCTGGTAGAGAAAGCCGTCGACGGTGAGGCTGGCCAGTAGGGCAGGTAGCTCCTCTTCCAACTCGGTTTCTGCGTAATTGAGCAGCGCTCCTTCGAGGAAGAGCAGCAGGCCGTCTTCCACGAAGTTCGGGATCGACGTGAAATCGACCGTGGCATCGGCGTCGAGTTCGAGCGGTTCGAGAAACGTGATGTCGATGGTGTCGCGGTAGATCTGGGGAAACAAATCTCCGGTGAGCCGCGCGTCCCGCACCGCGAGTTCGGTGATCGCTCCCTGGAAGGGCACGCACAACGAAACGCCCCCGGGGCTCCGCGCGTCGATGTGCATGTCGCGACCGACGGCCGACACGACCTCAGCATCCAGTTCCAATCGATTGAAGCTCGATTGAATGTCGACTCGGCCAAACTCGAGTTCGAGGTTTGCCTCGGCGATCGCAATCGCGTAGCATTCCCATTCGAGCTGCACATCGGTTGGTTTGAGCGCCCAGGTCGATCCCGAAAGCTCCCGAGAGAGAAAGCGGAACCCGGCGGGATGGATCTGCGCTTGAATGCCGTTTTCGACAGGCACGGCAGAGGCCAACGGAGCAAAAAGAGCTAAAACGCTGGCGAACAACGGTCCTCCAGGGCCCGTTAGGGCGCGATGACAAGAGGGCGGGCGGTTCGCCTCACCCACACGCGGGGATCTTCCGGCGTGCGATCCCCAGTGTAGACCGCAGTGAGCCCAGCGCCGACAAGTCGATCAATGTCGCCATCGGTCTTGTGGCGCAATCCGCCCACAAAGGCGTGGCAGCTGACGTGGCGCAGCCCAGGCAAAACGGTGTGCGCATGGTCGAGCCAACGGACCCACACGTCGACCGGAAGGGCTAACGCACGTTCGCACGCCGCAAAAATCCGATCCGTATGGGGTCGAAGCGTACCGAGACGATCGAGATCGTCGAGGATCGCCTGAAGTGGCCTTGGTTCCCCTGCCACGGTGACGGAAAGCACCCATGCGTCATGTTCGTCGGGGGGTCGAAAGGCCGTAGGCTCGCTGAACATTTGTTCCTCAGGCTCCGGTTAGACGGAGGCCAGCTTCGCCCGTTGTAGCGCTTTTGATCCGACCTTGGCAATGTCGGGTCGAATTTGCGTCGTTTCCGGTCCCTGGCGTTAGCACTGGTTCGTGCAGCTCGTATTGCTAGGTCCACAACGGCCGTTCGCGAACGCTCCGCAGGCCCTCGCCGAACTCGACGCCACGGGGCCGATCGCGGTCATTGCGGCGGGATGGCGAGATGACGAATCCGACGAGGCGCTTTTGCAGCGCCACCTCGGGCCGCAGGCGCGTGTCTTACCTCTATACCGGTGGTTTGACGGGATTTTGCGAGAGCGCGAGGATCTCCGAGCGCCCTACCGTGCCCGCCAAGAGGAGTTGCTCAAGCTCCGGCGACTACATCGGTTTCGCCTCGATCGCGCGTTGGCCGCGATGCACGATCTGCTCTCACAAGAGGCGGGTCGCGTTGAAGAAGCGTTGACCCAGCAGGCGCTCGAAGACGTCCGACGCATCGATCGACAGCTTGTCCACCAGACCGATGCGATCATCGAGGCCCACGGCCGACCCTGGGATGACGATCCACGGGTTGCGGAGCACCAGGCGAAGGCCCGATCGATTCTCGAGCAAGCCCAGGTGATCGTGCTTGTGGGGGGCGACGTGGCCGTGCTGCGGACCCGGCTTGGCTTTTTTCGGATTGGTCCGGTGATCGGCGAACTCTACCGACGAGGAACCCCGATCGTGGCGTGGTCGGCGGGGGCGATGGCCCTCACGGAGCGCATCGTTCTGTTCTATGACGATCCTCCCGATGGTCCGGCCAACCCTGAAGTCTTCGACCGAGGCGAAGAGTTGGTTTCTGGCCTCGTGATGTTGCCGCATGCCCGGCAGCGGCTTCAGCTCGACGATCCGCAGCGGG
>JBCCQY010000122.1:0-27696 GCA_039208735.1 Myxococcota bacterium | reverse complement strand
TCGTGGGCGGGTGGTTGTCGGTCATTGCGAGCGTCGCCGCAACCCGTCAGGGGCTGTCCGAACGCACGAGCCGAGCCCTCGAAAGCGCGATTCCTGCATTGGCGTTGGCCTTAGGGATCGTGTTTGGCATCGAATACCTCTTCGGCCTGCCCATGATCAGCGTCGGGGCGACGTTTGCCGCCGTGTTGATCGCGGTAGCCCTGGCTGCGGTGCCGGTGTTGGCCACCGCATTGGGAGGGCTCGCCCTTCGCGCCCGCGATTCCGTGCGTATGGGCACCACGGTGCGCTCTGGGTCGTTCGAGGGTGAGGTGGTCGGTTTGGAATGGCTGGGCGTACGGCTCCAGACGCGAACCGGTTCCCGGGTCTTGCTGCCCTACTTGTGGCTGTTGATGCGGCCGGTGGAGACGGTGAGTGAGCCTGGCCAAGTGGTGATCGAGGTGCCGCTGACGCTGGCGCTTGACACCGACCTCGAGTCGGTCTCGGCCGTGCTTCGCGATGCGGCCGCATCTGTCGAAGGGGTGGAGCAGCCGCCTGTTGTCACCATCGAAGGGATTACCGCGAAAGGTGTGGCGGTCCGGCTGCGGGTTGAGGTTGACGAAGCACAGGCCACAAGCCTTCAATCCCCATTGCTCGTCGCCGTTGTCGCGCAATTGCGCAAGGCTGACGTGGTGGTTGCGGCCTGATGGGTGAAGTCGGGTTTGCGAGTGCGTTTCGGTCGGTGCCCGATCTTTGGCACCATCGGGTCGGAAGCACCCCCGGCGCCATTGCCATGCGCTTCGTTCGCGACGGCGTATGGCACTCTTGGAGCTGGGCAGAGGCGGCAGCACAAGTTCGGGCCATTGCCAACGGCCTGCTGTCGTTGGGCGTTAAGCAGGAAGAACCTGTGGTGCTGCTGGCGGGAACGTCGGCGGACTGGGTCTGCACAGACATCGCCATCATGTGTGCGGGTGCGGCCACAACGACCCTGTTTCCCTCGATTACGGACCAGGATCTCGCGCTGGCCGTGTCCGAGTCGAATGCCCGGATCGTGTTTGTCGACACGGTCGAACAGGTCCAGCGCTTGCTTCGCATCAAGGCCACGTTGCCGACGGTCGAGCGGGTGATCTGTTTCGATTCCGCAGCTGCGCAATCGGATGGGTGGGTCACGTCGCTTCAGTCGTTCGTGCGAGTCGGACGAGACTTCGGCGCGGCCCACCCCGAGGCCTATGCGGAATCCCACAAGGCGCTCCGCGAACACCACACGGCCACCATCATCTACACCTCGGGGGCCACGGGACGGGCCAAGGGTGTCGTGCTCACGCACGATGCATGGGTCTTTGAAACCGAAGCCCTCGACGCGCTGCAGCTCGTCACGCCGGCTGACGTGCAGTTGTTGTGCTTGCCCCTCGCCCATGTGTTTGCGCGAGTCCTCGAGTTTTCGTTCGTACGGCTCGGCATTCCCACCGCGATCGATGGGCGGATGCGCATGCTGCCCGAACTCCTGGCCACGGTGCGTCCGACCTACCTGGCCACCACACCCCAGATCCTCGAGCGCCTTCGCAAGCGGATCTTGGGTGCCGCCAGAGACCAGGGAGGGTTGGTCCGCCGCTCGGTGGCCTGGGCGCTCGAGGTTGGCGATCGCTTTGCGGTCGAGGCACCGCCCTCGTTAGCCCTGCGGACCCAGCACTCGGTGGCCGATCGGCTCCTGCTCGGGCCCTTGCGAGAACGGCTCGGGGGGCGACTCCGCTTCTTCATCAGTGGGGGCGGTCCTCTCGGAGTGGAAGAGGGCCATTTCTTCCGGGCATTAGGGGTGCCGGTGCTCGAGGGCTACGGGCTCACTGAGACCTCGGGCGCGACGTGCGTGAATCGCATCGATGACGTTCGCATCGGGACGGTGGGCCCCCCGGTGCTCGGATGCGACCTTCGCATCGCGGATGATGGCGAGATTCTCGTCAAGAGCCGTGGCGTGACGAAGGGCTACCTCGATGCGTCAGAGGCGACGGAAGCGCTGTTCGACGACGATGGCTTCCTGAAGACAGGAGACATTGGGCTCCTGGTGGATGGGCACCTGCAAATCACCGGCCGAAAGCGCGACATCATTGTCACGTCCGGAGGCAAGAACGTGGCCCCCATCCGGTTTGAGTCGCGGCTGCGGGGGACGTGTCCGTATGTGGCGCAGGTGTTGGTCCATGGTGACCGTCGGCCCTGGTGTACCGCCCTTCTGACACTGAACCAATCCGAGGTCGTGACCTGGGCGCATGAGCAAGAAGTTGCGTTTGAGGCCTATTCGGATTTGGTGCGGCACCCCCAGCTTCGGAGCTTGCTTCAAGGCTACGTCGATGCGGTCAATCGCGAGTTGTCGGCCTTCGAGCGAGTGCGACGGTTTGCGGTCATCGTGGAACCCTGGACCGAGGCGGCGGGGTTGGTCACGCCGAGCCAGAAGCTTCGACGAAGTGCGATCGAAGCGCGGTATTGGCATGCGCTTGAAGAACTGTACACGTCTGAAGCAGGGTCTGCGCCCACGCTGTGACCCGTGCATCGCGGCCCCACAATCGATACGCCTGACCACGACCGACCCCGAAGGACCGCGGTGAGTTCTCGAATTCCAGGCTTTTACAAGCTCGACCCCGACGCGCGACTCGCCCGTCTTACGGAAGTGGCCCCCGATGCTCCCGATGCCGCGGCGTTTCGGAGTGGGCTATCGCTCGAGGCAGCCGACCTTATGGTCGAGAACGTGGTGTCTACGTTCAGCCTCCCCAATGCGGTTGCCGTCAACTTCCGCATCAACGACCACGATCGCCTGGTGCCGATGGTCGTCGAAGAGCCGTCGGTCGTGGCCGCGGTCTCGCACATGGCGAAGCTGGCTCGGGCGTCCGGTGGGTTCCAGGCGTCTTCCGACCCCTCCCACATGATCGGTCAGATCCAACTCGCCGCGGTCCAGGAGGCGGACCGGGCCGCGGCCGCGCTTGAGGCGGCGTTGCCGCGACTTCGACACGAGGCCCAGGGCGTCCACCCTCGCCTCGAGGAACGCGGTGGCGGCCTTGTCGATTTCGAGGTGCGGCGTTTGCGCTACGAGGAGCGTGGACGCGACTCCGAAGACATGATTGTGCTGCATGTCATCCTCGATGTGGTCGACGCCATGGGCGCGAACATGGTGAACACGCTGTGTGAGCACCTTGCTCCGATCGTGGCGGACGTCACCGGCGAGCGCGTGGGGCTGCGCATCCTCTCCAACCTCGCTGACCGACGTTGCTCTCGCGCTAAGGTCCGGTTGGCGCCAGAACACCTCGGTCGTACCGCCACAGACGGTCTTGAAGTGGCGCAGCACATTGCCGCCGCGTGGCGGTTCGCCTGGGTGGATCCCTACCGGGCGACCACGCACAACAAAGGCATCATGAACGGGATCGACGCCGTTGCCATCGCCACTGGCAACGACTGGCGGGCGATCGAAGCGGGGGCGCATGCCTATGCGGCTCGTTCCGGCCAATACCGGCCCCTGACCCGATGGGAACTCGATGAAGAGGACCACCTCGTGGGGACCATCGAGGTGCCGATGCAGTTTGGTACTGTCGGGGGTCCAATCAAGGTCCATCCTACGGTTCAGGCGAACCTGGCGCTGCTTGGGGTGACGACCGCCGGTGAACTCGCTGCGATCGCCTCTGCCGTGGGGCTGGCCCAGAACCTCGGCGCACTCAAGGCATTGGCGACCGAGGGCATTCAGCACGGACACATGCGCATGCACGCGCGAACGGTTGCAGCGACGGCCGGGGCGACGCCGGCCGAGGTCGGACACGTGACGGTCGAACTCGTTCGACATCGCGACTTCTCCGTCGATCACGCCAAGGATGTGATCGAACGGCTTCGTGCGAAGTGAGCGCCTCGCTTCGGAGGGGTCGAGGTGAGGGCCACGGCAAGGTGCTGCTCTGTGGAGAGCACGCGGTGGTCTATGGCCATCCCGCCCTCGCGTTGGCGGTCGATCGCACAACCATGGTGGATGTGACGGTCCGCCCGGGCCCGACCTCGGTCGATTCACCGCTTGGCGACGACCGCGTGGTGGACGCAATCGGACGGGTGATCGGAGCCGAAGGCTACGGGGTTCAGATCACAACGACGCTTCCGGTGGGTCGAGGGATGGGCTCATCGGCCGCGCTCGCCGTTGCGTTGGCCCATGCCATGTCGGACGTGGCGGAGGGCCCTCCGCTCACTCCCCAGCAGGCCTACGACCGCGCCATGCCCCTCGAAAGGGAATTCCACGGCAACCCCTCTGGGGTGGACGTTGCAGTGTCATGCGAGGGCGGTTGCCTGTGGTTTCAGCGGACTGAGGGGCCGGACGGAACGGTCAGGGCCCAACGCGAGCCGGTGGCCATCGGGCCATGGTCCCTGGTGGTGCTCGATTCGGGGCGCGCTGGCGACACCAAGCAGCTCGTGGCGGGGGTGGCCGGTCGCCGACCCGGCATCGACCCTGTGCTCGACCGGATTGGAGCCTTGGTTGGAGAAGCGCGAACCGCCATCCATGATCCTCGGCAGTTGGGCGAGCTGCTCACCGAAAATCATGCGCACTTGCGGGAGATTGGTGTGAGCACCCCTGAACTCGACGAGCTGGTGGCGCTGGCCATGGAGGCGGGGGCCTATGGCGCGAAGCTCTCGGGAGCGGGAGGGGGCGGCATCGTGATTGCGTTGGTGGAGGACCCTGCGCCGGTGTTGGCCAAGGCTGCTGCACGTGGCGTACAGGCCTTTGGGAGTCGACCGTGGGCAAGGTGACGGCACGCGCGCACCCCAACATCGCGCTCGTCAAGTACTGGGGCAAACGCGACCTTGCGTTGAACCTACCGGCCGTTCCAAGCGTTTCGCTGACCCTGGATGGCTTCGTCACGACGACGACGGTGACATGGGGGGCACCGTCGGATCGGGTCGTGTTTGACGGGGAAGTACGGTCAGACCCCCGGGCGTTGGCCTTTCTGGACCGAATCGATGCCGATCGTCCTCCCTGTGAAGTCGTGACCACCAACAACTTCCCCACCGGGGCGGGGTTGGCCTCGTCTGCGTCGGGGTTTGCCGCATTGGCGCTCGCCGCGTCTCGGGCGGCCGGTCAAACGCTGGACGAGACCTCGCTTTCGGTGCTTGCGCGGCAGGGGTCGGGTTCGGCCTGTCGGTCGATCTTTGGGGGATTCGTCGCGTGGGACCTCGGCGACCGCGCGGATGGACTCGACGATCACGCGCGCCCACTTGCATCGCCTATCCATTGGGATGTCCGAATGGTGGTTGCCGTGGTGGCCGATGGTCCCAAGGCCGTCGGCAGCACCGCAGGGATGGAGCGGAGTCGCACCACGTCGCCCCTTTGGCCCGCCTGGGTTGAGCAAGGGCCGGGGGCGGTTCAAGGGGCCATTGAGGCCATTGAGGCCCGGGACCTCGAACGTCTCGGCACGATCATGGAGCAATCGACGTTTGCGATGCACGCGACGATGCAGACGGCCACGCCTCCGTTGCTGTACTGGCAGCCCGCCACGGTCGCGGTGTTGCACGCCGTGTTTGGGCTCCGAGCCAAGGGGGTTGGCGCGTGGGCCACGATGGACGCCGGGCCTCAGGTCAAGGTGCTCTGCGAAGCGGCGGATGCGGATCGGGTCGCCGAAGCCCTGAGGCCCTATGCGATCGAGGTCTACGTGCATGGTCCTGGCGAGGGGGCTCACGTGGTGGCCGATGATCGTTGATGCGCCGGGCAAGGTGGTCATCTTGGGCGAGTACGCAGTTGTCGACGGGGCCCAGGCCATCGTTCGCGCCGTCGACCGAGGCGTGCGCTGCACGGTCACCGCGTCGCCGACCGTGCAATGGACGACGCCAACCGGGGATGACCGGTTTGTAGCGCGAGCCCTTGAAGCGGTGGAGGCGCCCGCGGCTCACTACACGTTCTCGGACTGGCGGCCGGTCGAATCGAGCGAGAAGGTCGGATTGGGAGGCTCCGCTGCGGCGACGGTTGCCGCGGTGGTGGCGGCGGCGCGGCAGGCGGGTCGCCCCGTGGTCGCTGACGAAGTGTTCGCCGCGGCCTTTGCGGTTCACCACGCGGTGCAGGGCAGTGGCTCTGGGATCGACGTGGCCGCGTCGGCGCACGGGGGCTGGCTTTCGTTTGCCGAGGGTCAAGCACGGCCACTGGGGGGCGGACCGGAGTGTGCGGTGGTCTTTTCCGGCCAGTCTGCCACTACGGGCCCCCGCGTTCAGCGCTACCTCGCGCTCAACGAATCGGTGCGGCGGGCCTTTGTGGATGAAACCCAGCGCATCGTGGAGGCGTTTGCGATTACGCCGATCGACGCGATCCGAGCTGGCGCCGAGGCCTTACGAGCGATGGCTGATCAGGCGGGCATCGCGTATTGGACGCCGCAGATCGAAGACCTCGTTCGGCTCGCCTCCGACCACGGAGGAGCTGCGAAGCCTTCGGGAGCGGGCGGCGGCGACATTGTCGTTGCGATCTTCGACGATCCGGGAGCCCGAGAGGCGTACGAACGCGCCGCGCGATCGGCGGGCTTTCTGCCCATCGAGGTATCCACGGCCAACGGCGCGGCGGGCTCTCTTCTCGATTCTTCGATGGAGTGAAAGCTCCGCGTCTCGTCGTACGTTGAAAGGGGGAGGGGCGCCGACGTCCCGAGGAGGTCCGCATGGCCAGTCGCCGCGAATTCACCTTCGGCTCTATGATTCTTGCGATGACCGGAAGCTCGACCGCCCGTGCTGGCATCCCGGAACTGGACGTTCCCCAAGCGGCTCCGCCCGTTCGCGAGCCGTCGGGGCCACCCAAGATCGACACGCGCTTTCGGGTGCAGCGTCAGGGACGTCGCCTCGAAGTCTTCACCACCGTGACAAACCGTGGGCGCGGCACGATCGAGTTTGTATCGGCGCGAGGCACCCGACCGGGACCTTACGTGGGAGCTGCCATCACGATCGATGGCCATCGATTCGAGTTGCCCGCCGTTTTCGAGGGCGATCGACGACAGTTCATCACCCGCGCGGGACCGATTCCGCAGTACAGCCAGTTGCTCGCGGGTCAGTCCCTGGAGGTCGGCCCCTCGTCGTTCGAATGGCCTGATGGCGTGCCTGACCTGCCGGTTCGACTCACGGGGGGCATCGATGCACAAGGCCATTTCATCGAGTTCGACGAGACGGTGCGCTTCGGGATGAAGGCCAGCTGATTCGGTGCTTACGCCGGACCATGATGACAGTAGCGACCTGATCGATGTCGATGGTCGTCCGGTAGGAGAACTCGGGTCATCCGCCTACGCGTCGGTGCCGACCGAGGTTGGGTCTTGTCCCTACGCCGATGCCCGACGGGGGCGGCCCATGAACCGCAGCGCGCTCCGGCAGCTGTCGCAGGTGTGGGGGGACGTCCCTGTCACCGTCTCGGCCATGGCCGCGTGTGCGTTGCGACCGGGAACCGTCGCGGGGGCGTGGCAAACGGCCCTCGCGGGCACCGCGCTCCCGGGCGAGTGGGCCAGGACACAGCCCGGGGTTCCGGTGCCTCGTCGATGGTCGGCCATCTACAAGACGTCGCTTGGGTTTTCACAGGTGCTGACCGCGATGTTGCTGTCGGAGGACGGCGTCGCCGATTGTCGACTCGAGGCCTTGGGCACCGCCGATGCCTTTTTTGAGCTGCTCGACCGCGAGCGGTGGTTGGTGGGTGAGGAACAGGTCTGTGCGGGCCCCGCGGCGTGGATTGGGCGACTCTTTGAAGCGTTGGCGTCGCCCGCGCCTGCCCCTTTGCCCTTTGATGTGGGGCACCTCGGACGTCGACGAGCGGTGTGGGTTGCGCTTCAAACCGCGTACTACGGAGCCGCACGCCAGCTGCCCGGCTCGTTGCCCCCGCCACGGCTGCCCTGCCTTCGCGCGATCCAAGCCCTTCCAGGCCGAACTGCGGTCCATGCCCGACGGCTGTTCGCCGAAGGGGACGTTCCTAAGGAGCTGGATGCGTTCCTGAAGGCGCAGGAAGGGGTCGACGACCGGGGGGCGCTCGACGATCTGCGAGGCCGTGCGGTGGCTCCCTTTGCGGACGCATAGGACGGTGGGATTGATACGCCGTGCTCATCGGGCCTCGTGACGTCTTGTCGCGTTGCTCCTCGGAGAACCCATGAGCATCTCACAGCGCAAAGCTGAGCACCTGGACCTCTGTGCTACCGACGAAGTGGCCTTCCAGGGCAAGACCACGTTGTTCGAAGAGGTCTCGCTCGTCCATGAAGCCCTGCCCGAAATGTCGGTGGCCGACGTGGATCTCACCACGACCTTCCTCGGCAAGACACTGTCCGCCCCGGTGATGATTGCTGCGATGACGGGGGGCACAGAGCGCGCTGAAGCAGTGAACCAGACCCTGGCCCAAGTGGCGGATGAATTGGGGTTGGGCTTTGGGTTTGGGTCGATGCGACCTTTGCTCGAGGCGGGCATCAAGACGGGCTACGAAGTGCGCGAAGTCGCCCCCAACGCCCTTGTGTTGGGCAACTTGGGGCTCGTGCAGGCCCGCGCGGCGTCGACGAGCCAGGTCGCGGCGATGGTCGCCGACGTGGGGTGCGATGCGCTGGCCATTCACCTCAATCCGGCGATGGAGGTCATCCAGCCCGAGGGCGACGATGATTTTACCGACGGGCTGCCTACGATCGAACGCTACGTCAAGGAACTCCCCGTTCCTGTCGTCGTAAAAGAGACGGGGTGCGGCCTGTCGCGACGAACCGCGAAGCGACTGATCGATCTTGGGGTGGCCAACGTCGATGTGTCGGGTGCCGGCGGGACATCGTGGGTCGGGGTGGAAACCCTTCGAGCCCGGGCGCGAACCCGTCGCCTTGGCGAGCTGTTCTGGGATTGGGGCGTGCCCACCGCGGCCAGCGTGGCCCAGCTTTCGGGCTTGGGGCTGAACGTGGTCGCCACCGGGGGAGTCAAGCACGGCCTCGATGTGGCCCGCGCCGTTGCGCTTGGCGCCCGATTGGGGGGGCTCGCCCGACCGTTTCTGATGGCGTACAACGAAGGTGGCTACGACGGTGTGAAAGCGGCAGGGGAGGAACTCATCGAGGAGCTTCGCGTAGCCTGCTTGCTTTCCGGCAGTCGCACGCCGAGCGACCTCGCGACCCAACCGGTGGTTCTGGGGCCGAAGCTCGAGCGCTGGGTACCGAGCGATTCTCCGTTGCGCAGTCGGTTTCTCTATCGTTGATGAGGGCTCAACCACATCGGCGCCGCTCGAATCGGCAACGGATGATCGAGATTGACGATGGCGCAGCTCCCGAGGCGCAGCGCTAAAGGGGCTCGGCGGCCATGAATGGAGCGAGTTCGTCGCCCACCGTCTCGCTGTAGACGATGAACTTGAAGGGGTTCGAGACGTGGTGCACGCTGCGCAGCCGTTGCAACGCCTGCTTACGAAGATCCGCTAACTTCGTCGATTCTGGGTAAGACACGAGCCCGATGTCTGCCAGGCGGAGCGGCAACGCGCCTTCGCCACCTTCGAGAAGGGCTTCCACGGCGCGGACGTAGGACCGTTCATTGCCCCCGAGGAGGTCAAGGGCTCGCGACCAGTCCTCGAGAGCCAGCGTCTCAAGCCCTTCTCGATCGGCCTGCCAGTAGCCCGTGCTGTTGTCATAGAGCCGCTTGATGACGCCTTCGCGCATCGTGATGTAGGGCAGAACGGCCTTGGGCGCTTCGCGGAGCGACTCCGGAAGGACGTTGTCGCGCAGAGACTCTGCCAACGTGCGACCCGACGCAATGGACACTGTGGTGGCATCGATGAGCTGGGCCAAGGCGTTTCGGAGATCGGGCAGCACCTCGATCGTCCACAGCTCGGTCAAGGGCGGGTGGCCGTGCACGATTCGCGTGGGCTCGAGGCTGACAATCGTGTCGATGGTGTCAAGCAGCGCCACCGGGTTGCCCTCCTCGGTGAACGGCGCACCTAAAAACGGCATGAACGCATCGCCCACGAACACCACGCCCGCATCGGGAACATGGATGAGCAAGGCATCCTCGGTCTCTCCGCCTCGAACGGGGACGAGGTTGATGAGCCGCGAAGTGCCAAGGGATCGTAGCTCGCCGATGACCACGTCAGGCGTGACGTCGAGATTCACGGACTGTTGGCCGAAGAACCACGAAAACGGTGGAGGCTCGAACCTCGAGATCGCTTCGACCGACGCTTCGAAGTCGGCCTGGGTCACCACGGTCGCTCCTGCGTCGGTGAAGGCCGAAACGCCGCCGATGTGGTCCCAATGGCCATGGGTCAGCACGACGGTGTGCACGGGGGCGTCGGCGAAGCCCTGCACTGCCTCGAGGGCGGCGGCCGCATTTTCAGGAAAGGTGCCCGCATCGATGGCTACGAAGCCTTCATCGGTCTCGATGAATCCGATGTCGCCAAAGTCATGGGACTCGACCTGGTAGATGCCCGAGCCCAGTTCGAGCACGCGAGGAATCCCAAACCGGAACCCCTCCTGTGCCCGAACGCTGGATGGTGTCGAGAAGGTGCCTTCGTGCGTCGTTGCGGCATGCCCTGAAATGGCGAGCGCATCTGCAGCGCGAGCCTCATCGCCGAGCGCGGTGTAGCCCTTGGACAGTTCTCGCCAGGCCGCACGCACGATGCCCGGCGGAAACGACTCCTGATTCGCAATCACCCAATTCAGATCCTCGACTCCGCGCTCGGTCTCCTCGAAGCTGGAGGGGAGGTTCACGAGCACCACGCCGCGCAGGTACCGAGAGAGGCCCGTCTCTTCAGCCACCGCGTCATCAAGCTTCGCCACCGCCTCGCGCACCGCACCGCGCCGTCGAAGCAGCGGCACCGACCCCGCATCGAGCGCCTCAAACAGTCCCGCAGCGGCCAGCATCCAAGGGTGAGCCTCGCTTCCGCGCGTGGCCGCTTCACGCTCGGCAAAGTACCCCGCCGCCTCTCCATGAAGTCCTGCCGCGTTGTAGCGGTTCACGAGGTTCGTAAAGCTGTCGACGGTGGGATTGGGCCACGCCACCGCCGTCTTGAACGCTTCAAGGTCGACGTGTTCCGTCGGGGTCTGGGGCACTAGCGGTTCGCTGCATCCTAATATGTATATACAACTTATAGTGCCAAGGACTCGGAACATGTGGGTCTCCGGGTTGGGCGGGAACTCCCGCGAAGGTCAGCGGTCTTGGACCGCCTGAGCGATCGAGGCCACGGCATCGGCCTGTTCGCCCAGCAACGCGTGCATTTCAGCTTGGACCGCACGCCACCCGTCGTCGATGGCCAAGAGGATCGCTTCCCCTTGCGACGTGACGAAGAGATGACGGTTTCGGCCCTCTCCCTTGCGAACCTCGATCCAGCCCATGCGCTCGAGTCGGTCGAGGTTCCTCGACAACGTGGATGCGTCGAGGATGAGTCGACTCGAGAGATCCGCGGCGCGCACGCCGGGCACCCGCGTAATCGCGGCGAGCAACGTCATCTGGGCCACGGTCGCTCCATGTTGAGCGGTCACCTCGGTGTAGCGCTTGGTGAAGGCGCGTTCGATCATGCGCACCCGCATCGCCAAACAGTGGGAGGTGATGTCGGCAGCGACGTCGGCGGGGGTTCGCGGGGGCTCGCTCATTCGACTTGCATATACATTTCGTGGGTTTGTCGCAACCGATCCAGGACGCCCCGGTGTAAGCTGGGTGCCCCGCGTAATGGTGGCAATGGAGGAAGGAGATGGCGCGCGTCGCGGTCATCGGCGGCGATGGCATCGGACCTGAAGTGATTGCCGAGGGCCTTCGAGTGCTTCGGGCGGCGGCGGCTCATGAGGGCTTCGAATTGACCCTCGAAGAGCACGACCTTGGGGCTGAGCGCTATCTGCGCGACGGCACGACCATGCCGCCCGAACTCATGGCGCACTTTCGCGACCAGGTTGATGCGATCTTCCTCGGCGCGCTCGGAGATGCTCGAGTTCCGTCGAACGTCCACGCCAAGGACATCTTGCTTGGATGTCGGTTTCAGCTCGATCTGTTCGTGAACTTTCGCCCCATTCGGTTGCTCGATGGGCGGAGAAGTCCGCTGGTTGGGAAAGGTGTCGACGACATCAATTTCGTGGTGTTTCGGGAGAACACGGAAGGGCTGTACACCGGCGTGGGCGGACAGTTCAAGCGTGACACCTCCGATGAAGTGGCGATCGAGGCCGAGATCAACACTCGCAAAGGGGTGGAGCGCATCATTCGGGCGGCCTTCGCCTACGCGGACAAGCACGATCTGCCTTCGGTCTGCATGTCCGACAAATCGAATGCCATGCGGCATGGGCACGATCTATGGCAGCGCACCTTCCGCGCGATAGCCGAGGAATATCCCAAGATCGAGCCCTTCCACTTGTATGTGGATGTGCTGTGCATGGAGATGGTCCGGGCGCCCGAACGGTTCGATGTGGTGGTCACCAACAACTTGTTTGGCGACATCGTGACGGATCTTGGAGCGCAGCTCCAGGGAGGCATCGGGCTTGCGGCCTCTGGCAACGTGCATCCGGGCCAGGTGTCGCTGTTCGAACCCGTTCACGGCAGTGCCCCCGACATCGCCAGACAAGGGATTGCCAATCCCATCGCCACCTTCCTGTCGGTAGGCATGCTGCTGCAGCACCTTGGGTACCCGGACCTTGAAATCGCGATTCAGGATGCGGTTCGTGGTTGTCTCGAAAACGATGAGGTCACAAAAGAGATCGGTGGGACCCTCGCCACTTCCGAGGTCACGGACGCCCTGCTTGCGCGCCTGGCGTGGGGCTAGCCTGCGGGGGGTTAGGGCCCTCAATGACTGAATAAGGAGCAAGCATCATGGCCCTCAATGTCGCTTCGCGCGAGCTCGTCATCCTCTCAGGGGTGCGGACGGCTTTCGGCACGATGGGCGGGTCGCTCAAGAAGCTGACCGCCACCGAGATCGCCACCCATACCGCGAAGGCTGCGCTCACGAAGGCCGGGGTCGCCCCCGACGACATCGATCACGTGGTCTACGGCAACGTGCTTCAGACGAGCAACGATGCGATTTACCTGGCCCGCCACGTCGGGCTGCACGCCGATGTGCCGCAACAAGTTCCCGCGCTCACCGTGAACCGGCTGTGTGGTTCGGGGTTCCAGGCCTTGGTCACCGGAGCCTCCGAGATTCTCACCGGGCAGGCGAAGGCAGTGCTCTGTGGGGGCACGGAAAACATGAGCATGGCGCCCCACGTGATGTACGGCCTGCGGGATGGGGCGCGGTTCGGCAAGTCGCCCAAGATGCAAGACCTCCTTTGGGAGTCGTTGACCGACACCCACACCAAGATGCCCATGGCCATCACCGCGGAGAACTTGGCCGAGAAGTACGGAATCTCCCGCGAGGATGCGGATGCGTACGGCTTGCTTTCCCAGCAACGGTGGGCCGCGGCTCATGAGGCGGGCAGGTTTGCTGATGAGATCGTGCCCATCGAGATCAAGACGCGCAAGGGCATGGTGACTTTCGAGGTCGACGAACACCCACGAGCCGCTACGCCCGAGGGCATGGCCAAGCTCCCGCCCGTCTTTAAGGAAAATGGCACCGTGACCGCCGGTACCGCGAGCGGCATTGGCGATGGGGCGGCGAGCCTGGTGCTGGCCGACGGCGAGTGGGCGGAAAGCAAAGGTCTCACGCCAATCGCACGCCTGGTGGGCTGGGGGGTTTCGGGATGCGATCCCACGATCATGGGCATCGGCCCTGTGCCCGCGGCTCGTCGTGCCTTCGAAATGTCGGGCCTGGGGCTTGATGATATGGCCCTGATCGAGGTGAATGAGGCGTTTGCCGCCCAATATATCGCGGTCGAAAAGGAGCTTGGCCTCGATCGCTCGATCACCAACGTCAACGGCGGAGCGATCTCCGTGGCGCACCCGTTGGGCGCTTCGGGAGCTCGGATCACCGCCACGCTGATTCACGAATTGCGTCGCCGAGGTGAGCGCTACGGCCTGGGGTCTGCCTGCATCGGCGGCGGACAGGGCATCGCGGTCATCGTCGAGGCGGTCTGACGCAACAGCACAGGAGCGATCATGGACGACATGATGTACGACTGGAATGTCGAGGGCACTGCACAGTTCTCGGCCAAGAAGGTTGAACTTCACGACGAGACCTTACGCGACGGCATCCAGTGCCCTTCGGTCACGGATCCGAGCATTGAGGTCAAGGAAGACATCGTCCGCCTCCTCGCGAAGCTCGGAGTCGACAGCGTCGACGTAGGCCTGCCCGGTGCAGGTCCCCGAGCGGTTGAAGACTCCATGCGGCTGGTCGAAATGGTGCGGGACGAAAAGCTGCCCATCCGCGTGGGGTGTGCGGCACGGACCCATCCCAACGACATCGCTCCGGTCATTGAGATCAGTCAAAAGACCGGTGTGCCCATCGAAATCATGACCTTTCTCGGGTCCTCACCCATCCGCATGCTCGCCGAATCGTGGGATGAGGACCGACTCGAGTCGCTGACGCGCACGGCCATTCGCATGGGGGTCGAAGCAGGCCTGCCGATGAGCTTCGTCACCGAAGACACCGTCCGGTCCCATCCCAAAACGCTGCGGCGCCTGTTCGATGCCGCCGTGGAGGAGGGAGCGACGCGCCTGGTGCTTTGCGACACGGTGGGTCACGTCACCCCCGAGGGCGTGCGCAACCTCGTGGGCTGGGTGGATGCCCACCTGCGGGGACTCGGGGTTCGCGACCGGGTGCTGCTCGACTGGCATGGGCACAACGATCGCGGGTTGGCCTTGGTGAATGGACTGGTTGCGGCCGACGCGGGGTGCGACCGGGTCCATGGCACGGTGCTTGGGGTGGGCGAGCGGGTGGGCAACACCCCCGTCGACCTCATGCTGGTCAACCTCAAGCTCGAGGGTCTGCCGACGGCCGAATTGGCCAGTTTGGCCGAGCTGGTGGACCTCGTGAGTCGCCATGTCGAGGTGCCGATTCCTGTGAGCTACCCCGTGTTTGGGCGAGACGCGTTCCGTACCGGCACGGGCGTCCATGCCGCCGCGGTGATCAAGGCGCAGGCGAAGGGCGATGCGTGGCTTGCGGACCGGATTTACAGCGGCGTTCCTGCCGCCTGGTTTGGACGACAACAGGAAATCGAAATCGGCCACCAATCTGGGCTTTCGAACGTCCGCTTCTGGCTCGAAGCGCGCGGCTATCCCGTCGATGAGCGGCTTGTACAAGTCATCTTCGACGCAGCCAAAAAAGAAAACCGACTCCTCTCAAATGCCGAAGTCACGGCCCTCGTGGAGCGACAGGTCGCGCACTGACGAGTTGCGGGGCCTTGCGGTCATCGGAGCGCAAGACCATAGGTTTCTATGTTTGCTGCTCCGCCGGATTCTCCGTTCGAAGGCCCTACCGTCGACCTTCGACGGGACAGCCTGCTTGCTGGCAGCGGCACCTGGATGGTGGGGGTCGTGCTCTACCTTTCGGCCTGCTTTCCCTTGGTCGGATGGACCCTGGTCGCCATTCCATTGGTGCTCGGGGTTCTCTGGCGGGTCGTCCGACGTCATGCTCGTTGGTTGACCATCGCCTCGCACGGGTTGGTCTTGGGCTACGGCCGGGAACTGCCTGGCGACGGAACGCCGGCCCGGCGCGAGGTTGTGCCCTTCGCTGACCTTGAGGCGGTGGAAGCGCATGGGGTTTGGATCGCCCTGTACTTTCGGGACGGACTCACGCGATGGGTGCCCTGCCGCCGCGATGCCAAGGTCGTCGAGGACACCGTAGCGCAGATTCGGACTCGTCTTGGTCGGTACCGCGAGGCCGAAGCCGATGCTCCCCCGCGCGAAGCCGCTCGAGCCGCGCTGCAGGCGCTCATCGAAAACCCGCTGCTACCCTAGCGATGAAGTGGCGGAGTAACCCCCCGCTACTCTTCGGCGGCATCACGCTCGGCGCGGCGGGCTTCCCGCGCCTCGATGCGTGCTTCCTGAGCCCAGCGGGCGCGGTGGTTGAAGAACTGCGCCACGTGAAAGAAGAACATCCCGCCGACCATCAAGCTGATGAGCGTGTCGGCGGGTGGCGGCAAGTGCCCGAAGCCGGGCAGCCCAAAGCCCAAAATCAGGGAACCCATGAGGACGTTGAAGCCGTTGACGGCCCAGAAATAGGTGTCAGACCGCCGCGCGATGGGCAACGCCATGAGGATGGAGTTGGCACCCAACGCCGCCACGACGGCAAACAACACCCACAGGTCAACCGTCACCCTACCTCCACCGCCACGTTGTCGATCAGGCGCGTCTGGCCATAGTGCGCAGCCACCAAGGCTCGAGCGGGTCGACCGCTCGTGAGTTTGGCAAGGGGCTCGAGCGAGGCGGCGTCCACGATTTCGAAGTATTCGAGCCGATCACTATCGATCATACCCGCCCCCAGAGCCCGCAGCCGCGACACGTCGCGCGGATCGTTCGCGGCGTCTTGAATGGCAAACAGCGCGCGGGACAGGGTTTGCGCTCGGTTCCGATCGGCATCGGACAGGTACTTGTTGCGACTGCTCAGCGCGAGACCATGGTCGTCGCGAATGAGCGG
Organism: Myxococcota bacterium; assembly: GCA_039208735.1. Taxonomy (GTDB): domain Bacteria; phylum Myxococcota_A; class UBA796; order UBA796; genus DRPG01. The sequence goes on along the minus strand of JBCCQY010000122.1, from coordinate 11,267 downwards.
ACAGCCGACGATCTGCAGGTCGATCGCAAGGTCGGTCACCATGCGTCGGATGACCGCGAGCTGCTGAAAGTCCTTTTCGCCAAACGCCGCGTGGGTGCACCCGGTTAGCCCAAAGAGCCGCGCACACACCGTGGCGACCCCCTCGAAGTGCCCAGGACGAGACGCACCACACAGGCCTTCGGTGAGCCCGTGGACGCTCACCGACGTCGCAAAGCCCGACGGGTAGAGCGACGTGGGCATGAACAGCACGTCGGCCCCCGCCTCGGTGCACAGCGCCGCGTCGCCTTCCGGGTCGCGAGGGTACCGGTCGAGATCTTCGTTGGGGCCAAACTGCAGCGGATTCACGTAGATGCTGACCACCAAATGGTCAACGCGGGGGCGCAGCGCATCCATCAGCGACCGATGCCCTGCGTGGAGGAACCCCATCGTGGGCACGAACCCGATGGTGACGTCGGGGCGGCGATGCTCCCGAGCCCATGCCTGCATGGCCTCCGGTTCGGTCACGATCTCCATCAATACAGCCGGGCGAGGCGTGGATTGGGTTTTGGTTCGAAGCTGTGCTCCGCCGCGGGGAACGACGCTGCGCGAACCTCTCCCGCATAGGCCTGCACCGCCTCGACGATGTGGGTCTCGAGGGTGGCGAACCGCTTTACGAAGCGGGGTTCAAACGACAGATCCATGCCGAGGACGTCGTTGCTCACCAGCACTTGGCCGTCGCAATGCACACCCGCCCCGATGCCGATGGTGGGGATGGTGAGGGTGTCGGTGATGGCCTTGGCGACATCGGTGGGAATGCCTTCGAGCACCAACAGGAAGGCCCCGGCGTCTTCGACGGCCCGTGCATCGGCGAGCAATCGTTCCTGGGCGGCTTCGGTGCGGCCCTGAATGCGGTAGCCCCCCATCGCGTGCACCGACTGGGGTGTGAGGCCAACGTGGCCCACGACCGGGATGCCCGCTCCCACGATGCGATGGATGGATTCCGCGACGCGCTCACCACCCTCGAGCTTCACGCTTTGCACCTGGCCTTCCTGAACCAGGCGGCCGGCCGCTCGGAGCGCATCTTCAGGCGACACTTGGTAGGTGAGAAATGGCATGTCACCCACGAGATGGGCCCGCTTCGTGCCGCGGGCGACGTTGGCGCAGTGATAGACCATGTGGTCGAGCGTCACCGGTAGGGTGCTGTCGTGGCCTTGGATCACCATGCCCAAGGAGTCGCCAACGAGGATGACGTCGACCCCGGCTGCGTCGACGAGTCGCGCCATGGTGGCGTCGTACGCCGTGATCATCACGATCTTCTTGCTGTCGGCCTTCATTTTGCGAAGGTCCAACACGGTCTTCTGTTTCACGATGTCTCCTTAGCGGGCCTCCCGGTCTTCCCGAGTTCGGTTGGATCCAGGGGCTGCCACCGGCGCCGTATCACGGACGGTGCTGATGAACCGGAGGGAGCTGGGCGTAGCGGTTTGGCTCATGTGGTGTTCGCGGGCCCAAAACGACGATTCGGCTGGCCAGGATCGTGGGCTGGCGGTGACGGTGGCCGTGCTCGTCCTCCCAGGCGTCGTAGGTCAGGGTTCCTTCGACGGCGACGATGGTGCCTCGACGGACCCAGCGCTCCGCGACGTCGGCGGCTTGCCCCACGAGCTGCACCTCGTGCCAGTCCGTCCGTTCGACACACGAGCCGTCAGGCTCCCAGCCATCGCGTTGGGTAGCCACTTGAAGGGGACACCAGGGCCGCCCGAGTTTGCTCCGCCGAATGTCAGGGTCCTGACCGACCCGTCCGACCAAGAAGATCTTGTTCATGCCGCGCATCGCGAATCTCCCGTGTTCGCGGGGCCTCTGCACACATTGGTCCAAGACTGCGATCCACTTCAGTCCTGGGTCATGGCCGCTGGCCGGGAGTCCGTCATGACGGAAGTCCTGACGCTGTCGGGGGCCAGCATGGTCGTCAGCCGTGAAGCATCAGGCGATCGAAAAGCGTTTCCAGGTGCTGGTCGATCTCGGCTAACGGGTGTCGAGCGTCGGTCGGGTTGCCGTCGGCCACGTTCCAGTACTCGATGTGATCGACCCAATCGGGGAACCGGCGTTCGAGCATCGGGACGTGTTCCGTCCGGTCCACCGCGATGCGAAGTGGATGCTCGGCTAGGTCAGCCACCGTGAGGTCTTGGGGCATCCGCAGATAGGCACTTGGGTCAATGCCCCGCTCACTCAGACGTGAAATCGCGAAAGGCGACATCGGGCCCTTGTTCGTTTTCTGTTCAAAATCGACGGCGAGCCCTCGACTCTCCGCCTGCCATGTCAAGCCGTGCCGTTTCGCCCAATTCTCAAGTCGGACCTCGGCATACCGGCTGCGGTAGTAGTTGCCGGTGCACAGGAAGAGGACTGAGATGCCCTGTTGCAAAACCTCGCCGCCGAAGATCATGCGGATCCTCCGATAGACTAGGCGTAACCATGACTACAGTGTCGTTCGGGCAACGATCGCGCAGGCTTCGTGTCGGGATGTCCTGAACCGTCGGACGTCCGTGCCCACGGTTGCGATCCGATCGCACGGCGTGTTCAATCCACCTACCCGCGACGTCGATGGAGAGACCGTATGTGGCTCATTTTCACAGCCTCCAGTGCCCTCGCGGGGTCCGGTCCGTGGGTGGTCGGCGAGGGCAATGCCTCAATTTACGTGGGCGCCGAGTCCCAACGGCTCGAGCGCCTGGCCATACAGGTGGGTGGCGAGCGCGACGTCATCGACGTGGGGGAGGGGCTTTCGTCCTTTGGGCTCAAGGGCATTGTCACCCTTGGCATCACGCGCCACTTCGAGCTGCAGGGCATCCTGCCGTGGTGGCGGATTCAGGCCAATCGGACGGACACCGCGGTTTGTGAGATTCTCGGATTGGGCGCCTGCCAGACCACGACGACGGTGGGGGTGTTGGAGTTCCGCGGCAAGCTGCTCCTCCTCGATGAATTGTTCGGTGCACCGTTGAGCCTGGCCATCGGCCCCGAGATTCGTGCCGGCGACTTCACCCTGGCCACGCGTCAGCGCATCACCAACGCGGGGGAAGGGGCGCTCGACCTCGGCGGATTCATCACCGCAGGGCGTACCGGACGGGTTGGGGACCAGGGGTACTGGAGCGGATTCCTCGATGTCACAGGGCGCTACCGGTTTCCCACGACCCGCAACTTCCCGGGGTTTGCGGGTTCGGTGCCGGGGGCTGAACTCGGCGCCAATGCCGAGGCGGTGTTTGGTTCACGGCGAGTGGTCGTTGGTCCGGTAGCAACCCTGCTCTGGCGTCCCAATGGTCTGGACTGGGATGAGGTCGACCTGACGGACCGAGACCGGCTTGGCGTCTTGCGTGTCTTGAACATGCGGGTGGGAGCAACCGCGGTCGTCCGTGGCCCGAGGGCGCTGTCCGCGTCCTTCACCATCTTGCGGACGATCGCAGCCGTCAACAATCCCTCGGATGTGCTCTCGTTTAGCGCAGGCCTACAGACCCTCGTGCAACGGCGGCGTGACGATGGATGAGGCAAGCCTCGATCTCGGTATGGTGGTGGGCGACCGCTACTCCGTCGAAGCCTTGGTGGGCTTGGGCGGGTTGGCGGAGGTGTACCGCGTTCGACATCTCGAACTCGGCTCTGTACATGCGCTCAAATTGCTCACGTGGAATCGGAAGAGCCTGACGGAGCGGCTGCTCCTCGAAGGGCGCATTCAGGCGCAGCTCACCCATCCCCACATCGTCCGGGTGACCGATGTGGTTCGGATCGAAAGGCGCGTGGGCCTGCTGCTCGAGTTCATCGAAGGACCCTCGCTCGAAGAGTTCCTCGAGCATCACGGTGCGCTGTCGGTTCCCGATGCCCTGGGTCTCTTTGCGCCAGTGCTCGCCGCGGTGGCTCACGCTCACGATGCAGGGGTGCTCCACCGAGACCTCAAGCCGGCCAATGTCTTGCTTGCCCGAGCGCCCGGAGGGTGGGTGCCCAAGGTGGCGGATTTTGGGCTAGCTAAGGTGGTCGAGGATGGGCTCGGTCCCAACACCCGAACGGGCATTTCCATGGGGACGCCTGGGTATATGCCGCCCGAGCAAGTGCGTAATTCCGCATCGGCCGACGTGCGCACCGATGTGTTCGCGCTGGGGTCTGTTCTCTACGAGATGATTGCGGGCCGACGGGCGTACGCACCACCGGACGGCTCCGAAATCGAGCTGACCGCCACCATCGATCGCCGTCCTCCACCCCTGGAGGATGTTTCCGTCGAGGTTTGGAACGCGATCTCCAAGGCGCTGGAACCTGAACGCGACGCTCGATTCGATGATGCACGCGCGTTTGCCAAGGCACTCGGGATCGAGTCCCATCCGTCGTTGTCGGCGGCGCCCGACCTCGTGCCGGTGCCTTTGGCGCTCGACCCGAGCACCTACCCCTCGGATCCTTCTGCCGATGCCATGGTCCGAAGCCAGGAAACCACCCCGCCATTTACAGAGCCTGCTTCTGACCCCCCGCGTACCGCAGGCCCCGTTGCGGTCTTGGCGGTCCTGGGCTCCGTGCTGGCCTCCGTTGTCGTCACGGCGCTGCTCACCCAGCCCGTCCTCGAGTCTCGCAAGGCGCGCGAGGCCGCCAAAGCCGCCAAGGCCAACGTGGTCACGGTGGTCGAACCTCCTCCCTCGCCCAAACCGCTTCCCCCTGTGAAGGCCGAGGTTGAAGCGCAAAAGGGTTCGCCCGCCATCATTCCCGCTCCCGCGCATCCTCCGCTTGCGTTTCCGGAGGCGACCGCGGCCCCTAAGCCCTCCCCCACCGTTGAACCCAAGCTCATCGAGGTGCTAGCTCCCGAAGAGGGGACGGAAACCCCGGAAGAAGCTGCCGAGGAAGAGGGGAGTGAGCCGAGTCCCATGCGCGTGGCCGTTCCTGCGGAGGAGACCGCGCCACAGGACGTCGAAGGGCCGGCCCCGGTTCCCGAAGGACCGTCGTTGCCCATCGGAACGTACGAGGGCGAAGCCGATGGGAGACCCTTTGAGCTTCGCGTGACCGTTTCCAACGGAGGTCGCGTTGTTGCAGACGCCGTGTTCCTGCCGCTGGTGGGCTTAGGGTCCCCGCGGGTCGAAGCGCTTGAGGGAACCTTTGACCCGACGAGTCGGGAACTCCTTCTTCGTTCGCCTAGTTCGCGCCTTGTCTTTAGTGGAAAGCTCAGCGGTCAGGTGCTCGAGGGTCAGTACATGCGGGGTAGCAAATCCCAGGTTTGGCGGGTGAATCTTCCCTGATGTGCCCGGTGCGCCGACAGAGGCTCCCGGAGGAACGTGTCGCGATCTGTCGATGGGGGTGAAAACGCCCCGTGACCTTCACGTTGCCGTTGCCAAGGGCCCCGTCGAGGTGCTACACCGGCGGTCTGGAGGCTCGATGAATCCCATCCTGATCGCCCCGTTCCTCTTCGGCTGTGACTCGACGGTCGTCTTTGACGGGGTCACGGTCTGGAACATGTTCCCGTTCGAGCAGGGGCGGGTGTGGGAATACGTCAGTAGCGACCGCACGCTGCCCTACAAGCTCGTGGCCGAACTCGAAGGCAAGCCCGATATCGAAGATTCGATCGCGGTCTACACGGTGTCCTACAACGAAGTTTGCGTCAACAACGACCCAAAGTGCGAAGACTTCGAGCGCTACCGCATTCGCTGGTCGAGCACGCCGGGTCTCGGGGTGCGCATTCACACCGTCATCTCGCCCGACGGAAACACGACCTTCGCGCCTCCTTTGCAGGTTGCGAGGCCGACCATGCAGCTCGACGAGATGGTCGAGACGGTGTCGGCGGGCCGTACCTGGACGTCGACGTTCGGGGGGCTTGTGCCTTGCGACACCAACTTCGCGCAAGGCTGGAACGAGTGTGGCTCGTTTGCGATCGCCAGCAGCTCGGTCGATTCGCCGAATCCCGTGTTGGGCACCTGGTTGGTGGCGCGGGGCAACGGCGCCGCCACCATCGAGTTCTCTGACGAAGAGGGCAAGGGGCGCTGGCGGCTTGTTGACGTTGATTGTGGAACCTGCGACGGCGACTGGTGATCTGGCTCGTAGGGACGCTCGCGTGCGTCCCTCGGGTTGAGGTGGAATGGTCAACGCGGCCGGATGTGGTCTCCGAGCGTCTGCGGACGCTCGTGGTCGAGGCCTCGCCCGGAACCGACGACGTGGCAAGGTCCCTCCGAGAGACGCTTGCGGTGGCCGGGTGGCTTAGCGAACGCTGTGGCCCCGACGGTGGGATCTTGCGTTTGCTCGGGGTGCGCTCCGAAGAGCGGGAACTCGAAAGTGCGGTCTCAACCAAGCCCATGCGGTTCGTGTTGCCCTCTGGCGAGGTTCGGCAAGAGGCCATCGCGGATCCGTGGGTGAGCCTGACCTGGCAGGGGCGCGTTCACCTGACGTGGAAATTGGAGCGATGTGACGGCCAGGTCGTGGAGTCCGTTGGCCCGGTGACCGTGGCGGGAGCTCGAACCGCAGGGGCGACCGAGGCGTTGCGTGCCCGAGCCGGGCTCCCAGAGGGTCTGCTTGAGGAGCTAAGGGTCGCCAGCGGTCAGGTACTTGCTCGACGGTTCGTGCGCTCGAGGGGACGCGTCAGGCGCCCGTGGTTCAAACGTGGGGATCCCAGGTTGAGGCTCGCCTCGCAGGCGGTCCGGGAGGGCCATTGGGATGCCGCCGCCGCGACCTGGCAAACGGTCGTGAATGACCCCTCGGCGCCGGCGGCCGTTCACGGACGAGCCCATCACGATCTTGCGGTCTTCCACGAGATCCATGGTCGTACCGCACGAGCCCTTGAGGCGGTCCAGCGAGCCGAGCATGCAACAGCGCACTCGCGGATCCGTCGTTACCGCATCGCACTGGAGGGAGCCTGGACCGACAGCTCGGTCTTGCGCCCTTATTCCCCGCTCGAAGCCGAGGAGAAGGCGACGCCATGACGGACGTGATCGACCGTGCGAAGGCCGGACTGCAACGTGTGGACGTACCCGATGACATTCGGGCCCGTGCGTTGGACCATTTGCAGACCTGGTGGACCGACGACCGCTACGCAGACTACCGACCTCTCATCGAGACGCTGGTGACGCGCGGGGAGTTCGACGAACTGACCGATGCGTTTCGCCAGGTGCTTCCCTTTGGCACCGGAGGACGTCGCGGTCGTGTGGGGGTGGGCCCCAACCGCCTCAATCCCCATACCGTAGGCACTTCGGTGCAGGGTCACGCGGACTGGCTGCGGAAGCAGCACGGCGACGCCGATCTATCGGTGGTCATTGCCTATGATGTGCGCCGGTTTGTCGATGTCGCGGGGCGGTACGGCGGTCATGCGGGGGTGTTGCAGGATGTTTCTTCGCGGGATCTCGCGGAGCATGCAGCCCGCATCTACGCCGCCAATGGCATCACGGTGTGGTTGCTGGCACGGGGCGTCGCCCGATACTTGTCGACGCCCGAACTTTCGTTTTCGATTCGAACCCTCGGAGCGCAGGGCGGGCTCAACCTCTCGGCGTCCCACAATCCCCCCGACGACAACGGCATCAAGGTCTATGACGCAAAGGGGGGGCAGCTGGTCGCTCCTCAAGATCAGGCCTTGCTCGACATCGTGAACGCCGTCCAGAAGGTCGAAAGCCTGTCGTGGGAGGCCGCGCAACCCCATTTGCGCTGGCTCGATGACGCAACCCATGCCGCCTACATCCAGACGGTGGCTGAAGCGGGGCGCGGGCCTGAGGCGGTCGATGAAGGGGCCTTGCGTGCCCTCAAGGCCTATTACACCCCGCTGCATGGGGTGGGACTGGTCCATGAGGCCTTGACTGCGGCCGGCTTCACGGTGGCCATTCACGAGGGGCAGGCGACCCCCGATGGGGCGTTTCCCACCGTCCCCGAAGGCGTGGCCAACCCGGAGAAGCCTGAGGCCATGGCCCACGCGTTGGCCGCCGCGCAAGGTCAGGATCTCGTGTTTGGCACCGACCCCGACGCGGACCGATTGGGGTGTGAGGTGGCGCACGAAGGGGGCTTCGTCCATCTGTCGGGCAATGACATCGCGGTCCTGGTGGCCGACCAGACTTGTCGTTCGTTGGCCGCCGCAGGACATCGGCCCCTCGTCATCGTCACCGAAGTGACGTCGCGCTTGGTGCGTGCCGTTGCTGAATCGCATGGGGCGGCGGTCGTCGACAACCTGCTGGTCGGGTTCAAATACGTCGCAGACGGCCTTGGTACGCTCGAAGACACCGGTGAGTGGCAGGGCATCGCGTCGGGAAGCGTTCGCTTTGCCGCGGCGGGCGAGGAATCCCACGGGGTCTTGGTCACGGATCGCATCCGGGACAAGGACGCCGCGGGTGGGGCCGTGGCTCTGGCCGTGCGGGGAGCCCAGGCCAAGGCCCAAGGGAAGACGCTCATCGATGTCTTGCGTAGGCTGCAAGACACCCATGGCTACGTCGTGAACGGCCAGGTCGCGCTTCGGTTCGAGGGAGCCCAGGGCGCAGGGGCCATGCGAGCCCTGCTCGAACGGCTGCGGCAGTCCCCGCCCGATGTGTTTGCAGGACGGTCGGTTCAGGGCTCACGCGACTATTGGAATGAGACCGGCCGCTTTGGCCCGTTCAAGAGCGCGTCGGACCGGGCGTCACGCAACATGCTCTGCTACGATCTTGTCGGCGGCGAGCATGATGTGGGGGCTCGGGTGCTGCTACGTCCTTCAGGCACCGAGCCGAAGCTCAAGATCTACGCTGAGGTTCAGGGGCGCTCGGGCCTGGATGATGCAGGACGCGCAGGCGTCGACAGCGCGCTAACGGCACTGACCGATGCCGCTCGCACGTGGCTGCAAGACGCTGCAGGCTAGGGACGTCGGCGAGTCGCCCACAGGAGCAAAAGGGGCAGGCCGGCCAGGCCAAACCCACCCGCCACGCCACCGCTCGTGAGCGTGGTGCCCTGGCACGACAGGCATCCATTGGCGCCGCCGCTACCGCCAGTTTCGGACGCAAAGATCGTGACCGAATCGGGGGCCGAAAAGTCATTGCCATCGGTCACCACGAGCTCAGCGGTGTAGGTGCCGGTGCGGTCGGCAATGAAGGTGGTGACCGACGAGGAGGGGGTCGACAACGATGCCGAGCTGCCCGGAGGCACCGACACCAACTCCCATTCGAACGTGATGGGTTCTTCGTCGGGGTCGTAGCTGTCGCCGCCCGACAACAACACCTGCTCGCCGATGCGGACGTTTTGGTCGGGTCCCGCGACGGCCACAGGTCCGGAGTTGAGGACCTCGGCCATGATTTCGACGGTGTCACGTGAACTTTCGAATCCGTCGCTCACCACGAGTTCGACGAGATAAGAACCGGCGCGATCGATGAAAAAGCTAGATTCGACCCTGGTCTCGTTGATGAGAAAGCTCGACGAGCCCGGGGGGAGTTGCTGAAGGATCCAGGTGTAGGTCAGAGAGTCGCCATCTGGATCGAACGAATTGCTGCCGTCGAGAAACACCTCGTTCGACACGATGGCCGAAAAGTCCTCTCCGGCATCCGCCACGGGGGCTTGGTTGCCATCGGGATTGGAATTGTTGCCAGGACCAAAGTTGGTTGGGGCGGTCGGATTGTCGACGCCCGTATCTAAGGGAACGGTGCCGAGGTCGGTCGCAACCTCGAGACCGGTGGAACATCCTGTCACAAGCGCTAATAGGGCTCCGGCCACTCCGGCCCCACCGTAGCGATTCATCACGCGCCGACTCCTTGACAGTGCAGACATCCAACGCTTTCGCGCGATTGTCCGCCCAGCAATGTACCCGAAGCCTTGCCTGCGCGCTACGGCGTGCGGTCGGCACCTTCCGTCGAGGCCGAGGCGTCGGTCGCTGGATTCGGCACGCTGCGTACCAGCGGTTCAACGGGCTCCAGGATCGAAATGCCCACCACTTTCCAATTGGTGTAGGACTCGAGGTGTCCGAGGTACCAATCGACGCCGTGGTCGCGAGTGCCGCCCTTCCCGATTTTGGTGGCGTGACGGAGCACCGCCTTGCCATTGGGCCCGGGGACCACCAAGCTGACGTGGGTGACCCAGATGGGCACCGTCGGGCGGTCCGACCGAACGGTGAGGATGACGCTTCCCGGCCGGATTTTGCCGGCGACTTCGCGGGCGGTGGCGAGCGGAAGCACCTCAAGACGCATCATGCCTTTCGGCAACTCATCGTCTTTGTGGGCAAACCGCTTGCGCGGACGCCACGTGTTCCAAGTCTGGTCCGTGATTTCCTTTTCGAGAAGGATCACATCCCCGTACTCGGCTGTTGTGTTGCGGAGCCATCCGTCCCGCACCACCCCGGGAATCCACTGCAGCTCCATGAAGTGCCGGCGGTTCACGTAGGCGATGGTGTTCTCGGGCCCATACCGCAGGTCACGGCGGATTTGTGCAGCCTGCACCGGATCGCCAGCGAGGGACAGGGCAAGGACCTCTTCGGTGAACGTCAGGCAGTCGAATGCGTCGTAGCGGGCGATGGGGTCAGGATCGATGCCCTGGCCCTCACCGAGCGGGTCGCTCACGTAGGGTTTGCCGAGCATGGCTTCCGAAATGCGGGCCATCCGGTCGGGCAGCGGAAGGTGGCCCACCGAGCGTGCGATCTGAGCGATGTCGGGAGGAATCGCTCCCAGATCGACAATTTCCCGAGGGGGTAACTCGGGAACGGGAGCATCTGCTTCGAGGGCCCCGGGTTCGGCACGGACGAGGCTCGAAAGTAGGGTCAGGAGCATGGGAGAGGTCCTATCCTCGGTGAGTCAGACGCCAAGGCGCTGTCGGTAACCTGCAACTTGTGTCAGGACTTCGTCGAGGTGCTCTTCAGGAAGCTCGTCGGCAGCTGAAGAAAGCGCACGATCGATGAGATCGACGAGACCGCCGTTGAGGAGCTGGCGGTGCTCTCCGGCCGGGCGGCCAAAGAGGTTGTGCAGGACCTGCCGCTCGGGCAGAGCGCCCGTTTCGTCAACCACCAGGTCGCGAAGGAGGGCAGAAAACCGGATGGGGGCTCCGGTCACAAGAAGTTGAACGAGGGCGCGGCCTCGGCCAGCCCCCTCGGAATCATCGAATGCACGAACCACGGCCCCAAGGACTTCATTGGTCACATGCACTTTCGTGGTGGCCTCGGCTTCGGAGATCACGGGGGAGCTGTAGCGGACTGCGAGTTCGGGGGTCCGTCGTTGATGAAGGGAGCCCACCTCGACCCGATCGCGGTGGTGATCTTCGGTTGAGAAGCGCCCCTCTCCATCACCGCGGGTGTGATCGTGGTCCGAAAACGCGTCCATCTCCTCGCCCGAGATCAGGTTCGCCATGTTGGACTGTTC
>JBCCQY010000121.1:0-27732 GCA_039208735.1 Myxococcota bacterium | reverse complement strand
TCGACGAGCCGCCCGTCCGCCTCACTCCGCACGCCATGCGGGAGCAGTGGCAGGCCGCGAACCCGCCCACGTAGGTCGTTCAGGCCGGTCCGTCAGCCCCGGGTTCCTCGAACGCCTTCTCTGAAAGCGCCACTTCTCGGGGGTCCATCAGCGTGTAGTAGTCCATGCGGTTCATGGCGTAGGCAAAGCCCAGCTCAAGTTCGGGGTCAGCATACGCAAAGGACCCTCCTGCACCCGGCGTTCCGTAGGCACGAGGAGAACCGAAATCGAACCCGGGCGACGGCTTGCAATACCCAAGACCGTAGCTCATCTCACGACGAACCACGAGGTCAAAGGTTCCTTTTTGCGGACTCCGGGCGGCACGTTCGAGCGCATCGAGCGTATGGGGCCCCAGTTCAAGGGAAGGTCCGCCAATCGCGAGGTCTCCATAGGCTCGGGCAATCCCCCGAACCTCCCCGATGCCGTTGGCCGCGGGAAGCTCGATGGCCCGCATCGCTGCTTCATTGTAGCGGTGCGGCTGACCAAGCACGGCGGGATTGCCAAAAGCCCGTGCGGTGATGGACCCTGGTGTGAGAAAGCCCCACACGAATCCGAGCGGCAGCTTGTGCAAGTTGAAGAGCATGCCGAGCGCGTAGTTTTGGCCTTGAATGACCGCGATGCGATCTGGATCCACGGTATCGGGCAGTCCAATGTAGAACTCAATGTCCAGCGTTGGCGCAATCTCGTCGGCAAAGTACCGTCCAATCGTTCGATTCTTCGGATCCGTCCGACGAAGCAGTTCGCTCTCGTACCAGCCGAGGGTCAACCCGTGGTAGCCGTGGTGTTCGCCGGGCGTCCACGCAGGCGCCTGCTTGGCGGCTGCCGCGGCGACAACATCGGGGTCGGCCAGCTTCTCGAGGTCCAACGGTTCGTCGATGGCACACAGACCGGCCTGGTGGCTCAGTACCTGGCGAATCGTGATGTTTGCCTTTCCATTTTCCGCGAACTCCGGCCAATACTGCGCCATCGGCTGGTCGTAGTCGAATCGGCCGCGGGCATGCGCATGGGCAACCGCGATGGAGGAAACGCCCTTGGTGGTCGAGAACACAAGAACCAGGGTGTCTTCTTCCCAGGGTAGATTTCGCGCGGGGTCCCGCAGGCCTCCCCAAAGGTCCACCACCTTCTCACCCCGGTGGTACACCGCGCACGCTGCCCCGATTTCCTTGCGTCGGGTAAAGTTCTCGATGAAGGCGTCACGAACCGGCTCGAAACCGGGCGCGACCATTCCGTGCACGTTGGGCATCGAAGTCATGATTCCTCCACTGGAACCCGCACGATAGCACGCTGCACCTCGTCCCCCACTGCGTGACGCACGTTACCCCCCACGAATGCTGAGGTTCGTACGTTGGCTGTTTGGCTGGTCGCCGCCCCAACCGGCCGTAGTGAACTCCACGGATGGGGCCATTCACCAGTTTTGGAGCTGGTGGCGGGCGCATCAGGGGGCGCTCCTCAATCTCATCGAAGGCGGTACTCAAGATCCGGTGTTGGTCCAGCAACTCAGCGCACACGTCCAAGACATCGGAGGCCCGCTGGCCTGGGAATTTGGTGCCGGCAAGCGCGCCAAACATCGGTTTGTGGTCTCCGGAGAGGGCAACGCGAACCTTCGCATCCTCGCCGAACGCTGGGAAGCCGAAGCGCCCACCGACGACCCAGACTTCGAGTTTTATGCTTCGCGCCAGCCTATCTTCGAGCTCACTGACGGGATGGCGGTACGGTTTGGCCCGCAGGAGTTTGCGTACCGAGACTTCCGCTACGCCGTCGACCTGGATGAGCAGCGCTGCGCCATCGATGTGGTGGTACACCACCCCTCATTCGAAGGACTCACCGAGCGACAACGGCAAACGCCCCTCTTCATCACCCTCGACAACATCATCGGTGAAGACGCTGTTGAAACCTGGATTCGGGCGATTCAGCCATCGCCCGAGCCCGCTCCCCCCGATGCGTTGGATGCCGTTGCCTTTCGACAGCTCATCGAAGACGTCGCCAACGTTCGGTGGAAGGAAGGTCGCGGCCTGGTGGGCCAGTTCAAAGACCCTGAGGGGTATCGGAAAGTGATTCGATTCAACGTGCCTCGGCGCCGCTGGAATCATCCCTTTCACGATACGGTGGCGCACCTGTCCTTTCGGTACGACGGCAATGACGAAGGCATGCCCGAACCCGAACAACTCGAACTGCTGCAAGACCTCGAAGAGCAGCTCGAGACCGAGATCGGTGCGCTCACCGTCCACCTTGCGACGGTGACGGGGCGCCATACGCGGGACATCTACCTGGCCCTCCGAGGGGACAACGGTCCCGCCGCCGCCGGCTTGCGCGACCTCGCCAGAGACTACGGCCGAGCCTCCGTGACGGTGCTCCACGACCCCGCTTGGGAGAACGCGCCTCGGCCTTGATTCGGCCGAGGGCAAACGTCGGCACGCCGAAACACCTGACGAGACCGGCAGGCGAGCGATACGGCGACCTCGAAAGGGAGCGCCTTTTGAAGCCTGAACAATTCCTAGCCAAACGCAACGCGGCCTCCGACGCCATTCATGAGCGGTGGGACGCTGACAATGCGCAGTGGTGGAACTGGTATCTGTCCCTGGCATATGCCGAAGCCTCTCCTGCGGGGCCGGTCGACACGCCCGAGCTGCCTGATCTCGCGGACTTGTCGCTCGACGCCTTGCAGGCCGAGCTGGCGATTCCCTACCCGGTTCCCGAGACCGCGCGACAGGCGTTTCAACGCGATGGCTACGTCAAGCTACCGGAAGTTTGTTCACCTGCCGCGTTGCTCACGCTTCGGCGGTCGTTCGATCGATTGTTTTCGATCTCGCTAGAGAATGCTCCCCCGCTTGGATTTCCCAGCCTCGAAATGATGTGGACCACCGATCCGGTGTGTCGCGCGTTCGTGTTGAGCCCTCGCCTTGCCGGCATCGCGGCGGCGCTGCTCGAGGTGCGCTCCGTGCGGCTGTACCACGACAATGCGCTGTCGAAGCTCCCGGGGGCCGGGCGAACGCCTTGGCACTACGATGCTCACCACTACCCCATCGCAAGCAAGCATGTGGCCACCCTATGGGCCCCGCTTCAGCCGACCCCACCGGCTATGGGACCGTTGGCCTTCGCAAAGGCGATGGACGCCTGGCAACTCGTCAAGGACCTGCCCTTCAGCAAGTTCGACGACAGCTACGACCGGGGCATCGCCGAGGCGCTTCGCGAAGCCAAGGTGCCCGTCGAGGCAAGCGGGTTTGCGCTGGGCGAAGTCAGCTTCCATCACACGCACAGCCTTCATACCGCCGGGCCCAACCACACCACATTGCCTCGAATGGCCTTGGCCACCACCTACCTCGAAGATGGCGCCCGGCTGGTGGACGAGCCCACCCTCATTAGTGGCGACTTCGAAAAGTTCATGCCGGGCGTCGGCCCAGGCGACCCGATTTCGAGCCCCCTCAATCCTGTGCTCTACCCGACGGAGACGCCATGAGTCTCGAACCCGGAGATACCGAAGATCGCAGTCTCGCCCATTGGAGCGAGGCCCGGCGGGCTGAAATGGACGCGTTCTACCGAGTCGCGACGCTCGACTACCGAGAGCTAGTCCGAGCGTGGAGCCATACCGCCCGGCTCGCTCAAGCGACCTCCGACGCCCCTTTGCGCATCCTCGATGTGGCGTGTGGAAGCGGCAAGTTTCCGGCTGCTCTTCGCGAGGTCGACGCCATTCAGGCGCTGGCGCCGGGCGCTCTCGTACTTGATCTGCTGGACCCAAGTTCTTTTTCGGTCGAAGAGGCGGCCGCCTCCCTCACCGCCCCCATGAAGGCCGGGCGACGTCTCGTGCACACCTTGCAGGACCTCCCCACCGACGCGCGAGACTACGACGTCGTATGGGCCGTCCATGCGCTGTACGCGTTGCCCGAAGCCGAACTTGCCGATGGGGTGGTTCGTTTCCTCGAAGCGATGAAGCCTGACGGGCTGGGCTTCATTGGTCACGCGACCCGCTCCTCGCACTACCTCGCCTTTTACGAGGCGTACCTCGAGCAGTTTCGCCCTGACGGCACCCCTTACACGAGTGCCGAGGTTGTCGCCCAAGCCTTTCGGGACGCGGGAGCCACGGTGAACGTCGCTCCGCTCCGGTATGTCCAGGTCATCCACGAAGAGCCTGTCCTCGAAGGGTTCTTGCAACGCTGCCTGTTTGACGAAACGCTCTCGCTCGAGGCGATGCGGGCCGACCCAAGACTAGGCGCCTACCTGGCTGAGCGCACCACCACCGATGGATCGGTACGCTTCACGCAAGATGTGGCCATGATCACGATTCAGCGATGACGAACACGTCGGCGGGATGGTCGATGAACACCGTTCCCTTCGCATCGCGAAAGGCGATGAGATCGAGGTAGCGATCGACCATGCCTTGCACTTCTAAAGGCAGCTTTAGGCTATCAAACTGCACGATGAAGTCGCGCAAGGCCAATCCAACCACCGGGTCCCGCTCGGCGAATGGCGTCACATCGACCTGTGCATCGATCCGGGATCGATCGTAAGCCCAACCCAAATCTTCGAGCATGCCCGCACAGTCATCGGCAAACCACGTCGGTCGGCCGTAGCCCTTGTCGTAAAAGCGGGTCGACAGGTCGTTGAGATGCCCCCGGGGCGCATGCACCAACACGAGCGAACCGCCGGGGGCCAACAACCGACGCGCCTTGGCAATCACCGCTTCGGGGTCCTGAAGGTAGTAGAGGCAGTGCACAAGATGAACCAGGTCAAATCGCCCTTCGGCATCAAAGTCCTCGAATGGCGATGCTTCGACGGTAAGGGAAGCTTCGTCGGGCAGGTCCGCAGACTCAAACCGGCGCACGAAGGCGTTGCATTCCGCCTGGTTCGGATCGACCCCGACGTAGTGAAGGGCAGGCGCACCCGAGGCAAAGCGAACCGCCAACGGCACGTCGAGGATACCGCTGCCACATCCTACCGAGAGCACCCGGAATGCCCGATCCGCTCCCCCTGCGGGGCCCATGTTTTGGCCAAACCACTCGATGATCCGACGTTGTTGGTCGGAGCGCCCCTCATACAGCACATGGGTTTCAAGAAATCGGGTTTCGCAGAGTGGCTCGAGGGCAGGAACCCGTTCAAGCGCCCCATCCAGCTCATCCAGGAGTCCGAGACGCGTCTCATCTCTGATCAAAAGTGGTTCCTCGCCGAAGGTGAACAGCGTCGGCTGGCGTCGTCGGGTCCATATTGCAACCGGGAGACGGTAAGCCCGTGATGCGCGACCCTATCGGGCCCAATATTCCCTTTTCTCCAAAGCGATCGCCAATTTACTATGGTTGGATCGTCGTGGGTGCCGCCACGGTGGGAATCGTGGCCAGCATCCCCGGCCAGACCATGGGCGTGAGCGTCTTCACCGATCCCTTGCTCGCGGCCACGGGGTTGTCCCGCCTAGGCTTTTCGAATGCCTATTTGGTGGGCACCTTGCTGAGCGCCTCGCTGCTGCCCTGGGCAGGACGGATGCTCGACCGATTCGGCGTTCGCATTGGGGCAAGCGTCGCGGCCCTTGGTCTTGCGTTGACTGTCTTCGGCTTTGCTGAAATCGAACGGGTGATCCGCGCGGTGAATGGCGCTCCCTTCGTCGTGATCGCGGGACTCTTCCTCGCCGTACGGTTCAGTGGTCAGGGCGTCCTTACGCTGGCCAGTCGCACCATGATTGGACGTTGGTTCGAACGGCGCCGGGGCACGGCCACCGCGATCAGCGGCCTGTTCGTCGCATTCAGCTTTGCGTTGGCACCCCGAATTCTCGACGCCTGGATCGCCCATTCGGGGTGGCAAGGGGCCTATCGCGAAATCGCATTGGTCGAAGCGTTCGGGATGGTCAGTCTGGCGTTGCTCTTGTTCCGTGAGGATCCTGAATCCGCGGGCTTGCTTTTGGATGGGGTGAGCGAGGCCGAGGGCGGGCGGACCGAAGTGGCGACCACTCGGAGCGAGGCGCTCCGGACGCGCGCCTTCTGGGTCCTCACCTTGGCCCTGGCGTGGCACGCCCTCGTGCTGACGGGAGCCACGTTGCACATCGTGGACCTTGGCGCCGAACAAGCGCTCTCTCGAACCGAAGCGGTGGGGCTGTTCGTTCCCATGGCACTGGTCAGCACAAGCGCGGGAGCCGCGGCAGGCTGGCTCGCGGATCGCATGCCTATTCGAACCCTGCTCCAAGCCTTCTTGGTCGCCACCGCCGCGGGCTACGCATCGCTCACAGGCCTTGGCACGACCTACGGCTACGCCGCCACCGCATTCGCCCTCGGGATGTCCGGGGGCCTCTTCGGCGTCCTGCCCACCGTCGGGTTGCCCCGCTTCTTTGGGCGCGAACACCTCGGCACGATCAGCGGGGCCAGCATGACCGCCATGGTCGTGGGAAGCGCTTTGGGACCGAGTCTGCTTGCGGCGAGCCGCCAAACGCTGGGCTCCTATCGACCGGCTTGCCTCGCCGCGGCGGTCGTTCCTTTGGCCCTCGCGCTCTTCACTTTGACGCCGCTGCATCCCCGCGACCACGCACCCGGACGAACCACCACCCCACCAACGCGGCCCCCACCAACGCGGCAAAGCCCGCCATGACCTGGCGGGATTGAGCAATCGTTTCCGTGAGCCGAGCCAGGTCGTCCGCAAGCCAGTAGCCAGCGCAGACGTACAGGGGAACCGTGATGGCCGCGGCCAGCCCATCGAACAGCACGAACCGCCATGAGGGCATGCCCGCCGCCCCGGCGATGGTGTAGACGGGCACCCGCATACCGGGTAACGGTCGAACCATCAGGACCAGCCAACCGCCATATCGAGCATAGGCATTTGAGACCTGCGTATAGTGCTGTTCCCCGACGAACGAACGGAGTCGCGCGCTCGAGCCCAACGTCCGACCCACGCCCCAGACGAAGAGGTCGGCCATCAGTACCGCGGCGTAGCAGACGAAGACGGCGATCAGCAAGGCTGCGTGGCCCCGCCCCGCAAGCACGCCGGCCGTGGCGAGGCTGAGTTCCTCGGGGACGGGCAGCCCCACCGCCGACAACAGGATCACGCCGACCACCCCGACCAGGCCCCATTCCAACAACCATTCCATGCTCGAGGTGTACCCACGCGGCTTGGCGATCGCCTTCCAACTGTTGCAGACGGAAGATACGAGCGGTCGCACGAGGCAAGGAGGCGACGTTGGGCTGCTGCATTCTCATCGCATTGGTGATGTCGCAGGTGGTCTACTGGGCCGACCGCATACGATCGGGTTTTGGACTCGCGCCGCTCTCCAACCCCGCCCATCCGACCTGCGCCCACACCGCGAGTTCGTCGCTGGTCTCGTCTGCCATCCCCGTTTTGGGCACGGCGGCGACCTTGGCCTTCGTGGGGTTCCACGGTGACCATGTGGTGGCTGAAATCCAATGGCTGGCCCTGCGGGCGGGCTGGATCGATGCCCCGTGGATCGAGGGCGTAGACTGTTTTGTGTGGGTGAATTGATCGTGTCGAAAGCCCAGATCGTAGTGGTGTTGTTGTTGGTCGGGGCCGGACTTGGCTCCTGGTTCTACACGGCGGCGAAACCCGAAGGCGCAGACCCAGGAACCGAAATCCCAAATTTTGAACTCACCAATCAAGCGGGTGAGACCTTTGGTACCGAAGACCTCGATGGGCAGCTTTGGATCGCAAGCTTCCTGTTCACCCGATGCAAAGCCACGTGCCCAGCCCTCATGGTGCACCTCTCTGGCCTTCAGGACGCCTTGAGTGACCTCGAGAGGGTACACATCGTGAGCTTCTCGGTCGATCCGGAGTACGACACCGCTGAAGTCTTGGCAAAGCAGGCAACGGCCTACGGGGTGGACCCTGACCGATGGTCCTTGGTGACCGGCCCTCGTGATTCGATCGAAACGTTGGTGGTCGACCACTTCCGCTTCGCCATGGAACGTGCAGAAGTCGACGGAATGATGGCGGTCGCCCACACGGGCAATGTCGTGCTTGTGGACGGAAACCACCGGGTGGTGGACAGCTACGCCACGACGCCGGAGCAGCTCGCTGCATTGGCGGCCGAGGTGCGCAGCCGCGTGAGTAGAGCCCCCTGACGAGGGCCCCACGCGGTTGACGACCGCCAGATCAGGGTGGACGACAGCGGCCGCGGCGAGGCCGGCGACGTTGAAGGGCCCTCGCCTGACGCACTTCGTTGGAAAAGAAGCCTGTCAGGAGCGACGTGGACGACGACAATTCGTCCGACTCCAACAGGGAAAGGGTGGAAGGTCGGCGAGAGTTCATGAGTTGCACCTCCATCGTCCAACACTGAACGTATGAACATATGACACGAAATGAACAGATGTTCAAGCACCCGGTCATAAACCGACCGTCCCAACGTCCAACGATTCAACCGCCCTGAACATGCCCCTCATGCTCGAGTGGACGGCGGCCCGGTTTGCGGGAAAGGAGCTGGCTCGACCAAGAGAATCAACGGCCAGCGCCGAAACCGCGGTCCCGTCGCGTCGCCCTCACGGAGCGAACACGACATCCAAATAAAGAAGATTGATCAAGGCTTTTTGACCAGCAGGATTGTCGTTAGCCACCACAACAATCAGACCTTCGGGGTCCGCCGCCACCGGCCACGTGAACACGTCTTGGGCCACACGTCCGTTGACCACGGGGAGCAGCGTGCTGTCGATCACGTCAGGGAAGTCGAGTGACCCCGTGGCGACACTTAAGGTGATGTCGCCGTCCATCACTTCATCTTCTTCCCAATGCTCGATCACGATCCGCGTTTCGATGGCCTCCCGATCGGCAGGCAGCGCCGTCACATCGAACAGGAAGGCTGAAAAATAGCCGGCTTCCTGCGACCACCAATCCTCGTCGGCCATCTGCAAGAACCGAAGTTCCCCTTGTGGATCGATGACTTCTTTGTCTTTGTCGTTCCATCCTGTCACGACATCGAGCAGTACGGATTCCTGGTCGGGGGTCGCCCCGGGCGCTTGCACGCGACCGGAGGAGTTCGGTCCATCTGACCCGATACAGGCCGTTGCACCGGCCCAAGAGCACAAAATCGAGACCCAAAGCCTCATCATCTTTCCCTTCAATGTTGAAATGGCAGGCTTGCCAACAAAGGGAATGCACCAGGCTCGCAAATCCGGACATGACCATTGGCACGGTGGAAGCCCCCGCGCCTCACGATGTGCCGGTCTGGATTAGCGCCGCTTGGGTGCGTACTTCGAAAGCCAGTTATTCCGGTTCACATCCCAGTTCTCTTGGGTAGCGTTTACCTTGGCTTCCGTGAGCGAGGTCCAAATGGGCTTGCCGGGGCCCACCAGCGTCACCACCTCATGGCCTGCGCAATCCGCAAGCTGCGATGCAACGGCCTCACGCGAAACGGCGAGCAGTTCGTCGCCCTCCCTCTCGAGGTGAGTGACGTCGCCATCCCGCCGGGCCACCTCGAGCAAACGTCCCAGCATGACTGCGGGATCACGAAGGCCAAACCTAGAGCTTCGCGCGTAATTGAGCCTCGAATACGCGAGGTAACGCTTGGAAATCTTGCCTGACGCGATGCGCTGTAGCGTTTCGCGAATGGCCATCACGGCGGGGCCAGCTACCGACCCGGGTACTTCGGTTTCGATGTTCCAAACCGCCTGCTCTGCACCACGATGGTCGAGCCAGACGCTCACGGTGTACGTCGCCCCCCAAGTCTCTCGCAGCTGGCCGGTCACCAGCTCATCGATGACCTTCCGCGAAATGCGTTCCAGGGGGTAGGTCGAGGATTGCAGGCGCGGACATGACACCGAGATGGTCACATCGGTCCGTGAGGAATCTTCGAACACCGTCACCGAAGGTTCCACCGCGCGTTTCACCACCTGCCGCAACTTGAGGGGCGCCCGATTCTTGGTCTTCCAATCGCCGAAGTAGCGTTTCGCCTCTCCCAATGCGCGACTCGGATTCACATCTCCAACGATGATGAGGGTTGCTTCTTGTGGTCGGAGAACCTGCTGTAGCCAGGCCTTCACGTCCCCCTTCTTCACCTTGCGGGCGCGTCCCATCAGCTCGGGAGTCCAGCCGTCGGGCGCCCCAAACAGCGAGGCCTCGCGGTGCAGCTGGGCCCAGGTCTGAGCGTCCTGCAAACGAGTCCACATGCGGTCTTCTTCGCGATCGAGGATGTCGCCTTGGCCCTCGAAGTCGAGTCGCGTCGCATCAAGCCGGGCCCGGAGCAAGTACAGCTGGGCGTCGAGCTTGTTCTTGACACTCCGAATGCCGAGTTCGGTGCGATCAGCGCCTCGCCAGTCGCTCCAGTCTCCGCCAATCACGAGCGGCGATCGGTAGATGTTCATGTTCTGGATGTTCACGTCGTCGACCAGCAAATCCCAGAACAGCTCGTGAATCGCGAGGTCGGGAGCCGTCGCACGCGCACCCGCGAGCACAAGGTGGCTTCGTGCAAACGGGGAGGCGCCAAACGGCAACACCCACACGTTGAGCCCATTGTCGAACCGTTGCACCCGAAGGGCCTGGGTATCCACCTTGGCGAGCGTTTCGAGCGTCCGTGCGTCGGTGGGCTCAACGTCCGTGCCAATCGGTGTGTCGGAGCGAGGCGGACCATGGCTCCGGCCCTGCGCGACCTCCGACACCTGCGAACGGGGGGTCACGATCGCCACCGTCGCACGACGCTGACTGAACCAATCCTCGAGCACGAGATTGTCGCTGCCGACCTTGGCTGGAGCCGCCTGCTGAATCCGGCGCACCCACCCCTCAAGGTCTCCGGTGTGGTGCCACAATTCTGCGTCGGTGTGGTTGGCCGAGGTGTCTTCGAGATTGAGGAAAAGTCGAGACAGCGTGTCGTGGTACGCCCGGGAGAACACGCGACTTTGGTAGTCCCGATCGCTCGAGTCCCAGGTCCAATGAATACGGTCCAGGAGGGTTTGGACCTGATCTCGGTAAGGCCGATGCCCGGGTGACCCGTCCAAACCCATCCGGCAGGTCGCCATCGATGCCTGCCGCAGTGGAAGGTGCCGACAGCTCCATCCTCCGACGCTGTCCACCATTTCGACGCCGCGCTGTTGTTGAATGTGATCGCGCCCAAATGCAGGCGGCAACACCCAGCCCACCACCGCGTGCGGCTGGGCGGTCGCAGCCTCGAGTTCGAGCCACCGCGTCTCTCGGGGACGCTCGACCGGAGGCGCCTTAGGCGGAGGAGCCGGTGCACAACTCGCATCCGGTGACGGCCGCCAAATCCAGTCCGCAGCACGGGTCTTCAACAGCTCCTGAAACGCCTCGAAGGTCTGCGGACCGGTCACCACCCATGACGTACGATTGGGGGTCACGTGCGTTGCCGAAAAGGTTCGCGCCTGTTCGAGGGTCAGCGACGCGATGCTTTCCGCCGTCCCAATCGTGGGTCGGTGGTAGGGGTGCCCCTCATTGAACACATTGGGAAGCATGGCGAAGCTCGACAGGGAGCGGTTCTCGTAGCGCCAGCGGCGCTCGGCCTCCACGATGCGCTTCTCACGCTCGACGATGGCCTCATCCACCCCCCGCAAAGGCAACCCAAAGCGTCGGGATTCCGCTTCAACCAAGGGTCCAAGCTGGTCATCGCCGCCAAGCGCGTAGTAGACCGTGACGTCCGGATCGATCGTGGCATTCGAGGCCACCCGGGACGAGACCCTGCGAAATGCTGCGGTGTCAAACCAGAGATGCTCGACGAGGTGCGCCAGACCTTCCTGACCGGGCGGTTCCGCCGTCGAACCCACATCGACCACGGTCGTCCAGTAGACCGACTTGTGCGAAGGCTCATGGTGGTAGAGCACGCGCAGACCCGATGGCAGGCAAAGGACGTTGCGGTTGATCTCGAAGGCCGTGTCCCCCATTTCAAGGGAAGGCGGCGCCGCAGATGCCAGACCGAGAAACGCGATGAGCAAGACAACTCCGGGGAAGGAGTGCATCTTGCCGATTTGGCGGATCCAGTCAACGTGTAAACCTACAGTTTCGAGTGAACCGCGCCGGGATGAGCGCTGGATCCTCACGAAGGTCATGGCGGTTCAGACTCGCGCAAGCGTTGCTTGCTGCTGATCGAAATGGACCCGAGGACCCGCACGCGAGCGCGCCGGTTGACAGCTTTCTGACCGTTCCAGAGCGCCTGAACGAGCCCGACTCGCCTCGGACACCATCGAGGATGACCCGCCGAACCGCAGTCCTTTGTTGTACGCTCTGCCGGTGAGCGAACTCGTCGATTCCTACCACCTGTTGGATTTCCTGGGCCAAGGCGGCAGCGGCCGCGTATTTCGGGCTCGCCGCACCCAACCCGACGGCTTCGCGCGCGACGTTGCGGTGAAGCTGCTCCATGAACACGCCTCGACAGCGCCTCACCTGCGCCGCTTCCGAGAGATCTCGAATACCCTCGCGGTCATTCGCGACCGCGCCATCGTCCGGTTCGAGGCGCCCTCCGAACTCGACGGGTACTGGGCCATCGTCATGGAGTACGTGCCCGGCGCAAATTGCCACCTCCTTCTGCACCATTTGGGTCCCCTTCCCCCTCGCGCAGCCTTGGAAATCGTTCAAGAGGTCGCCCGAGCCCTTGACCACCTCTCGCAACAGTCCGACCTCTCGGGCCGTCCTTTGCAACTCGTCCACGACGATATCAAGCCAGCCAACCTTCAAATCACGCGAAGCGGCGAGGTTCGGCTCCTGGAACTTGGCGTCGCCGAAGCCCAGTTCCCGACCATCGAGTCACCCATCGACCATGTCGAAATTCGGGGGACCGAAGGCTATATCGCTCCGGAACGCTTTCAAGGCATCCATCTGCCTGCGGGCGACATTTTTGCCCTTGGGGTCGTGCTCTACCAGCTCGTCACCAAGGGATCGACGGACCGGCAAGAAATGTCCGCTCTCTATCGGGAGTCGAGCGGCTCGTTGCGATCGGTGTTGGACATCGCCATGCGAATGGTCCACGACAACCCTGACGTTCGGCCCACCGCCCGCGAGGTCGAGGGTCAGTGCTCAACCCTTGCTGCACGGCTCGATGAGCTGGATCTACGGCGCTGGGCCGAAAGCCACGTTCCCCATCGCATCGGCACCCAGAACGAACCCCTTTGCGGGACCGTGTTGACCGCCGTTCCAGGCCCGCTCTCCACCGCATCGTTCGTCGCCGCAGCCCCCCCACGAGGGGGGTTCCTCACCACGCTCACGATGGTCAACATCTTCATCATCACCTTCGTGCTTACCATTGTGGTGGGGTTGGGAGTGGCCGCATGGTGGTTGATCGGCCAACGACCTGAACCCCTCGCCGTCGATGCCGGCCCGACGACCATCACGCTCACATCGTGGACCCTCCGGTCGAACCCGGACGGCGCAGATGTCTTTGTCGACGGTACCCACGTCGGAAAAACGCCGGTCCTTTTTGGGCTTGCGCCCGGTCTCCGTGACGTCGAAATGGCGCTTGGGGATGTACGGTCCAGCACCTCGGTCGAGGTGATCGAAGGCCGTTCACGCGCCTTGTCCTGGGACAGCGCCGCCGATGGTTGGACGAACCTGCCAGCCCGCAAGGTGGTCAAGCCGAAACCCACCCGCACCGTCGCTCGCAAACGTCGGCGGCCTCGACCGGAAGCCCGTCCGCTTCCCGAGCCCATTGCATCCGAGGTGCTCGAGGTGCTCGAACCCATCGAACCGGGCCTGTTCACGATCGAAGACCTGTCGGTGGAAGAAGGCTCAGGGCAGGCGGCCAACGCCTCAAACGCAGCCGGAGACGTCCCCCTCGACAGCATCGCCGCCGCGGCGCTCGCCCGTCCGGCTCCCTCCTGCACCCCAGGGTTGCTCGCCTGCCCCCTCCGAGTCTCTTCGAACGACGTGAAGAGCAAGGTGTTCGTCCAACCGAGCTACCCTGCCAATGCCCAGTCGATGGGCCTTGGCGACCAAAGCTGCCGGGTGACCATCGTACTCGATGACCGAGGGGTCCCCGACAACGTGAACGTCGAGGTCTGCCCCATCGTGTTTCACGAGGAAATCCGACGGGCCGTGCGCCAGTCGCGATGGGCCCCCTACCGTGTGGACAAAGAACGCAAAGCGGTTCGTTTCACCATGCTTTTCCGATTTCGGCAACGGTGAAGACGCATCCTTGCGGCTACGACCCGTCCTTCGGGTAGCATTCGAAGACCTTCGGAGGACCCGATGAGCGAATCCACTGGTGACTTGCCGTTGCTGATTGAGCAGCAGGATGGCGTTGCGACGCTAACCCTCAATCGGCCACGGTCGATCAATGCCCTATCGGAGGACGTTCTCGACGCACTCCAAAAGGGCCTGCATGAGGTCGGTCACGACCCCGCCGTTCATGCCGTGATCTTGCGGGGAGCTGGGCCCCACTTTTGTGCGGGGCACAACCTCAAGGAGATGACCGCCCGCCGCGCCGATGCCGATGGGGGCTGTCAATACTTCGAGGATCTGTTCGCGACCTGCTCGCGGATGATGACCACCATCGTTCGCCTGCCCAAGCCCGTCATCGCCGAGGTCACGGGCATTGCTACCGCAGCAGGGTGCCAACTTGTCGCCGCCTGTGACCTGGCGGTGGCCGGCGAGAGTGCGCGGTTTGCGACGTCCGGCATCAACATTGGGCTGTTTTGCTCCACGCCCATGGTCGCCCTGACTCGCAACGTCTCACGCAAACACGCCCTCGAAATGCTCCTGCTCGGCGAGTTCGTGCCGGCTTCCCGAGCCGCCGAACTCGGACTCATCAACCGCGTCGTGCCAGACGACCAAGTTGAGGCCGAAGCCCAGCAGATGGCCCAGCTCATCGCGAGCAAGTCTCCCGTGGCGGTGAAGGTCGGCAAGGAAGCGTTCTATGCCCAGGCCGAAATGACCCTCGACGAAGCCTATGCCTACACCGGTCGGGTGATGGCCGAAAACATGATGGCCCGCGATGCCGAGGCCGGAATTGGGGCGTTCGTCACGAAGCAGCCGACCCCCGCCTGGACCGGCCAGTAGGGCACATCCCGCGGACGAGTTCGGACGGAGGGCAACCGCACGGTCAACTGGAGGGTCATTCAGCGTCAGGGTGGATGAACCGGGCCGAAATGGCGGTTAGCTGGCGTGCCCCAACGCTACCGGAGGGATCGTATGTTCGACGCTGCAATCACCGGCACCGGGGTTTTTACCCCGACTCAGGTCATCACCAACGAGGAACTCGTTGAGGCGTTCAACACCTACGCCGACCGCTGGAATGCTGCGCACGCCGACGGCATCGCTGCCGGCGAAGTGGAAGCCAAGCCCCACTCGTCTGCGGAGTTCATCCTTTCCGCCTCTGGAATTGAACGCCGACATGTCCTCGACAAAGAAGGGGTTCTCGATCCGTCTCGCATGTTTCCCCGGCTCACGCCCCGTGGGGATGACGAACCGTCGATCATGGCCGAGATGGCGCTAAACGCCACGTCGAGCGCCCTCGAACAAGCCGGCCTTGCTGGCGAGGATATCGACCTGGTCCTCTGTGCCGCATCGAACCATGAGCGCGCCTACCCTGCCATCGCCGTCGAGATCCAATCTCAGCTCGGCGCTGATGGTTTCGCCTACGACATGAACGTCGCCTGCTCGTCAGCGACGTTTGGCATCCAAACCGCGGTTCAGATGGTTCGCACTGGTTCGGTTCGCCGTGCCCTCATCGTCAACCCCGAGATCTGCTCGGCCCACCTCGAATGGCGGGATCGCGACTGCCACTTCATCTTTGGCGACGTCGGAACGGCCGTGGTGATCGAGCGTGACGAGGAACTTGTACGGCCCCATTTCAAGGTCTTGTCGACCCGTTGCAAGACGCAGTTCTCAAACAACATCCGTAACAATGACGGATTCCTACGGCGGACCCACGACCAGATGGAAGACCGTCGCGACATGCAGTTCATGCAAAACGGTCGGAAGGTCTTCAAGGAAGTGCTGCCTCTCGTGGTCGAACACATCCGTGAGCATCTTCACGAAGAAGGGGTGCCGCCCACCGGGCTTCGGCGCTTGTGGCTGCACCAGGCCAACAAGACGATGAACGACTACATCGGCCGCAACGTGCTTGGCCGTGACCCCGAGCCCGGCGAGCAGCCCAACATCCTGCAGGAGTACGCCAATACGTCGTCCGCAGGTTCAATCATTGCGTTCGCCCAGCATTCGAGCGATCTCGAACCGGGCGACAAAGGCCTCATCTGCTCGTTTGGGGCTGGCTACTCGGTCGGCTCGGCGATCGTCATCCGCGCCTGAAGGCTCGGCTGCGGGCCGTTGGGCCTTGGGTGCGCGTACATGTACTACGGGTCCTGTTCGTCCCTCGCCTTCGGCTGCGGGCCGTTGGGCCATTCTTCGTAGTACTCGGCCCAGACCACCTCGGGATCGGCCCCCTTCAAGAGAGCCCGTCGCGTGGCTTCATAGGCAGCGTTCGCCCCAATTCGAGCAAGTTCCTCGCGGGTCTCGGGATCGGTTCCTTCGAGGGTCAGCCAGTGCGCAACCCAATCGGCTGCACCCTGAAAGTCCTCCTCAAGGATGTAGGCATCCACAGCGAGGTTCGCCGCAAACCCCCCTTCTCTGGTACCAGGGAAGTCCTGGGCGATGGTCTCGAAGCGCTCGCCTCCCGCCGTAGGATCCCGTTCATACACGGCATATGCCGCCTTGTAGCCCATAGCGACGGACTTCTTGTCGTCTGGCCACCGACTGACGTAGGCATCGAGCGTAGCCACAAAGCGATCACGCCACACCCCGTCGTCCTTGGCGACCTTCAGCATCTCCTCGGCCGCAAACACCGCCGACTCGGCACAGAACCGGGCCCGGGCTGGGTCGGCGTCGTGTTCGACGACCGTATTGTACTGTTCCCACGCCTCATCAAACCGCTCACGCTCGTAGAGCAGCTCAGCGTAGCCATACCGCACTTCAGGGCTCCCCTCAGGCTCCGCGAGGTCGTGAAAGTAGAGTTCGTACGCGACAGCGGCTTGGTCCAGCAATGCCAGATTCTTGGCCTTGCGGCCCGCCGCATGCGCCGCGACAGCCGACTTCACGAGCGTCTTCGCCGTCGCCGTCCGCTCGGTCTCGCTGCCGTAGCGCTCGGCCCATGGCGTTCCGGGGCCGTAGCGCTCAAGCAAGTGGAAGGCGGCTTCAAGGGAAGCCGAATGGTCGCCTCGCGTACGCAAGGCTTGCACGAGACCCCGCTGCCATCCCGCCGCCCGCGGATCGGTCGGCTGCTCCGCCAAAAGCAGCTGGTAGCGAAGCACGGCATCATCTACGCGGCCCTCGGCCAACCAATTCGCAGCCTCAACCCCTGGCTCTAGGGTGCTGGGGGAGGGACGAAGCCGTTCGGCAGCCACCGGTACCGGCGGAATCGTCCAGGAAGGCGCCAACGGAGGCTCAGACCTCGATGCCCAGACCGCGAGCGCCGCTGCGGCAGCGAGTCCGGCAACCACCAGGCCTCGGACCCAACGCGTCGTCGAGGGGGACAGCCGGGCCTCCACCCGTCGTGCAATGCGCTCCACCTCATCTTCAGACGGTGTCTGATGCGCCCTCATCGCGTCATGGAGAGGTCCTTGGGCTGGGGCTTCAGAGAGCAAGCGATCGATTTCATCCATGGACATGGTTCCTCCGTCGGGGACCTTCACGGTCGTTCACCGAAAAGAAGTCGCGAGGCTCAAGGCCCCACGAGGCAGCAAGCTTGCGGATGCGATCGGCGAGGCGACGCTTGGCGTTGTTGAAGTCCGCGACCGTGAGACCAAGGCGACGCGCCGCCTCCGGGGCCGTCAGTTGCCCTTGGGGCAGATGCTTCTGCAGTGCCCAGGTCAAGAAAACGTCGCGCTCATCGTCGGCGAGGGCCTCGAGGAGCCGCTGTTGGTTGGCAAACACCTGTTCCAGGCGCGCGTTGTCAGGCGGAGCAACCGGCTCCTCCGCGAGGTGGAACTCCCTTCGACGCTTCACCTTCCGCCACCAGTCCTGGACCACGGTGCGACCGACCTGTTCAAAAAAAGCGTCAAAGGACCCGCGATCGCGATCATAGCGCTCCGCAGCACGTTCCCAGGCTGCGGTGGCCAGATCTTCGGCATCGGGGGCCGGCACGCCCTGCTTCAGCGCCCGTCGAATGACGCGCCGCAATGCACGAGAACTCGGCTTGGGCTTCATGACTCCTCCGGTTGCTTGGTGTACGCAAGGAGGAGGTCGCTTTTACGATCTGGTTCGACGCTTTCTGCGCCCTCGGGAACCGAGGATCACTCCGAAAAGTTGGTCGGCCCAATCAAATCCGAAACGACAGCGATGGCCGCCAACACGGGGATCACACCTGGCGTAGGAACCACGTACTCGCTTCTTCGAGGCTGAACGACGACGCCAGCCGACACAAGTTCTTTGAGGTGATGGTACAATTTGCCGGTTGAACCTACGTCAAGGGAAACTTCAAGATCGGAGGCCTTTCGGGGACCCGCGAGCAGACTGAGGACAATCTGCAGCCGAATCGGGTGCCCCAAAGCCGACAGCACCCGCGCGACGGGCTCCGGGTCGAACGTCACCAGCTCTTCGGAGGCGTGAATCGTCTGCCAGGCCGCACGGCGGCCCCCGATGTCCACCGAACCGGCCAGCTGAATCGCGCCTTGGGCGGCCTCACCCTCCACCCGACGCAGGCGTGTGATCAGCCCGAGGTCGAGTTCCCCCTCCTCCGGCTGAAGGATCGCTTCGACGGCAGCAATGCGGGCTTCGAGTTCGGCGAGCTTATCGGTCAACGAGTGGCCAGCGTCACAATGGCATCCCACGCGGCCGCCTCGAGCCCTGCATTGGTGACCGCGAGCCAGGCGCGTCCCTGGGAGGGAGAAAGGAACATATAGGCGAACCACATGGTGTTGCTTCCTCCGTGAAACAGCAACGTCCCGTCAACCCAGGCCGGAGAATTGGTCTCAACCACCCAGCCGTGCCCATAGGCTTCGGTACCAATTCCAACGGCCAGGTGCATTCGCTCGAAGGCAGCCGAATCCAATACGATCGACGAGCCGTTCGCCCCACGAAGGTGGAGCGCCACGAACGCGCCCCAATCGACGAGACTGCAATGCACGGTGCCCGCGGGGCCGAACGCAGACGGGTTGTCGCTTCCAGACTGCCGAGGATCCATCGCGACCCAGCCTCCCAACGCGCCTGGGGTATGGCCCCAGGGAGACCGGCCACGCGGTGGACCAAACCCACAACTCGCCATTTCGAGCGGCTCGAACAGGTGGGTGGTCATCAGGTCTTCCCACGACCGATCGGCGGTGCGTTCCAGCGCGGCTCCCAACAGGATGTAGCCAGCGTTCGAATAGGCAAAGTCACCACCCGGTCGCTCGGCTGGCTGCCCGAGAAGTTCTTCGGCAAACCATGCGCGGGTGCTCCGATCGTCGGCCCCATCGCGCACCCAGAGACCCTCCCACAGATCCGGTCGGCTCGCCGGGAGGTTGTCGACGGCCCCACTCCGGTGCAACGCCAGATCTTCGAGCGTGACGTCGTGCCAGCTCGGATCGATGTCGCCGAACACGTCAGAAAGACGGGTTCCCAGCGCACGACGCCCCCGGCCACCTGAATCGCCAACAACGTTGCCGTCATCGCCTTCGTATCGGACCCAAGGTGCCAGGCATCGTCGACCGTGACCAAGGGTCCGGAAGCGTCCCTGCGAAACCCTACCGCCCCCATCGCCTCGACTCCATCGAGACCAACAATGGCCCCGGCAAGACCCGGAACGCCGTGCTGGTCGCGAATGGGCGCCAGGTCCTTCGTGAGATCTTCCACGTCAACGGGCTCCGGATCGATGGAGTCAGGCCCCTCGACGCAGGCAGGGAGGCTTCCAACCATCATCAAGACTGACAGGACAACGCCTCGCATGATTTCTCCAATATTTTGGAAATTCAAAAATCTACTTTTTCGGAATAACCGATTTTACATTCTCGCCACCTCGCGCCTTAGACAGGAGGCATGAACGACCTCAAGATGACCGCCGAGCAAATCACGGAGCTCATGAACAGCGGGTTTCCGCAGGCCCGTGCGTTTGGAATGACCATCGAGAGCCTGCAGTCCGGTCGAATCACGACCCGACTTCCGGTCCAGGAGCGGCACCTTCGCCCTGGGGGCACGGTTTCCGGACCAGCGCTCATGACGCTGGTCGACACCGCATTCTTCTACCTGGTCGTAGCGCACATTGGTCCTGAACTTCTCGCGGTCACCACTCACCTGTCGATCGACTTCATGCGCAAGCCTCCGCCGGGGGAGGTCCTCGCCGAAGCCACCCTTCACAAGCTCGGGAAGCGCCTTGCGGTAGGGCATGTGCTCATTCGGTCGGCGTCCGATCCGAGACCCGTGGCCCAGGCGACGGTGACCTACGCCATTCCACCTGCGCAGTCGTAGCTTCCGCTGGACGTTCGCCGTCTACAATGGGATGATTGCATCATGCTGACAACTCTCGTTTTCGCGAGTGCCTACGCGGCGACGCCGGCCGAGGCAGAGCGCTGGATCACCGAACTCGACTATGCGGTGGAGCACGGCCAGCAGTCCTGGCTGAAAAGCGCGTTTGCCGAACTCTTCACCCGGGTCGACGGGCTGTCCGTCGACAGCCTGCGAACACTCCTGCGGCGGGAGATGGAAGGCAATCCCGAAGTCGAATGCCGCGGCCAGCTCTGCCGGGTGCAATGGGTGCGCCCCGACGAACGCTCCTCGTTCGTGCTGCACCAGGTCGACGGGGATTGGCGCCTGTGGGATGAGGCATTTGGGAGCCACATCCACGGGCCCGTCTCGGCGTCCTTGAAGGTTCAGGGGCCGGGGGAAGTCGAGGTACGCGTCAACGGCACGCCGACCTTCCTGTTTGATCCGGTCCGAGATGCCGATACCGCGGTAATCGACCGCCATCTGTCAGCCGGGATCAACCTGGTCACGCTGGTGCCGCGTGGCAACGTGTCGGTGTCGCTCGAAGTCCAGGGCCCAAACGGAAATCTCGTGGTGTTCGAGGGTGAGCTTGGCGCCACCCGCGCCTTTCCGTTTGTCGTCAAGCCGGGGCCGGTTCCTCTGCCTAGGTAGTTTCCCGTTTGCCGCGCTCGACCTCCGTAGCCAGGGCCTCGAGAGGCTCGCCAAAGATCGAGCGAAGTTGCTCGAACCAGGCTTCTGCCGCCCGTAGCGGAGCTTCTTCGAGGTGGTAGATCCGAGACCGGCCTTGGACCGAGACGGAGACAAAGCCCCGTTGTCGAAGGACTTTGAGGTGCTGCGACACCGCGGACTGTGAGATCCCAAACTCCTCGCGAATGACCTCACCCAACGCTCCCGCCGATTGGGAACCAAGGGCGAGAACTTCAAGAAGTCGTCGCCGCACTGGATCTCCGAGCACATCGAGTGCCTCGGTCATTGGTCGGGCTCGGGGAGGCCACTGAAGAAGGCCGTGCTGCGATCGGCGGCTTGCTTGGCCTGCTCGGCGTCCGTGCCGGCCGCGATCGAGGCATCGCGCCAATGTGCCGACGAGGTGGCGATGAAGCGCAAGCCCGCCTCGGATGAAATGAATTCGGTTTCATCCATGACGCGGCCTGGCTCCGCGAAGTGCATCGCCGCTCCATCAAGCGCGAGATCCCAGCCAATGCCCGTCGCTCCGGGGCCGTATTGATCCCAGAAGGGTTGATGAATCGGTGAGGTGTGCACCAGCGTCATGACCGCGGTCGTCTCGCTTTCGGATGCGATGGTGACGGTTATCCAGCTTACCCCGCCGCCAAACTCCCAGGTTGCTTCGACCCGTTCGTTTGGAATGCAGGCCGTGATGGTCCCTCCTGCATTTCCTTCGAATTGGTACCGCCCCCCTTCCACAAGGTCGCCTGTCACGGGGAGAAACCACCGTTTGAGTCGTTCGGGATTGCTGAGCGCGTCCCAAAGGTCTGCCGCGGTGGTGGCGTAAGGCCGGCTCGTCGTTGCGATGTAGACGGGCACACCATCGCGCTCTCCGAGTTCGAGGGTGCGCGAGATCAGCGACGGATCGCCAGGGGGAAACGAACGGTCCATGGGGCCCTCATTTTAGGCTCTGCTAATATAACTCACCACTAAAATGAGCGGAATCCTGCGCCTGTCAGGCTTGGGTCGGCAATCCTGCGGCCAGTCGGAAACCTACGAAGGCAGCCCGGCCGCTCGGGGAGTAGGCATTTCGCGACGTTGCGCTTACCCGCTCGCGAATGGTTGGCCAGGCGCCCCGCGAACGACATGTCGTACAGTCCCAACGCGTTCGGACGCTTCCCCCCAACGGGTTGCGTTCCTCCGGAGGTGTTGTGCCCGTGCCACGCAACCTCATCGAGCGGTCCGTAATGGATTCCTTGGGTGCCAGCGCGACACGCGTACTCCCACTCCGCCTCGGTGGGCAGCCGCCACGCCAGGCCGGGCGGCAGTCGGTTCAAGAACGCCTCGCATTCTTCGAAGCTGACCCGCTCGACGGGTCGTTGCGGCCCCTCGAAGTGGCTTGGAGCGGCTCCGTTGGTGAACTGGGCCCACTGGCGTTGGGTCACCGGGGTCGTCCCAAGCCAGAACCCTTGGGGGCGCTTTGGAATGCGACGCAGATGCACGCCCTCGACGCTTGCCCACAGGCCGTGTTCATCGAGACCGAGGTCATCGGCCCAGGCCAGATCGAAGGCAGCCAGGAGTTCGGGGTCGCGGCGACCCTCGCGTAGCGCATCGTAGAGCACCGCGCGGTCTTCGTCATCGAGCCCCAAACCACCTCCCGAGTGGCCCTTAATCCATCCCCAACCGGCGACGGACCACGGCCTCAACCGGGTACGCTCGTTCCGCGGGAAGATGACGATTGGCAACGTTGGCCCGACCTTTCGACAACAGTCGGTGGATCTTCCGCACACGAGGAGTTTCGTCGGTCAGTGCAACACACCAATCCTCAAAAAACTCCTGAATCCGATACCGAGAAACCCCAATTTGAATAGATCGATGGTTCAGCTTTGCCCCCCTTAGCGATCGTTCAGGATCCCACTGGATGTGAACCTCTGCCGCCTCAAACGCCGCTTCGTAGTCAGCTTGATCACCGTGAGCGCGAGGTTCGAACGAGGTCAGGACCCCCAACGACAACGCCGCATCAAACCCTCGGCGCGTGAGGCGCACGCCCAAGACGCGCTGCTGCCCTGACTTCTGGGCCCAATTCGACCTCGCCATGAGCCAGAGGAAAGATGGCTTGATCCACGTCATTCGAGTGGTCGAGAACGGGGGCACGAATCGTCCTGCAGCGAGGGCCGCATCCGCAATGGCGTCGTTGTACGCCTGATACACTACGATCGAGTCGCGGTCGTAATCGGCACGGATGTCTCGTTGCTCGGTCATGGTGTCTTCAACCTGCCCAGTTCCACTATTCAACAATCGACGTCGCCCGTCTTGGGGCCCGATAGAACGGCCTTCACGCGGAGGGTGAGATGCAGGTCCAAGCGGTGCCGATCGCCAAGTTCGCCCGTCGCACCCAAATCCTCTTCAATGCGAGCTATGCGACGGGACTGTACGGGTGCTTCGTATTCGCGACGGTCATCCGCGCGCTCGTGTTCGAGCCACGGCCCATCGAGAATGCAGAATTCCTCATCATCCCTGCCGCCTATGTCGGGGCCTGGCTCGCTCTAGGCTACCGTCGAGCCTTCTTCGTCGGCCACATCGTTGCGGCCGTCACGGTGGTGGTATCGGCGGTCGCCTGGGTCGCCACCCGCTTCCCGCCACCTCCCCCTGACGTCGTAGGCACCCTTGTTCACATCGCCATGAACACGGTGGTGATCGGGCTGCCGACCCTGGTCGTCGGCCGATGGCTGCTCTTCGCGTGGTGGACGTTGCGCACCCCCATTGTCCGCAACAACACGACGCTGCCCCAGCTCGGCGAAACGGTGCGGAAAGGGACCTGGATCAGCCGACGGGCCGTGCGACCGCCCATTCCCCTGGTCGGTAAGGGGCTCATCGGGCTGGGGTTGGGCCTCACCCTCCTGCTGGTCGTCGAGCTGTTGCTGGATGGCGAACCCGTGGCCCATGGCCGAGGAGGCGTGACGATGTTCAACCTCTTCTGCGCGCCGCCCTTCATTGCGCTGATGCTAGGCCTTGGCTACCGACTCGACCGGCCCGACGCCAACCGACTGCTTCGCGAGTCGACCCACCCGCCCACGCTGTTGCTCCGCTCGTTCGGCGATGAACACTACTCTGTCACGCGGCGGCACCTGTGGCTCCGTCTCGCCTCCTGGTTTTGGGACCAACGCCTCGAAGCCGCCCTCGCCGAAATCATCGAACGCATGGGGCCCTTCGTGGCCATTGGACGCCCTGGAGAGGTCCTCCCCAGACTCGGCGCGGCTCGAACCTACTTCGACGACGAAACATGGCAGGACGCCATCCTCGATTGGATGGAGCGCGCCCAACTCGTGGTCATGCTGGCGGGCGAAACCCACTGGGTCACCTGGGAGCTGCGCCAACTGGCGAGTCGAGGCCTGCTTGAGAAACTCATTGTGATGTTTCCACCTGACGTTGATTCTGAGCGGGACCGCCGATGGACGCTGGTGAAGGACGTCCTTCGAGAGACGGAGTGGGGCCAAGCTTCGGAATCCCTCGACATCACCCAGACGCTGGCGGTTCGGTTCGCCCCGAAGGGTCGCATCATCGTGGTTCGATCTAGGCCCTCCCCGGCCGCGATTGACTACGAAATTGCACTGAACGTGGGCATCGAGAGCATGCTGGTGGAACGGGGCACCCTCGACCCGAATCGGTCCGCCCCCCCTGCAACGGTGGCCTCGAGAACGCGGCACGGTCGAGGAGTAGGGGCCTTGGTGGGTGCGCTCGGCACCCTGGCGATGACGTTGGCATGGGCTGCCGTCTGGCAGTTTGGGCCCTTCTACGACTACGCCCGGTGGGAAACGGGGGTTGGACTCGGACTCACGTTCACGGCGCTGGTTCCCCCTCTTGCAGGACTCGTTTCCCTGTTGCGCTTTGACGGGTCCGACATTCCCGCAGGACGCGGGTGGGCCCTCGGGGTCCGTCTCGCCCTCCGCGCCGCAGTCCCGGCCGCCACCATACTCGGCATTGCGGTGTGTGTGACCGCCCCACTGATGGCGCTCGGGGAAGCCACGGTGCTGCAGGGCGCCCGAACCTGGACCGACACCGCGACGGTGTGGCTCAACCGCGATGCGTACATCGCGTACATCGGATTGCCCGCCGCTCTGGCGGGGATGCTTGGGACGCTGGTCGCCCTTCCCTTGGGCGCACTTGGCGGCGCTTTTCTAAATCGCGGGTCTTCGATCTAATGGTCCTTCGCGTAAACGGCCTTGCGACCTGGGCCTGAAGCCCGTCCCAGGAGTTCATTGATCGGCGCCGTGTCCCCATGGCTCGCCACCTGCCAACGGTCCAGCATCGCCCCGATCTCCTTGTCTACCCATCGCACCTCGGCTTCGCGGGCGCTGGCGGATAACCAAAGCCGCCACACCCCTTCTTTGGTGGTCAGAATCAGATAGGGTGCCCCCCAACCGCCTCCAGTATGAACGGCGTAGGAGTCAAGTTCAGAGGCAGGAATTCGATGTTCACCAAGTGCCAACCCAAACCGTTCGATGCGAAGCCCGCGGACCTCGTCGGTCGGCAGTCCGGACGCGAAGAGCACGGCACTGGACAGCATGAGCCCGACGAGCGTGGCCAGGCCGCAAAGGAGGACCGCGCCAGCGACGACAGCACCCGCCGTCAACGACGTCCAGGGAACCGCGAAACTAAAGAGAAGAAGAAGCCCGAAGGCCACATTTAGTGACCCTGAACGAGCGCGATACGCGGGCTCGTTGACCGAACGCGCCGATGGAATTCCGTATCCGTCAGGGTCCGACGTCAGGGATCGGGGTTCCTCAACCTTCATGTTGGGCATCTTGGTGCAGTATTGGCGGAAACCCACTGTTGAAGCGCTCCCCTCTGCGAGCTGCTGCGCATCGTACCAGTCGACGCGCAAAGGCTCACCACAAATCAGGCGCGTGGTCTCTCAGCGCGATCACGAGCCGCTCGACCGTGCCCGCATCGGCATCCGCAAGTTCCAAGACCAAGGGGCCTTGCGCCGTCTGCACGCGGATCCCATTTGCGATCCGGTCCATTCCGAGCACCTCGCTACGCGACACCTCGCGTTGGTTGACCCGCAGGGAGGCACGCCGCAAATCGAGTGAATTCGACCAGCGCGTTCCCGGGAGCTGGACGCGGACGTCAAAGCCGTCCGTATGGGCACAAACCCTGACGTCAGGGCCAATCTCGGTCCATTTCCGATCGGCGTGCTGCATCGTTCCTCCACGCCAAGGCCGATGAACGTTGACGAGTATTTCAATCATTGAACCGCTACCGTGTTCCACGATGATGCGTTGGTTGTTGATTGCTGTGGTAGGCCCTCCCATCGTTCTTGGGTTGTTGATCGTGGGCTTCTTTGCCGTCGGGCCCAGCGCCGAGACGCGGGCGGAGCGCATGTTCGACCGGCAGGTGACCCTGTGGGAAGACCGCAGCGCTCGGGCCGAAAGCACCGACGCGTTGCGCTCATTCAATCCCGAGTGGGACCTGATGTGGCGTCTCTTCCTGGTTTTGGCGGTTTCCGACCATGCCCTTGCGGGGTCGACGAACGAAGCGCGGTGGCTCTCCCTCATCGACAGCGTGATCGAACAGACCCTCGCCGACGAAGCAGACCATGGCCAAGCCTATTTCCTGCTTCCCTACGTGCAATACAGCCCCTTTCAGGACCCTTCGAAACGCAGTCTCTTCGTCGATGGGGAGATCGCACTGATGATGGGCGCCCGTCGCCTGGTTCGCGATGATCGCTGGGGGCCCGAGCATCGTCAGCGCGTCGATCAGATGACGGCCCAATTCGCGAGGAGTCCCGCGGGCCTCCCCGAGAGCTACCCCGACGAGGCGTGGCTGTTCTGCAACACGAATGCGCTCGTGGCCATTCGAATGGCCGACGTCCTCGATGGCACCGATCATCGCGATCTGATCGAGTCGTGGACGGAAAACGCTTCGACGAACCTCGTGGACGAGTCCAGCGGCCTGTTGGGGAGCGAGTTCACGTGGTCCGCCGAACCGCTCGACGGTCCCGAGGGCTCGAGCTTGTGGCTCGTGGCGGTCAACCTCCAGCTTCTGGATGCCAAACTCGCCGAGGCCCAGTACGCAGGGGCACGCAGAGATTTGCTTCACGGTCTGCTGGGCCTGATGTGGGCAACCGAGTGGGGGCCCGACCGGCAAGGCCCCCACGACATCGACTCGGGGCCTATCGTTCCGCTGTTCGAAGCCAGCCCCTCGTCCTCGGGCTTCGCGCTGCTTGCTGCTCACGCGTTCGATGACGGTCCTCGCTATCGCGGTCTCACCAGGGCCCTGCGAGCGGCTGATGTCGTTCTTGCGCTCGACCCCAGGTTTGCCGAAGAGATCGCGAGCAACCCCATGGGCGAGGTCGTGCTGCTGCATGGTTTGACCTTCGGGCCCCTTTGGGAGCGAGTGGGTCCCCTGCGATAGCCCTCGGCGCTGGCGTTATCGAACCCTTACATTGCGGACGACAGCGCGGGCGGGCCGCATAGGCCTCTTCGGCAGGAGGACTTCCGCGATGTCGTTGATGTGGAGCGTGTTCGCGCTCGGAATGGGACAGGCCAACGCCACCAATTACGCCCAAGTGTCGCCGCAGGCTTGGGGTACCGATAGAGTTCGTGAAATTTGTACGGTTAGTGGGTTGCGCGCAATCTAAGCCGCCGCCGTACGAGCCGTTGATGTGCCTTCTTCTTCGTCATCGAAGCGGTAGACTCCGTTGACCACGACATGGGCATGGGC
>JBCCQY010000120.1:0-27749 GCA_039208735.1 Myxococcota bacterium | reverse complement strand
CGGTTTCAATGCGCTCCATCACGCGCAGGGGTCTGCAACTGCGGCCCTTGAGATTGCAGCTTCACCGCCTTCTTTCAAGGGCGGAATTGCAAACCTCACCTCTGTTCACTGCCCTACCCCCCTTGCAACGACCGCCAATGGCGTTCGCCGCTTCGGGATTTTCAACCATCAACCAACGCTGTCAAAGAGCCGGAGGACCTCACGGGCCAACCGTTGTTTCCAGGACTCCCTGAGGTGTCCCGGAGCGTCCGAGGAGCGAGGGGATTGTAGATCAGCCGAACGTGAACGACAACTCGCGGTCATCGACCTGCGTCCTTGGGAATGGCCTACGATGCATCGCCTTCGGGGCGTTTCCGTAGCGCCTTGAGCAGCTTGCCAAGCTCCTCGTTCCACTTCACCACATCGTACACGGCTTCCCGAAAATCGGCGCATACTCGACGGCGCAGCGTGTTGTAGACGTCGACCTTGTTCTCGGGCCACCAGTCAGGCGGCGTGCGGCCCGATTCGAAGATGTCCTCGAGGAGCACGGGGATGAGCACATCGGACATGCTCTCGTCGCGCTCGCGCTCGATGACCGTTTCCACCTCGTGCAGAACGCCAGGGCGAACCAAAGAGGCCTTCGAGCAGCAGAGCACCATGCGCTCGAATCGCCCAACCTCGCGCTCGATGCTGCGGTGGATGCGCTCACCAGGCACCGCGTCGCGTGGGAAGTACCACGTTTTGACACCGTTCTCGGTAAGTTCGTTGCGGAGGCGTTCGGCGAACTCGGCATCGGGGCGGCCGTAGGACAGGAAGACGGTTTGGAGCATGGTGAACAAGTCCGTGGCGTCGATGGAGCGGAGGGAGTCCACCATGTAGGTGGCGGTGACGTGGGGCATGCCGGTGCGGCAGAGGAGGTGGACGGGATCGGGGAGGGTGAGCATACGGGCGACTGTGCGCCAGTCCACGGTAGTGCCATCCAACGATTGGGCACCGAGGATGGAAATGGGGACCACTGGAAGGTTGATGAGGTGGGCCAATTCGAGGTCGGCCCCCTTAAGGTTGGTCCCTTCGAGTTTGGCCCCAGCGAGGTAGGCCCCAGCGAGGTAGGCCCCAAAGAGGTTGGCCTCTTTGAGGTAGGCCCCTTTGAGGTTGGCCCCAAAGAGGTGAGCCCTTCCGAGTTGGGCACTCCGGAGGTTGGCCCCAGCGAGGTTGGCCAATTCGAGGTTGGCCAATTCGAGGTTGGCCTTTTCGAGGTTGGCCTTTTCGAGGCTGGCCCCAGCGAGGTTGGCCAATTCGAGGTTGGCCCCTTTGAGGTTGGCGGCTGAGAGATCAGCATCTTCGATTTTTGACCGTCGGAAATCAAGATCTCGAACCAACTGCCCCTCCGCCACATACCGCAACAACAGCTCGCCCTTCTCCTCCGGCGTCATCCCCCCATGCGGCTTCGGTAGCTCGGCCACGGCACCCCCGGGGATTGTGCCACGGCACCATTCACCGCCGTTCACACCGCGTGACGTCACAACCCGAGTAGCCGCTCGAGGGCGCTGTTGACCGCATCGGTACCGCCCGTCTGCGCGCGCTCCTTCCACCAAATGAACAGTTGCACCTTTGCATCGACGCGGTCGCGGCTCACATCTCGCGCTTCGACTCCGGAGCAAATCATCTCCACAAGTCCTAGGTGGAGCAAACTTGCACGGATCGAGTCACATAATGCCGATTACTCCTTGGAGTCAGTCGACAGCCGGCCTTCATGCTGGCACTCGCGCAGCATTGGCGCCTCATTCACAACAGCGACGGCATCCAGTATGGGTAAGCGGTGGCGAAGCTGGCTTGCCAGTAGCTGCGCTGCCTTGACATCCTTAGGCAAACACGCACCGCCGTATGGGCCCAGCTCATAGGCCCCGTATCGATCACGCTTCGCGAAAGACGTTTTGCAAACACCGAAGAAGATCTCCTGGATTTCGCTAGAGCTGAGTTCAGGGCAGGCTTTGGAAAGAAACATCCTCCACTCATTGAAAGCGGAGATCATGGTCGCATTGAGCGAACTGCTGACCACCTTTTGGGCTTCAGCCGCGCTAGCACAGCTATGGCGTCGGAAAGGGGCACCAAGCACGGACATCACATGCACGAATTGGCGTTCCGCTTCGCAGTCCGAAGCCCAGTAGACGACCTCCGGTGCGTTGGAGATGTCGTATCGAGCGTGTTCGGCCCTCAAGAACTCGGGGCTGTAGACTATCCCAATGTCGCTACCGACCTGCCTGCCGGTGACGGTTTCGAGCAAGGGAATGAGGTGAGTTGTTGTAGTTCCAACGCTTACCGTCGATCGGATCGCGACCACAGGGTGGCTGGAGTTCCGAGACCGTGAAATCGCTCGCCCCAAACAGGTCAGTGCGTCACGCAAGTAGTCCAGGTTGTAGCACGAACTGTCATCATCCGATAATGGAGTTGGAACAGAAACGATGAAGAAATTCGCGGCCTGCCATTGGACGTCCTCACGCGTGCACGCCCACATGTCCTTCGCCCGTGCATCAGCAACCCGGTTCACATCCTTGTCGACGCCGATGATTTGCCAGTGGCGATGCAACGCCCAGAGCAGGGCGCTTCCGGTGGTGCCGAGACCGACTTGACATATGAGTTGAGGATCGGTCACTTTCACTCCACGTTGAGCCTGACTCGGAGGCACTCTAGCTGCTCCCAGTGTCACATGCTCTCGTCGCAAGAGTGTCGATGCGATGTCTAGTAAAGAACGACCCCTCAAGGAAATCGCAAAGCTCCTGAGCGATGCCTTCCCAGAGATGGAGAAACTGAAACACTTCGTGAGCGAACACTTCCGGAAGTTGCTCCCAGAGCTCGAGCAGTCGCGCACGCCGAGGAACTACGCCACGAACCTCGTCCAGATGCTCAATGACCGAAGCCCTAGCCACGACCATCGCGATTTCCGCACCCTCCTTGAGAATCTGAAGGATGAGAAATCTCGTTTCGAGGACGACGTTAACCGTTTACTAGACAAGATGGATGCATCATTGGACTCCACCTCAAACCCATGGCGCCATCTTGGTACTGACGAGGCCCCAGTGTTTTGTCTCGCCACCTCGGGAACGACGATCCAGAACAAGTACACGAGAAAGGCAACTGGGACCGCCCAGGTAAAGGCGCTTGCCACGTGTCTTAAGTCAATGCTCCAGTATCCAGACGGCCCGAAGTTCGATACCGAGCAGGTACTGCTGGCAGAAGACGTTTCTACCGATCTACAGAAGAAGAATCTCATCATTATCGGTGGACGTAAGACGAATATCCTCGCCGCGAAATCCCTCGATGCTTTGAACCATGGCCTAGATATGGCCGACCCAGCAGACCCTTCACTATCTCGTCTGGATATCCAACTTTATCCATGGGGTGGCAGTTTTACGTCCTCCATCATTGTGGGGCCTGGCGACGGTACACAACTAAAACCAGACCGAACCGACGAAAAGTCTCCGGAGATCATTAGCGACTATGGCCTCGTAGTGAGAATGCCGAATCCTTGGTCCAACCAAACCAATAGTACTACGATTGTGCTTTTGTGTGGATGCCATGAGTTTGCAACAAATTCGGCGGCGAAATGGTATGTCGATCAGGCACTAAAGCAACCCCAATATTTTGCTGCCGTCTTCAAGTGTGATGTACTTGAGGGCCAGAAAACTTGGAATATTGCAAAAGATACCGATTTGCCCGGGCCCTTCGACATTGGCTCAATAACGCCAAAACTTCACAAGAGGCTGAACGGCCGGGTGGTGGTCGTCGAAGAGAAAGCCTGTTCCGCCAAGGGGGTCGACAACCAGGGCGACGACTTGGTTGTGCCACCTCTGCGTGAGGACGGCATCGGAGGGGTCATCGAAGGCATGACTCCATTAGAAAGCGAATTAGAATGGGGGTCAGTGACGGCCGGGCGATTCGCTGCGGAGACGGTTGCAAATGCCGTAAGAGGGCTGCCGCCAGATGTCGGAAAAGAAGACGCACTGGAACGGCTTACTGATGCACTTAGGGAAGAGTATAATCGTAAAGGACGCTATACCCAATTGAGCACAGACGCATCTGCTCGGCCCAGTTGTGGCGTCGCTCTGTACTCTCCGAAGAAGAGGCAGGTCTGGCTGTTGGGAAACTGCCAATGTCTCATCATGTACCCCGCAGGTGTTTCCGAGTGGCGTAGTAGAATTCGGAAGTTGGACAGGGTATATGCGGATGCTCGTTCCATTCTACTCCTATCCTCGGAGGAGAAGGGAGCACGCCGTTGGGACGAGGGAATCAGACAGATTTCGAAGCTACAGCACCGGTTCCGTAATGCCAAGGAAGGCAATCGCTTCTGCTTCGGTGCTATAGACGGATTCAGGGTGCACCAACCCAACAACTGGGAGAGAGTCGACGTAAGGGATGACGCGACCGCGGTTATTCTAGCGACTGACGGGTATCCAGTTCTCTGTGAAACTTTGGAGGATTCTGAAAGACAGTTGTTCAATATTCTCCACAAAGACCCACAGATGGTCGGCAAATACCCAAGAACGAAGGGGCGCCAAACCGTAGCTGAAGGCAGCTCGTTCGATGATCGAGCATACCTGAAGTTGTCACTCTGCCGAACCGATAAGTGAGAGCCCGAACTTCGTGGCCTTGGTATCGATGTGGTCTTAATTCACACCCATAGGCGAGGCCTCAACTGCTCGGTATACCTTGATCCACCATCACTCCTCCCCCTGCCAGACGAACAGTGGCCCCTGCGAGCCCCGCCTTTCCCGTCTACGAAGTTCGGCCATGATGCCCTTGCGGAACGCATAGACCGTCTGCTGCCGTTCCGATCCCGATGACGTCATCACGGTCTCTTCGCCAACCCAGCTCCACACGTCGTCGTCGAGTAGCCCAACGCTCTGCAGCCGCTTCTTCATCGTCTGCGCGCTGCAGCCCTCGGGACGTGCCAGCTGGCCCAGGCTTCGGATCGAAAACCGCTCGGGGATGCTCAGCGGCGGAACCGGCACCCCGTGGACCAGGAGCTGCCTCGCTGGCGCAGCGCCGTCACCAAGAGCGGGCATGCGAGTGTGCGGAAGCGTGGCGATCTGCTTCGCGAGGCCCGACACCACATGCGTGAGCCCCGTCACCACCTCCGTCAGCTTCTCCTGGCCCTGCTCGAGCCGAGAGACCCGGGCCGCCAACGCGTCATCGTGGGTGGGACCGCCCAGCGTGTACTGCCCGGTTCGCGACAACTGGGGCAGGACCTCATCGGCGAGGAACCGGCGCAAGGCGACGCCGATGGGCTTGCGGGTCTTGATGAACACGAGGTTCCAGCCCGACTCGGTGAGAAGCAGCTTCGGACGGTTGCTTCCTCTATTCCCGGAAACACCCGGAATAGAAGAACCGGCGACCATCCTGTAGTCTCGACCCTCCTCAAACTCGCTGGACCAATCGCGGCGGA
The DNA here is from genome assembly GCA_039208735.1 of Myxococcota bacterium. Taxonomy (GTDB): domain Bacteria; phylum Myxococcota_A; class UBA796; order UBA796; genus DRPG01. Next base: position 22,327 of record JBCCQY010000120.1, on the reverse strand, counting down.
TCTGATCAGTGATGGCACCGCGAGACTTGTAGCCGAGCACGTCAGACAGGTGGCTCGCGTCGATCATGGGTTCATTGTCGACTTGAAGGACCTCGAGGGGTTGGCCCTCGAACTCGAAGGTGAATTCAAGCATGGGGGACTCCACAGCTCAGGCAGGTCCAACACTGCGGTTCAGCGTCGGCGGGAAGGGGGAAGGGAGTGCGGCGGGAAGGGAGCACAGGCTGGATGCAGGACGGAGCCCACAGGCGCCCGTCAGGCGCTCGAACGTCTCGTCCGTCGTTCATCGATGGGTGCAACGGGCGTGAGAACAGCGGAAGAGGAAGGAGAACGTGGCTTCTGAAGCAACACCCTTCTTCTTCCCTCTTCTCTTCCTCTCCTCCAACCCTGGTCCGGTCCAGACAGGGTCCGGGGTACGGTCCGACGTTGGAGACCGATGACAACGGTGTGGTCCGGAGGGTCCGAGGTTGGAATCGCTGGGCACTTCCTTGGGGTGTAGAGAGGGTGGCGCACCGTTCGGGAAGTACGCGGGAATGCACGCAGACCCCTGCCCCTCCGGACCAGCGTGGTGTCGTCTGCGTTCTTGCCCGGCCCAGTGTTCGGACCGCGCGTCTGCGATGTCGGACCGTCAGTGACGATGCCCTGTTTATCGGCATCGCGCAGGGTGCGACCCCGGACCTGTTCGAGGAGAACGGCACCATCGGCTACGCCCCCACGTGACGAGCGACGACGCTCTCGGGAAGCAGGTACAGGCGCACGCGTTTGTCGTCGCCTGCGCGCAAGCGAATCCGCGTCGGGCCATCCGCGTTGGTGAGGATTTGGAGCGCCTTGCCCGTCTTGACGGGTGAGGGCACGGGTTCACCTGCTCCGACGAGCGGTCGCCAATTTCGGATGAGGCCCGGAACGCTGATGAGAACCGTGTCGGCGTAGTTGGGGTGCCAAAGGAACGGCGGATATTTGTCGTCGACCCAGTTCCGTTCGGCGGGGCTCATCTCGAGGTAGCAGGCCAACGCATCGAGGATGGTTCGTGGCAAGCCTTCACGCGTTCCCACCCGAGCCGACCACTCGGCGGCGTCTCCGGGCACCAAGAAGCGAGGGTCACGCTCGACGGTACGGTTCTGCACGAGCCACGCGATGTGCTCGACCAACCGTCCGCGTGAGCCATCGGACCGTTCGAGCCAGTCCGACGTGACCCCTTGCCGACCTCCGCGCTCCTTGAGCCACCGCTCGGCGGCCGGGTTGCAGTCGACAATGAGCATGCGGTCGCCAATCGCGTCGTTGTCCATGCGCGTCAGGGCTTCGCGACCCCACCCCATCGGGTCGGGGTTGTTCGAGCAGATGATGAGCCGAGGACAGCCGTGAAGCGTGCCAGACGGTTCGCCCTTTGCCTCGATGGCGTGCCGGGAGTTGGCGATGCGCTTTCGCATGACGCCGGTGCTCGCCTTCACCTCGGCCTGTTCGTCGAGGTGCATGATGGGACACCGCAACAACGCATCGTTGAGGCGGCCCTTGAAGACGTCGTCGTAGTCGGTGACCGCACTGCCGAAGTAGGCGCTGCAGGCTTCCGCAATCATCGACTTGCCGATGCCCTTCGCACCGTAGAGCCACAGCGCGCTCGTGGGCTGACCGAGTTCCGGCATGGTGGCGAGCCAATCGAGGGTCCGCTCGTTGAAGGCGAGCCTTAGCCACTCATCAACGTCGGCGTGGAAGACGGCAGGCGGTGGGGGTTCTTGCAAGACCTGCAGGAACAGCTTCCCGCCGTGGTTCGGGCCTTTCTCGAAGCGGGTGCGGCTTGTGTAGCTGAAGATGACGTCGTCGACGCGACGTCCGAACCGCTCGTAGAGCGTGGCCGCCCCGAGCGGCTCGCCCTCTTCGTTGCGGGTCTGCAGATGAGGCCACAACCGCTGAAGCTCGACCCGCACGAGCTTCGAGGCGACGAAGACGTAGCCTGTGGCGGTGGCCACATAGAAGCCTTGTGCCCCCTTCGCCGCAGCCAGGTACGGCCTGCCATCCGGTGTTTCGCTGCAACACGTTCCGCCGTTCGGAGGCACCGACGCCACTGCGTAGCGGACGAGCCCCGCGGTCGGGTCGAAGGCCTGGGGGCCCTCCCGCCACCGGTCGTTGAGGTCGCGTGGGTCCGTCGCGTCGGGGTCCGGAACCCACACCGGGCACCGTCCCTCGAGGGATTCGGCTACTGCCTTCGCGTAGGCCCGTCCCGTTGCGTTCGGGTCGGTGCAGACGAAGACCTGCGTACCGTCCGGAATGCGCGCCGCGAGTTCGGGCGTCCATTGACCGGCTCCGATCCCGAACACGACATCGGGACTGGTCTCGGACAACCACGCGGCCACCGTGAGGAAGTCCGGGCCGCCTTCGGTGAGGTAGACGCGGGCACCTTCCCCGAGTGCCCCGTCCCGAAGCAGGGTTTGGCCCGATGCGTTCGCGAACACAAGGCCTCCCACGGTGTAGCCCTTGGGATTCAGGCTCTTCTGTCCGCGCACGTCGGCTACCTTGCGAGCCCGGACGGACCGCAACGTCCCGGTGGCGTCGTACAGCGGCAGCAGGACACGGTAGTGGCTGCGCCATCGCCGAGCCCAGCTGGGGGCCTGGTTCGGGATGACGCGTGCGAGGTCCCGGTCGGCGAGTGTCGCAGAGTCCAGACCTCGGCTCCACACCCACGTCATCGACAACTCGTCGTCCGTGATGGGTGGCGCGTCGGCCCACAGCCGCTCGACGTCCGAGTGCGGGGGTGGTGCTCGCTCTGGTTCTCGCGGGGGCAGGGGTGGCGGCTTCACATGCGGTGGTGGTGGGCTCTCCTTGGACGGATCACACCAGCCCCGCGCCGCGAACCACGCCCGGGTTTCGGGTGACGTGGGCTCGACCCCGAGGGCCAGGCCGACGAGGTCCACCGTCGAGCCCGTGCGTTGGCAGCGGTGACACCGCCAACCTGCGCCGTCGGTCGTGGTTCCGATGGGACCCCGGCGCCCGCTGTGCTCGCGGTGGGACGCTCCGCACGAAGGGCAGGGCCCAATCGTGTTGCGCGTGACCTGAAGCTTCAAGGCAGCGGCGATGTGAGCGACGGGATGGCTCTTGGCCTGCGTCATCCAGCCCATCACGGCGACACCACCGCAGGGGCCTCGGTCGAGACCGTCATGCGGCTCGGATGGCGACCGTTCAGCCGCTTGACCGCCCACGCCTGGATGCTTCGGATGGGCGGTCTTAGCATCTGCCCGAGTTCGCCCCACAGACGGTGCTCGGTCAGCTCGCCAGTCCGTGGGTTGCGGACCCGCACCGTGTGTTGCCACACGCCACGGTTCTCACGGGGCCGGCCGTGCGCTCCGGGCTCGGTCGCGTACACGCGATCGATGATGACAAGGGCCGTGGGCTCATGACAGCCGTCGGGGCCGTAGAGCCACCGACCCGCAGCGCCTCGACGGTGGGTGCGCTTCCATCGGGGGCGTGTCGGGGTCGGCACGGGCGAACGGCGGGGTCGTCGTGATGGGGTTGGCACCATGGCCGGCCTTGGGGCCACCGGGGGCGGCGCAGGGGAAGGCGACATCACCAGCGCCTCAAGGTGTCGTTGCAGCGCCTTGAGCGGCGCTTGGTCACCCAGGTCACCGGGCAACGGAAGCAGCTCGAGCGTCACGCCGTTGGGGCGCCCGTAGGCGTGGTAGAGCCAGACGTGGCCGATGGCTTCGCGGTCGAGCACGACCAACGCGGCGTCGGCGGTGCAGTGCGCGGGGCCGAACAGCCAGCGACCCGAGTCGCCGCGAGCGAGAACCCGTCGCCATCCGCAGGCGGTGACGGGCTTGGGGGAGGAGTGGAGGGTCATGGTTGCTCCAGGCACAGCTCCGCAGTCCCGCCGAGCTGGCAGGCACGAGATGGGGCGGGGAGGCGGGGCTTAGTGCAGGGAGGCGGGGGCAGGCGTCGACGGCGACGGGTCACCGAACTCCACGGTCCAATCGTCGCCGCCGAAGAGCGAGGCCACTTGGTCGATGTCTTCGGGGCAGCCGCTGAGGCACGACAGATTCAGTCGGAGGTCGTCCGCACCGAAGTGCAGATGCGCGACGTCGAGCCAAGCTGGCTCGTCGGTCACCGGGCGACCCTGCACCCGCTGCAGCAGTCGCTCCGTGACGCGTTTCATGATCTGGACCTGATCGAGGAGCCGCTGGGCTCGTCCTGCGTCCTCCACGAGGCCTTGGTGCAGCCTCAGCAGCTGAACCTCGAGGGACTCGGTTGGCGCAGGCGGCTCGGTCAACGCGCGCAGGCCGCCGTAGACCCCCGCGAGGCAGGCCAGATCGCCCTCGTCGTTCGACGCCCGCAGTGTCGCCAGCTGGGACTCGATCGCACTCAGCAGGGCTTCGCGCTGCGTCGACGTGGGCGCGGTATCTGCAGACGGCGCCTCGTCGTCGGTATGCCGCGTGATGGTGGGGTCGTTACTGGAGTCTTGGCTCATGGTTGTTCCCAATCGGGCCGGTGGACCCCCAGGGTGTGCGTGCTTGCCGGCGAACGCACCTCGGGGGTTCGCGCATCCGGGGCCCTGGGCTGGATGCAGCGAGCGCAGAGAAGGGAACCCCGAAAGCATCGCGGCTCTTCTGTGCGGCACCATCACACTATTGGTTGAGCGACACTGTCGCACAAAATGCGCCGATGCGATGACAAAACACGACATCTCTGCTTACCTGACTCGGGCGAATCGCCTCCAACCCCTAAGCCTGCAGCTACCTTGCTTCCTTCTCACTCGCGGTCTCTTCGAACAGGCTGATGAGGCTGTTGAGCGTCGCGAGTTGGGCGTCCGCCAGCGTTGGCAGTGATTCGACGATCCGGTGCGCCACAACCCTTCGGTCGAGCGGAACCTTGAAGAGGGGCAGGCTCTCCGGCTCTTGATCAGCGGACTCAATCACCGGTGTGAAACGAAGGTTGTAGAACTCAAAGAGCTGTTCCAGCCGCTCCATCGTCGTGTTCTGGCCACGTTCTATGCCCGCTACTGTGCTGTAGGCCACACCGGTGGCCTCGGAGACGTCACGCACCGTGAGTCCGCGCTCTTCTCGGCGGCGTCGAAGCGCGGCGCCTATCGTATCCATTGCATTCATCGCTCACAGCGTAGGCCGACCCGAGACGAGCGGTGGAGTTGCTCGAATCTCCCGCATGATGATAGAGCGATGATATCGCACAGGAGCCGAGTGATGCTTGGTGCTCACCTCAGACGTATGAGGAAGAACAAAGGACTATCAGTGCGCGAGGTGGTGATGTTGACCGGCATCCCACGCCGCACAATCTACTCTTATGAGTCAGAGGAGGCGCTTCCGATCCCTCGGAAGCTTGGACTACTGATGCATGCCTATGGTGCCACCCCAGGCGAGCGACTCGACACCTTCGACATCTACATCCACCAAGAGCCCTCAGGCGAGAGTGCTACGTCAGGACTCGACGGCCTCCGCATTCGTAGACGGCTTGGTCACCCGCCCCTGAAGACTCGCGACGCCAGTGTCGCCACCTGAATTCCGCGGTGCGGTAATCTGGGCCTCGAGGGCGCATTGCAAGTTGTTACCAGCTTCGCGGAGTGCTCACTGGCAGCCAAGGCACTTGTTCGTCGCGTCCACGACCCCAAGCTCTTATGTGCCAACTGAACATACGTTCGAGGCGTGCAGATCCGGGAACTCCCTAAACCTAGGCTCGCAAATCAAGAGCTTAGTCCTCTGACATACCGGAAGTTGCGGAGGGTTTCGGGCCAGCCCATTGACACCGAAACTGGAATCCAGATACTGCGCCGAGATCGCTGGAGTACGAATGTCTCATGGCAGCAATATCGAATGGACGGACGCCACATGGAATCCCACCACTGGGTGCGACAGGATCAGCCGAGGCTGCGATAACTGCTACGCTCTTGCGCTGGCTGCGCGTCTCAAGGCGATGGGCGTGGGAAAGTACCAACGAGATGGCAACCCGAAGACCTCGGGTCCCGGGTTCGGTTTGACAGTGCATGAAAGCGCACTCGACATCCCTCGTCGGTGGCGGAAGCCCAGACGAATCTTCGTCAATAGTATGAGCGACTTGTTCCACGCAAAAGTTCCGGTATCCTTTGTTGAAAGCGTGTTTAGTGTCATCCAAGAAACGCCCCAACACCAGTACCAACTGCTAACGAAGCGTCCGCTACGAGCACTGAGGCTGGCACACCGCCTTCCGTGGCCCGACAACTTGTGGCTTGGCACGAGCGTAGAAGATGATTCGGTGCTGGCCCGTGTAGATCACCTCCGACAAACGCCCGCCAAGGTCCGATTCCTATCCTGCGAACCTCTATTGGGCTCCATCAACCAATTACGACTCGACCGAATCGATTGGGTCATCGTAGGTGGTGAGTCAGGACCGAATCACCGCCCTGTGCTCCTGGATTGGATACGCGAGGTACGAGACCTGTGTATTGCGGAAGACGTACCGTTCTTCTTCAAGCAATGGGGCGGAAGAACGTCGAAAGCAGGCGGGCGAGAACTCGATGGTCGTACCTGGGAGGACTGGCCGGCGGCATCTTCAGATTCGGAGGGACAACGAAGGAACGGGATTGAGTGCTACGCGTCGTAAGCACATCGGTGGATTTCGGTCAGGATCTCGTGTGTCTGGATTCTCCTTTGGTTCACGACTGCAGATCGACCAAGCATCGGTTCGAGATACGACAACTCGAGTTGACTCATCGTACAGCATATTGGCAAACGAAATGCCGGCGGGTGCTGCTCGCAAGAGTCTTACCTTTTTGGAGCTATGGACGGAACATGCTGGTTTGCGGTGGTGCATGATTGCGACTAAGTGTCACAAAGTACTCATCACCGAGCGTGCCCGGTTGCCGCTTGGCTCTTTCTCCGCTTCCATCTTTCGCCTCGACGATGATTGTCCCTTGTCTTTCCATGTGTTGGAGCGCATCACGATAGCCTCTTGGTGCCACCAGGTCCTCGGCCCGACCGGCCAGTTGATCAGTAAAGTGCTCTACCCTGCACCTTGTGCAAGTTTCAAGTTCTCGCGTAATCGTCTTGACAACGGTCGCCTGCTGATAGTCAAACATTGAGAACTGCTTCTCCATGCTTGCTTGTTGGTACTCCAAGCCTCCAGGACCATCTTGCCGCCGCCCATTCTGCCACATGATGTCCTTCATGATTTTGAATCCAAGCTTATGTTTCGTAGCATGGATGAGATAGTGGCTCGTGCGCCTTCGCTCTTCAAACTCGACCCGGAATGGCGCAATGTAGGTTGCAGGGGTCTCGTTCGACAGCAGGTTGCGATAGGTATGGATTATGTGGTCCTCCCGCGCTTGTGGATTGCGGAGAGGACGTAGGGCGTCCAGAAAATCTTTTACCCGAGCCTCGCTGCCCAGTACCTCGGCCAACGTCTCGGAGTCACTGTTATCCTGACCAATAATCCTACTTATTCCATCGAGGTTGAAGAAGATAAAGGCCTCGCATAACGGCCGTTCCAGCACTCTCGAAATCACTTCAAACGAGGTCCCCTGTACCCCACACGGATCGACGAACAGAAAGGTCGGGGGAAGCCTGCTGCCGGCTCGCTCCGCCGCATCAAGCTTGTCCGTTAGGACACGGGCAAAGCGGCCTTCTCCAAGTTCTGGGCGGAGGAGATCAGGTTCTTCGATGCAGAAGAGTTCAACGGCCTCCTGCAGGCTCTTGAGGTATCTGCGGTCACGTTCAATGAACAAGGTCTCGACCTTACCACGAAGCCGTTCGATTGACGCAATAGCCCCCAATGCCCGCAAGGGGGAGCCATCTACGGGGCCTGTTTGGCTTGCGTAGCTCCCACGACCAGCAAATCCGTCGATGTAGACCAGCCGGTCTGCTCGCTTGTTCATGATAGTGAAGTAGGCCCTCAGATACCTCTCGAGAATTGTGTGCTTTATACGTGTTTGGTCCCGGTATGAGTCGAAGTGTTCCTTGTCAGCATTTCCCATGAAAACCTCCGAAACAATCGTCTTACGATAAGACTGGACGTGTGTTTGGCGAAGCCACGGCCCCGAGTAAGGGTCGGGTCTACGCATCGTCCTCCAAGACACCACAGGTTCTGTATCTGCCGGAACGGCAGTGGTGGGCTTCAAGCTCATGCCACTCTGCGGCTCGCCTCATCGCGTTGCTCCCGGAGCCGCTCCCCAATCCCGTCGATCGAGTTCTTGTTCCGGTGGTAGAACATCTCATCCGCCGAGACATTCGCGAGCTTCATCCCAAGCTCAAGCAGACGTGGCTGCACATGCTTGTTCAGCTGACCCGCCCCCAGCGCACCGGCGACCACGCCACCCAGTGCCCCGATCGCGTTGCCTGGACCTGGAATCACGGTTCCCGCACCCGCCCCGACCGCACCACCAACCGTGGTGCAAACGGTAGTCACACCGAACCTTGCAAGAAGCGCCGCAGCACGTACACCGTGAAGCCGAACCTTGTCGCCACGCTTCATTGTGGCCAACGCCCGCTCGTTCTGCGCCACATCGAGTAGGAGCCGTAGGCCCAACACCACGTCGCCGATGTAGGGCAGCATGTCCGTGACGGCGTCGGGCACATCGACATTCAGGTGCTGGGTGAGCGACTCGAGCGAGTCGAAGGTCTCGTCGTCCAGCTCGGCATTCGTGAACTCGCCGTCCACGATACGGCCGGCGAGATCCGGCCGCAGGGCCGTGATCGCTTCGCCAAGCTCCTTGGTGACCGCGAACAGCTCGACTGCACCATCCGCCTCCATCGACTCGATCACGTCGCCAGCAGAGGCGGCCACGCGCGCCTTCGCTTGGACGAAGATTTCCTTCCCATCCGCCCCGATCCCCTTCAGGTCCCAGAACGGCTGAGTGGGGTCTTCCGCCAACTCCCAGGAGTGCGAACCCGGAATGGCATCCTCAAGAACGTCGGGGAGCTTCTCCTCGAACAGCTTGCCGCGCAGGCCGTGCACGAAGCCGTTCACATGGGAAGGACCTTTGCGGAAAAGGGTGGTGAAATGCTCCGATGCCGTTACGCGTTCAGCCAGCTTGGGGTAGGCGTCTTTGAACGCGGCGAGCACATCGGCTGTCGGACCCGTGCTCCTCGTCACGGACAGGAGCGCAGCCTCGATGGCGACGGCGGTACCCACAGCGACGTGCGATGCCATGGTCTCCGCGAGCCGCTGACGAATTTCGTCGCGCGGTATTGGCGCTACGGGGCCAAGCACTTGCAGGGCGTGGATCTGCTCGTCGAACGAACCCATCACAGCACTCCTGTCGCTAAAAGCGATGCCCCGACCGCCGCCACGCAGGCCACGACGGCGACAACCGATGCCGCCAGGCACCACCGCTCAAGCCGCCGAACTCGCTTCGTCGCCTCTGCCAGCTCTGCTTGTTGCGCAACGACGCGTTCCGTCAACGCGGTCACCTGGCCTGCAACGGTCTCGACCGTCTTGGTGGCCTGCACGACGCGCGGGATGAGCAGGTCGTTGATCTGCTGCTGCTCCTCCCAGAACTTCACTTTTTCGGCGATTTCAGCCACCGCCACTCCCAAGCCTTGTGCAGGCGAGAGCCTACACCTGAGCGCTTGGTCGGGTTCGGGCTCGGCAACCGTCAGGTTGTGAACACATCGATTACGCTTACTCCGGATGATTCACAGGCCTGTGAACCGGTAAAGATCCTCACGCTTTCGCTGGTGCGCTGTTGGCCTGGTTGGCTGTGCGTACACACGTCAGCGCGACGTGACACGACCGGTGATGGCGCAAACCGGATGCAAGGTTGCACCATTGACCTTCCGAGAATCAGGCTTCATCGATCCGATGACTCGACCCGATAGCCGTTCACCCTTCTTCTCAAGTTCGAACACCATTGGAAGGGACACCAGGTGCTGGCTGTAGACAAGCTCCACTTGTCCACCACGAAGGGTCAGCACGCCGTCCTTCGCACGACCGGTGTACGGCAATTGCGTTCTCTTGTCGGCGACCTCCTTCTTGCCCACGAAGTAGGTGCCGTCTGCCGCCCGGCCAATGTTCCATTGGAAGGGGACTTCGGTACCTACAAGATTCTTGCATGAGGACTGCTCAACTTGGACCACGATGTTCCATGTGCCAACAAAGCTGGGTTCTTGAGCAAGCGATGAGTTCGACAGCATCAAACCTGCAGGAAGGGAAACACTCAGAATGCGCATCGTGGGGTCTTCCTTGTGAAGGCATATTCGGAATGAGAAGGTTTAAACTTCGTCAAGCTGCACCGATGCTCGAAGACCGGAATTCCGATCCGCGAGTTGTCGCATCTCGCGCCAAATGCGTTGAATTTCCGGTAGGTTCTGCTTCACCGTCGGGGTTGCGTAGACCACCATCTGCGAACCGCACGAGCCGCAACTCTCGGATCGATCCTGTCCTCTCGGGAACCACGTTTCGTGGCAAGAGAGGCATATGTTCAACGGGCGTTTGGTTCCATCCTTCGCCAAATCCGGGTCTTGTCGGCCGACGAGGTTCTGGAGTTGAAGTGCCAGCTTTTCAAGCTCTTCTTTGGCCAACCGGCGCCTCTTCCTTCGTCCTACCAACGCCAACGAGAAGAGAAGCGGGACGCCCAGGAAGCCAAAGGTCATCAGGCCACAGCAGGAGCACCCGAGAAGCCCACTGCCATCTGTTCGCCCTGACGACGTCTTGGGACCTGACGTGGAGGATTGGCTCGGTGGGGGGTTTGCCTTGCTGATGCACCGCTCGTCTGTGACCAGCCAGTCACCGACTTCGAGTGAGTTGATATCCTTGATATCGGTATTCAATCCCTCAAGCTCGTTCACCGAGAGCTGATGTTCCTTCGCGATCACGGCGAAGGTATCTCCTTTCCCCACGCGGTACTTGCAGCCGTCTCTTTGGCCCGCGAGGATGGGTTTCGGCACCGGGTCAGGCTGAAGCAAGGGTTGCTGCTTTGGACGTGGCCTCGGGCGAGCCACAGGGGCACGGCTCGGTTGCGCCCTGTGGCAGTGGTAGCCTCCGGTACGACGGTTGTTATGGCAGCCATAGCGATCGAGACCACCAGGGTGCGCTGCGGCGTCACTTCCAACGCCCATCGACAAGAACAGAGCTACGAACATGCCAACCCCGGTACGCCCAGAGCTTGCCACTTCCCATTTCCGTGAACCAGTTCACAAACCTGGCGTGTAGTCGAGCGACGAAGCCCACAGCGCGAGGTCGTACGAATTCACGGGGGTGTGAACGAAAGCAGTTCCGACAAAGTGAGTCGTGCGGGACGATCGCCAACGCTCACGAGCATCACCGATCCTCATGCCGACAAGACCCCGAAGCAGGTCGACATCTCCGTTATTCGCGCCGCCATGAGTCCGTTGTTGCGGCTGGACCTCGGTGTGCGAGCACGGCCTCAGCGCAGGCTCCTCGCCGTCTCCGACGTCGCGTCACCCCTTGGTCGGGTCCCCCGACCTCTTCGTCGGCTCCGCCTCCTGGGCTCCGCCAATTGGCGCAGGACCTCCAGCAACACGAAATCCAAGGTTAGTGCGTCGAAATCCAGTCTCGAACGCGTCGCGGTACGCTGCACGCACGCTCCCCGCGAGGCTGAGCCACGACCCACCACGAATCACTCGGAGCGAGCCTTCGATATTGTCCGTGTACACGGAGAATCGTCTACGTCCAGTGTGTAGTTGTCGTTCGTAGACGTCCGCACACCACTCGTAGACGTTGCCAAGCATGTCGTACAGCCCCCACGGGTTCGCGTCCTTCAGGGCTACCTTGCGCGTGCCTGCTTTCTTGTGCGCGTACTGCGTTTCGTCCCACCTCGCACTGTCGTGCCCCTCCTCGAGGTCGAAGTTCACACCACTATTCCCGCCGTACCAAGCAATGGAATCGAGCAAAGGGGCGTTTCGCTCGCCGAGAAGCTCAAGGTCTCCGATCCACGTCGCCGTTTCAGTGCCCGCTCGACACGCGCGTTCCCATTCCGCCTCGGTCGGCAGCCGTGGGTTCAGTCCCGGAACACGGGTATCCAGAGCCTTACAAAAGGCTTGAGCCTCTTCACAGTTCACCTGCTCTACCGGTCGCAATGGCAAGCGAAACCGGCTCGGATTATCGCCCATAACCGTCTCCCAAAGCGCCTGAGTGACTGGCGTGTCGGCGAGCCAGAATCCACGAGGGAGGGTGACGAGATGACGCGCTTCGTCATCTCGACGGCCGCTCTCCTCGTCGGGGGAACCCATCCAGAACGTGCCCTTGCGAATCCACCGCATCCGCTGGACCACGCCTTCGACCTCAAAGGCGACAAAGGGTCCGAAGCCGTCTTCTCCCCATTCGGACGCCCAAAGCGGTGGCGCACCTCGCGCAAGCGGATGGGTCATGGCTGGTCGGCGTATGACGCACAAACGGCCCGGAACGCAAGGAGCTGGCGGTCGACCGCCACGACGCGATGGGTTGCCAGGAACCGGTTGAGTTCGGCCTGCGCCTTACCATCGTCAAATACGGGGACGCAAATGAAGTGGAGCCTCATTGGGGGTCCTCGAAATTGGGTTTCGGCCTGCCCTCCGGGCCACCTCGCTCCGCTCGGAACTGCACTGCGCCGTCCCGGCCCGCAACTTGGGCTCCGCCACTTGGCGCAGGACCTCCGGCCACACGAAACCCGAGGCGATCATAGCGAACGCCAGGAGCGTACGCCCGGCGTGCCGCAGCGCGTACGCTCCTCGCGAGGGCGCGCCACGACCCGCCACGAATCACCCGGCTCGAGCCGCTTAGACTCAACGGGTCTGTTTGGGTTTCTGCAGGAAGTGGGCTTCTGCTGCTTTCGACCTGGTCCAAGCACCACTCGTACACATTGCCCAACATGTCGTATAGCCCCCACGGATTCGCCTGGCGTGTACGCACCGGATGCGTACCTGCTCGCGTGTGGTCGTACTGCGCTTCGAACCACATCGAAGTGTGGTACCCATCGTCCAGGTCGAACTCCACACCGCTGTTCCCGCTGTACCAAGCGATGGCGTCGAGCAACGGTGCGTTCCGCCTGCCCAACAACTCGAGGTCCCCTACCCACGTCGTCGTCTCGGTGCCTGCTCGACAGGCATGTTCCCATTCCGCTTCGGTGGGTAGCCGTGGTGACAAGCCTGGAGCCGCTTCGCCCAGCGCCTTGCAGAACGCCATCGCCTCTTCCCAGCTCACTTGTTCGACGGGCCGACCCGGGCTCACAAACCGGCTCGGGTTGGTTCCCATAAGGGCCTGCCAGAGGTCCTGGGTCACCGGGGTCTCGCCCAGCCAGTAACCGCGCGTGAGGTGGACCGGGTGCAGGGTCTCGTCGTCGTACCGGCCGGCTTCACTCGGCGGCGAGCCCATCATGAACCGACCTGGTGGAATCCACCGCATTCGGAACCGCACGCCCTGTACGTCGACTTCGGACCACAAGCCGAATCGATCGCGCCCTGCAGCGGTCACCCAAGGCTCACGAAACCAGGGAGCTACCGTGAGTCGCTGGAATCGGCTCCGAAGGGTGATGCGAGTTCGCGTTGGCGGTTGGGGACGCTCAACCTCGGGAACAACGTCAGCATCGGGACTGGGCTCGGTCCCCTCGCGCTCGGGTCCCGGTGCGTCCCGCCCCGGTCCTGGGGCTCCGCCCCCTGGCGCAGGACCTCCGGCCACACGAAACCCAAGGTAGGCGTAGCGATTGCCAGGCTCGTTCGCGTAGCGGTAGGCCGCGCGGACGCGCCTCGCGCGGGCGTTCCACGACCCGCCACGAAACACTCGGCGCGAGCCGCTCGTGCCAAGCGGATCGGATGCGTACGCGTCAGGCAAAGGCTCAGCAAAGCTGTGTACGGCATCCAGGCACCACTCATACACATTGCCGAGCATGTCGTGGAACCCACCGGCATTCGGCTGTTTCTGCGCTACCGGATGCGTCTGCATATCGCTGTTGTCTTCGAACCAAGCAATCTCCCGCAGTTCTTCTTCGGTCGCCCAACCCCGGTCGGTGCGACCTGACCGCGCCGCCTTTTCCCACTCCGCTTCGGTCGGCAACCGGGACCCCAGCCCCGGCAACTTCGCTGTCAACCGTTGGCAGAATTCCCGAGCTTCGTGCCAAGACACTTGCTCGACTGGCCGCTCGTCGCCCTCGAACTTGCTTGGGTTCGTCTGCATGACGGCGCGCCACAAAGCTTGCGTCACGGGCATTGCGGCCAGCCAATAGCCTCGCGTGATTTCGACCTCGTGTAGCCTCTCATCGTTGAACCGATCGGGTTCAGACGGCGGAGAGCCCATGAGGAACCTGCCTGGTGGGACCCACCGCATACGGAACCGTACGCCCTCGACTTCAGCCTCAGCCCAGCGCCCGAACCGATCTCGACCGCTTGCAACCGCCCATTCGGGTCGTTGCTCAACAGTTGAGGGCAAGGGAATGCGAAGTCCGGGTGTCACGCGTTGTCGTGCCCTCGACCCGGGGCGTTCCACGACAACCATTGATGCGCTGTACAACGTCCCCACAATGCTGCCTGAAGTCTGCCCCACCCGCAGTTCGGAACCGACCTGGACGACGGGGTGCGCGACTGGGGTTGCATTCGCCTCACCGCCGAGCACATCGGAAAGTCCCCCCAACACCTGTTCGAGCTGCGGGTCCACGCGGTTCGGTGGAACAGGCAGATGTCGGAGGAAGCCTCGGGCCACCCGCCGCCATCCTGCGCCCCCTTGCCCAGAGCCAATCGTCCGCTGGAGCCGCCGCACGAAGTCCAGTGCCGACGCCGATGCCGCTCCCTCGGTCGGCCCCTCAAGTCCCCGGCGCACAAGGTGGTCGAACACGCCGACTTCGACCGGGAGCGCCTCGTGCCACGCAGCAATGGTCTGCCAAACCCGATGTTGGAGGTCGGCAGGGACTTGCTTCTCGAACTCTTCTCGGAGTTCCTCAACCAGGGCGGGCTCGATGACCACCGCTTGGTGGTCGACCTCACGCACCAGCGTAGGGTCGGCAAGAGCTTGCAGCTCAGTTTGCAAGTCGGCCTCGTCGGCGGGCAGGAGCAGACGAAGGGCGCGCAGCAGACCCGGCTGCAGCAAGGGGGTTACCGAACCAAGACGCAGTAACCGTCGGACTCGAGACCGCTGCACCTCGGGCTCGGTGACCGCGGGACGCCGCTCCCAAGTCGTCGCGTGCCAAAAGGTGTCCCTCAGGGGTCGAGCGTCGGCCACCAATGCGGCTAGGCGGACCCCGACGCGGCCAAGCTGGGCCGCACGTCGGCGCCAGTACGGTCGTGACCGCAGCGCATTCGCATCACCGACGACCAACAAGGTTGCGTGGGGTGGCAGCGGCGGAGGGAAGCCACGTCCCACGGTCACCTGGCTGCACCGCTTGGCCAGCTGCCGCAAGACCCGAATTTGGTCGGCATACAGCGTGACAAAGGGGCTTCGGCGGTCGAGTACGACATGAAGCCGATGCGGCCACCGGTGCCGAGTGGCCCGCGGAAGTCGATCCAGCACCTCACCCTTTGCCAACCGCGCCACCACCTTCCGCAGGTCCACCGTATGCGATGGGGCATCGCTTCGAACGATGGCTGCGAGTCGAGGTTCGAGCCGCGACCAAGGAGTGACCTCGGGCGTATCGGGAAGGTCCCTCAGCGAGCGGCCTGGGGAGAGGTCCTCAGCTCGAAGTCCACTCTCGCAAGGCGGAAGGGTGGGAGCGGGGGCGATGGGCTCCGCCGTCTCGATGCGCCACAGCGGAACGGGTTCGAGTTCCGGGGGGACGAGGGCCGGTTCGGGTTCTGGCGAAGGCTCCGGCGGCCCGACGTCAGCGAGCGACTCCGGTGGAGACTCGTCCGACTCGAGCCCCCCTTCGTCGGATGCTTCGAATCCAAGCCGTGTCGCCGCACCGACTCGGTCCGACCAGGGACGGTCTTTCCAGGTCCCAAGCAAACGAAGCAGATCGGCACGCTGCCCCCTCATCGGGTTGCTCCGCGAGCCCCTCGACGCTCCTTGCGGAACACGAAACGCGCGGCCTGCTCGAGCAGCGCTCGCTGTCGGGTGTCGTCCTCGCCACACATCGAGACCAAGGCCCGCAACAAGTCCAGGTATTCGGCAAGCCCGGGAACGTAGCTGCCCTGCCTGCGAGCCTCCGCCTGGTCTGCCATCAGCTGATGGGCGGCTTCCTCGAGAATCGGCAGCGCCAACGCGGCGAAATGTGCGGCGCCACGTTCCACCAGCTCGTCGACGCTCGAAGGAGGTTCGAGTTCGAGGACCAGGCAACGGCGGAGGAACGCATCGGGCAGCGAGCGCTCCTCGTTGGTCGTAATCACCACCAACAGTCGGCCCTCAGCTCGCTCGACGCGCGGAGGACACCCAGGAATAGGCACATCGAACACGTCGTAGCCAAGCGCATCGAGGAGACTATTCGGGACAGTGGGGTCGGCCTTGTCGATTTCGTCGAGGAGCAACACCCGCCCCCCGGCCTCGGCCCCTGGAGGCACCGCGCATCCTTTGGGGTCCAGGCCCGTATTCTGGGCCTGCTCGCGAGCCGAGACGGGGTTGAAGCCCCACCACAATGGACCTGGGTGGACAAACTGCGAAGGCTCGAGCGGGTCGCGACCAGACGAACTTGCGGGCGCACCTTCTCTCGATACCGATTGTGGCGCCATTGCCGCCATCGCCTGGGCCCGGGCCAACCGGGCGACGTGGTCCACGTGGTATTTCAGGTCGCGCGGCTCGGTGTGGGCATCGACCGTATACGGCACCAACGCAGCGCCCAAGGCGTGCGCAGCCGCTTTGGCGAGTTGCGTCTTGCCGGTCCCAGGCGCGCCTCTCACCAACAAGGCTCGGCCCGTGGCCAGCCCCATCTCGACCGCCAAGATGTGGTTCGCTTCCCAGATGTGGGTCGGGGTCTCTCCCGGAACCACCCGAACGCTCGACAGCACGTCACGGTCACCGGCCGCCCGTTGGAGCAGGCCGGTTGTCTGGGTTGCCGTCATGCGTCACCTCCGTCGGGGTCTTCCCAGGGCTTCAACTCGGACACCATTTGCTCGAAGCGCCGCTCGTAGGGCTGCGGCCTGCCGGTAAGCCGCATGCGCCGAATACCGAGGTTCGCTCGGTCCAAGGCCTGGTTCAACAGCTCCCACAGCTGGTCAGGCTCTTCGTCCCTTCGCAGGTGCCGGTCCACCATCACGATGTAGGGCAGGCGGTCCCGCCGGAACCGCCGAATGTCGGCAAGGAGTCCTGCCGCTTCCTCGCGCTGGTCTTTCACGTCAGAGAGGTCGTCGAGGTTCAAGCCCATCGTCAGGTTGAGGTCTTCGACCATGGCATTGCCGAGGTCCTCGAGCACGATGTCCGTGATGTGGTCCTGGTTCTCCACGTTGACGATGCCACTCACGTGCTCGAGTGTCGAAAGCGGCAAGGACGTCGCGCCTCGAGGCCGGCCTCGGTCGACCTCGAACTGCGGATCGCGCTCGTCGACGCCCGCAAGAAGGAGCTCCGCCGACGCCTCCTTGATGAGCGGAAGCTCCCACGTGAGCGCATCGGCGTCCACGACCTCAGCATCCAGTTCGTGCTCGCGCATTCGCACCTGCGCCGCCCGCCAATCGACCACATAGGGCAACAGTGCACGCAGCACGGTCCACAGCGCCGTTCGCAGCGGTACGTCGCTCTCAGAGGTGCGGAGGACCTCCTGCAACAGCGCTTCCGCCAATACGTCGGCATGATGCTGCGGCAGTCGTTCGGCCAGTTTCGGAGCATCCGCAGGAACGCCGAGGGATTTGGCTAAGCGTTCCCGAACACCCGGATGCGCACCGAGCGCCTGCTCCAGCGTCCGCTGCACCACTTTCAACCGGTCACAGAACCCAGCGGCCTTCTGCAATACCCAAGCTTCCACCTGGGCGAGCGGGAGGGCCACGGGTGGGTCCTCACCCGTGCACACGCCCACCAGGCGACCGTCGGCAAACAGGCCTTGGCCCGGCTTGGCTCCTTTGGGCACCGACAACGACACCGACTTGCCCACCGCCGCCATGTCGACGACGGGCCCCGGTAGCGGCGACTCCGAGCGCAACAAGGCGACATCGAACGTGGGGTCGGGATGGTCGACCCTCTCGGCCATCGGCCACCATTCTTCCTCGATGCGCACGACGACGGCATTCGCATCTTGAGGAAGTCGACATGTAAGCAACCAGTGCTTCGCGATGGCTGTCGCAGCGCCGATCTCGATGACCTCACCCTGCTCGCTCCTGGCGCCAACCGCGACCGAGGGAGGCGAGGGCACGGTTTGCTGACGCTTTGGCTCGGGTGCGTTCGCATCTCGAGCGCCCGTCGATGACGCCTCTGGATGAAAACCGAGAGTGGTTGCGATTTCGTCCTTTCTCAGCGGGAAGGCTTCGACGAGCAGCCTGTGCACCGTTTCAATGTGGGGGAGTTCCAGTGTCCCTCGCTCTTCGAGCCTGTGGCTTAGCTCAAACGTCACCTGGGCCATCGGGGCCGACCACCGCACAGCCTTGACAAGGCCTCGGAGGTCAGGTTGAGTCCGATCCTCGAGAATTGTGGTCCACCGCAGCAAGTCAGCACTCTTGGAATCGTCGAAGAGTTTGCCGAGTAGCTCAGAGAGCGCCAACGCCCGTGATGCCATCGTCGCCTCCCGCTCTGCCTCCATGCTCAAACGCAAATGCATCGCTTGGCAAACATGGAGCGTTCACAGAATTCACACCGGCCAAAGAGCGAGGCGATGCCTAGATCAATTCGACTTGCTCGGTGGGATCGTCACCTGCGGCTCGTGGAGTTCAACCACGGCATCTCCCCGCCAATGGGACGTGCCATCAGCCCCAAACGCTCCGACCACAGCTCAAAGGCCTGTCCCGTGCCGGTCGTCTCCCGAGACCTGGCACCTCTGCGGAGGAGCGGTCTGGGAAGCCGCTTGATCGGAGACTGGAGCAGCACCCCGAGCTTGTGTCCCTGACGAAACGCTCTACTGTGTTCCCATCAAGACGCAGGATGCAAGGGTTGTCTTTCGCTGGGTTGAGATGGCAGTTAGGCAGTCGCCGAAGAGCAAAACTGTGACTGTTGTGATCGATGGGTCCTCCAGGTGGAGACTTATCGAACCCCTAATTCGCCTGTCTGGCTGCGCTTCAGATCTCGGATGAGCATCTCAAGGTTTCTCTCATACCGCGCCGGTCGCCCCGTGAGTCGCATCCGCCGCATTCGCAACCCGGCATCATCGAGGCCTTTACCGATCAAACCCCACACCTCTTCCGCCATTGCGCCAAGGAGGCTGTCGACAATCACCAGATAGGGCCATTCCTGGCGTGGGCCTTGTCGAGCGTCGTCAAGCAGATCTCGGGCAATGGCAATCCGGTCCTCCTCTCGAGGGTGTTCGGCAATTCGCCACTCGTCGTGGGCCAACTGCAGTGCGTCCACCACCATGAGCATCATCTCTTCGGAAGACAGCCTCCTGATGTCGGCCAGGTGGTCGAGGGTGGGCAACAACAGGCAGGCCTTGCCACGAACCCGAACGCCACCATCAATCTCGAACGTGGGGGGCCGTTCATCTGCACCGGCCAGCAGCAGCTCCACGGATGCTTCCTTCCAAAGCGGAAGCTCCCACTCGAGCGCCTCGGTTTCGATCAGGTTTTCGTCAACGGCATACTCGCGCATCCGTAGCTGCGCCTCCCGCCAGTCCACCAGATAGGGCAACAACTCGGTCAGTAAGCCGTAGAGAGGGCTGCGAGCTTCTTCACTGAGGTAGGACTGGGCGCGACGGAGCGCTCGAACCAGGTCGTGGGCATGCGCCTTCAGCAGCTGCTTGGCCAAGGCACTCGCATCGAGGTCTGGAGAATCCAATTCCTTTGCCAGTACGTCTCGTAACGTCGGATATTCGGACAGCCTATGGGTCAGTGCCCGTTCAACCTTGTGAAGTCGGTCATGAAGCCCAGCAGCCTTGATGTTTCGCATTCCCTTCGCTTCGATGGCCTGTATGCCGACCTTCTCAATTGGCATTCCAGCAACGGCTCCGCGGTGCAGAAGTGCAAGTCGTAGCCGCTCCACAGCACGATGTGGACCTTCGAAGACAAGAACCACGGACCCCTTCGACGATTGGATGAGCTGGACTGCAGCGTCCTCTGCCAATCGTTGTGCTTCTGCCGCAACTGTGGCTGTCGGTGGCATATGTTCATACTTCGCGCGCGAAGTAACTTCTAGCGCATCAAGCGCATCCTCCATTGGCTCGATGGGCACATCCTCCGGAACGCATGCATCGATGACCTGACGAATGTCGTGCTCGCGCCGCGGCCGAATTGTCAGGAGTAGCGCGCACATCTCCTCGAAGTAGCCATGCCTGACCACGATCTCGGCCGTCCGATCCATCCAATCGGCATCTGGCATGCCGACTTCTGCGGATGGAAGCTCCGTCACGATCTCTGACAGGTTCCCTTTCACCACCCGCAGGAGTTCACGTGGCCGGAAGAGGACCAAGAGCAGCTTCGCCGATAACGTTTGGCGCTGATGGTCGAGCTCGTGTGTTGCGTCCAAGTGTTGGAGTGCGCGCTTGCCCTTCTCGTTCATGAAAGCCCAGCCGAGGTGTTGCTAAAGGGAGCTAGATCATGCCATTTCGAGACAACGAGGACTAGCACGTGATAGTAAGATCTAGGCGGAGAGCGAAGGTTTGCTTGTTGATTGTGGCACACCACCGTTCACACCGCCCGATGTAAACGCGGTTCGTTCATTCGCGCTCGTCGTCATCATGGTCCGGCAACACCAACCGACCATCCCCCAGCTGGTAATGTGCGGCGACAACCCCAACACGCTCTGTGAGCAACGGTCGCTCGCGCAGCAGTGACGGGAACCACGACCTTTGGTCGAGCCCGGTCCGTCGAAGTGCCTCGACGACATCGTGTGCCACGGACTCCATCGTCGAATCCCAGTTGACCTTGGCGGCGAGCTGGACGTTCACGGACTTCACGAAGCGCTTGAGTTCGTCTTTCTCGAAGGTCTCGATCAGGAAGTTGGCATGTTCGCGGGCAGGACTGGTGGTGGGTTCGAGGGTGCGGACCAGGACCACTTTGTCGTCTTGCTGTCGCCAAATCTCCATCCGACCTGTTCGATCCATGATGACGGAGAGTTGGTCGCCTGCCCAGGCGTAGGCACGTCCCTCCAGCGAAAGGGGCACAGCAGAATCTGCTGGTTCTGAAGACTGTTCCCACGCTCGGTTCTGCAAAAGCTCTGCGAGGATGGCAAGGTGGTCCTCGTTGCTGGATTCAATGCGGAGTTTTGCCCGTTCACCTGTGTTCTCGAATAGAGTTTTGCGGACATCCGAGCCTGGGAACTTGGCTTTGAAATCGCGCAGGACGACCAGAATGGCTGCCTCGTCAAGCTCATCAAGCTGAGTGCGGAAGTAGAGAGTGAGGCCTGGTCTAAGGACATGAGCAAGCAGAAGACTGTCAAGAAGCACGCCTTGATCGTGCAAGTCCGTGATGAATTCTTGGGTCCATCCGCTGCTCACTTGTGTGGCGCTATCGATCCTCGCCCCATTCCAGCGAACGTCGCTTATGGAGGCCCATCTTAGGTTGGCACCTCTTAGGTCAGCAGTTCGGAAGTTGGCACGATCAAGCTTCGCTTGGCTCAGGTTGGTCCCACGAAGGTCAGCCCCTACCATGTTCGTGTCACGGAGTATTGAATTGCTGAGGTCAGCCTTCCTTAGATTCGTTCCTCGGAATTGTGTGGAGGTGAGGTCGACTCCAGCAAGTGTGATGCCTTCGAGGTTCAAACGACTGAGGTCTGCCCCGCTTAGGAGGTTCGTTGTGCCGAGATCGACGGCCCGAACTATGGCTCCTGCCAGTTTCGCTCCGAAGAAGCCGGCCCCTTTGAGGTTGGCTTCTACGAGGTTGGCCCCTCCGAGGTCGGCCCCTATGAGGTTGGCCCCCCTGAGGTCGGCCCTACTGAGGTCGGCCCTACTGAGGTGGGCCCCTGTGAGGTCCGCGTAGTTGAAGTCGAGGCCCCAAAAAAACCTTTCCCCAGTCGCGACGTACCGTTTGAGCAGCTCGCCCTTCTCCTCCGGCGTCATCCCGTCATGCGGCTTTGGCAGCTCGGCCATGGCACCCCCGGCGAACATCCTCGCTCGGAACCACCATCAAGAACAGCCAGGCCAGTTCACAACCAGCTTACGGCCGATCGGCGTCATCCCACGTCGGCAGTTCGTCGTTGAGGTCTTGGCGCACGTCACCGTCGAGCGCCTCCAGGGCCTGACGGATCGCAGTCGCATTTCGAACGTACGACTCGATTGTCGGGTGTTGGAGTGCAGCGAATCGGGACACACCAGGGACACACCAAGACCGGTGTTCAGTGGTTCGTTCCGGTCTAGCTCTGCCCACTCCGACCCATGAAGATCCGCGCCACTACGTGACGATCGCGTTCCGGTGGGATTCGCGGCAGACTGCCGCGT
>JBCCQY010000119.1:0-28085 GCA_039208735.1 Myxococcota bacterium | reverse complement strand
GCTCCAGCTCTATCGCGAGGGCCAACCTGAATCGTCACGGGAGTTCGCGATCGATGTGGCACCCGATCTGCCGCCGGAGGTGATGCTCGATGCCCAAGGGCGTGAGGTCATCGAAGTGGCGGTGGACGAGTCCTTCACCATCCGTTGGCAGGCTCGCGACGACTTCGGCATTCAAAAGGTCGTGCTTGCGTTCAATGGCACGCCGACCGAGCGCATCTTGGCGCGCCCCGAACGTCGCATTGCGGATGTCGGCAAGACCCAGACCCTTCGTCCCCGACAGCTCGGTCTGAAGGCGGGCGACCGGGTGTCCATGTCGGTGATGGCGTGGGACAACGATACGGTTTCGGGCTCGAAGATTGGCCAATCGCGGGCGGTTGAACTCGTCGTGCTCGGACCGACCGGCGTGGGCATTCGCGAGGGCGAGCGAAGAGAAGAGCTGCTCGAACTTATGATCCCGCTGCTCGCGGACTTCTTGGTGGAGCCCTGGCCCATGCAAGGAAACGCCGGCCTGTTCGCCGATTGGGGAGAAACGGTAGCGGGACGCTACGCCCCCTTCGTTGAACGGGTCGAGGCCCTCTTCGCCGGGGTTTCGGCAAGCACCCACGACCGTGCGGTCGCCCAACGCGTCGTGGATACCGGCCGCGATCTGGTTCGGTTCACCCAAGTCTCCTTCGAACCAGGTGCCACTCGCCCCGTCAAAAGCGAGGATTCGGACACGCTCGACGAGCTTCGCGACAACGCCATCGTGGCGCTGGAGGACGGCATTCTGGCCTTCCATCGGATGCGACGCAACCAGGCCCTGGCCGAGTTGGTCCAGCAGTCCCAGGAACTCCGCGAGATGGCGGAAGCAATGGAACGTACGCTCGAAAAAGAAGAGCCAGAAGCACTCGAATTGCTGTCGCAGCTCGATGCGTTGCAGCGCATGATGCAGGACCTTGCCGAGCGCGCGGGCAAGCTCGACGAAAGCGGGTTGCGCGAATTCCTCAACAGTCGAGAAAGCGAAGCCTCCTCTCTCGTCGAGGAAATCCGAGACGCCATCGCCCGAGGGGATCTCGAAGAAGCCCGAGAGCTGATGCAGCGTCTGTCTGAACTCGTCGAGGAAATGGGCCGTGGCATTCAGGAGGAAATGCAGCGGCGTATGGAGCAGGGCCAACAAAGCCAGAACCAAGCCGCGGAATTAGAGAACGAGCTGCGGTCGATCGAAGAGGAACAGCGCAAGCTGCAAGCCGAAGTCCAACAGCTCCGAGAACAGGACCGTGGGTCGGAGGATGAACTCGAAAAACTCTGGAAGGAACTCGAACGACGTGCGGCAGAGCACCGTGAGGGAGCCCAGGCCTACCTCGATGGTTTGAAGGAGGCCAATCGCGCCTTCTTTGAGCAAGAGCGGGCCGCCGCAGGGGTCGAGGAAGCCCGCGATCTGTCGGCTGCGATCAACGCGCGCGATCCAAGGGGCGCCCGGGTCTCGATTCAAACGGCGCGCATGGCGTGGGACAACGTGCTGCGGGCCATTTCGCGCGAGCTTTCACGGTATGGCACGTTGTCGGGTCCTCAGCGGCCCGAAGTTCTCGCCCTGCTGCAACAGCTCAACGAAATGGAAGAGCTGCTCAACCAGTTGCAGTCGAGCCAGCCCCAATCGAGCCCCCAGACTCGTGAACAGGCCCAGGACCTGGAGAACCGCCAACGCGACCTCGACAACCGACTCCAACAGGCACGCGAGCAGGCCGAGGAATTGTCGCAACAGTTCCCCGTGACACCACAGGGCATGGACGAGGCTCTCGAAGACGCCGGGCAACGCATGCAAAACGCGTCCGACGATTTGGGCCAGGGCGAGTTGATGCAGGCGGAAGGGTCGCAAGGGGTGGCTTCCCAGCGCATTCGGGATGCCATCGAATCGTTGGAACAAGCGCGTCGCCAAGCCCAGCAACAGGCCCAGCCGCTTCGACAGAACCCTGGCGAGTCAGAACCCGGCGACGAACAGACCGATGGCGAAGAAGAGACGGATCGCCACGGAGATGGAGAAATCAGCACGGGCGAATTCGAGATTCCCGGACGCGAAGAATTCCGAACCCCCGAAGCCTATCGCCGAGCCCTCCAGGATGGAATGCAGGGTGAGGTACCAGAAGAATACCGAGCGATGAAACGTCGCTACTACGAGGAGCTGGTCCACCAATGATCGGAATCTGGCTCACCCTGCTCAACGCCCACGCGGTCTACCCGATCGGGGTGGCCCGGTGCCTCGCTGCCATCGATGTCGCCTGCGCCGAAAGCGTGCTGACAAAACTCGACGCCGAGAACAGCCAAGATCCCGGAGTCGCCGCGGCCCTGGCCCAGACACGCTTTCACCAAGGTCGCTACCCGGAAGCCCATGCTGCCATGAAACGGGCCGTCGACCTCGGGTACCCTGACCGGTACGAGGAGCTGCCGCTCTTCGAGCGTACGATGTACGCCACCGCGGGGTGGGTCGAAGAAACCGACGGACGATTTACGTTCCGGTTTCGGCCCGGCGTGGATGCCATGCTGTGGCCCGACGGCATCGCCGCGGCCAAGGCCTCCGATCGCTACATCTCCCCTCTGCTTGGCGGATCTCCCCCGGGGCGGACGATCATCGAGCTGTACCCGGATGGTCGCTCCTTCATCGCTTCGAGTAGCCTCAAGAAGGAAGATGTCTACACCACGGGGGTCGTTGGGCTCGCGAAGTGGGGCAAGCTTCTCGTCACCAGCCCCCGTGCGCTTCCTCGCGGCTACTCCTGGCAGGACACGATCGCCCACGAGTACATCCACCTCGTGGTGGCCCATCACACCAACGATCGGGCTCCCGTGTGGCTGCAAGAGGCCATCGCCAAGTACCTCGATGGTCGTTGGCGCGACGGGTCAGATCGATTTCGGCTTTCCGTACGTCAACAAGGGCTAATGGCGGATGCGCTTGAGTCGGACGACCTCGTATCGTTCGAGGAAATGCACCCTTCCTTGGCCAAGCTGCCTTCCGCAGAGCGGGCCGCGCTTGCCTACGCCCAGCTCGCCACCCTGATGCAATTCTGTTTTGACCGCGGCGGCGAAGACGTGCTGCTCCGCACCCTACCGGCGGTGGCCCAGGACAGAGACCCCCGCGATGCCTTGGCCGCGGCGACGGGGTTCGCCACGTTCGATGAACTCGAGGAGGCCTACAAGACCTGGATGAAGCAGCAGCCGTTGGCCGGGCGGACCATCGCAGAGCTGCCCACCGTGTTGGATGGCGGCGACGACCTCGACCTCGACCCGCTGCTCGCGGAACGGAAGGACTTGGCTCGCTTCGTGACGCTGGGCGACATCCTCCGTGAGGCAGGCCGCGTCCGGGCGTCACTCGTGGAGTACCGCAAGGCCATCCCCGAAGATGAGCCGCCGTCTCCCCTGCTTTCGAACCGGATCGCCCAGGCCCAGCTGGCCATTGGCGAGCCGGATGGCGCCTTGAACGTGCTCGAACGTAGCCTCCTCGATTATCCCGAGTTCGCCCTGTCTCACAAAACGCTCGGCGAACTCCACCTTTCCGCCGGGCGCGCCCAGAAAGCCCAACGGGCATTGACCGAGGCGGCGGCCATCCACCCCTTCGACCCCGAAACGCAACAGCTTCTCGTCGAAGCCTACCGGGCCCTTGGTGACGAAGAAGGCGTTCGGAGGCATGAAAAGGCCCTCCAGATTCGCCGTCGAGGCGGCGACGACGTCGATCGTGCGGCCATTCATGACCAACAAGGGACGTACGAGCTTCCAAGCTACGGAGACGCGGGCCCACCGCGGAAGAAGGTGCGCGACGAGGCCGTGGGAAAGAAGGCCCCCGACTTTAACGTGATTGCGCTCGATGGCGCTCTGAAAAGCCCCTCGATGTATGAAGGGCAGGTGCTCATTCTCGATTTCTGGGCCACGTGGTGCGGCCCCTGTCGAGAGGCCATGCCTGAACTGGCGAAACTCTACGAAGCCCACGACAACGATGGCCTACGGATTGTCGGCATCACCGACGAACCGAAGGGCAAGGTGTTGAATTTCCTCAAATCCACCCCGGTGCCCTACACGATTGCCCTCGATCCCAACCGAATCACGGCCGGAAGCTACAACGTGACCGCGTTGCCCACCGTCTGGGTCGTCGATCGGGAAGGCCGAGTTCGAGAGGTGGTCGTGGGCGGAGGACCGCGTGCGATGGATGCGATCGAGAAGGCCGTGCAGGACGCGCTGGCCGCGGAGTGATCGGAATGGATGATGTGACCCTGTTCGACCGCGTCGGGACCACCCACGACGCGCTGATCGAATCGATCGGCAAGGTGGTGGTGGGCCAGCAAAAGGTGGTCGAGCTGATGCTCACGGCCCTCTTTGCGGACGGACACTGCCTTTTCGTCGGCGTCCCGGGCCTCGCCAAAACGCTGCTGGTCCAGACGCTCGCCGAAGCCGTCGGGGTGAACTTTGGCCGGATTCAGTTCACGCCGGACCTCATGCCGTCCGACATCACAGGCACCGACGTCCTCGAAGAAGATCGGGCCACCGGGCGACGCGAGATGCGGTTCATGCAGGGGCCGGTGTTCACGAACCTCCTGCTCGCCGATGAGATCAACCGGACCCCCCCCAAGACCCAGGCTGCACTGCTCCAGGCGATGCAGGAGCGGGCGGTGACCGCGTCGGGACGCACCTGGAAGCTCGACGCTCCCTTCCTCGTCTTCGCGACCCAGAACCCGATTGAGCAAGAGGGCACCTACCCCCTTCCCGAAGCCCAGCAGGACCGCTTCATGTTCTCGATTCCCGTGGGCTACCCGTCGCCCGACGAGGAAGAGGAAATCGTTCGGCGAACGACGGTGGGTGACCTGCCATCGGCCGAAAAGGTGATCGAGACCGAAGATTTGGTGGCCATGCAGCAGCTCTTGCGCCGCCTGCCTGCCAATCCCGACGTCGTGAAGTACTGTGTGCGGCTCGCAAGTGCGACGCGGCCCGGGGAAAGCCGCACCGACGCCACAAAGTGGATCCGATGGGGCGCAGGTCCACGGGCAAGCCAGTACTTGGCGGTGGGAGCCCGGGCGTGGGCGGCCCTGCGTGGAAATGAGGTGCCGACGGCCGAGGACGTGCGTTCGGTCGCATCGGCTGTCCTTCGCCATCGCGTATTGCTCAATTTCGAAGCCGAGGCTGCGGGCATGACCGTCGACAAGGTCGTCGACCAGATCCTTGAGGAGGTGGGGTGAGCGGCGTCGTCGACGTGGACACCCCACGCAACCTCTGGGATGCCGAGGTTCTTTCTCGGGTTCGTCATCTCCACCTGCGAGCCCGCTACCTCACCACCGCGCTGCTTCAAGGCGAGCACCGCTCGTTGCGCGTTGGGCAAGCGATCGAATTCGCCGACTACCAAGAATATCTGCCGGGAATGGACCTTCGCGGCCTGGACTGGCGGGTTTGGGGACGGACCGACCGGTTTGTCGTCAAACGCTTCGAGACCGAAACCGAGCTTCCCTGCACCATCGTCGTCGATCTGTCGGGAGACCTCGGCACAGGTCGCCAGGGTCGGACCCAGTTGCCAGATCTTGGGGCGAGCAAGGCCGGCTACGCACTCGTGTTGGCCGCCTCCTTGCTCTACTTTCTCCATCGTCACGGCGAGCCCGTAGGCCTCGAAATCGTGGCCGGCGATGGCATCTCCCATCGCTCCATCCCTCCTCGCGGGGGACGGAACCACCTGCAATACCTCTTTCTCCAGCTGGCTTTGGTGCGGCCAGGAGGCCGAGCCGACCTTCGCCAGGCCCTCACCAACGTTGGCGCCCGAACGCGCCGTCGGAGCTTCGTGGGCGTCCTAAGCGATGGGATGGAAGAACCGAGTCACTGGCTTCCAGCGCTCTCGGCGTTCGCCCGGCGTGGCGCGGACCTTCGGTTCTTCCACCTGTACGACCCTGGCGAGCTGCGCCTCGATTTCGAGACTCCCTCGCTCTTTTACAGCCCCGAAGGCGGTGAGGAACTCGCCGTAGACCCTCAGGGAGCCGTGGCGGCGTTCACCCAAGTCGCCCAGGAGTACCAAGCCGAGGTGGAACAGGGCGTGGTGAAGGTCGGTGGCCGCTACCTGCCTGTGTCGACCGACGTTCCTCTGGAACGCGTCATCCGAGCCGCGGTGCAAGACGAACGCGGGCACCTGCGAGGCACGCGATGAGCCTGTCTTGGTTCGCTCCGTTGGCCTTAGGCCTTGCGGTGATGGCCTTCCTACCGATCGCCGCCCATTTGGCTCGACAAACGCCACGAACGCGACAGGCGTTTGGAGCCATGCTCCTGCTCGAACGCGTGGTCAAGCGACTCCGCCGGCGACGACGCCTCAAAGACCCGTGGCTCCTGGCCTTGCGGGTGTTGGCTCTGCTGGCCCTCATCCTCGCGCTGGCCGGCCCCCAATGGACCATCCCCGGCGGCCCCGCTGAGTTCGGTGGAACGGGGCAGGTCGTCCTGGTCATCGACCGCTCGCTGTCGATGTCGTTGCAAGACGGTGGCACCACCCTGCTGCAGCGAGCACGGGAACGGGCCATCGATGTGGTGCAAGGGCTTCCCGAAGGCGTAGGCCTCGGCCTGGTGGTCTACGACGACAACGCACTGCGACTCACCAACGTACTGACGTCGGACCATGGGCGGGTGGCCGCTCAAATCGAGGCCGTTCAACCCTCGTCGGGCGGGTCCAACCTTCGCGAGGCGCTGCTCGAAGCACGCCGCCTTCTTGGCGGCGAACCCGGCGAAGTGCTGCTGTTTTCGGATGAAGCGGGACCCCGGATGATCCCCGAGGCGTCGGCCGAGATTGCCCGACTCGTCGAACAACGCTCGGCCATCCTTTCGCAAGACATCCATGCCGATCCGCCGCGCAACGTCGCCGTGACCCAAGCGCGGTACCGCGATGGCATGGAGGGCGGTCAGGTCGTCTTGCGGGTGGCGAACTTCGGGCCCGACCCGACCGAGGTGGGCTGCGAAGTCACGCTCCCCGACGGAGCCTCCATCCCCATCTTCGTGGACCTCCCTCCCGATGGGGAAGCCGAGGAGCGCATCACCATCCCTCGCGAAGCGCAGGGTGGGGTCGGTGAGGTCCGCTGCGATGACCCAGACCTTCAACTCGACGACGCGCGCTACTTCCATCTGCCCAAGATTGGAGCCTCGCGGGTGCTTGTCGTCGATGGCGATCCGGGCGACACCCCCACCCGGTCCGAGATTTACTTCCTCGAACGTGCGCTTGCCCCCTGGGGTGGCCTGCGGTCGGGGGTCTCTATCGACGTGACGGCTCCGGTGGGCCTCCTCGACCTCGACCCCGAGGTCCATCGCGTGGTGTTCCTGGCCAACGTGCCGGACCCGCGGCCGTTTGGACCTCGACTCACCGAGTTCGTCCGGGGCGGGGGCAACCTGGTCCTCACCGGGGGCGACAACGTCACGAGCGATCGCTACAACGCGGCACTCGGCAGCATTCTACCTGCTCCCTTCCGACAGTCTAGGTCTCTTGCGGATCGCGGTGAGGATGGGGTTCCCGTCGCGCTGCCTGACATCGCCGAACCGCTGTTCTCACCGTTCCGCCGGGGCGGCCGGGGCGCGTTCTCAGAGGTGCGCAGCCACACCGTGCTCACCTTTGAGACCTTCGACCCGAACGCCGACGACGATGTTGATGTGTTGTTGTCCTACGAGTCAGGCCTTCCTGCCCTCGTCGAACGACGCATCGGCACGGGCCGGGTGGTGGTATGGACGTCGACCGTCGACTTGGGCTGGAGTAATCTCCCTTTACAGTCTGTCTTCATGCCCATGGTGCAGCGGTTGGTCTCGTACCTCGGCGGAGAAGCAGGTTCGATGCAGGCCCGATTCGAAGGGACCGTCGGCCAGACCGTTTCTGTGCCCCTCCCGGACTTGGCCATCGAGCCGACCGTCCATGGCCCGGACGGGCCAGTACGCAGCCGTATCCAGGGCGCTCAAGTGCTGTTTACACCCGAGGAAGCAGGGGCCTACCGTCTCGAAATCGAGAGCGCGCCACCACTTGCCTTCGTGGCCGTCAATGTCGATCCCCAAGAGAGTGATGTTCGCCGAACCAGTTCGGTAGAATCTATCGAACGCGACCTCGCTCCGGACCTACTGACCACCGAACTCGACCTTTCTCCCTGGTTCCTCGCCGCAGCGCTGCTCCTGTTCGTGGGTCAGGCCGCGTGGTCGCTACGGTCCTCCTCCCGAGATCCCGGACAAAGTGCTTTGGAGACCGCATGATCGACCGCCGACGCGTCCTCACAGCGCTGGCCAGTCTCGGCCTGGTGCCATCCCGCGCCCTGGCGTTTGGGGAGCCAGCCCTTGTCGACATCGCTGAACTCGATTTGGGCGCGGGAACCCTATCTCGACCAAACGCCTGGAAGCGGCTTCTTTACGAGGTCATCCAGACCACATCGGTCGAGTGTGCCGCGCGCGCGGTTCAGGTGGAGCCTGACGAACCGACCCTCTTTCAGCATCCGTTTCTCGTGTTGGTCGGCGCTGACACCTTCGACAAGGTCGAGAGCGAGGGCCTCGAACAGCTCCAACGATTCCTACAGTACGGCGGCTTTCTGCTCATCGACGACACCACCGGGGCCGACAAAGGCGGCTTCGACACCTCCGCCCGTCGCCTGGTGTCGCGCCTGTTTCCCACGCGGCCATTGAGCCCGCTGCCTTCGGACCACAGCATCTATCGAACGTTCTTCCTGCTCGATCGGCCACTGGGGCGTCTCGATCGCCATCGGTTCCTCGAGGGGGTCACCGTCGGCAACCTTTCCCCCGTGATCTACTGTCGCAACGACCTTTCGGGTGCGCTGGACCGCGGGCTCGACGGCCGCCCCATTCACAGCTGCGTGCCCGGCGGTGAACTCCAGCGCCGTGAGGCCGTGAAGCTCGCCATCAACCTGCTGATGTACAGCCTGACGGCCAACTACAAAAAGGATCAGGCCCACGTGCGCCAGCTTATGAAAGAGGGGCGTCTCGAATGATCGATTGGTTGCTCGGAGGCGCACTCTCAGCCGGAGGTCGCCTCGCCTGGCAGACTTCCGAACTTTGGATTGTGGTCGCCATCGTCGCGGCGCTCATCGTCTGGCTCGCTGCCTCGGTGGGGCCCCGACCGCTTTCATCGCGGGCGGGCGAGCTTGGTGCATTGGCCATCGCACTGGCCGGCCTTGTCTTTGCTATCGCGCGCCCCGTCTGGATCGAGGAAGAGGGTCGGCAGGAGCCCGGCCGTGTGGCCGTGCTTGTCGATAGCAGCCGCTCGATGGCGGTGATGGAGAACGGAGCCCCTCGGTCGGCGGCGGTCGACGGCATCCTGCGCCACATCGAGCGACAAGCGCCAGACGATGCTGTGGACTTCTACCACTTCGGCGACGACCTGGTCGTAGGCCCGACCCAGACCTTCGACTTGCCGGGCACCGACCTCGAAGGCGCCCTCGAAGCCCTGTCCGAACGCGTTGCGGGCGAGCAGCTCGCGGGCGTGGTCGTCGTGACCGATGGGCTCGATCGCGGGTTGCTGCGCCAGCGGTTTCGCCGTGAGGACAAGCCAGCTCCTCCGGTGGTGCCTGGCCCGCTGACGGTGTTCGAAACCGGAGAGGTCACCGAGGTGGTGGACCTCGCCGTTCGATCGGTCGACACCGGCGGCTTCGCGTTCATCCGAGCCCCCTTCCAAATCGAAGCGTCGCTCCAAGGAATTGGGTTCGAAGGTCGCACCATTCCCGTCTCGCTGACGCGAGATGGCGCCCTCATCACTGAAACGTCGGTGACGTTCGACAAGTCTGGGGAGGGCAAGGTCACCTTTGAGGTGGTGGCGGAAGCGGCCGGCCGCTTCGCCTATGCCGTCACCGCGCCCGTCTACGAAGGCGATGCGGTGCCCGCGAACAACACGATGCCCGTCGTGGTCCGGGTGGTGCGCGATCGCATCCGCGTGTTGCAAGTGGCCGGCGCTCCCTCGTGGGATGTGAAGTTCCTTCGTCGGTTCTTGAAGGGCGATCCGAGTGTGCAGCTCGTCTCCTTCTTCATCTTGCGAACCCAACGCGACCCCGTCAGCCAGTACCGCGAGCATGAGCTGTCACTCATTCAGTTCCCGTACGAGCGGCTGTTCGACGAAGACCTGTGGACCTTCGATGTCGTGGTCTTCCAGAACTTCGACTATGGCCCCTACTTCAGCGGGCGAAGCACGCGATTGCTCGGCAACTTGGAGCGCTACGTCAAGGACGGCGGGGCGCTCGTGATGCTCGGCGGCGACCGCTCGTTCGGCCTCGGAGGCTACGGCGATACTCCGCTCGCGGACATCCTTCCGGTTGAGATCTCGAGCCTCGATGCCGAGCCGGACCTCTCTCCGTTCCGCCCCGCCCTGTCCGAAGAAGGCGCTCGGCACCCCGTCACCCGGCTCGTGGCGGAGCCGACCGAAAACGCCCAGTGGTGGGACCGACTTCATCCGCTGGACGGCACCAACGTCGTCCAACGTGCCAAGTCCGACGCTGCGGTACTCCTCACGCATCCCACGGCTCGCGACACGGATGGCCAGCCGCTGCCCGTGCTAGCCGTGCGTGAGGTCGGGAAGGGGCGCTCCATGGCACTCACCGTCGATGCCTCCTGGCGGTGGTCGTTGTCGGAAGCCGCCGAAGGTCGGGGCAACCAGACCTACCTTCGCTTCTGGAAGAACGCGATCCGATGGCTGATGAAGGACTCCACCACCGCCCGCGTGACCGTCGATACGCCACGAGAGAACTACGCCGTCGGAGAAGACGTTCGCATCGTGGTTCGGGCTCGTGATCCGGGTTTTGCGCCCATGCCGAACGCCGAGGTGGCGCTCACCATCAACAATGAGGGCAAGTCGAGCGAGTTCCAAGGCCAGACCAACCGCGATGGTGAGGTGGTCATCGCAGTGCCGGCGGAGCGGTCAGGCACCCATCGTGTTTCGGTGAAGGTCGCTCGCGAAGGCAAAGCGGTGGGCGACGCCAACACCGTATTCGCGGTCACCACCCGCGATCCGGAGGTTGACGAGGTAGCGCCAGACTCGTCGTTCCTCGTGTGGCTTGCCGCCGCCACCGATGGCGTACACCATGCGCCAGGAGACTTTGGGTCGCTCAAGCTCGACCCGGACGCCGGGCGAATGGTCCAGGATGTGCGCGAAGTTCCCATCTGGCGGGCCCCTTTGCTCGGCTTGATCGTGTGCATTGCCGCCACCTTTGCGTGGTTCATCCGCCGGAGATCGGGGCTGCGGTAGGTCTCGACCGGCCGCCACGATACGGCGCGACAGGCCCCATCGGGCAGGGTTACGCGCTCGACAGCTGGAGAGCGAGATGGCCAAGGATAAAGAGGGTCCCAAAGTGCCCCTCGACCGGGTGCGCAACATTGGGATTGCGGCTCATGTCGATGCGGGCAAAACGACCCTGACCGAGCGCGTGCTGTTCTACACCGGTGCGTCCCACAAGATCGGCGAAGTCCATACCGGCAACACGGTCACGGATTTCGACACGCAGGAGCAGGAGCACGGCATCACCATCGGGGCGGCGGTCGTGCAGTGCCCCTGGAAGGACCACCTCATCCAGATCGTCGATACGCCGGGGCACATCGACTTCACCGTTGAGGTCGAGCGGTCCATGCGCGTGCTCGATGGCGCGATCATCGTCATGGACGGGGTCCGGGGAGTGGAACCCCAAACCGAAACGGTGTGGCGGCAGGCGAACAAGCACGAGGTGCCTCGCATGCTGTTCATCAACAAGATGGACAAGCCAGGGGCCGACTACGAACGGGCGCTGGACACAGTCCGTGACCGGCTTTCCGCCAATCCCGTGCCCGTAACGGTGCCCGTCATCGAAGAGCGCATCGTGCTGCACTGCATTGAGCAGCGGGCCTACACGTTTTCGGGCGACCGAGGCCAAGAGGTCGACGTACGCGATCTGAACGAGGGCGAGGTCGAAATGCTTGCCCCCTACCGCGAGACCTTGCTCTTGGCGTTGGCGGACCACGATGAGGAACTCGCCGAGATCGTGCTCGCCGATGAGGAACCTGCCGAAGCGCACGTGTGGCAGGTCTTGCGACGGCTAACCCTTGAGTCGGTCGTTCGACCTACATTTTCGGGCAGTGCTCTTCGGAACTGGGGCGTTCAGCCCGTGCTCGATGCGGTCAACAAGCTGTTGCCCTCCCCCCTCGAGCGCGTAGCCGACGAGGGCACCTTGCCCGACGGCAGCCAGGAGACCGTCCAAATGGACGCGGATGCCCCCCTTGCGGCGTTGGTGTTCAAAGTCCAGATGTTTGATGGGCGTCGGCACTGCTTCGCCCGAATTTATCGGGGCCGGCTTTCCCCAGGCGATACGGTCCGAATTGGCCATTCCGACGTCACCGAACGGGTGGCCCGGGTGTTCGACGTCCAGGCCAACAAGAAGATGCGCCTCGAGCAAGCGGAAGCCGGTCGCATCGTGCTTCTCGCGGGGCTCCGGAAGGCGACGACCGGCGACACGCTGGTTCCCCCGGACCATCCGCTGCAGCTCGAATCCATCGACGCGCGGGAACCCGTTCTGGGCCTTGCCGTGGAGCCCATGAAGGCCAGCGATGAAGAGAAGCTTCGTGACGTTCTAGGCAAGCTCTGCGAAGAGGATCCCACGCTACGCTTCGAAGACGACCCGGAAACGGGGCAAATGATCCTCAAAGGCATGGGCGAACTCCACCTTCAGGTGCGTCGTGAACGCCTTCAGACCGATTACAATCTCGAGGTTCGCTTCGGCAAACCGCGGGTCGTGCACCGTGAGACCATCGCTGGCCCGGCGGAAGCCACGGGGTCGGTGGATCGCGTGATCGACAGCACCCCTCCGCTCGAACTCAAGGCGGCGTGTTTAGCCCGGGTGGAGCCCGCGGGTCGGGGCGAGGGGATTCACGTCAAGAGCGAGCCCCGGTGGACCCCAGAGGGCGTTCAGCCCACCGCAGAACAGGCCGACGCGGTGGCCCAAGGTGCGCGCGACGCGCTTTCCGGCGGCCCTCTCGAAGGAAGCCCGTTGGAGGACGTCAACGTCGAGGTGGTGCGGGTCGACACGTTTGGTACGGCATCGGGCGTCCAGGCGCTGCGCATTGCGGCCGCGAGTGCGGTTCGCGAAGCCCTCGTGTCAGCAGGGGGCCAGCTCATGCAGCCCATCATGAAGATCGAGGTCGTCGTGCCCGACCAGAACATGGGGCAGACGCTTGGCGACCTTCAAGCCCGGGGCGCGCAGATCCTAGGGCAATCCCCCGAGGGAGACATCGTGCGCATCGAAGCCGAGTGCGGACTGTCAGCCTTGGTGGGCTACGCCTCCGATCTACGGTCCAACACCAAAGGACGCGGCCAATTCACCATGGAATTCGACCGCTTCGACGTGTTGTAGCGCCGACCGCGCCGAGCCTTCTTCAGCCGCGAAAGCGGTAGCGGAACATCAGGGCCATAGAAACGAGCTCCGGAAACGCCTCCGCGTGCCCGCGCAAGGCCTGCTCGACGTGAGCGGGTCCCACACGCATGAGTTCCATGGGGAGCACCTCGATGGCATCGAAGATGTGGCCCAGGCGGACCGCGTGCGGCAATCCACTTCGCATGAGGGTCTTCACGAGTTCTGCGAAGCCATCGATCAGCGCTTCTGCAGCGTGCCCGTCATAGTCGGGCCCTTCGATCCACTCGCCATCGGCTGAACCAACCTCCGGCACGTTCGGGGACCCCTCGAGGGCACGCTCAAGCGAGGCCATCAGCGAAGCGCCATCTCGTTGCTGAAACCCCTCGGCCCTGAGCACCACCGACCAGCGATGCCAGCGCAACAGCTCGGTCTTCGCGTCCGCTCGGTTGATGGGCACGACCAGGACCTCCCAGCCTGCACAAGGCCTATCCGCACTTTTGGTTCAACACGCATCGGTCCAACGACACCTCTTGTTTGGTGAAAAACATCAGGAGTCTTCAACCAAAGTTCAATCATCACAATGAGAAATTCAGGAAACCAACATCCAGAGCCGCTCCTGGTCGCCGATGGCAAGGTGAGGGCCCGAGCCATGAGCGGTAACGAACGACAACTCAGAACCACGTTCACGACGGCAGCGGTTCAATACGCCGATCACCTTCGTCGAAACGGACAACCTGACCGAGCGATTACCGTGTTGGCTCCGGTCGTGAAGGTCGCGCCGGATGACGGACTCGGTTGGTTGGTGTTGGGGCTCGCGTTCGCGGATCGAGACGACCTCGACAAGGCCGCCTCGGCATTACGCCAAGCCGCCCAACACGCTCCCGGCCGTGCAGGGACCTGGGTCGCCCTCGGCCATGTACTCGCCCTGCGAGGGGTCCGTGATGAGCCCGTGGCCTGCTTTCGGCGCGCACTCGCCTGCGACCCCAATCACCTCGAAGGCCTCGTACGGTTGAGCACGAGCCTGCTGCTGAGCGGCGACCGGGCGGAGGCGGTGCCGTTTCTCGACCAGGCGCTCGCCCTTGCGCCGGAACATCCTGGCGCGCTTGCGGCCTGGGCCCAACTCAAACTTCAGGAACGCAAACCGGATGAAGTGCGTACGCGACTGACGTGGGTGTTCTCCACGGAGTCGGCCGATGCGCGACTGATCGCCATGGCCGCCAAGGCGGCCACCCTGACCGGATCGCCCGAAATCGCACGCCCCGCCCTGGACCGGGCCATCGCAGCTCACCCTCCGCGGCCGCAATTGTTGGTGTTGCTCCATGCCCGCGCCGAGTTGTGCGATGCCATGGGTGATGTCGATGAGGCCTTTCAATCCTGGGCCCAAGCCAATGAAACCCGCGGCACGACCTTCGATCCGACCCGACACACCCAGGCCATCGACCACCTCATTGCGCGGACCAAGACGTTCGACTTCGGGGCCTTGCCCAAGCGTTTCGACGAACGCATCGTTCTCGTCGTCGGCGTTCCTCGGAGTGGGTCCACCCTCCTTGAGCAGGCCCTCTCCCGCCATCCCGACATTGTCGCCTGTGGCGAACTCGAGGCGCTGCGCGACGTCGCCCTTGCCATTCCCTGCGCGGACGAGCAGGACTGGGTCGATGCGCTGCCCCGCCTCACCGGCCCCATCGTGCGCCCACTATTGCAGAGCTACATCAGTTCCCTGCTCGATGCGGAGCAGAAAGCGGTTCGCTACGTCGACAAGATGCCGAGCAACCTGCTCCATCTCGGCTTGCTGGCTCGAATCGCTCCCGGCGCCCGCGTCGTGGTGATGCAGCGCGACCCCATGGCCACTGGCTTCTCTTGTTTTCGGCAACCGTTTGGTCGAGGCCTCGGTTGGGCGACTCAGCTCGACCACATCGGCGTGTGGATTCGAGAGGCCAATCGACTGCTTGAGCATTGGCGGGCGACGCTGCCCTTAAGATTCCACACGGTGGACTACGACGCACTGGTGGCCGAACCCGAGCCTACGTTGCGAGGCGTCCTCAACTTCCTGCGGGTGGAGTTTCACGCCGACGTGCTGAAGCCGGAGGCAGCGGCCCGCACCGCAGGCACCCTAAGTCAACTCGAAGTGCTCGAGCCGATCCACGAGCGGTCCCGGGGCCGGTGGCGGCCTTATGGTCACCACCTGGGTCCACTGCGGGCCGCCCTTGGCCACATCGACCAGCGCCACCCCGACCCCGATCAGTTGGTCGCGGGCTGAAGGTCGCTCGCGGGCGAGAACGAGAGGTGGGCCGGCCGCAACGTGTAGCTCACCCCCAGAATCGCAAGCAATACGAGCGGCGGAATCGCTTCACCCACGCCGTCCACCGCAAGATGTGCCACCGCAGCGCCGGTCAGATTGAAGAAGAACCCTGCGTAGGCCCACTCCTTGAGGCGAGGAAACGCAGGCACCAGCAGCGCGATCGCGCCAAGGACCTTCCAAGTCCCCAGCAGGTAGATGAAGTGCAGCGGGTAACCAAGGGCGAAGAGCGCCTCGTTCATCGCGCCCGTCAGATAGCCCACGCCGGAGGCGCCGAGCGCCAGGGCGAACAGTCCAGTGGAAACCCAATAACCAATGGTCTTCCCATCCATCTTCGACTCCTCGAATCCGAGAGTGGGGCAGGCATTTGTAGGACCTTCCCCCCTCGTTCTTCCCGCAAGATACGGTTCGCTCAGATGCGCCACAAGTAGGTGAATTCGCGCATCACCTGACCACACGGATCACGAATCATGAACGAGCCGCTGCCCAGCGATGTCCTGGATGGGTTGACGGACTTCGTGGCTATCGTCGACGCAGGCAGTGTTTCGGCGGCAGCGCGGGTCCTCGACGTGCCGCGTGCCACGCTTTCGCGGCGGTTGTCGCGACTCGAGGATCGATTGGGGGTCCGGCTCGTGCACCGGACGACCCGAAAGCTGGCTCCAAGCCCAGCGGGCATCGAGCTTTACCGGCGAGCATCCAGGATCCTCGACGAGGTTCGGGAAGCCGAGGAGGCGGTGCGGCGGCTCGACGGCATCCCGCGGGGCATCCTTCGGGTGAGTGCGGTTCCCGTCGGTGACCCCCGATACGCAGACCTCTTTCTTTCGTTTCTCGAAGCCTGGCCCGAGGTGGAACTCGAACTGTCCACCACCCCACGGCATGTTGACCTTATTGGCGAGGGCTTCGACTGTGCCGTTCGGGGAGGCATCGTTCGGGACCAGGGACTCGTGGCTCGCCACATCCAATCGAGTCGGGTGAGCGCTTGGGCATCGGACCGGTACATCGCGCGACGAGGTCAGCCACGTTCACTCGGCGAGCTGGCCGATCACGAATGCCTGCGCACCTTCGATGCCATCTCAGCCCGCCCCGCCAACACCTGGCCGCGGCTCGATGGTGGCGGGGTTGCGGTATCGGGCCGCCTGGCCACCTCTGAGATGGCG
Organism: Myxococcota bacterium; assembly: GCA_039208735.1. Lineage (GTDB taxonomy): Bacteria > Myxococcota_A > UBA796 > UBA796 > DRPG01. The sequence continues at coordinate 11,304 of JBCCQY010000119.1, read as the reverse complement.
GTCATCGTGCGCGGGATCATCCGGGGCGACGGGATTGGCATGGTTCCGGAGGAGGTCCTCAAGAGCCTGCCCGACGACGTTCGCGAGACGCTTCAACCCATTTTGCACGATGTCTTAGGAATGTCGGGCCGGCTTTCGGTCGTCTACCCCGAACGGGAGCACCTCGACCCCAAGGTTCGCGCGTTCGTGGACCACGTGGTGGCCTTCTTGTCGAGCCCGACTGGCTAGCCGGGCGATCGGTGGTGCGGTAGGGTCTGACCGGAACGGGACCCCGCGAGAGCGTGGTTGAATCCCGAGCGACGGGAGCCTCGAATGTGGGTGTGGTGGCTCGTAGCGACGGCGCAGGCGACCTGTGACCCGGTTGCCCTGGTCGACCAACTAGAAAAAGCGGTCCTCGACGCACGCTTTGACGACGCAGAAGCCATCTCGAAGCAAATGGTCGAGGCCTTCGGATGCAGCCCACGTGCGGACCAAGCCGTGCTGGCCCGGCTGTGGAACGCTGAGTCCGTGATGCTCGATGGCTTCGGGGAGTCGTCGGCGGCCGATGACGCGTTGCGAGCCGCTTTTCGGACCTCCCCTACGACGTGGAATCCCGCTTTCGGAGAGGGAAGGCGAACGCGCCAACAGGCCCTCGGCAACGCGGGTGCGCCGGGATTGGTGCGCATCGAGCCCTTGACCCCCGGCACCTTCGCGGCCATCGATGGCGAAATGGTGCAGCTGCCGGCCACGGTCGCACCGGGGCTTCATCTCGTTCAAATCGGCCGGGAACCCAACGCGATCTACGATGCCCGCATCATCGACTTGCCCGCCGCAAGCGATGTTGTGCTGACCTTCGACCCACCCCCAGGGTTCGCGTCTGGGGAGGGTGCCCCTGTTCGATCACGTCGGCGTAACCGCATTACCCACGCGCTCGTCATCGGAGCCCTTGGGGCGGCAGCGTACGGGATCACGGTGCCGTTGTCGGGTTGGGTGGAGCAAGACGTCGGGGCGCGTCGCACCGCCGGCATCGTCAACAATGGGTTGGTGGTCGGGGCGGTGTGGCTCGGGGCCACCTCGGCGGTTCTGCTCGGTCGAGGCCTGGCCACCCCGCGCACCCTATGACCGAACACGTCGTTCTCACCGATGCGCGCGATCGGCGCTTCACCCTGACAGGAACCCTCGGCCGGGGAGGGTTCGGGGACGTCTACCTTGCAACGATGCACACCCCTGGAGGTCTCGATCAGCAGGTCGCGCTCAAGCTTCTGACTCGCGGCTTGGACCCCGATCGACAATCCGTCAAGCGCCTCCGGGACGAAGCGTACTTGCTCACACGGCTCCGCCACCCGGTCGTCCTTGCCGCGCACGACCTTGCCGAGATCGACGGCCGCGTGGCCCTCGTCACCGAGTATATCGAAGGCGAAGACCTAAGCGCGTGCCTTCGAGGAGCTTCTCGACTGCCTCGCAGCGCGCTTGTCGAGGTCATCGAGCAGGTGGCTCACGCCTTGGACGCAGTGTGGTCCGAGCTGCAGGTCGTGCACCGCGACATCAAGCCCCAGAACATTCGAATTGGGGTTCATGGAACCGTCAAACTGCTCGACTTTGGCATCGCACGGTCCGACCTCATGAACCGGCACGCCAAGACCAGCACCGAGGTGGTCGTGGGGACCCTCGCGTTCCTCGCTCCCGAACGATTCGATGCGGACCTGCCGCTGGGACCCGCCTCCGACGTGTTCGCGTTGGGCTGCGTATTCTTTGAAGGCTTCACGGGAACGCGGTTTTTTCACCAGATGGACTACCCGCGAATGCTGAAGCTGGCGATCGATAGACAAGCGTTCGCCGCATACTATCGAAAGCGAATCCAGGCGCTGCGGCCTGGCCCGGTGGCCGATCTCATTGCGACGATGTTGTCGCACGACCCCGCCCTCCGTCCGACCGCAGCCGAAGTCGCGACCACCTGTGAGGCCTTGGTGGCCCAATGGTCCGATGGGGTGACGCTTCGCCGATGGTGCAAGGAACGCAACTGGCCCAGGCCCGGACCACCCCCCACGCCCGCCGCACTGCGGGAGTCGATCCACGAAGAGTCCTCGACGCCCTTCGACGATTCGGGAGCGAGCGATCTGCCCGCCCGCACGGGACGTGCCTGGGGTCGGCAGGGGATGGTTGCAGCCATTTTGGGCCTTGTCGGAGTGGGCCTCGCCGGTGTTTCGCTGCTGCTCTTGGGGTTGGGCATCGCTTGGCGCCAGCTCGAACGGTGGTCTCCCGCCGCAGAGGCCACGGCGGTGACCCTGGAAGCGCCCCCTCCGACCGTGCCGGATCCTGTCCCGGCGCCTGTCCCCACCCCCAAGCCTTCTCCAACGCCCAGGAAGAAGGTCGATCTACCTAAACAGCGTGAAGCGTCGCCTCCCGTCCCGCCGAAGCCGGCTTCCCCAACCGCCCGAGAAGGGCCCGACCCCGAACCGGCCATCGCCGTGGAGGCGCGCTTGTATCCCGTGCACATCACGTCCACTCCCGTAGGGGCCCGGTTTCAGATTCGGGGCCGCCCCGGGTCGTTCACGACCCCCAAAACGCTGAGACTCCCGAGCGCCGAGTACACGATCGATCTGACGGCCCCCACGGGAAACCGCACATCGATCCAAACGCTCAAGGTCAGTCGCCAGCTTGCAGATGCGACGTTCACCTGGGGCATTTCGGCCGACAAGTGGACGATTCGCTCGCGCTGATTCAAGCGAAACCCCGTGCCGGCCCGTCTCGAGGGTGGCCGACACCTGGCCTTTGGCTGTAGAACTGCGGTTCGCGTCTACCCAAGGGGGCCTCGTGCACATTGGCCGTCGTTACACCGTCAGCTCCACCCTCCAATGGTCGAGCGGCAACATCATGGGCCCGCTCCTCTACAGCGCGTCCATCGTCGCCATTGACCAATACTCACCCGTGACACTGGGACTGCCTTGGCTGCCCGTCTCCGCCATCGCAATCTCCGTTGCGTTTTACCTGGGATTCAAAAACAGCGCGTCCTATGACCGGCTCTGGGAAGCCCGAAAGATTTGGGGCGCCATCGTGAACGCAAGCCGTTCCTGGGCTTACAGTGCGCGCGACCTCGTCGCGGCGATCCACCTGCCGCCGGACAGCCAGGTGGAGGCGAACGATCTGCTCGAGATTCGGCGGACGCTAGTGTTGCGGCACGCCGCGTGGCTCGATGCCCTGCGCTACCAGTTGCGCCGCATCACCACATGGGAGCACCAAGGTCGCCAGTTCGATCGGTACCGCGAGATGGTCAGCGTGGCCGAATACACCGAGGACCTTGCCGAGACGCTCGCCCCCTACCTCTCCAAAACCGAACTCGACGAAGTGTTGGGCAAGATCAACCCCGCGGCCCATCTGCTGGCGAACCAATCGCGGCACCTGGCTGAGATTCGCGATTGGGGGGTCATCGATGGGTTCGCCCACATGGAGCTTCAGGAGGTCTTGAGGGAGTTGATGGCGCAACAGGGCAAAGCTGAGCGCATCAAAAACTTCCCCTTTCCGAGGCAATACGCCACCGTGAACTCGCTGTTTGCCATCGTGTTCACCGCATTGGTGCCGTTTGGTCTGCTCCACGAGTTCAGCGGCTTGGGACCCGGCCTCGCTTGGCTGTCGGTCCCCTTTTCAACCCTCATTTCATGGGTCTTCCTGACCACCGACAAGATTGGCGACTGGTCGGAAAACCCGTTCGAAGGACTCGCCAACGATGTGCCCATCACGGCCATGGCGCGGGGCATTCAGCGCGACATCCTCGAGATGATCGGACAGGAAGAACTCCCACCGTCTCGCGAGCCGGCGGGTCAGATCCTCATGTAGGAACCCTTTCGGGCGACTACTGCCGGTCGACGTTGAGCGTGTAGTTGCCCGAGGACGAGAAGATGCCATCGACCGAGATGAGGATGACTTCACCCGCCGTCATGGAGAGGGTCAACTCGGACTGCGAACCGCCCCCTGCATCGTCGTTGCAAGCAATCGACGCCCCATTGCAGGTATCGTAGAGCGCAAGCACCGTATCGAACGACGAGCCGAAGGTGTCGAAGACGTAGGTTCCCGTCTCGGGCGCGACGAACCGGTGGGCCACATCGGTCGCGAAGCTGAAGCTGCAGCCCGGATCGCGGTCATCGCCCTGGCCGAAGGTCGTGCCGAAATACGACGTCGGTACCACGGAAGCCAAAGCCACATCGGAGCAGCAGAACGGCGTGGGGCTGCAGTCGACATCGGCGCAGTCCTGAAAGCCATCACAGTCATTGTCGATGCTGTCGGTGCAGATTTCGATGATGTCGTCTGCGATGCCCGAGCAATCTTCGTCAATACCGTTGTTGCAAATCTCAGGGTTGCCGGGAAACCGCTCGTCGCTTTCGTCATCACAATCGTTTGGATTGCTGACGTAGTCGGCGGGCGGGTCAAGGCAGGTGACGATCTCGTTTTCGGCATCGCCGAATCCGTCACCGTCCAAGTCGGCGAAGTAGGCGCGGTTCAGCGTGCCTTCATCGATACGACCGTCGCAGTTGTTGTCGGTCTCATCGCAAACGTCTTCGGCATCGGGATTGACGTCCGCGCGGGTGTCATCACAGTCCAACGAATTGAGGGCTTCGCCGGGTGAAACATCGCATCGGTAACCAATGGGCTCCGAGCCCCAACCGTCTTCATCGCTATCGACGAAGACGAAGACTTCTTCTTCTTCTTTGCATTCGCGGGGTTCGGCCGGGTCGCACGAGATGAGGCCGAGAAGGGCGAGACTGATCCATCGACGCATGGAGCTGCTCCAACTCTGATCCCGGCCATGATAGCCGACATGAGCCCACATGCAATCACCGACCTAGATCGCCCTCGAACCACTGTCGACGGATCGCCTCCCACTCACCGGACTCTTGGACCGACAACAGGCCACGGTTGAGGACTTCTCGCCGATCGCCCCCCTGGGGCACCGCCATCCCATACCGTTGCGGTTCAAAGAGATCACCAAGCAAATGCACGTTGACCTGGTCGTCATCGACCAAACGAGTGGCCAACTCAGCGAGATTGGGGGCGTCGTGGACCACCGCTTCCACCTTGTTCGTGACCAAGGCCGCCTTCGCCGCACTTGCATCTGAAAACGGCACGACGACGGCCCCAAGCGCCATTGTTGCCCGCTCCCCCGTCGTCCCTTTCACCACGCCAACCCGACGGCCCCGGAGGTCGTCGGCGTTCTGAATGCCACTTTCGAGGTTGGCCACGGTCAGGGTGCTGGTGAGTTCGGCCGTAAAGACGGCAAACATCGGCAGGCTCACGATGATGACCAAGGCTGCCACGAGCCGACCCGCCCAGCGGACGGGCGCTTTGTCGCCGTAGCCGACCGTCGAGGCGGTCACAATCGCCCAGTACATGCCCTCAAAGACCCCAGGAACGTAGCGATCATCGAACGCTTCCTTGCCGCGTTCCGCCCACCACACGAGGTGACCACTCACCACGATGAGGAGGAGGAAACCCAACACGATCCCCATGCGAGCGGGGGTCAAGACCCGCTCCAGAACGGCCCAAGAAAGCACCGAAGCGGATTCACTGCGCACCAGAATGTCAAGCCCGGTGCGAAACGTGGGCAGGGTGAAGTCGACCTCTCGTTCGCGCTGCAGCGTGACCGAAATTCCTCCGATGGCGAGGTCAGCCTGCCCTGATGCGACCGCCGCGAGCTTCTCGGAGACATTGGCGTACGGAACGTACCGGAACTGAAGGCCCTCTTCCCGGGCCACCGCTTCGAACAGATCGATGGAGAAGCCCTTTGGAGCCGCTCCCGCATCGAGCTGTACGAAGGGCGAGAAGGGGCTTACCGCCACCGATAGCTCCGACGACTCAGGGACCTCTTGGGCGAACCCAAGCCCGATGGCCAACATCCATCCCCACGGCATGCGCGACCTCCTGCATCAGCTGGAGCAAGACAACATGCCACACCCTGGTTTGTCGCGTGCCCAGGTGGGTTGACGCCCCAGATCGGAGGGCGTCGCATCGGGAGAGACGCGGTAGGGATCGGCCAGAAGGGCCTGCAAGCGATGGACCTCGCTCAGATCGCCTTCGGTGGCCCGGTCGATCGCCACTTGAACGAGATGGTTGCGCAACAAGAAGGCAGGGTTCACCTGATTCATGTTGGCGGTTCGATCGGCGGGTGCGCCCTCGGCTCGCACCCGTGCGGCATACCGATCCACCCAGGCGCTCCAACGCCCCACCAGTTCCGCATCGGGCTCGGCGTAGAACGCTGGCCGTAGCGTCGCGATCCGGTCCGGCGAATCCACTCCTTCGGCCATCGAGACCTCGGCGAGGCCTCGGAAGAACAGCGTCCAGTCGGTCTCGGCTGCCCCCATGAGTTCGAGGCAAGCGTCGATGAGGGACGAATCTTCATCCTGAACCGTCTGCAGCCCCAACTTCGACCGCATCATGGCCGTCCAGGCATCACCGATCGACTCCCGATAGGCATCGAGCACCCCCTGCAACGGCTGTGGATCGTCGAACAAGGGTACCGTGGCCTCGAGAAACCGCGCCAGATTCCACATTACCACCAAGGGTTGCTGAGCATAGCGATACCGGCGGTGCGGCAAATCCGTTGTATTGGGCGTGAAGTCTGGGTCATAGACGTCGAGCCAACCGTATGGCCCATAGTCGATCGTGAGGCCGAGGACCGACATGTTGTCGGTGTTCAAGACTCCATGCACAAAGCCCACCCGCTGCCACTGGAGTGCCAAGGCCTGGCTTCGCCGTCCCACTTCCGATGCCCACGCCAAGACAATGGGCTCGGGAATCGGCCCCTCGCTTGGCAACGCCGTGGCGAGGTCGGGAAAGTGGTGCCGCAAGGTGTGCCGCACCAAAGTCGTCAACGTCTTGACGTCATCTCGCGAAGCGAAGATCTGGTACGACCCAAACCGAAGGAAGCTCGGAGACACCCGTGCCACGATGGCCCCGGGCTCGGGCGCGGCGCGGCCGTCGTAGAACATGTCGCGCATCACCGACTCGCCCGTGGTGCACAACGCAAGAGAGCGCGTGGTCGGGATGCCAAGGTGATGCATGGCTTCCGCGCAAAGGAACTCCCGGATGGAGGACCGCAACACGGCCCGGCCATCGGCTCCGCGCGAGTATGGGGTGCGTCCAGCTCCCTTCAGCTGCACCTCAAGTCGCTGTCCATCTGGGCCAATGGCTTCCCCCAAGGTGATGGCTCGCCCATCGCCGAGCTGGCCCGCCCACGAGCCAAACTGATGTCCCCCGTAGCAGGCCGCATACGGCTTCATCGTAGGGAGTTGCACATTGCCGGTAAGCACCGATGCGATCGAGGTTGCCTCGACATTCGGGTCGAGCCCAACGGCCTCGGCCATCTTGGGCACCCATGCCAGACGTTCCGGGTTGGAGATGGGCTCGGGATCGATGCGCGAGTACGCGGCGTTGAACACCGGGCGAGGCACGCGCGAGTCATCGGGATCACCAGGGTTTTCACGGACGAATCGGTCGTCGAAGGTCCAATCGAGTTTCATGGCCGGGCCCTATCGTCCGGGAACCGCAATGACGATGCGGACAAGGTCTGAGGCTTCGAAGGGAGACTCCACCGAAAGGCCAAGCGAAGGGGCTGCGTAGGCACTGGACGGAACGGCAATGTCCATCAGAATCACCTCACCCACCGCCCCTGCCGCTTCTGGTGCTCGAAGACCCGTTTTCGGAAGCGCAAGGGTGCACGTGGCCACCGCCCGAACCACCGGGCCGGGGGCTTCGCCCGTCGTTGCATCAAGCCCGCTTGGCACATCGAGGCTGACCACCGGCGCATCCTGGTCGTTGGCCCAACGAATCAGGTCGGCGGCGGCGCCGCGGGGAGCACCGAGCAGAGAGTACCCAATGACTCCGTCCAGGACGAGATCGTAGCGTTCCTGCGGCCTCCCTTCGGTCACGCGTACGCCCATCGCTTCGAGGATCGCACGCTGGTGCTGTGCCGCCGGGCCCGCTGACGCAGCCGGGCCGGTCACAAACGCGTCGACCTGGTGACCCCACCCCGCGAGGCGCCGCCCTGCGACCAAAGCTCCCCCGCCGTTCCCTCCGGACCCTGCGAGGACCGCGATGCGGGACGGGCCCTGCACTTTTGTGGCGGCAAAACGCGCGAGCCCCCGGCCCGCGTTCTCCATCATTTGGAGCAAGGTAATGCCAAGGTCCTCGATCATGATGCGATCGACTTCTCGCATCTGATCGGTGGTGACAAACGGCAGATCTGTCTTCGCGGTGGGTAGGGTCATGGCTCGTCATCCCCCTGGTTCACTGGGCGGCGGGTTGGGGGTCCAACCCTCGAGTCATCGAGGTCGACCCTTCCCCCGCTCAGGTCTTCTCCGGGATGGCAGGCCCGTCCCCCAGGCTCTTCCACGCGTAGCCTCGAGGGCGTCAAGGCCAGCCACCACCCGATCCACCAGCTTATTGCATCTCAATTGCGATTGCGATTCGAATGCAATATGGTCCACAGCGCTCTTGATGGAACACTCTTGGCTCTTTGGTCCTCTCGGTGTCGCATTGCGTGGCTGGCGTCCGTCGTCCTTGCCACGATGGCGGCACCGGCCTGGGCGAAGGCGCCAGAGTCGGGGGGACTACAGATCGAAGATCGTGCCCCGGTCGTGCCGCCCGAGCTACTTGGCGGCGCAACGCTGCGATACCCCGAAGAGGCCATCGAGTCGGGGCTGCATGCTGACGTCGTGGTGCAGGTAGGGGTCGACACGCAGGGGCGGGTGACCGACGTAACCGTCCTTGAAAGCCCCGACATTTTCAGGAAAGAGGCCTCGCGAGCGGCCCAGGAGCTTTCCTTTTCGCCCGCCACCCGAGGCGGAATTCCCGTCGCGGGCACCGCGGTCGTGACGTTCCACTTCGCTCCGCCCGAGCTTCAGGAAATCGTGGTGGTTGGCGTGGACGAAGACCGACGCGACCCGCATGCGAGCACTACGTTGCGCGCTGAAGACCTCGACCGTCTCGCCGGCCAAGACACAGCCGAGGTGGTCGCTTCGGTCCCTGGCGTCGAGGTGAGCCGAGGCAATGCGGCCACCAGCAAACCCATCATCCGGGGCCAAACCGAGCGGCGCATCCTCATCCTGCATGACGGGGTTCGCCACGAGTCCCAGAAATGGGGTCCCGACCATGCGCCCGAGGTCGACCCGTTTTCGGCGGGGTCGATTCGGGTGGTCAAGGGTGCGGCGGGTGCGCGCTACGGGCCCGATGCCATTGGCGGTGTCCTGCTGGTCAACCCACCTCCCTTGCGAGGAGCGCCCGGGGTCGAAGGCAAGGCGTTGGTCACGGGTTCCTTGAACGGGCCGTCCGCCTATGCCGCGCTGCGCGTCGATGCGGTTCCCGCGAAAGAAGAACGGCTTGCATTTCGCGTGGAAGGGAACTTCAAACGTGCCGGCAGCCCCCGGTCTCCGGACTACGTTCTCGGCAACACGGCACTCACAACCTGGAATGTCGGCGCCATGATGCGCTACGGCACCGACCAAACCAGCGTCCGGTTCAGCTATTCGCACTATTCGCTGCTGGCGGGCGTGTTCTACGGGGTCCGGTCGTCCGCCAAGGTCTTTGGAATCGGTCCGCTTCCCGAAGAAATCGCAAGGTGGAATGCAAGCGAACGGTTCTTCATTGACCGTCCGAAACAGGACGTCACGCACGACCGAGCCACGGTGCATGTCCAACACACCACCGCCGGGGGCTTCAACCTCGAAGGCATCTATGCCTTCCAGTACAACCGGCGACAGGAATTCGAGAACATTCAGTTCGCGTTCGAAGGACCTGAATTCGATTTTTCCCTGTTCACCAACTCCTTGGACTTGGTCGCCAAGCACCCCACGGTGTTTCTGGGCGGGTCAACGTTGACGGGGGGGGTTGGCATCCAGGGCCTGACCCAGACCAACCTCTACAATGGCAGCACGCTGCTCCCCAACTACTGGACCGTGCAGGGGGGGCTGTATGCGTTCGAGCGCATCGAGCCCGGCCCGGAGTGGGCCTTCGAAGCGGGCGCGAGGGTCGACCACGTTCGGCGAACGGCGCTGTTCGACGGTCCGGATCTCGCGCGCCAAATGGCCGATGGGCGCCTCGATGACGCGCGGATTGAGGAGACCTGCCGAGACGGAAACTTCCGCACGATCTGCCCCGACTCTTGGTCTGCGGCCTCTGCAAGTCTTGGCGGGGTTTGGCAGGGGTTCGACGACCAACTCGCCATCAAGGTCGATCTTTCCTCCGCCAGCCGGGTGCCCAGTGCCGACGAGCAGTACCTCATCGGCACCGCACCGACGTTCCCCGTCTGGGCGATTGGCGACCTCGACTTCGGGGTGGAGACCACGCTGCAAGCGCAGGCGACGCTCGGGGTGAAGGTTCCATGGTTCGAAGGAGAGGTCTCGGGCTTTGCGAGCCGAGTCAATCAGTACATCTACTTCGCACCCGACCGTGAGCGCCCGATTCGCAACACGCTCGTCGGCAGCATCCCACAATACCGGTACACGCCGATCACAGCTGCATTCGTGGGCGCAGACGGCGTCCTTGAGTTCGGCCCTCGCAGCCCGGTAGGTTTTGAATTCTCGGGGGCCCTCGTTCGGGCGACCGACCTCGATACCGGCGAGTTCCTTGTCGGAATCCCGGCGAACCGAGGCCGAGCCACCGTGCACGTTCGCCCGCCGACCGTGGGCAGCCCTAAGCTTTCCGTCAGCGTCGATGGCGTGGCGCGGCAAAATGGACCTCCCCTCGAGGCCGACCTGCTGCCGCCACCGCCTGGCTACGTCCTGCTTTCGGCCTCGCTTGAGACCGAATTCCCCCTTGGTCGCCGCGTGATGACGCTGGCGGTCGATGGGTTCAACTTGCTCAATACTCGCTATCGCGAGTACGCGAGTTTGCTTCGTTATTACGCCGACTTTCCGGGACGTGATCTACGTCTTCGGGTCGGCGTTCGTTTCTAGAGAGGAGAGGAGACTGTCATGATTGCGCGTACCTTCCTGCTGGCCGCTACGCTGATCGCCTGCGGCGACACCATGGACGGAGAAGAGAACGAGGTCATCACCACCCTGACGCTGGCGTTCACCCCCGCGAGTGGTGGCGCGGCCATCATGTTCGAAGCAACCGACCCCGACAACACCGGCGACGTCATGATCGACGATGTCACGCTGTCGGATGCCGAGGACTACACCCTCGACGTGTCGTTCTTCAACGACCTCGAAGATGAAGACATCACCGAAGAAATCGAGGAAGAAGACGACGAGCACCAGGTCTTCTTCACCGGCTCAGCGGTGGTCGGCCCGGCCAGCGACGGCGCTGAGGCCCTGATCACCCAGGCCTACGGCG
>JBCCQY010000118.1:0-28095 GCA_039208735.1 Myxococcota bacterium | reverse complement strand
TTGGGGCCGCGGCCGTCTGCTTCTGCCTCCAAGAGTACTCGACCTACGAGTGTACACAGGGGGAGTTCGACGACCTGGTCGCAGGCTGTCTAGCTAACGAGCCAGACGCCGATTTTGTTGAGTGCTACTCCGATTTCGTGACCGAGGCGTACAGCATCGATTGCACCGGAGCGGCGGAGTATTGCTTTGACGACGACTACGGGCCCACGCCTCCCTAGCTTCGCGCGAGACGCCGCAGTTGGTTCGCTACCTCATCGGGTGACGCCACATCTCGACAAGCCTCGAGCGGCCCGTAACGCTCCACGAGCCGGGCCAATCGGCGTCCTTCATTGTCGAAGTCGTAGGACATGAGGACGGGCAGGGTCGAGCCCGCCTCTCGAATTGCGGCCAGAATGTAGGTGCCCTGATGATCTTGCAAGAACCGAAGGCCGGCCACAGGGTCGCCGTTGCACCGCTCGGTTGCCGCGGTGAGGTCGCCAATCAGTTCGTGGTCGGGTACGCGGTCGAACCGCATATCTAGAAAGAGAACGTCGAACGCCGATCGTTGGACTGCCGCAAGCGCCTCCACGCCCGACCCTGCACGGACGAACTCGAATCCCTTAGGTGCGACAAACCGATGCATCGTGTCGGTGTACTCGGTGCCATCTTCGATCACGAGGACACGAATCACGGGAACTCCTCTGGGGATTCCACCGATGGCAGACGCACCACCACCGCCTTCGCGTAGCCATCACACGGTTCAACGGTGATCGCGCCGCCCGCGCGCGACGTGAGATCCACGGCGAGCCCAAGCCCTCGTGCGATGTACCGGCCACGGACCATTGCGGTGGTCAAGGGGGCGGGATGATGGTCGGCCACGGCAATGGCGATCTGTTCGAGTCCGGTGATGGGATCGGACTCGATGGTTCCTCGAAGCAGAATCCTGCGGTGTTCGAAGTCCTCGAGCGTTGAACTCGCGGCGAACGCATTCCGCACCAGGTTGCCGAGGACATCCGCCAAATCGCCAGGGTCCACCTGGACGTAGACAGGTTCCGTGGGCCATTCCACGGTTCCGGCCAACCCTTCGATACCCACGAATGCGGGCTCTGCCACGACCTCGGCAACCACTCGCTCGATGGCCGCGGCTTGGAGTCGGCGGGTGGAGAGTCGCGCGATGCGGCGCCCCAGCGCGGGGTACACGTGGTCATGAAGATCGGAGACGATCGCGCGCAACCGATCGGCGAGGCGAGCCGGGTCTCGGGGCCGGCGAAGCGAGGACTCGAGTCGTCGCAACCGGCGGGTCGCATCGATGAGTCGGCCGAGGTCGGCGTCGCGATAGCGAAGGTTGAGCCTGGTGTCGTGGCGTCTGCCAATCACCGCGAGTTCTGCCAGATAGCGGTCAAGCCGGGCCAGCGCGCCGTCGGATCCGTACAAGCGGTCCGCGACCCAGGATGCCGGTCCGTCGTCGCCTTGATCCAAGGCCTTGGCGACGCTTGGCAGGACGGAAGTGTGGTGTTTGAGCACCTCGTGCCGAATCGCAGACAGCAGGCGGGCGATGGCTGCCGTCTCGCGGGGAACCTGCTCGGCCAACCCTTGCAGGCCAACGCCCGATCGGCGCCACCAACGGAGGAAGAGCGGGGTGAGAAAGCTAAACCCCAGCCCCAGCCCGCCCAATCCCGTGAGAAGGCGAACCCGTCGATCCAAGGCCGCATCGAGCTGGCGGGCCGCTTCGTACCGAGGCCCGTGAGTCGTCGCCGCGAAGTAGGTGCCCAGTGTCTCCCGGGCCGCCCACCACTGGCGCGCGTCGGTTTGAGCCTCGGCCCGTCGCCATAGTGCCTCAGGATGGCCAAGTTCCGCAGCTTTGGCATAGGCCGTCACCGCTTCGGGGTCGTTTTCGTCCTCCAGCACCTGTGCGAGTGTGAACCAGGTCTCGCGCTGGGTGGCATCGATCGCGAGCGACGCTCGAATCAAGGCGATGGCCTCGTCGATCGACCCCCGATCGGCGAGGAGGGTCGCTTCGAGGTTCATCGCAGGCGTAAAGCGAGGCGCGAGGGCGCGGGCCTGCTTCACCTCATTCCACGCGCGCTCTTCCGCCTCTTCAAGTGCCATGGACTCGGCGTCGCTCGGCCGGTACTCCCGCCACGCCCAAGCTCGAAAGTAGGCCGACCATGCGGCTTCGGGCACTCCTGGGGGTCGTCCTCGGGCGGGAAGCTGTTCGGGAGGAGACGGCAGGGGCCGCACCGCTCCTTCGATGGCGCGGTGAGCTTTGTCGGCAAGCGGGCCGTGTGGCTCGAGGCGAAGCACTTCTCGGTAGCTTGCCAGTGCCTGTTGCCAGTGTCCGGTCCGTCGTTCCGCCGAGGCCTTGGCGAGCCAGATGGCCGCATCGGTGGGCCTTCGCTCCACGGCTCGCCGATAGGCCTCGAGGGCTTGTGGATCAAGGCGGCCGCCAAAGCCTTCCAGCAGCCGGTCGCCACGACGAACCTGAAGGTCGGCATCGAGTGGAGCCAGTTCGATGGCCGCATCGATCGCCTCGACTGAGGCCGTGAGCGCTCCCTGCGCCGCTCGAACATCGGAGAGGGTAGCCCATGCAACGGCGGATCGAGGACTCGCTTGGAGGAGTTCTTCGAGGAGGGCCGCCGCCCGAGGATAGTCGCGCTCTGCGAAGGCGCGCCGCGCGGTCGTCAACTGATGGATCTGATCGGAGGACAACGCATCGGAGCCCGATGCGGCTAAGGCCCGAGCCGCCCGATCGATGTCGAGGTCTCGACGGGCTCGAGTGAGTCCTTCGGTGTGTTCGGCCTTGGGAAAGCGGGCGATCCAGCCATCGAGCCGTTGCCGAGCCACCGCATGCTCTCCTTCCCGACGCAGCGCCTCCAGCGTCACGGACCATGCGATCTCGAAACCTGGATCGTCCACGCTTGTACCGTAGAACGCCAAATAGTCTTCGAGGCGATTGGAGGCGGCGACCGGATCGGTACGCGCCCGAGCCCGCGCATCGAGGAGCCTCCAGTCTGGTCGATTGGGCCGAAGTTGCCGCAAATCGCGAATGAGGGCTCGAGCCCGATCGAAATCCCCCAGATCGAGCAGTAGGCGGGCGCGTGCTTCGGTTGCATCGGGGTCGTCGGGACGCTTGGCATAAACCTCGATGGCCTCGTCATACCGGTCCGACCGTTCGAGGACGCGGCCCAAGTCCAGGACCGCGTTGTCGAACCACGGATCGCCGCGAAGAACCACGGCATACCCATTGGCGGCTTCACGGTACCGACCTGCCGCTTCATCGGCGCGGGCTTCGACGTACAGCGTGGCCAACACAGGGTTGAGGGCATCTTGGGGCGATGGCGGTTCCGCAAGCGCTGCCAACCCCAGCCACCATGGCGTCATGGCTGATTCCTGCGCTTCTTGAGGTCGCGAACGCGAAGGCCAAGCTGGTTGAACCGGAGTTGAATCTTTCGGCCTTGCGCGCCATCGCCAAGGAGCTGGGCGGCCATCCGTCCAAAGTCGCCGTCATGCTCATGAAACAAGGCCTCGAAATACTGGCGCTCGCAATCGACGGCGACCTTGTTGAGCGTCTCCTGGGGTCGCAAGGTCACGGTCATGCGCACGCCATCCGATGGTGGGTGGGCTGCGGGGGCGGTGGCGAGAAGATCCTGGACCAGCTTTGGGCGAACCTGAACCACATCCGGGCGCATTCCAGGAGGGACCGCCGTGAGTTCCGAAAGGGCGAAGAGGGCCGCATTCTCTGCGACCATCGAAAATTCTCGCAGGTTGCCCGGCCAATGGTGGCGCTGAAGCAAGCCCATGGTTCGATCCGGGAACACGAGGTGCAGCACTCCAGGTTCGGATGGCGGGGCTCGTCCGCCAGGCACCACCGTGACCCGCGTGCCGGGGAGGTTTGCCGCGCTGCGGTATTCCTCGACCAACCCTCGCAGATAGGGCCGCTGGAGCGCCTGATCGAGGCAGAAGGTCAACAGGTGGCCCAGCTCGAGCCCCCGGTCCTCGAGTGGAGGCAAGGTGATGGCGGCCGCCGGATTCAGTCGCATGAAGAGATCGGCCCGGAACTCGCCCTTCGCTACGCGAGACGCCAGATCTTCATTGGTCGCCACCACGAGTTTTACGTCGACGGCGCGCTCCCGGAGATCTCCCAGACGAACCACGCAGCTCTCCTGAAGCACGGTGAGCAACATCTTCTGGGCGTCAGGCGACAGGTTCCCCACCTCGTCGAGGAACAAGGTGCCCCCCGATGCCGCCTCAAAGGCCCCCATCCGGTCCGCGGTGGAACCCGTATAAGCGCCTTTCACGGCGCCAAAGAGGTGCGCCGCTCCCAAATCGGAAGGGATCGTCGACAGATCGACCGCGACAAAGCGCCCGGAGCGACCCGAGCGTTGATGCACGAAGTGCCGCGCGATCAGGCTTTTGCCCGTTCCTGTCGGGCCGAGGAGCACCACCGGCAGTCGGCCGCGAGCAAGGGTCGCCAAACGTCGCCTCAACCGATGCATCCGCGGAGAACGCCCCCAATACACCGGCCCTTCCGACATCGCTTCTCGACCGGCGACGATGCTCTCGATCTGCCCGCGCAACGTCTGGGCATCGACCGCTTCGTCGTCGAAGAAGTAGGTGTATTCCTGGTCTCCGGGAAGCGTGTCGAGCGAGACCTCATCGCGGCTCGTCAGGAGCACCACCGGTAGGTCCGGCCACGATTCACGGATCCGAGCGAGGATCGCAATGCCCTGGGTTCGCCGGAGTTCTTCGGGATCCCGAGGGCCGTCGGCGAACTCGACCAGCTCGTCGTCCTGGATGTCGAAATGGACATCGAGCAACACGGCGTCCACTCGTCCGCGCGCCGAGCGAAGCAGCTTCGCCGCGTCGCGATAGCTCCGTGCAGGGCCGACAAAGTGGTGTTCGGGCATCGCACGACGACAGAGGTCGGCGTACCGGTCCTGGTCGTCGACAATCAAGATCTCAGCCATGTGAGGCCTCGGAATAGCGTTGGGCAAGCCTTCGAAACCCATCGCTGGCCTCGAACACGGTAGCCACCAACTCGTCGAGTAGCGGAGGACGGACGCTTCCCGCGGCGATCGCCTCGCGATGAGGGCGGAGCCGCTGAAAGGCATCGTCAATCACGTTCCACACCGGATCGTCGGTGAGCTTGGCACGTTGCCCTGGAACCCCTGGTAGGTCGGCCTCTCCGATGAGCCAGGTTCGCGCTTCGTCGTACAGATCAAACGCACTCTGGGTCCCCCGAGGGCCCCGTCGCGTGCGACAGAGATCTTCGGTCAATGCAGAGGATCGTTCCTGTGCCGTAGCCTGGGGTCCCGCGAAGCGAAGCTGCAGTGACATGCTCTTGCCGAGATCGTGTCGGAGCCTGCGTAAGGCACGGCTAAGAGCGGCGGTCGCACCGGGGGCGAGCGCAAGGGGCGGGCTCGAGAACGGATCGGGATCCACGACGGAGCGGTAACCGGCGGTCCGCTCTCGATCCTTGGAGGCAGGGAAAGAGTTACGTGTGCTGCCGTGCATATCTTCGGCTGGGACCTCGATCGTACCTACCTCGACACAGAAATCCACTCGTTGAGTGGACTTCTGCGGGCCGCTGTCGAGCGCCCGAGTCAAAAGCGCACCGTTCCCGGTGCCGCACCCCTGGCGCGAGGCCTTCTCGCGGCGGATGAGGCAGCGCGAATCCGCTTTCTCTCTGGCTCACCTCGACAACTGCGACCGGCCATCGAGCAAAAGCTCGCGATCGACGGCATCACGTTCGACCGCCTCACGCTGAAAGACAACTTGCGAAACTTGCGGCGGGGTCGGTTTCGCGCATTGCGGGCGCAGGTCGGGTACAAACTCCCCACGCTGCTGGCGGATCGTGTGGCATTGTCGGTCGACACCACCGAGACGTGGTTTGGCGATGACTCCGAGAAGGACGGCCTGATCTACGCCGTCTATGCCGGGGTCGTGGCTGGTGAACTCGGAGCCGAGGATGTGACAGAACTCCTCACGCGCTGCCGCGCCTACCCCGATGCGATCGAAAAGGCTGTTCGCGCGATCGAACGGATTGAGCGCGCCGATGCGGTCGAGGACATCTTCATCCGACTCGATCGAGGAACCGCACCCAAACGGTTCGCGCGGTTGGGCTCAAAGGTCCATCCCGTTTCAAGCTGGTTCCAAGCTGCTTTGGTGCTTCATGCGCGGGGGCGGTTGCCCCTCGAGAAGGTGGCCGACGTTGCGGTGGATTGTCGGCTTGCCGAGACGCCCGAACATTGGCTCGACCTGTTCGCCGATGCAGTGCAGCGAAGGTTGATCGAGGTCGACGTCGCATTTGCCGTGATCGAAGCCCTTGCCCCAACGCTCGCGCCCGAGGCTCAACGTCTTCACGACGTCCAACCGAATTCCCTTGACGAGTTCGCAGAGCAGCCAGATTATCTGGGGTTCCTTGACCTCGACGGTTCGGTCTGATCAAGGGGTTCTCGGTTCATCCAGGTGGAACATGCTACACTCGGCATGGACTGTTGCCAGGACAACACCCTGGCGGAATGTGAGGACATGGGCAGCAAGCTGTTTGTTGGTGGACTGAGCTGGGATACCACCGACGATTCTCTGCGAACCGCATTTGAATCTTTCGGGGCGGTTCGCGAAGCACGGGTCATTTTGGATCGAGATACGGGGCGAAGCCGCGGTTTCGGTTTTGTCACCTTCGAGACTCCAAGCGATGCGCAGGACGCCATGTCCAATATGAATGGCGCGACGCTCGACGGTCGTACCATTCGCGTAAACGAAGCCGAGGACCGACCACGCGGTGGAGGACGGGGCCCCCGTGGTCCTGGGGGACCGCCTCGCGGAGACCGTCCGCCGCGGGGCCCTCGCCGGGATTCGCGCGGGGGACCACCCGATGTGACGGTGCGGGGTCGTCCTGGAGGTCGTCCAGGTGGCGACCGTGATCGGCCGGGTGGCGGGTATCGTGGTGATTCGCGAGGCCCCCGCTCGATGGATCGAGGCCCGCGTGGACCGGGAGGCCCGCGTGGACCGGGAGGCCCGCGTGGACCGGGAGGCCCGCGTGGACCAGGAGGCCCGCGTGGACCAGGAGGCCCGCGTGGACCGGGTCGAGGTGGCCCAGGAGGGGCAGGTAGACCGAGCTTGCCGCCTCCGGGGCAAGCCGACGCGCCGACCGGCTGGGACGATCGAGAACGTCGTGGAGACCGGAAGCAGGTCAAGAAGAAGAAGCCGCAAGAAGAGACCGATTTTCGGTCTAAGAACCCATCACCGCGACGCAACAAGCGTGAAAGCGGACGGTCTTGGCGCGATTACGAAATCGATGACGAGTTCGGCGAATGGGATGACGAAGAGCCGGAACTCTAGGTCACGCCAACTGTTGTGACCACCAGGCCGGGGCGGCCGCCACTTCCGTGGCGTAGACGTCCCGGCCTTCGTGCGTCAGACGCGGCAGCAAGTCGCCAAACGCATTGGCTTCGATCACGACATGCCGTTGAAATCCCGATGTGAACAGGATGTCGAGGCCGAGGTGAAGCCCGCCGTATGCCTTGGCGATCCGACGCGCATCGTCCATGGCGTGGTCCCACACGAGGGGAGGGCACTGCTCGCGCAGCGCCTGGAGATCACCCCGCCATCCGCCCAAATGCAGATTGGTGATGGGGTGACGATTCTGACGCACCACCACGAACTTGGGCTCGCCGTGGATCATCAGCACCCGACAATCAAAGTTGGCTCCATGGAGACGGGCTTTTTCGATCGCACGCTCGATGTGCACCCCGTGCGACATCAGGCCGTGGACGATGCGGTCGAGGTCTGCTTCCTGCGTATAGCGCCTCAATCGAAGCGAATTGAACCATCCTGCCGCGCTCATGTGGACGGTCGTCGTGAACGTCGGCCGGGGCCGCAAGGCATAGATGCCAACGCCCACCGCTGACGACCCAGTGCGGATCTTTACGAAGGCGGCCCCCCACCCTTCCGCTTGCATCACCGCTTCCAATTCGGACCGCGACGACGCTTCGATCGTTTCGGCGACCGCAACTCCCAAGTCGCGACAGTGACGGTGAAACGTAGACTTGTCAAAGACCAGCCGAATGGCCTCGGGGGTCGCGAGCGGGGTCCATTGCGGACGTTCGCGCAAGCCTGCGGCAACCCGATCGAGGAGCGCCAAGAAGCCCTGATGGCTTGGCGCGGGAGGGACGAACGCCCCAAAGGGCAACGGTCGCCGAGCGGGCATCCCACCGAGCCGCAGCATGGCGTTCTGAACTTCGGGGTTTTCACCCAGCGACTCGATGCGAACGAACGCAGGGGAGGGGTCGAGTTCCGTCCAGAAGTCGGGGCGGGCGACCACCTCGGTCCAAGGGACCACGGTGACAGTGCCTGCGTCTTCACGGGCTACCGCGTCGACAAACCCGGTAACCCGTCGGTTCTCGGGATTTCCGATGAGAATCCAGTGGCGAGGGGCGTTCACGCGAGGTGACGGGCTAAAGCCGTGGCATCGCGGCTCCACTGGTCGACCGTCGCAGCCCCAATCCCGAACACGAACGGCTCGATGACGACCTCTGGCGTGGATTCAGGATCGGTGGTGATCCACACCGCATCCGTCTGCACCCGCTGGCTTTTTTCGTTGATTCGATGCCCAAAGTCCTCGGCCTTGGAAAGGGGTTCGATCTGGACGACTCCCGCGTCGATCCAGGTCCGCAACACCAAGTCGAGCAGCCGGGTTTCATCCGCAAGTTCGCTACCG
Source organism: Myxococcota bacterium (assembly GCA_039208735.1). Lineage (GTDB taxonomy): Bacteria > Myxococcota_A > UBA796 > UBA796 > DRPG01. Next base: position 19,394 of record JBCCQY010000118.1, on the reverse strand, counting down.
ATGGGATGGATCGTAATCTCGAGTTCAACCCGACCGAGCCAGTTCACCACACGTTCGACAACCGCGTGCAACACGCCGAGCGCCAACACCAGGCGCTGGAACGGCAACTCCACGTCCTTCACCCGCGCCGAAATGCAGTCGGCAGCGAGCCCAATCCCGATGCGGCGTCGCTCTCGGGTGTAGATCGATTCGTCGCGCGTATAGTAGAGCAATTCGCCCTCGGCGAACCGAACATCGAACAGATCAATGCCGTCGCCATCGTCCATGTAGACGAGTTCAGAGGTCACCAGATTCTCGGGGCTCCCGCTATTGGTGAGCGCCGAGAACCCCCCGGTGGGATAGGCGTCGTCCTCTTCGAGCCCACTTGCGATTTGACCGGTACGCACGCGAGGACGGACCGACCGGGGCAAGCGCTGATCGAGCGTTGCCGCGGCTTCGAGCACCTGTCGAACCGCCACCCGTTGAGCTCGTGTGGCCATGGCAGGCAAGTTGCGCACCAGATGCACGTCCGCGGGGGTCCAGCGTGCAGTGCCCGATGCGATCATCGCCTGAAGGCGGTCGCCCAGCGCCGACCGCGCAGCCTCGGTGGCGAGCGCCCGCAACCCGTGCTCCCACACTTCGTCGGTGGGCTGGCCGAGCCACTTGCGAAGTCCGGCAGCTTCCCACCAGGGGGCCTGCGGGTCGAGGTCATCACACAGGCGTTCGGCAAGCGCCGCCACCGCGGCTCCCCGCCAGCTATCGGGCAACCCTGCATAGGCATCCGCCAATGACGTCCGCAACCGGTGCATGAGCAACGGCCCCACGATGCGGTCGTCATACTTGCGGAGGTCCATGAAGGGCATGGACGCGCGTGACAACGTCGGGCTCGGGTCTTCGAGCATCGCGGCGATGTCGGCCACCAACCCGAGCGGGGGCAAGCGAAACGACCGCTCCAACGCCGCTGCGATGCCCGGTTTGGCGCGAGTGACGAGATCGGAAGACGGTGGGTCGATGCGGGCCAGGCAGAGCCCGGCCGCAAGCTCGGCCTCGTTCACTGGATGCCCAGCAACTTCGGGACCTTCTCTTCGAGGAGGTCCATCTCCGCCTGAGTCTCGCCCAGGTACGACAGCAGCACCAGATCTACTCGCTCGACGCGACCGCCGCGGTGCAGCCAGGCCCGGGTCCGAAGCAGGCGGTAGAGCTTGACCACCTTCCGGTCACTGACGAAGACGTCATCTTCGAGCACAAGCGTCTTCACCAGGCGCCGCAGTTCAACGAGCAGCTCGTCGGGGAAGAACAGATGCCGATCGCGAACCACCTTGCCGTCGGGGTCGACGTCCCGCTTCGACATCTGAAGCGACAGGTAGCGATGGGCCTTGTAGAAGTCCCCCAGGTCTGCGTGACCCTCGGACCACGGTCGCCTCCCGAGGTCGCGGTTCGTCGCGTCTTCGAGGCCCGAATCCACGAGCTCCATGAAGTGATCCTGCTGCACGGAGCGGCATGCCACCTTCAAGCAGAAGCGGTCTTTCAGCGCAGCAAGTTCGGCTTGCTCAGGAATGTCGTTGGTCGCCGCAAAGAGAATGCGCAGGCTGACGGGTACTGCCCGTCCGTCCTGGTAGAACTTCTTTTCGTTGATGACGGTGAGCAACGAGTTCAGGATGGCTGAGTTCGACTTGAAAATCTCATCGAGGAAGACGAGTTCGGCGGTGGGCAACTTCCCCTGGACCCGCCGGATGTACTCCCCTCCGCGCAGTCGCGCGATGTCGATGGGTCCCATGACCTCGGACGGCTCGGTGAACCGGGTGAGCATGTACTCGAAGTACCGCTGGTCGTCGATGTCGAGCGCATCCTTGAACTTTAGGACGAGCGCCGACTTCGCCGTTCCCGGAGGCCCTACGAGCAAGAGCGGCTCTTGGGCGACCGCGCAGAGGGTCATCAGGTCGACGATGTCCTTCTTGCCGACGAAGTACTGCGAAAGCGAGGTGCGGAAGCGATTGATTCGCTCCCGAATGGCCTGCGCTTCGCTCGCCAGGGTCTCGAAGTCCATCGCGGCGACGGTTTCGTGGGTCGTGGTGCTCAGAGGTGTCCCTCCTGGTGGATGCGCAGCCGGACGCGGTGCTCGTCAGCATCGAGGCGCGAACGTCCTTCAGCCGAGAGCAAGCGGTCGGGGTGCACATGGGCCCCCGCAAGAATTTCGACGACATGGAGAAAGGAAAGGGCAAAGTGCGTATTCGTGGAATACGCGTCTTCGACGCGGCGCGCTTGGGGCACGATGGATGCCCACAACTCAATGGCGTTGGTGAGCGGCATGGGCGCAGCGAGGTCGGCCACAGCCGACAACAACCGCAGTCGTTCGGGCAGGGGCAATTCGGGCTGCTCGAGCAGCCGCAAACCAGCCTCCGCCTCGTCCGTGACCGTACCGCCGACATGGGCAAGTGCCCCCGCGAGCCGCAGGCGGAGCACCTGCTCTTCGGCAGGACAGCGCTCCTGAAGACCCGCAAACAAGACCCGGCCCTGGGTCATGAGTCCACATCGAGCCAGATGGCGAGCCAAGGACTGGATGGCCGGCTGCGCGATGTCGGTCGGATCTTCATCCATGGCTTGGGCGAGGCCTTCGGCCAGGCGCGACAGCGTCGCTTCACCCGCCGACGGACGTCGTAGCGCTGCGGCCACCCCAACCACTTCGACCAGCACGGGGACCGCTACCAAGCCAGGCAATGCCTGTGCCTGGTCAAGAACCCGGTCCAGCAGTCGCGCACCGTCCGACTCGTCCAGCGCGACGATGCCCTGCAAGATCTCCTTGAGGTCCCGGTCGGGCCGATCTTCGGACAAGTTCTCGAGGCGCTCGTTCAACGCGGGCAGGAGCGCATCGGGAGGCAATGCGGCGAGTTCTTGCCGATCTTCGCTGACGAAGGCTTCGAATGGGTTCTGAGCTTGGGGTTCCCGCAAGACCCCCATCGATACGTTGCGGAGCCGGTCGATCTTGTACCGGTCGAACTTCGCCAGCGCCGACAACTGCTGTTGCACCGCCGCTGGTGGCGGCGTTTCCTCCGGCAAGCCTCGGAGCGCCTCATCGATGCCCGCCCGGTACAAACCGAGCAACACCATGTGAATCGCGTCTTCCGCGGGCAAATCTTCTTCGGCTTGGCCGAGCGCCTGGACCGCAGGTTCCGCAATCCCAAGCCTTGCGTTGGCCCAGGCGAGTGTCAGACGCGTATAGGCGCGCGTGCACGCTTGGGGAGCGGTCTTGGGCGTGAGGGGCAGCAACCCTTGCTCGATCCCGGCCAAGCTCTCCGCAAGCCGACGCCGGTCCTCGGGCGTGGTCGAGGTGCGCATGAACGCGGGCACGTCACGTACCGGCATGAGGCCCGAGCGGATCGACGCCAGGATGTCATCGCGCGCACGGGCGAGCGCCAGTTCGTCCCCGCCTGCAAGCTGCGCGACCCGACGGCGGGCGAGCCATCGGCTCCGCACATCGAGCACGGGATCGTGCTCATCGAGCCAACGCTGGATCTCGGGAGGGTCGGACTCGAGGTTTTCAGCCAGCAGGTGGGCCACGACGGCGGTGAGCTGGGTCGGATCGGGCTCAGCGGGCAGCTCGTCTACTTGCGGCAGTTCGCCGGCCCACTGTTGGATGAGCTGGGATCGACTCTCGGCATCGGCGTCCCACAGCGCCCGTGTCCAGCACAGCGCAGCTTCACGTGGCTGATCGAGCCGGTGATGAAGCATCGCCATCGGTGCCCACAGATCCGTGCGATCGGGGTTTTCCGTCCATTCGGCCTGAAGGTCCTGCAGTGCCTGCTCGATCTCGCCGGGCTCGCTCAATTGCACTTCGAACGTTCGAGGGGCCGGCGTTGCGGGTGCAGATTCAGTGCGCGGTGTGGTCCGAGGGCGTGGGGTGGCGGGCCCAGTCGACGCCACCACGGGTCCGCGGTCGCTTTCGGTGGTAAAGCGTCGCGACCGAGGCGTACGCTCGGTGGCGCCTACGACTTCAAGGTTCAGAGGCTCCCATTCGAAGGCCGCGTTGCCCATCCAGGCATCGAGGGCTCCCTCATCGGTCTCTGCGACGTACAGCACGTGGTCCGCAAGACGCTGAAATGCACCCTCTTCCACGAAGTGCGTACTCATCCCTTGGTCGAGCGGGGTCACCCAAGCCACGCGACCGGAACCTGGATCGAGCAACCGCTGAATGGTGCGCGCCTGCAACGGGGGGTCGATGGCCATGCCCCAAGGCACAAAGAGCGAGGCAAGATGCGGGTGAGGTACGAACGCGTCGAGCCCTTCGAGGATGGGCGGAGGGGTGCCGGGCCGGGCTCGAAGCAAGGCTCCATGGTCCTCGGCCTCACCGATGAACCGGGCCAGCTCAAGCTGCTCGACGGTGGCCTCAGGAAGCGTGCGGAGCAAGCTTTCGAGGCGTGACGCCACGGGTGGTGGAACCACCCACAACGACGGCCGGTGCGCTTTGGGCGTAGGAATGAGGCGCAGCTTGACGACCAGGGGTTCGTCTGGCGGCTCGGCCGTGTAGGTCGTGGCCGGTTGGGCCAACAACTCAAGTCGAGTGTCGAGCGGTGTCCACTCCGTCGCCTCGATCGCTCGCCAACCCGACCGGCGGGCAAGCAGGATCGTGCCGTCTGGCGCAGAGACCCGCTCCGCCATCTCGTGGTGGAAGCCCATTTCCACCCAAAGATCGGGACCATCTCGGGTGAAGGCCACAAACGCGCCGTCTGCAGCTTTGGCCACGGTGTAATATGGCGGATTCCGCGCCTTGATCAGCCAGTCTCCTTGATCAAGCCGCAACAGTTCCTGGTCGTCACATCCCAGCCGAACAAGCTCGGACGCAAGCCCGATCCAGCCTTCACCAGGTGGCAACAGGAACAACACTTCACGGAGATCAGGATCTGGCTCGGCAACCGGGGGCACGAGGGCCAACCAGTGTAGAAAGGCCTCGCCGTCGTTGGGGTCGCGAGGATCGACCTCGGAAATCCCAGCTGCAACGAGCGCTTTACAGACCTCCGCGGGGAGGTCCGCCTGCACCACAATCGCATCGTCTTCGCGCCAGAAGTGCCCGCCGCGCGCCTGAACGTCGGGCGGCACGACACCCAACGCGGCGCGAATCGCGTCGTCGTCGGAGAACCGGAGGGTCATGTTAGCTCGACTCGTCCAGGGCCTGGCGCTCGGACTCCCCTTCGGTGCCGGTCTCGGCCTGGGGTTCAGACTCCTCGGGCAGCCGCTCGATGACGATGGCGTCACGGTCGTCTTCCGAAAGCGCTCCGGCTTCGATCAGCTGATCGACAATTCTCTTGTGGTCGGCTTCGTGCTCCATTGGCAGGGCGTCGGTGTCGCTCGAGTACTGGATCACGACCGACTTCTTCCCGGTTTGGGGATCCGTCCGCAGGCGGAGCGTGACTTCAGCCAAGGGAACCTCCGGCCTCGGTCGCGGGGGTGCGCGCCGAGGTGAATTGGGCGAGAGCCGTCGCGTCGAGCGTCTTTAGGCGCAGCAACTCGCTGGCGAGCGTCTCGACTTCGGCTCGATGATCGGTGATGATTCGCACGGCACGTTCTTCGGCCTCTTGCAGAAGCTGACGCACGGCCTCGTCGACCATCGCTTTGGTCTGGTCGGACGGCTTGCCGACCGCGAACGAGGTGAGCCCGAGGTCCGACAGACCGGCGATTTCAACGCAATACCGCGCGATGCGAGTGGCATTTTCGACATCACCCGCCGCACCGGTGGAAATGTCGTCGAGAATGACCTGTTCAGCGGCTCGGCCACCAAAGGCGACAACCAAGCGATCGAGGAGCTGGTTGCGGGTCGTGACCTCGCGGTTCACCGGGTCCTCGAGCCGCATGTGACCCAGCGTGCCCCCGAGGTCGCCCAGGATGGTAATGCGCTGGACCGTGGGCACGTTGTCGCAGTAGAGCGCCGTCACCGCATGACCGCACTCGTGAATGGCCACGACGCGTTCTTCGTGGGGCGTGAGTTTGGGGCGCTCGACGTGTGCGGTGAGGGCCGCCTCTACGTCGGCCACCGTCGTGTCGCCGGTGTTGCCCTTGCGCATGCGCTGTCGAGCCAGGGCCCGGCACGCCGCATTAATGTGGTCACCGGAATAGGGCTGGAAACTGCCCTCTACGGGGTCGGCCGTACGCTTCACCGCATATTCGAGCGTTTCTTCATTCAGCCCCAGGCTGAACTTCTGATCGTAGATCTTCAAGATCTCGCGTCGATCATCGTTGTTCGGAAACGGGATGTGCAGCTTGAACTCAAAGCGGCCCGGTCGCATGAGCGCGGGGTCGAGGGACTCGACGAAGTTCGTCGTGCCCACGACAAAGACCATCTCGTTGGAGCGGAAGCCATCGAGTTCGGTGAGCAGCGTGTTGACCATCGAGTGCTCGACCCCCGAGCCCTCATAGGTGCCGCGTGCCGATGCGAACGAGTCCATCTCGTCGAAGATGATGACGGCTGGCGCACTCTGACGCGCCTGCACAAACACACGTCGTAGGTTCGACTCGGATTCGCCGACCCACTTGCTCTTGAGTTCAGGCCCGCTGACGACGATGACGGCCGCACCGAGGGACCGGGCCATTGCCTTGGCGAACATCGTCTTACCGGTGCCCGGGGGCCCCCAGAAGATGATGCCCCGAGGCACAAGCGATTCGAGACGCCGCGCCTGTTCCGCGCTCGTGGCATCATGGTGTGCATTGACGAGATCGATGATCTCGCTTTGCAGCTGTTTCTTGACGTTCTCGTACCCGCCGATGTCGTTGTGCAGATCGAGGTCGGGCAACGTGATGTCGGACGTCAGCGTGGATTGCCGGAGCTGATCCCACGCGGGTCGCGGGTCGGTCGGGTAGTCCTCACCATCGATGGCCGACAGCACGCGCCGCAGCTGCACCGCGTTGACGCCCGACACGAATTTGTACATCTGAAAGGTGTTGAGGCCGCGCCCGAACTTCCGTGCCTCGGCTTGGGTCACGAGCTGACCCAACCGGTCTCGGGGTACGCCCAGGATCGACAGTCGACGAGGAAACAGGTTCATCGCAACGGTGGGCAAGTCGAGCGACAGGTCTTTGAAGCCAAGCCACACGATGCTTGGGTTTTCATAGAGCAACGCGATGACCTCGCGTGCTTCGCTCGAGATGCCGCCCCCGGCGCCCCCGCCCATCACGAGGTCGAGGTGGGGCAACACGATGACTCGACGGTCCACCGCCCCTCGCACCGCGTTGCCGAGGTGGAAGAGGATGCGGCCCATCAAGCCCAAACCCGGGGGGTCGTCGGGTTGAGGACGCCCATCGAGGTAGAGCATGGCGATTTCGTCGGCCCGCAAACGGTCACGAAGGTTCCGATAGAAGAACGGAACCAGCTGCTTGTCGCACTCGACGAGTACAGGAAGTCCGGAGACAAGCGCATCTCGCGCTGCCGCCAGCTCGGTCGGGTAGGCCGCCGCGGCTGCCTGGAACTCGTCGAGCGAGCTCGGAAGGTCCGCCTCGGCCGCGGTCATCTCACTCACGAATCACACCTTTACGCGAATGGTCATTTCTCCGGACTCACCGTCTTCCGCGATGTCCATGATTTGGCCAAGCTGTGCGGCCTTCTCGCGGAGGGCGGTCCGGTTGACCGCATCGGTAGCCTGGTCGAGTTCCGGCTTGATTTCGGTAAGCACGCGTTCGAGCTGCTCGGAAAGCTGGTCGAGCTCCTTTTGGGTCTTCTCTTCAACCGAACGTTCGAGCGCCTGGTCCAGCTCTTGCTCCAGCACCTTCTGGTCCTGAGTCGCACGTTCATCCCAGCTGCGCTTCCGGCGCTCCCCTTCGACCGTGATGGTGAGGTCTTTGTCGGTGCGCAGTGTGATGGTACCCGTGGTCGTGTCGACTTCGACCTTCACCCCGTCGACTTCACGCTTGGCCACACCCTCTTCGATGGTCCAGCCGCGCTCCTTCAATTGCTCGGCAAGCAACGAACCGGTCCGTTCCCGGTCCAAAATGGGCAACAGCTCCAGCCGGGCTTCGATGCCGTCTTCGATCCGCTTGTGGGACGTGAGCGACCGGGCCACTCGAATTTCGTAGGCACGGCTCATGCGACCTCCGGCAGTTGGCGAGCGCGTTCGACGGGGTGTCGAAGCAAGTTCAGAGCCCTTAACCCGGGCTCGTATCGACGCAGCCACAGTTGCGTCTGTTCATAGGCGTCATCAAGAAAGCCCGTCGCACGCCAAACATCGCGCCAGCGACCGACCTGTTCGGTCATCACACGAAGCATGGCGACCCGAGCTTGGCGGGCGCGTTGCCACATGGACAAGGTAGCGCGTCCGCGGTTCACCTCCCACACTTCGTGGGGCAGGTCGGCAAGCAAGGTCACCAGATCGATGAGAAAAGCGACTCGCTCTGGCTTATCGGCACTGCTGTTCACGATGGCTTCCGCCAATCCCGCCTGCACGGTGCCATGGCGAACGGTGTTGGGAACGGATTCGGCGCGTGCCCGACGCGACCAACGTGCCCAAATGCCGCGAAGTTCGCGGTGGCAAGCAATGATCAGCCAGTCTTCGCTATCGAGACGCTCCACGAGCGACACCGACGGTTCTTGATGCACCGCAAGCTGCTCGCCTCGAAACATCCAAAGCCACGGCACTTCGAAGAAGGGCTCGGGCAACTGACGAACCCCCGCGGCCTCGATGAGGTCGACCGCTCGCGCAAACAGCAGCGTTTCGACCACGGTCGGCTTCGAGCGCAGGCGCAACGCCGGGGTCTTTGTATGGGAGATGGGGGTGGTGTGGAGCCAATGCAACAGGTCGAGGCTCGCCGAGCCAAAGCGGAGTGGAGGAGCCTGTTCCCACAGCCGCGTGGCGCCTCCACGGGCCAGGCGACGGGCCAAGCCGCGCGAAAACACCCGTTCGACCGCGGCAAGACACTCCGAGGATAGCCCGGTCTTGTGCCCCTCACGGACGAGTGCAGGCACGTGCAGGCGGGGGTCGGTGTCTTCAACCAGCGCGATAGCGAGCGTTAGTACGTCGCGTTCGTAGACGGTTATCGCCACGCTGGCCACCCCACGACAACGAGCTTGCCGTCCTTGTAGCGCAGCTCCATGGTCGCTTCGCCCCGAAAATCGTCCGGACCATAGCGGTCGGTCAGAAAATGGACACGTTGGTTTGTGGAACCGATGTAGCGACGCGAATCATCGGGCTTTGATGAGTCGTATTGGCCGTCGACCAACACATCGATGTTGGCGAGAATGGTGTCGGTGTGCAGGCACCCACGCGCTTCAAGTTCCTCACGGCGGTAGCCCGAGAAGACGAGTCGCGAAAGCGACGAGGGTAGGGCTTGCATCAGTGCGGCGAGCCCCTCGGTTTGTTCGAAGGGTTCGCCACCGACCACCGTGAGCCCTTCGACGCCATCGCACGCCGCGATGACCTCGTCGAGTGAGGTCTGTCGGCCCCCCTTCTTCGTGAACAGCTCGGGGTTGCAACAACCGGGACAACGGATGGTACAACCCTGAACCCAAATGGCGGTCCGCAGGCCCGGCCCTTCGGATTGGGTTTTCTCGACGATGTGAGCAAGTCGCAGCGTCGGTGTCGTCACACGGCCCTCCGTCCGTTCGTCGTAGCGTGGCTGGCCGCGTGACACCCGTCCTGAACCTGTCCTACGCGTCGTCTGTCCGTTCCAGACGGTCGATTCGCTCGCGAAGCTGCGCATTGGCTTCTGACAACGCGGTCACCTGGTCTCGAAGGGCACTAAGGCCCGCTTCTGTCGTACGTCCACGACGAATTCGCGCCATGGCCTCGTACGCCATCCGGCGGGTCCGGCCATCGGGGGCGGTCCGATGGATCTCGCCCAGCCCTTCAAGGGCCGCGCTGTCTCGCATCTTGGCCAGCGCCCCGATCGCCGCAAGCTGCGACCGGAAGCCTGGCTCCTTCAACATTTCCACCAAGCGGTCAACAATCTCACGGCGCTCCGTCGCATCGCCTCGGTCCCCAAGGCTGCCAAGCGCCGTCGCGGCGGACATCCGTACAAGATCAGGGACGGTGTTGCGCGTGTGAGCCATCAGCGTCTCGAGGATTCCATCCCCGTCGAGTTCGCCCAGTGCGATCAGCGCTGCACGCCACACGAACGACGTCCATCCCTTCTGTCCCAGCCGGCCACGAATCACAGCCTCTGCACGATCGTCTCGCGTCTTGGCCAGCGACTTGAGGGCGGCCGCTTCGAGGTGCCAGCTGGGCAGGTCGTTGCGGTCCAACAGTTCGACCAAGGTGTCCGCAACCTCGCTGTTCCGCCAGCGTCCCAATGCCTGCGCAATCGCACGTTGGGCACGGGGGTCGGTTTCGGCGAGGAGACGCTCCCGAAGGTGATCACGAATCGAGTCGGTGCCCGCCTTCGCCAGCGCGGTCGCGAGCGCACCTCGGACGCCCCAAAAGGGGTGAGTCTCCATGGCGTTGCGTACCGCCTCGCGATGGCGCCGACCATCGCGGGCGAGGAGTGCTTTTCCAGCTCGAACCGCCATGACCGGGCAAGCGTCCAGGAGCAAACGCTCGAGCCATTGGTCGGGCCCACGGAGCTTCAGCTCGGCGAGCCCGCGGTAGCCAGGATCGATGCGGAGATGTGCCTCGGATGACCCTGGAACCACGAAGGTCTGCTTGGCGGAATCGACGTGAAGCTTGACCTCGCGAGCGTCATCGCCATCCTGGACTTCCACCACCAGTTCGAAGGACTTTGCGTCGCCCGACTGTTTCACCGTGATGCGATGACCGTCATGCTCCCGGCCCACGGTCACGGTCGCCATGGGGTGTCCGGTCTCGAAAATCCACTGGGCGAAGAAGCCGTCGAGGTTCGTCCCGGTTGCGTCTTCGATGGCTCGCTGGAAGTGCCGCGTGTGAGCTGTTGAATTCGCGTGTCGCGTGAGGTAGGACTGCACGCCCGTCCAAAACGCGTCGGGCCCGAGCTTCGTCCGAAGCGTCCACAACACGCACGACCCCTTGTTGTAGAGGTGCCGGTCGAAGACGTCGATGGGCTCTCTGAAGTCGTAGCTGACAATCGGGCGTCGGTACCGACTGTGGTGCTCCGCGAGGTAGCCAGCGGCGGTCTGCCAGCGGTACCAAGTCGCTTCGGCGGTGGGCCGGGTGTGTTCCCACCACACGGCTTCCAAGAACGTGGCCCACGATTCGTTGAGCCATCCTTGAGACCAATCCTGGCACGTCACGAGATCGCCAAACCACTGGTGGGCCAGTTCGTGGGACACCAGACTGTCCGGCTGCCACTCGACGGCGGCCTTTTCGTCCACGAGCAGAGCGTCCGTCATGGTCGTGCAGGCAACGTTCTCCATTCCTCCGAAGATGAAATCATCGACCACCACTTGGTCGTAGCGGGGCCAGGGGTAGTCCACCCCGAGGCGCGTCGAGAAGTGCTCGATCATCTCTGGCGTACGCGAGAATGCGCGTTCAACATTCTCTTCTCGCCCTGTCGGCACATAGTACCGTACGGGACGGCCTCGCCAATCGGTCTCGATGACCGACAGCTTCGCCGCCACGACGGTCACGAGGTACGCCGGCATGGGTTCCGGCTGTTCGTAGCGGGCCCACGCCATCTCGAGGGCGTCTTCCGTCACCTCGCCTTCATCGACCAGCTGCCCGTTTGAAAGCAAGGTGTAGCCCTTGGGAGCCACGACTTCGATGGTCCAGGGGTGCTTGGTGGAAGGGTGGTCATGGCAGGGGAACACGAAGTGGCCATCTTCGTCCTGGCACTGGGTCCATGCCATCGGTTCACGCTGCGGATGAGCCTCGGAGGGACCTGTGAAGAACAGACCGCGCCGTGGCCTGTCACCCGCCCACCGAATGCGAACCTGGCGAGGCACCTCATCTGCCTTGATCCGGACTTGCCCGTCGACATAGGCCGCCGTGAGCGGGTTCCCGGCATCGTCGGTGACGGCCTCAAGCGTGACGTCGTCGAGGTCAAATCCGAATTCACCCCGGAATGTGGGCAGTGCCTCGAGGCTGATGAGCGCGGTGCCCGAGAACCGATGGGCCTCTGGATGCACGACGAGTCGCAGTTCGAGGTGGGTGATGCGAACGACCCGATCCGGTGCATAGGTGGGGCCAACCCCTGGTTCGGCGAACGGAAGTCGTTCGGTGCTGGCCTCCCAGCCATGCCCGATGCAAGCCACGCGTGCTCCCTTTGGTTGCTATCCGGGCGAGGTAACGTTTGGGCGAGCCTGCTTCATTCGACAGATAGCGGATCGGCCACCATCAGCTCGGTCAGTTCGGCGACGAGCGCGGCGTCCCCAAGCACCAGGGGGGTCCGTTCATGGAGTTCACTGGGCGTCTTGTCGACAATACGCATCTTCCCGTCGGTCGCGGCTCCTCCGGCACGTTCGATAAGCCAGGCAAGCGGGGATCCCTCATAGAGCAAGCGCAACTTGCCTTGCGGTGCACCCGTATCGGCAGGGTAAAAGAAGATGCCGCCCTTCAGCAGGTTGCGGTGAACGTCGGCGACCAGGCTCCCAATGTAGCGGGCTTTAAACCCCCGTTCTTTCGCGCGCCGAAGCCACGTTCGAACGCCCGGAGCCCAGCGTTCCGAGTACGCCTCATTGCAGCTGTAGGTCTTGCCCGTAGGATAGCGAATGTTCGGGTGGGACAAGAAGAACTCTCCGACGGTCGGGTCGAGGGTGAACCCATGCACCCCCGCGTCGGTGCCGAGCACCAAGACGGTTCCGGAGCCGTAGATTACGTAGCCGGCCCCTACGAGTTCCCGCCCGGGCCGCAGCACGTCGCGTAGCTCCGCGGGGCCTCCTTCATCGGTGATTCGGCGAAAGATACCGAAGACCGTTCCGATCGTCGCGTTGCAATCGATGTTCGACGAACCGTCCAAGGGATCGACGGTGACGACGTAGCGGCCGGAGTGGTAGCGCTCATCGACGTAAACCGGATCATCCTCTTCCTCGGAGACCACCATGCACGTGTGACCGCGATGGAGGAGCGCATTGGCGAACGTCGTGTTCGCATAGGCGTCGAGCTTCTGGACGAATTCGCCCTGCACGTTGACATCGCCGGTTGAACCAAACATTCCGGCCAGACCCGCGCGGTTGACCTGCGCGCTGATCATCTTGCCCGCGAGCCCAATGCTCTGGCACAGGTTGACGAACGTCCCGGTCGCGCTCGGACGGTCGGCGAGCGTGTCCATCAGGAAGCGGTCGAGGGTTGTCCCCTCCTCGAATTGCCGATCGTGGGCCATCGGACCTCCATCGGACCGTGGTAATGCAGGTCGGGCGGCGGGTCGGTCATCCTGCGGAAGAAAGGCTTAGGCCGCCGAACGACCGTAGATCCTGTCGAGCAAGCACCCCAGATCGCGGAACGAGGGATGGACCAAGCTGTGGTCGCTTCCGTCGGTACGGAGATGGAACGCTCGTCCTCGTACGGGGAGTCGCGTGTAGGCCACGATATCCGCGAAGGGGATGGTCGCGGGCCCCTCATCGAAGCGCGCCCAAAGCCCGTCCGTGCGCACGATCACGTCCGCCGCGTCATGTTCGGGCCGACCCAGCACGACCAACGCGTCGGGTTCGGTTGCCTTACGCACCACCAAATGGCGCCAAACCATGGTGTTTACCGCATGCTCGACCGCCGAAGCATCGATCGCGCCTCCGGCCCCGATGACCTCGTCCAACGCGACTCGGATGGCACTGCGATCGAAGCCAAAGTGGTCCGCGATGCGGTGCAGGGCGATCACCTCTTCGGTCGCAATGGCTCCATCGAGGCCCACGACGCGTGCCGCAACTGCGAGGAGGGCTCGGCGGTCGTCGGGGGTCGCCATCAGCGGGGCCAATGCATCGAGGTCGACAGGCCGAGTGGCCTGGCTGCTCACCCACCGGGCGGCGTCGGAGTCCCGCGGCAGCAATCTCTCGAAAAAGGCGAGTTCATCACCTTGAACCAGGCCATCCGCATAGGCCAGATGCACGAGTAGGGTGCCTAGGGGATCACGCTCGGTGAGCGTTGGAGGCGCCCCTTGAGGGTCGTCGAAGAATCGGATCCAGTCGTGCAGGGTGCTCACACCTGCAGTTTCGCTCAGGCCCGAGCGAGTCGCACCTCGACGGAGGCTCCCTGCAGGCTTCCCTTGAGCGAGAGCAGATCCTCGGCGATTTGCCATCGCCAGGGGCTCGCGGTCATGGCCTGAATTGACTGGGCGAGCCCCAATCCCTGCGCGGGCAGCACAAAGGGGTCTTGGTGGCCGTGCATGGTGAGTGCCGAGGTATCGAGGCCCGTCAAGCTCACCAAAAACGGGCCCGCCACCTGCCATCGGCCCCGCACCAACCCGCTCGTGCCCATTCGTTCGGCCATCTCGAGGGCGGCGATGGGACCGACGAACGCATCGGCGAGTTCAAAGGTGATCGTGCCATTGCGTTCGAAGGTAAGCGTGAACCCGCGGGCCCCCATCACCTGTCCAAACCCATCGGCACTACGGAGTTGCCAACGCCCTACCGGACCGCCAGGGGCGGCGGTCAAGCGAACCTCAGCTTCGGTGGCGCAAGCGAGGGCGGTCAATGGCTGGTCTGAAACGCCCCACGGGTCGTCTACAAGCCCCGGCCCGGCCACTTCGATCTGGCCTCCCCGCATGTTGGCAGGGACCGAGAGCCGCTGCCACGAAAACGGTTGGAGGGTGCACGGAATGTCGACCTCAGGAGGGCGGGGGACGGGAACCGGCAGCTCGGCCTGGGCACCATCTGCAGCCAGAACCCAACGACCCCACGCGAGGAAGTCCTCCACAGGAACGGGGGTGCCTTGTCGCCAGGCCTCGAACCGATCCGTCGGATCCGAGCCAGAACACTCGATCGCGCGAAACACGGCGTACCCTGCGCGCGGATCGTGGCTCAATCCTCCGTTCTGGCGCGCACGAGCGAGGTCCGCAAGCGCGACCTGGAGCTCTGGGTACCAACGGTGGGCCTGCCAAATGGCGAACCCCAAGGGTTGCCAGGTGACCTGCGACGTTTCGCCAAGTCGAACCAGGGTGGCCGCTTCGAGCACCGAGGCAGCGGCGCGTCGCCACCGATCCACGGGCACGAGGGAAGCCGCATCGCGAGGATGGTGGAGGTCCGGCCCCAACAACGACGTTGACAGCACGACGGAAGTGCCGTCGATCACGAAATAGTCGGGCCGTTCGCCCACCGTGACCCGCAGGTCGGGACCAGGAGAAGCTCCGAGGATCGCCCGTAGGCGGTCGATCGTGGGAGCAAGCAGATCATCGACGACCGGATCCAGGTCCAATTGGGCCATACTCGGCTATGTACTTCAAGATGGGTCGCCAGGCTCGCCCAATGCGGTTCAGACGATTACGCGCGCCGCGAGCTTAGGCGCCGACAAACACGGCGAGAACCGTACCTGCCCACACGACGACAACGCCGACGAGGCGGGGAGCCATGGTGGCTACGAGAGGGTGTGACATCGAACGCTCCAGATGCGGGCCCAACAGAAAGCCCGCCGCGGTTCAGGAGGCCCATCGGCGAGGATCGTCTTGGTCTGAAACGGTCAGGATTTGCGGTAACCACGATGATACTCCGCAGGCGCGGCCGAAAACCCGCCGAACCCGCTCACTGGGCGCCGGGTTCGGCTACCTTGGGCCCACAGGAAGACCTGATGATCGACGTTGATGCCTTGCTGGACGCGTTCCGCGGCGCCCTCGCCCGCGCCTCAGATCTCGATGCCCTCGAGCAGGTGCGTCGGGAGCACCTTTCTGGCTCCAAGAGTGCCATGAAGGTCGCGTTCAAAGACCTAAAGAAGATCGAACCTGCCGAGCGGCGTAGTGTGGCGGCGGCCTTGAACGCCGCGAAGACCACGATCGAAGACGCGATCGAGTCGGCTCGAACCACCATCGAGCAAGGGGCGATCGCCGAACAAATCGAGGCGGAGTGGCAGGACCTGACTTTGCCGTCATCCGCCGCACCTCGCGCGGCTCGGCATCCCATCACCCAGGTGGAACGTCATGCCATGATGATGTTGCGACAACTTGGGTTTCAGGCGATCGATGGGCCCGAGGTCGAGCATCCATACTATTGCTTCGATGCGCTAAACATTCCCGAGCACCATCCCGCCCGCGACATGCAAGACACGTTCTGGGTAAATGGCGGATGGCTCCTGCGTTCCCACACCACGACGGTCCAGGCTCGGGTGCTTGGCGGTTCGATCCCGTTTCAACCGGGTCAGGCCAAAGACACCCGCCCCACGCCCCCCTTCCGCGTGGCTTCGATCGGTCGGGTGTACCGCAACGAGGCGGTCGATGCGACGCACACGGCCATGTTCCACCAGTTCGAGGGCATCTGGGTCGAGCGTGGGCTCACGTTCGCGCACCTCAAAGGAACGCTCGCGTTTGTGGCGCGCACCTTGTTTGGCGATGAGCACCGGATCCGCTTCAAGCCCAAGTTCTACCCCTACACTGAGCCCTCGGTGGGCATGGACCTTTCGTGTGGCACCTGCCATAGAGAGGGCACCGTCGACGGGAAGCCTTGCCCGGCCTGCCATGGCGCGGGTTGGGTCACCGTGTTGGGAGCAGGGATGATCCACCCCAACGTGTTCGCAGAGTTTGGGTACGACCCCTCGGAGGTCTCGGGCATCGCGTTTGGCCTCGGCACCACGCGGCTCGGCGCTCAATGGGGAGGAGTGGAAGCCGCGGCCACCCTCTACCAACAGGACCTCCGCGTCCATCACCAGCTGTATCGGGGGCGGCCATGAGGGTCGGACTCGACGTGTTGCGCCGCTACGTTGCGGTGCCGGAAGACCCAGCCGAAACGCGCCGGTTGCTCGATGAGCAGGGCCTCGAGGTCAAACGGGTGGAGACCGATGAGGTCGGCACCGTGTTCAACCTCGAGCTGCTCGCCAATCGCGGTGACCATCACTGCTACGAAGGCATTGCCCGCGAGCTGGACGGCCGCTTGGGTACGGGGCTAACGAAGCCCACCTTTGCCGAACTCACCGTCGGGGACTCGCCGATCGAGCTCAAGCTCGAGACGGAGTTGTGCACTCGATACACGGCCACCCGGCTGGTGAAACGAGGCGACGGGGAACTGCCCGCCGAGGCACAGCGCCTCTTGCAGGCGGCCGGGCTCAACCCGGTCGGACCCGCCGTCGACGCCACCAACATCGCGAACCTCGAATGGGGTCAGCCGACCCATGCGTTCGATGCTGACACCATCGTGGGCCCCATCACCATTCGCACGTCGCGATCGGGTGAGCAGGCTTGGCCACTGTTCGCGGAAGCGAAGGTGACGCTGCCCGAAGGCACCGTAGTGATCGCCGATGACGAGAAGATCCTGGCCATCGCCGGGGTCATCGGTTGTGAAGAGTCGCGCACCACCGACTCGACCACCACCCTGCTGCTCGAGTCGGCCACCTTTGACCCCGTTGCTGTTCGCATCGCAAGTCGGGCTCTCCAGATCTTTACGGACTCGTCAGCCCGATTCGAACGGGGAGCCGACCATGAACGGCCCCTGGTTGGGGCAGGCCGAGTCGTGGAGCTGCTGCAGCAGGCGGGCTGGGAGGTCGAGGGCACGACGGGTGAGGTTGTGGGCGCGTTGCCCGCTCCACGTCAGCTCACGCTGTCTTTGGCCGATGCGCAGCATTTCCTGGGCACCGACGAGAGCGCCACCGGGTTGGGCGATCGACTTCGAAGGTATGGATTCGGCGTGAGCATCGCCGACGAAACGCTCGAGGTCGACGTTCCCTCGTGGCGGCTGCCCGATGTTCACCATGAGGCGGACCTTCTCGAAGAACTCGCAAAGTCGATCGGATACGACCAAACGCCCATCGAACTTCCGCCCGTTCAAATGGGGGCCCAACCTTCGGACTGGGAATTGCGGCGGGACCGCGTCGAGCAGGCCCTGTTGGGGCAAGGCTTCTACGAGGTGTTCACCGACGGTTTCTACGGTCGGAAGGTCTTTGAACAGCTCGGCATTGCCGAGGACCATCCTCTTTTCGCGCACGTCGAAACGCAAAATGCCCTCGACCGCGCCTACTCGTTGCTGAAGAACAATGCGCTTCATCAGGCCCTTGAAGCCGCCGTGGTCAATGAACGTCGCCGCACCCTGGCGGGCCAGATGTTCGAGTGGACAAGGACCTTTCATCCAACCGGAGTGCTGAACGCAGCCGACACCCCACCGCACGAAGCCGCCGCCCCCTGCACCGAACGAAGCTTGATGTGGGCGATGTCCTTTGGTGAGCGGCAAGGTCAAGCCCTCGACGCACGGTTCTTGGTGGGCGTGGTGCGAGAGATCGCCACCGAGACGGGGCTCGCACTGACGGTGGAAGCCCTCGATGCAGCGCATCCTCTCGCCTCCTTCCTCCATCCGGGTCGAGCCGGCGTCGTCCACCTCGATGGCGAGACGGTCGGCGTGCTGGGCGAGGTTCATCCGGCGGTGCTCAAGCGGTATAAGATTAAGCGAATCCGGCCTTGCTATCTTGAAATCGAGCAGGCGGCCCTCGCTGGACCTGGGATGCGGCCTACCTTCGTGGAGCCCGCGGTTCACCAACCGATCGTTCGCACCGTGGCGTTGGCCGTTCCTCCCCCCACGCCCGCCGGAGACGTGCGCGCCGCGTTCTTGGCCGACGCCCCCGAAGGGCTTTCGTTCGTCGATGTCGTGGACGTCTTTGTCGGTGAGGAGGATGGGAGCCAAGTTCGAAGCATCACGTTCGAGCTGAGCTACAGCAACGACGACAACCAGCGTACTGCCGATGACGTCAACCAGATGACGGAGACCCTCGTGGCCGCCGTTCTGAAACGGTTCACCGCGGTGGGCGTTCACCGGAGGTAAGGCCCCATGCCGGACAACAAGCCCGACTCCGAAGAGCGCGTCAAGGAATGGTTGGCTCGTCGACTTGGCGAGAACTTGCCGCCACGACCCCGCCCGGCACGGCCTCGTCCGCCACGGCACACCGATCCGCCCATGACCACGCCAGCCCGTTCGGGCACGCCCCTCGCCGCGCCTCGGCGGTTGCCCGCAACGCTGGTTCCCCACGGCGAGACCCCTCGGCCGGCGCCAGTTTCGGTCGGGCCAAGCCCCCACCGCGTCGCGGTAAACGACGCAGGATCCGTGCTTGCCGAGGCCGATGGTCGCGGCACGGAGGCAGAAGACACCGGAGAATTGCTGTTCGAAGACACCTCCCCTTCGAAAGACAGCCGACCGGTGCCTGCAGGGTTTCGACCGGATCCCCGCGAGGCGGATGAAGCGCCGACGAAGGACATTGCGCCGCTACGGGCCATGACGCCTCGTGAACATGCGGCTCGCGGAGCGTGGGACGCCGAGATCGAACCGTTCCCTGCGGCCCCCGGTCGCAGTCCCGTTCCGCCCGCACCCGATGCATTCACTGCGGGCTACCCCGCGTCCGATCCGTTCCCTGAACCCGGCGGCCCGCTCGATCCGTTTCCCCAGCCCTTCCTGCCCGATCCGGAACTCGACGGAG
>JBCCQY010000117.1:0-28483 GCA_039208735.1 Myxococcota bacterium | reverse complement strand
CGACGATCAAAGCCGCTAAGCGGCTCGTCGAAAAAGAGCGGCCGGAAGTCTGGGACATCTTGGAAGAGGTGATCCGCGAACACCCGGTGCTTCTGAACCGCGCCCCGACGCTTCACCGCCTCGGCATCCAGGCGTTCGAGCCGGTCCTCATCGAAGGGCGCGCCATCCGTCTGCACCCGCTCGTCTGTACCGCGTTCAATGCGGACTTCGACGGTCACCAGATGGCCGTGCACGTGCCGCTTTCGATCGAGGCTCAGATCGAGGCCCGCGTGCTCATGATGTCGACCAACAACATCCTGTCGCCGGCGCACGGCAAGCCCATCATCCAGCCGTCGCAGGATGTCGTGTTGGGCGCCTACTACATGACCCGTGAGCGCAAGTTCGCGAAGGGCGAGGACCGCGTGTTCTCGAGCCCCTCCGAGGTCGTGATTGCGTACGACAATGACGAGGTCGACCTTCACGCTCGGGTGAAGGTCCGGATGCCCTCGCGTCCGCTCGAAAAGCGGCTCAAAGAACAGCTTCCTGAACTGCTCGACGCGCACCTCGTGCTCGGGGTCGATGTCGCGAACAAGGCCGAAGTCTGGCACCTGCACCGAGGCCACGTCGACCGCTTCGTCGACACGGCGGAGCCGATCGCACTGGGCGAGTTTGCTGCGCTGGGCGGAGATGGTTTCGCCGTCATCGCGGGCGAAGGCCGTACGTTCAACATCCCACAGGATGAGAACACCGCGGTTGTCGTCGACCTTGCACGGTTGGTGACGAAGGAAACGTCGCCCGAGGACTACCAGGGTCGCAACGAAGGCATCGGCAATCCCGAGCAGTATGGTAAGGACACCATCGTCATGCTCGCAAGCCACCATGCCGAGCACGTTGATGGCTACGCCGAGAAGTCGGCGGCGGGCCCCATCCAGAAGGTTCGCGACGAAGTCATCGAAGGCGTCCAGGTCTGGATCTACGAGATGCCCGAGATCCGCGGTGCCCAACGCACCGTGGCGGCCATCCAGCCTATCGTCGAAGTCGACGGAAGCGGCAAGCCCAAGATCGATGGTCGCTTCAACGTCTCGACGCGCCTGCAGCAGCTCCGCGCCGTGATCAAGAAGCTGCGTGAGGAGTACAAGGACTCGCTCACGCTGGTGACCGCGCCGGCCGGGTTCTTCGGCTTCGAAAACCGGTTGCCCGTGTGGACCGAAGACAACGAGTTGAACGTTGTCGAGGCCAAGGGCGAACTCGTCGCGACCACCGTGGGCCGCGTGCTCTTCTACAACATCGTGCCCCGTGAGCTGCCGTTTGGCCTCGTGGACCGCGCGATGTCGAAGAAGGCGCTCGGTGAAGTCATCGACCGCTGCTACCGGACCGCCGGACCCAAGAAGACGGTGCTCTTCGCCGATGCGCTCATGGCCATGGGCTTCCGCATGGCGGCCGAGGCCGGGGTGTCGATCTGCATGGCCGACATGGAGATCCCTGCGAACAAGCAGCAGATCCTCGACGAAGCCTACGGACAGGTCCAGGAGACCGAGACCCAGTACCAGGAAGGGCTGATTACGCCCCGCGAAAAGTACAACAAGGTCGTCGACATCTGGACCCGAGTGACCACGGACATCTCCGATGCTCTGATCAGCGGCATCAGCGTCGAGGATGTCGAGTCGCTCGACGGCGAGAAGAAGGAAGAACAGCCTTCATTCAACTCGATCTTCATGATGGTCGACAGCGGGGCGCGTGGTTCGCCCACGCAGGTCCGTCAGCTTGCCGGGATGCGCGGCCTCATGGCCAAGCCGTCCGGTGAGATCATCGAGCAGCCCATCACCGCGAACTTCCGCGAAGGGCTGACCGTGCTGCAGTACTTCATCTCGACCCACGGTGCGCGGAAGGGCCTGGCCGATACCGCATTGAAGACCGCGAACTCAGGCTACCTCACGCGTCGCCTCGTCGACGTTGTGCAGGACACGATCGTCACCGCAATCGACTGCGGTACGGTCGAGGGCCTCGAAGTGTCGAGCCTCATCGAAGGCGGCGAGGTCATCGAACACCTCGGTGAACGCATCCTTGGTCGCATCGTGGCCGAAGACGTGCTCGACCCCTACTCGGACGAGGTGCTCGCGGCTCGTGGCGACATGCTCGATGAAGATGCGGTCGACCGCATCGTTCAGTCCGGTGTGGACCGCGTCCGCATCCGCAGCATCATCGCGTGCGAGATGCAGTGGGGCGTGTGTGCGAACTGCTACGGTCGCGACCTTGCGCGAGGTCGTCTCGTCAACATCGGTGAAGCGGTGGGCGTCATCGCTGCCCAGTCCATCGGTGAGCCTGGTACGCAGCTTACGATGCGGACCTTCCACATCGGTGGTGCGGCGACCGGCCTCGTGGCGCAGTCACACCTCGAACTCCGCACCGCGGGCCACATCCGGTTCAGCGACACCCTTTCGACGGTCAATGACCGCGAAGGCCGCATCATCGCGATGTCGCGCAACGGGGAAGTATCGGTCGTCGATGCCAAGGGCCGCGAGCGGGAGCGCTACGGTGTGCCGTACGGTGCCCAGCTGCTCGTCAACGACGGTCAGAAGGTCAACGCGAAGGAACGCGTAGCCCAGTGGGACCCCTTCAACTTGCCCATCCTCGCCAACAACAAAGGTATGGCCAAGTTCGAAGACCTCGAGGACGGCCGGTCGATGAAGACCGAGATCGACATCACGGGTCTTCAGCGCAACGTCGTTACCGACTTCAAGGATACCGATCTCAAGCCGCGAATCATCTGTAAGGACCCCGAGTCAGGCAAGGCCTTGGCCCGGTACTTCCTGCCGGTGAACGCCTACATCGTGGCCAAGGATGGCACCGACATCGAGCTGGGCGACGTCCTGGCGAAGATTCCGCGTGAAACGACAAAGACGAAGGACATTACCGGTGGTCTGCCCCGGGTGGCCGAACTCTTCGAGGCGCGGAAGCCGAAAGAAGTGGCCATCATCACCGAGATCGACGGCACGGTGTCGTTCGGGAAGGACACGAAGGGCAAGCGCCGCATCATCGTCACCACCGACGAGGGAACCGAGGAGGAATACCTCATTCCCAAGGGCAAGAACATCACCGTCAACGAGGGCGATTACGTCCGCGCCGGTGAGGCCCTCATGGATGGGGCGGCGAACCCCCACGACATCCTGAAGATCAACGGCGAAGCAGCTCTGGCTCGCTACCTTGTGGACGAGGTCCAGGAGGTCTACCGCCTACAGGGCGTCAAGATCAACGACAAGCACATCGAAGTCATCGTCCGGCAGATGCTTCGCCGTGTGAAGATCCGCGATGTGGGCGACACCGACTTCCTTGTCGAGGAAGTGGTCGACAAGCATCGGTTCACCCAGGTCAACCAGCAGGTCATGGCCATGGGCGGGATCCCGGCGCAAGCCGAGTCGCTCCTCCTGGGGATCACCAAGGCATCGCTGTCGACCGACTCGTTCTTGTCGGCCGCGTCGTTCCAGGAAACCACGCGGGTGCTTACCGAGGCCGCGATCAAGGGCAGCATCGACAACCTGCGCGGCTGCAAGGAAAACGTGATCATGGGTCGTTTGATCCCCGCCGGCACCGGCTTTGCGTCGTACCGCAAGCTTGGCATGTCGTTCGCCGAAGAGAGCGATGCCGCCAGCCTCGAGACGGCAGGCGCGGCCAAGTAGTCCCATGACCGATGCGGGCCCTCACCTTTGTGGGGGCTCGCATTGGCATGCTTTGGCTTGACACCAGCCTCCAGAACTTTTATTCGCGCTTGTCTGATCAATTTTCTGTGGCTCGTCACCGAGCCCGGACTGTGGCTCCTGGAGTTCCCAGTCCCCCCTGATTCGACGCCGCCCACTCCCCCCCACCCCCACCAGGGGCCGTGGTGAGTCGGGGTGCCAACCTCCCAGGATTTCCCTTCATGCCAACCATTCAGCAACTCGTCCGCAAGGGCCGCAAGCGGATCCGCAAGAAGAGCACCGCGCCGGCCCTCAAAGGGTGCCCGCAGCGTCGCGGTGTTTGCACCCGTGTCTACGCGACCACGCCGAAGAAGCCGAACTCCGCGCTCCGCAAGGTGGCGCGTGTGCGGTTGACCAACGGCATCGAGGTCACGTCGTACATCCCGGGCGAGGGGCACAACCTGCAGGAGCACAACTCGGTGCTCATTCGCGGGGGCCGTGTGAAGGATTTGCCTGGTGTTCGCTACCACATCATCCGCGGGCCGCTCGACGCACACGGCGTGAACGACCGCCGGCAAGGGCGCTCGAAGTACGGCGCCAAAAAGCCCAAGAAGTAGGAATCGTCCATGCCTCGTCGCCGCGAAGTACCGAAGCGCAAGGTCCTCCCGGACCCGAAGTTCCACGATGTCCTCGTCACGAAGTTCACGAACTGCCTTATGCGCGACGGCAAGAAGGCCGTTGCCGAGCGTATCGTGTACGGTTCGTTCGACCTCATCGCCGAGCGTACCCGCGAGGACCCACAGCTGGTCTTCCGTCGGGCGCTCGACAACGTGAAGCCCTCGGTTGAGGTGAAGTCCCGGCGTGTTGGCGGGTCGACCTACCAGGTGCCGATCGAGGTCCGCCCCGAGCGTCAGGTGGCGCTTGCGATGCGATGGCTCGCCCAGTACGCGCGCCAGCGGTCGGGCAAGTCCATGCGCGAGAAGATCGCCAACGAACTCATCGAGGCGAGCCATAATCGCGGCAATGCGATCAAGAAAAAGGAAGACGTTCACCGGATGGCCGAGGCCAACCGCGCGTTTGCGCATTACCGGTGGTAACGGAACGGGCCTGGTGGGCTTGTTTCCGTTGACGGACGCGGATGCTCCGGTGAAAACATCGGAGATCCGCTTGGCGCTCCCGCCTCACTGAGGTATGTGACCGCCACTGTGGCTTGCGCGCCCTCGCGCGTGCCACCCCAGCTCGGTAGGAACCACTCGCGCTTAGTGCGGGAAGGCCTGGCATGCTGCGGAAGGCCCGATGCCCGGGTTCTTCTCCGACCGATTCCCCGAAACCTCCGTCCTGGGCGTGTGCCTAGGCCCATCGGAGTATCAGATGGCGAAAGAGAAGTTCGAACGCACCAAACCCCACGTGAACATCGGAACGATTGGGCACGTGGACCATGGGAAGACGACGCTGACGGCGGCCATCACGAAGGTGCTGGCGGAAGCTGGTGGTGCGAACTTCCTAGCGTACGAAGACATCGACAAGGCGCCGGAAGAGAAGGCGCGGGGGATCACGATCAACACAAGCCACGTGGAGTACCAGACGGAGAACCGTCACTACGCTCACGTGGATTGCCCGGGTCACGCGGACTACATCAAGAACATGATCACGGGAGCAGCGCAGATGGACGGCGCGATCCTGGTGGTGAGTGCGACGGACGGTGCGATGCCGCAGACGCGAGAGCACGTGTTGCTTGCGCGTCAGGTGCAGGTACCGTACATCGTGGTGTTCTTGAACAAGGTGGACCAGGTCGACGACGAGGAGTTGCTCGAGCTGGTGGAGATGGAAGTCCGGGAGCTGCTCGATGAGTACGAGTTTCCGGGTGACGACACGCCGGTGATCAAGGGCAGCGCGTTGAAGGCGCTGGAAGGGGACACGTCGGAGATCGGCGTGCCCGCGATCGTACAGTTGATGAGCGCGGTGGACGAGTACATTCCGACGCCGGAACGGGCGGTGGACCAGCCGTTTTTGATGCCGGTGGAAGACGTGTTCACGATTTCGGGTCGTGGGACGGTGGCGACGGGCCGTGTGGAAACGGGGATCGTGCACGTGGGAGACACGGTGCAGATCGTAGGCATCCGGGACACGTCGGAGACGACGGTGACGGGTGTGGAGATGTTCCGGAAGCTGCTGGACGAAGGGCAGGCCGGGGACAACATCGGTGCGCTGCTCCGCGGCATCAAGCGGACGGACATCGAGCGTGGTCAGGTGCTGTCGAAGCCCGGTTCGATCACGCCGCACACGAAGTTCAAGGGCGAAGTGTACATCCTGAAGAAGGATGAAGGCGGTCGCCACAAGCCGTTTTTCGCGGGATACCGTCCGCAGTTCTACTTCCGTACGACGGATGTGACGGGAAGCATCAAGCTTCCGGACGGGGTGGAGATGGTGATGCCGGGGGACCGGGTCACGTTGGAAGTGGAGCTGATCACGCCGATCGCGATGGCGGACCAGCTTCGATTCGCCATCCGCGAGGGTGGTCGCACCGTCGGCGCCGGTGTCGTCGCCGAAATCATCGAGTGAGCTGATGGCTAACGGAAACAAAATCCGCATTCGGCTGAAGGCCTACGATCACCAGCTGCTCGACAAGTCGGCCCGCGAAATCGTGGAGACGGCAAAGCGTTCGGGCGTTTCGATCCGTGGTCCTTTCCCGCTTCCCACCACCATCAACCGGTGGACGGTGCTGCGGGGGCCGCACATCGACAAGAAGTCGCGCGAACAGTTCGAGCGGCGTACTCATCACCGACTTCTCGATATCCTCGAGCCCACCCAGCAGACCGTCGACGCTCTTATGAAGCTTGACCTGTCCGCGGGTGTGCACGTCGAAATCAAACTCTCGTAGGTGCTCCGGGCCGGTTCGCCGGCCCTTTGTCGTCAAGGGCGAGACAGGAACGACGATGGCCACAATCGACATGTTCAACACCGAGCGCAGCAAGGTCGGTGAAATCGATCTGAATGACCGCGTGTTCGGCGCTGAGGTCCGCGAACACCTGCTGTACGCAGCCGTTCGCTACCAGCGTGCCAAGCGCCGCTCGGGGACGCACAAGGCCAAGGAACGCGCCGAAGTCCGGGGCGGCGGCCGCAAGCCGTGGCGCCAGAAGGGTACTGGTCGTGCGCGTCAGGGCTCGACCCGCTCGCCTC
The DNA here is from genome assembly GCA_039208735.1 of Myxococcota bacterium. Classification (GTDB taxonomy): domain Bacteria; phylum Myxococcota_A; class UBA796; order UBA796; genus DRPG01. Next base: position 21,650 of record JBCCQY010000117.1, on the reverse strand, counting down.
AGTGGCGTGGCGGTGGTGTTGTCTTCGGGCCCCGCGTCCGTAGCCACGCGTTCAAGCTCAACCGCAAGGTGCGTCGGCTCGCTCTGATTTCGGCGTTGTCGCGACGCTGTGCCGAGTCTTCGGTCGTCGTGCTTGACAAGTTCGAACTCGAACAGATCAAGACGCGTCACGTGGCAGATTTCCGCAAGCGTTTTGAACTCGAGACCACGCTTATCGTCGCGCCTCGTGACGAAGTGCTCTACAAGTCGGCGCGCAACCTGCCGGGAGTCACCGTGCTTCCGCCCGAGGGCGTCAACGTCTACGACATTCTGCGGCACAAGTCGCTCGTGATGACGAAAGACGCGGTCGACGCGATCACCGCCCGGCTCACGGCGTAGGAGGTTCCATGCTCATCAAGGACACCCTCATTCGTCCGCTCGTCACCGAGAAGAGCACATCGTTGCTCGGCACGGACCGTTCCTACGCCTTCGAGGTCGCCATCGATGCGACGAAGCCCCAGATTGCTAAGGCGATCGAAAGCTTCTACGGCGTCGAGGTCGAATCCGTTCGTACGCTCGTGATGCGCGGCAAGGTGAAGCGCTTTGGCCGTCGTTTCGGCAAGCGGAAGAACTGGAAGAAAGCGTACGTGACCCTCTCCGAGGGGCACGAACTCAATCTGTTCGAGTCCTAGGCCGGACAAGGGAGTTTCCCCATGGGTGTGAAAAAGTTCAAGCCCACGAGCGCTGGCCGTCGCGACATGACCGGCTCGGATTTCGCTGAAATCACTCGCTCGACCCCTGAGAAGTCGCTGCTTGCCCCGCTTCCTAAGAAGTCGGGTCGCAACAACCGTGGTCGGATTACCGTCCGGCATCGGGGCGGCGGTCACAAGCGCAAGTACCGCATCATTGACTTTCGCCGTGACAAGTGGGGCGTGCCGGGCCGAGTGGCTCACATCGAGTACGATCCCAACCGATCGGCTCGCATTGCGTTGATTCACTACGTCGATGGTGAAAAGCGCTACATCCTTCACCCCATTGGACTTGCCCAAGGGGACGAAGTGGTCGCATCGAATGATGCCGACATTAAGCCGGGCAACTGCCTTGAGCTGCTGTCGATTCCGCTCGGCACCGATGTGCACAACATCGAGTTGTCGTTGGGGCGGGGGGGCCAGATTTGCCGTTCCGCGGGTACGTTCGCAAAGGTGATGGCGAAGGAGGGAGGCTACGTCCTGCTTCGTCTGCCATCGGGCGAGCTGCGCAACGTTTGGGGCAAGAACCGGGCCACGGTCGGTCAGGTCGGAAACCCCGAACACGAGAACATCGTGATTGGTAAGGCAGGCCGCAAACGGTGGATGGGCGTTCGCCCCACTGTTCGAGGCACCGCGATGAACCCGGTCGACCACCCCCACGGTGGTGGTGAGGGTCGCGCGAAGGGACGTCACCCGGTGACTCCTTGGGGCAAGCCCACCAAGGGCGCGCGGACCCGCCAGCCGAAGAAGTCTTCCAACCGCTTCATCCTGAAGCGCCGCAACTCGAGGTAGCCCATGGCCCGTTCCATCAAGAAAGGCCCGTTCATCGATGGCCACCTCCTCAAGAAGGTGCGGGTGGCGCGTGACTCGGGCAGCAACCGGGTCATCAAGACCTGGTCACGGCGTTCGACGGTGATCCCCGAGATGATCGGGCTCACCTTTGCGGTCCACAACGGCAAGCAGTTCGTGCCGGTCTACGTGACCGAGCAGATGATCGGTCACAAGCTCGGCGAATTCTCGCTCACGCGGACTTACCGCGGGCATGCCGCCGACCGGAAGGGCAAGGTCCGATGAGCAACACTAGTTCCGCCAAGCTTCGCTACGTGCGGGTGTCGCCCCAAAAGGCGCGTCTGGTCGCTGATTTGGTCCGCGGGCTCGACGTCAGTGAAGCCATTGAGACCCTGTCGTTCGTCGACAAGAAGTCCGCGCCGATCATCAAGAAGCTGGTCGAGTCGGCGGTTGCGAATGCCGAACAGTCGAGCGAAGAAATCGATATCGACGACCTCTTTGTCGAGACCATTTACGTCGATGCCGGTCCTTCGCTGCGCCGTTTTCGGCCGCGGGCCCAGGGTCGCGCCAATCGCATTCTCAAGAAGACGAGCCACATCACGGTCCGGCTCGCCACCCGGGCATCGGAGTAAACGTGGGTCAGAAGGTACATCCCATCGGGTTCCGGGTCGGCATTAGCCGCGGCTGGGATTCGCAGTGGTTCGCAGACAAGGACTACGGCCGGTACGTCGAGGAAGACCTCCGCGTCCGTGAGCACGTCAAGCGCAAGCTGAACTCGGCCGGCATCAGCAAGGTCGTGATCGAGCGCGCGGCCAACAAGGCCAAGGTGTTCATCCATGCCGCGAAGCCGGGCATCATCCTCGGCAAGCGTGCGACGGGTCTCGATGCGCTCCGCAATGAGCTGCAGCGTCTGACGAGCACGGATGTTTACGTCCACATCATGGAAGTCCGCAAGGTCGAAACCGACGCGGTGCTCGTGGCCGAAAACATCGCCGCGCAGCTCGTGAAGCGGGTCAGTTTCCGTCGGGCGATGAAGAAGGCCCTGACCCAGGCGCGTCGCGCCGGGGCGAAGGGCATCAAGGTCATGTGTTCGGGCCGCCTCGGTGGCGCCGAAATGTCGCGGACGGAACGCTACATGGACGGACAGGTTCCGCTTCATACCCTGCGTGCCGACCTCGATTATGGCCTTGCCGAAGCGAAGACGTCGTACGGCATCATTGGGGTCAAGGTTTGGGTCTTCAAAGGCCTGAAAGTCCCTGGTGAAGAGCCTGCCGAACAGAACCAGCCGAGCCGGGGATCCGGCGACGATCGGGGTCGTGGCGACCGAGGCCGTGACCGCGACCGCCGAAACTAACGTGGAGTGAGCCATGCTGGCACCCAAGCGTGTGCGGCACCGCCGTGTTCAAAAAGGCAAGATGAGGGGGTTCGCCTACCGTGGTTCCGAGGTCTCCTTCGGGGACTTCGGACTGCAGGCGACCACCCGCGGCTTCATCACCGCGCGCCAGATCGAGGCGGCTCGTATCGCCATGACTCGCCACATTAAGCGTGGTGGGAAGGTCTGGATTCGAATCTTCCCCGACAAGCCCTTGTCGAAGAAGCCGCTCGAAACTCGTATGGGTAAGGGTAAGGGCGCACCGGACCGTTGGGTCGCGGTGGTAAAGCCCGGTCGCATCATGTACGAACTCGATGGCGTCGACGAGGAAATTGCCCGAGAAGCCTTCCGGCTTGCCGGCCACAAGCTGGCCGTGGGCACTCGCTTCGTGAAGCGCGATGAAGAGGTGCTCTGATGGGCGAGAATCAAGAGCTCAATGATGAGCAACTGGTTCACAAGATGCTCCAGACCGAGCGGGACCTCGTCGCTGCACGGTTCAAGCACTCGATGAACCAGCTCGAAAACACGGCGACCCTTCGGGTGATGCGGCGCGAGATCGCGCGGCTCCAGACCGAAGCGCGCCGTCGCGAGAAGGATCAGGGCCTGCCGAAGAATCAGCTACTGTCGTTGCACGCTGCGAGTTTTGGCGGCGCCGAAGCAGCGCCTTCGGGTGAAGCGGCGGGCGAGAAGGGTGGTTTTCTTTCCGGCATCGTTGACAGGCTCACGACTCAAGACTAGACCACCAGGCGACACGGCTGTGTCGTCACTGGGCACCGGCGTTCGGTAAGCGAAGTCGGTGCTGGCATGAGCCATCGGGTGAGCGTCCCGCGTTGCGGGAGACCCCATCCGGTTTGAACTTTTCGAATCAAGGAGAACGTTCGCGTTCTCCGACCGCAGCGGACCCGCCCGCAGGTACTGCATGGGCGTCACAGAGGTTTCGATGAGCACCGAGAGTGGGACGGGCGAAGGTCGCCGCCGGATTCTGATTGGTCGCGTCGTGTCCGACAAGATGGACAAGACCGTCACCGTCGAGGTGACACGTACCGTCAAGCACCCCCGGTACCACAAGTTCGTGACGCGTCGGAAGAAGTACAAGGCGCATGACGAGAACAACGAGTGTGGCGTTGGCGACACCGTCGTGATTCGCGAAAGCCGACCCATGTCGCGCCATAAACGCTTTGTGGTCATCGAACGTCGCTAAGGCAGGTCGAATCGGCCTTCGCGGCCATTGGAGTTTCTCATGATCCAGATGGAAAGCGTTCTCGACGTGGCCGATAATAGCGGCGCCAAGCGGGTCAAGTGCATCAAGGTCGTCGGTGGCTCGAAGCGAAAGTACGCGAGCGTCGGTGATGTCATCGTCGTGTCCATCAAGGATGCGGCACCGAACGGCAAGGTCAAGAAGGGCCAGATCGCTCGGGCAGTGGTCGTGCGCACCCGCAAGGAAGTGCGTCGGGGGGATGGCAGCTACATCCGCTTCGACAACAACAGTGCGGTGCTCATCAACAAGGAGAACGAGCCCATCGGAACCCGTATTTTCGGGCCGATCGCTCGTGAACTCCGCGCGCGTAAGTTCATGCGTATCGTCGTCCTCGCGCCCGAAGTCCTCTGACGGCAACGGAGTCACCGGTGGCTGCAACAAATAACAAGTGCCGTATCCGCAAGGACGACCAGGTCGTCGTGGTTGCGGGAAAAGAGAAGGGCCAGGTCGGCCGGGTCGTGCGGGTTCTCCCGGCGACGCGTCAGGTCGTGGTCGAGGGCGTCCGTGTGGTGCGCCGTCATCGCCGTCCCGTGGGCGGGATGCCGGGTGGCATCGTCGAAAAGGAGATGCCGATCGACATCTCCAATGTCGCGCTTTGGAATGACGAAGAGAAGCGGCGCGTTCGCGTTGGCTACACCTTTGTCGGCGAAGGCGACGATCGGAAGAAAGTCCGCATCGACCGCCGCACTGGCGCGGTCCTGGACAACGACTGAGGTCCGTGATGGAAAGCTACCAGCCCCGGATGCGCACCAAGTACGACGGCGAGGTCGTGGCCAAACTCCGCGAGGAGTTCCAATACCCGAACGTCATGATGGTGCCGCGGCTCAAGAAGGTCGTCCTGAATCTCTCGATGAAGGACGCCATCCAGAACGTGAAGCTGCTCGAAACGGCCGCCGAAGAGCTTACGCTCATTGCCGGCCAGAAAGCAGTCATCACGCGCGCTCGCCGGTCAATCGCGAACTTTAAGCTTCGCGAGGGCATGCCCATTGGTGCGCGGGTCACCCTGCGCGGAACCCGCATGTGGGAGTTCCTCGACCGACTCATCTCGGTCGCGATTCCCCGAATTCGGGACTTCCGTGGTGTGAATCCAAAGGCCTTCGACGGTCGCGGGAACTATTCGCTCGGCATCACCGAGCAAATCATCTTCCCCGAGATCGAGTACGACAAGGTCAACCGCATCACGGGCCTCAATATTGCCTTTCAGACCACGGCCGAGACCGACGAAGAGGGCCGCTCCCTGCTTCGCTATCTCGGAATGCCCTTTGCCAACTAAGACTCGCGCTGGCGCTGGTTTTCGCCTGCTCGATCCCTCCGTGGAGTTCCATCCATGTCGATGACCGACCCCATCGCGGACATGCTCGCACGCATCCGCAATGCGCAGCTCGCGGGTCACGCCTCGCTGACCATGCCGCGCTCCAAGATCAAGGTCGCGATCGCCAAGATCCTCAGCACCGAAGGCTTCGTTGAAGGCTTCGTTGAGGATGAGCGTGGACCGCAGGGCGCGCTCAAGGTCTTCCTGAAGTACGGCAACGACCGTCAGGGCACCATCCGTGGATTGCACCGCGTGAGCAAGCCCAGTCGTCGGGTCTACGTCGGCAAGAACGAGATTCCACGGGTCCGTAACGGACTTGGGGTCGCTATCCTCACGACGCCTCGGGGCGTCCTCACCGACGCTCAGGCCCGGCAAGCGGGCGTGGGCGGCGAAGTCATCTGCCACGTCTGGTAGGAGCTGACATGTCCCGGATTGGTAAGCTGCCGATTGCGCTGCCGAGTGGCGTCACCGTCGACGTCAAGGACAGCGAAGTCGAAGTCAAGGGTCCCAAGGGCTCGTTGACCCAGTCGCTCGTCAATAGTGTGTCGGTCGCCGTGGAGGGCAATCAGCTCCTCGTGCACCGCACGGACGATCAGCGCCAGAGCCGGGCCAATCACGGCCTCATGCGCTCGCTGCTGAACAACATGGTTACGGGCGTCAGCCAAGGGTTCAAGCGCGAACTTGAGGTCATCGGCGTTGGGTACCGTGCTGCGGTGAAGGGCAAGACGCTCGAGATGAACCTCGGCTACTCCCACCCCGTCAACTTCGCGATTCCCGACGGAATCAAGATCGAAGTCGATAAGCAGGGGATCATCAGCGTCGAAGGCATCGACAAGCAGCAGGTCGGGCAGGTCGCGGCGGAAATCCGCGCCTGGCGTAAGCCCGACTCCTACAAGGGCAAGGGCGTTCGGTACAAGGGTGAGCATGTCTCGCTCAAGGCCGGCAAGAGCGCGAAGTAGTCGGAGTCCATCATGGCCAAGACCAACTCGAAGCGGCTTTCGCGGCTCCGCCGCAAGAAGCACATTCGCAAGACCGTCCGGGGCAACGCCGAGCGTCCGCGCTTGACCGTGTTCCGTTCGGCCAAGCACATCTACGCGCAGGTCATCGACGACGAGTCGGGCCGCACCATCGCATCGGCGAGCAGCCTCAAGGTTCCGCTCGGCGAAGGCGCCAACGGGGGCAACCGCGAGGGTGCATCCGCGGTGGGCAAGGCCGTCGCCGAAGCTGCACGCACTCACAACATCGAGGCCGTGGTGTTCGACCGCAACGGCTACCTGTACCACGGAAGGGTGGCCGCCCTGGCCGATGCCGCCCGTGAGGCCGGACTCAAGTTCTAAAGGGAGGTCGCCATGGCCCGCCGCGGTCGTCGCGAAGAAGAAGACAGCAACTTCATCGAGAAGGTGATCTACATCAACCGCGTCGCGAAAGTCGTGAAGGGCGGTCGACGGTTCAGCTTCTCGGCCATCGTGGTCGTGGGCGACGGTGAGGGTCAGGTCGGCGTGGGGTTTGGTAAGGCGAACGAGGTGCCGGAGGCCATTCGCAAGGGCACTGAAAAGGCCCGTCGCACCATGCGCGCCATCCCGCTCGTCACAGGCACGATCCCGCACCAGATCCATGGTCGCTTCGGCGCCGGCCACGTGCTGCTCCGTCCCGCTGCAGCAGGTACGGGCGTTATCGCCGGTCCTACAGTCCGTGCGATCATGGAATGCCTGGGTGTGGCCAATGTGCTCACGAAATCGCTTGGCAGCTCGAACCCGCACAACGTGGTCCGGGCGGTCATGGATGCCCTGCACAATCTCGAGAGCGCCGAGCAGTACGCCACGCGTACGGGCCAAGATCTCGATGCTGTGTATCGGAACTACACCGTCCGTCCGATGGCCGAAGTCGGCGGTCAGGCTTGAGGGGTAGACGATGACGCATCTCAAGGTGACCCTCCGCAATTCGTCCATCGGCGCTTCCGAACGGCAGCGCGCCAATCTGATGGGACTGGGTCTGCGGCGCGTCGGGCACTCCCGGGTGCTCGAGAACACCCCGGCGGTCCGGGGCATGGTGAAGAAGGTGATCCACCTCGTGGACGTCGAAGAAATCGACGCCCCGTCCAGCGCGGAGTGAGCAATGGCCAACGAGCTTTCCAATCTCAAGCCGAAGGAAGGCGAGCGCCACTCGAAGATGCGTGTGGGTCGCGGTGAAGGGTCCGGCAAGGGCAAGACCGCGGGTCGCGGCACCAAGGGTGCGCAATCCCGGTCCGGCTACTCGTCGCGTCCCGGGTTTGAAGGCGGCCAGATGCCGCTGCACCGTCGCCTTCCAAAGTTCGGGTTCAAGAACCTGTTCGCGAAGGAATACCAGACGGTAAACATCGAGCAGCTCGCAAAGCTACCGGCTGGCACGGTTGTCACCGCGGAGCTCCTGAAGGAGCAAGGCATCATCAGCCGCATCGGGAAGCATGGCGTCAAAATTCTTGGTCGTGGCGACCTAGGGGTTGCCCTCCATGTGAGAGTGGCCAAGATGACGCGGTCCGCCGCTGAGAAGATCGTCGCAGCGGGTGGCACCATTGAAGGGGATGCGCCCGGCGCCTGATCCGCGTTCTCTCGTCACTCCAGGAACGTCATGAACATCATTCGGGAAATCTGGGAGATGGAGGACCTGCGGAAGCGGGTCCTGTTCACGTTGGGGATGCTCGCCATCTATCGGCTGGGCATCTTCATTCCGTCGCCCGGCATCGACCGCACGCAGCTCGGCCTCTGGTTCGAACAGATGCAGGGCAGCATGTTCCAGCTCTACAACATGTTCTCGGGTGGCGCGCTGGAGCAGTTCAGCGTCTTCGTCCTGGGCATCATGCCGTACATCACGGCCTCGATCATCATGCAGTTGATGGCCGAGATGGTGCCGACGCTCAAGCGGATCAAGGATGAAGGCCAATCGGGCCGCAACCGCATCACGCAGTACACCCGGTACATGACGATCGGCATCGCGCTGCTTCAGTCCTTCGGCATTGCGAAGGGCATGGAGACGATGAAGGTCGGCACCAACAACGTCGTCCTTGAGCCAGGGCTCGGCTTCGAGCTGCTGACTATGCTCACGATGACGGGTGGGGCGTGCTTTGTCATGTGGCTCGGCGATCAGATGACGGAACGTGGCATCGGTAATGGCGCCTCGATCATCATCACATGCGGTATCATCTCGGCCGTCCCGTCGGGGGCAATGCGACTTTGGTCGTTGATGCAGGAAGGGGAGATCAATCTCCTCGGCGCGGCCTTGCTCCTCGCGTTCATGTTCCTCGTGGTCTACGCGATCGTGTTTATCGAACGCGGCCAACGAAGAATCCCGCTGCAGTACGCCAAACGGGTCCTCGGGCGAAAAGTCTACGAGGGGCAGACGACCTACCTGCCCCTCAAGGTGAACATCGCAGGCGTTATTCCGCCGATCTTCGCTTCGTCGCTCCTCATGTTCCCCAACACCATCGGCCAGTTCTATCAGAACAACTCGGTGTTGCAGCAGCTTGCAGGAGCCTTCGCGCCCGGATCCTGGCTTTACAACGTCGTCTACACCATCCTCATCATCTTCTTTGCGTTCTTCTACACCGCCATCACCTTCAACCCCGAGGATGTGGCCGAGAACCTGAAGAAGCAGGGTGGCTATGTCCCCCGTGTACGTCCCGGCAAGGAGACCGCCGCGTACCTCGACTGGTTGCTCACCCGACTCACCTCGGGCGGTGCCGTCTACCTCGCGGCGATCTGTGTTCTCCCGACCATTCTCATCACCAACTTCAACGTTCCGTTCGCCTTCGGGGGAACGGGGCTGCTGATCATCGTCGGTGTGTCCCTCGACACCGTCGCCCAGATCGAAGCCCAGCTTGCAACCCGTCATTACGATGGCGACATTGCGACCAAGGGCGGTCGGATCAAGGGCCGACGCCAGCAGCTCGGTGGCCAGGGGCCTTGGTTGTAATTTGGCGACGGTGAAGGACCCATGGGAACTCGCGCTTATGCGACAAAGTGGCCGCCGCCTCGCCGAGGTGGTTGCGCTGCTGCGTGAAGCCGTGCGCCCAGGGGTCACGACCAAGGCACTCGACACGCTTGCGGCCCAAGAGATCGAAAAGCGGGATTCGAAGCCGTCGTTCCTTGGCTATAAGGCCGGTGGTACGATTCCGTTTCCCGCCACGATCTGCGCATCGCCCAACACGGTGGTTGTCCACGGGTTCCCGGATGAACGCCCCCTCGAAGATGGCGACATTGTCAGCATCGATGTGGGCCTCATCTACTGCGGATACCACGCCGACTCGGCGTTCACGGCCCCGGTGGGAGACATCGATCCCGAAGTTCTGAAGCTGCTTGAAGCGACCGAGGCAAGTCTGTACGAGGGCATCAGCCAGGCCAAGATTGGCAACCGTATTGGCGACATTGGCCATGCCATTCAGTCGTACATCGACCCGATTGGCTACGGCATCGTTCGCGAATATGTGGGCCATGGCATTGGGCGAGCTCTCCACGAAACGCCTTCGGTCCCCAATTACGGGATTCCACGGCAGGGCTCTTTGCTACGCGAAGGGCTGTGCATCGCGATCGAGCCCATGATCACCCTTGGTGGTTATGCAACGAAGATGCTCGATGACGGGTGGACGGTCGTGACGTCCGACGACAGCCTCGCGGCCCACTTCGAGCACACCGTCGCGGTGACGGACCGGGGCCCCGAAATCCTCACTGCGCTCGATTCTTCTTTTTCCAAGGCAGGATGAACAAGTGGCACGCATCGAAGGGGTCGACCTTCCCCGCAACAAGCCCATCTGGATTGCGCTGACCTACATCTTTGGCATCGGTCGCCATTCCGCGCAGCAGATCATGGAGAAGGCCGACGTCAATCCGATGACCCGAGTCTTCGAGTTGTCCGACCACGAGACGGCGCGGATCCGCGAGATCATCCAGAAAGAATATCAGGTCGAAGGCGAGCTCCGGAAGGAGATCGACATGAACATCAAGCGTCTGGTCGACCTGCGGACGTACCGCGGCATTCGTCACCGGCGCAACCTGCCGGTGCGGGGACAGCGGACCCACACCAACGCTCGTACCCGCAAGGGCCCGCGTCGCATCGCGGCCAAGCGTAAGTAAGGAAGGACTCGATGCCTGCCTCTCGGCGCCAGCAGAAGCGCAAGGTCAAGAAGAATATTCCCGCCGGGGTGGTCCACATCCAGGCGACCTTCAACAACACCATCGTGACCATCACCGATCTCGCGGGTAACGCCGTGTCTTGGAGTTCGGCGGGTGTGATGCGGTTCAAGGGCTCGCGTAAAAGCACGCCTTTCGCCGCACAGCTCGTCGCCGAGGACGCCGCTCGCAAGGCGATGGAACACGGTATGAAGCAAGTGGGTGTGTTCGTGAAGGGACCCGGAGCAGGTCGAGAGTCCGCACTGCGGGCGATCGCCAACACCGGTCTCAAAATCACCCACATCAAGGACGTCACACCCATTGCGCACAATGGATGCCGTCCGCCCAAGCGTCGTCGGGTCTGATCCCGCCTCGCTTGTTCCGAAAACCCCGTCGCTGCCAGTGACCACCCACTGGATGTCCCGCGACGGTTCCCCTTGCATCGCGTGAGCCCTGGGATGGACGCCAGGTGCAGCAGCGAACGAGGACAAACGACATGACGATGGAACAGACCGTCTACAACAATTGGCGGACCCTCATCAAGCCGCGCCGCGTTGAGCGCGACAACAAGTCGACGCGCAACTACGGCAAGTTCGTCATCCGTCCGCTCGAACGCGGGTTTGGCACGACGATCGGCAACTCGATTCGGCGCATCCTGCTGTCTTCATTGCAAGGCTCGGCCATCACGTCGGTCCGCATCGAAGGCGTGCTGCACGAGTTTGCCTTCATCCCCGGCATTGTTGAGGACGTCACTGACATCATCCTCAACATCAAGGGCGTGCTGCTTCGCACGTCGGCCCTCGAAATGGTGCGGGGCCGCGTGGAGCGCAAGGGAGAAGCTGGGGAGACCGTGGTGGTCCGCGCGGGGGACTTCTCCTTCGATGCCGATGTCGAAGTGCTCAACCCTGAGCATCCGATTGCGACGCTGACCGAGGAAGGCGAATTCGTTTGCGAAGTGACCGTGCAGATGGGCAAGGGCTACGTTCCCGCCGCCCAGAACAAGACGGAAGACCTTCCCATCGACTCCATCCCCGTCGACTCGATCTTCTCGCCGATCCAGAAGGCTCGCTACACCGTCACGAACGCTCGTGTGGGCCAGCGGACCGACTACGACAAGCTCACCATGGAGATCTGGACCGACGGCTCGGTCACGCCCGAGGACGCTATCGCGTATTCGGCGAAGATCCTCAAGGAACAGCTCCAAATCTTCATCAATTTCGCGGAAGAAGAAGAGCCCGAAATCGTCGAAGAGGAAGAGCCCGAGCAGGAGTTCAACGAGAACCTGTCGAAGCGGGTCGACGAACTGGAACTTTCGGTTCGGTCGCAGAACTGCCTGCAGAACGCTGGCATCGAGTACATCTACCAGCTCGTCGAGAAGACCGAGCCCGAGATGCTCAAGACCAAGAACTTCGGCCGGAAGTCGCTGAACGAAATCAAGGAAATTCTCGGCGATCTTGGCTTGTCGCTGGGGATGAAGCTGCACAATTTCCCGAAGCACAAGGTCGGGTAGCGTGAAGAGGAAGCCGTCCGCCCACCTTGGACCCGGGCGGCTTCGTCTTCGGGAGAGACGAGATGCGTCACCGTAAGGGCGGGCGAAAGCTTGGAATGGACAGCTCGGCGCGGAAGGCCATGTTCCGGAACATGGTCACCTCGCTGATGGAGCACGGTCAGATCCGGACCACCGAGGCCCGCGCGAAGGAGCTGCGGAAGCACGCAGAGCGGCTGATCACGATCAGCAAGCGGGCTCCGAGTTTGGCGGACCTCGAAGGGATGACGGGGGATGACCTCGCGAAGGCGAAGGCTCACCGTGTGGCCGCCATTCGTCGGATCCGGCAGGTGGTCATGGACGGCGACGTCGTGAAGCGCATTATGGGCGACTATGCGGATCGGTACCGCACGCGCCCTGGAGGCTACACGCGCGTGCTCAAGCTGTCGCGCCCCCGGCCAGGCGACAATGCCCGTATGGCCGTCATCCAGCTGGTCACCGAAGACTACGACCCCAAGGCGAAGAACGAAGCCGCGCCCGCCGCACCGGAAGCCCCGGTCGAGACGGCCCCTGAGGCGGATGATTCCTTCGCTGCGGTCGAGGATGCGCCGACCGAACTCGTCGAGCCACCGGCCGCCGAGGAACTGGTCGAGGGTGTTGTTGTTGACGATGAATCTGAAGAAGCTACGGCCGAAGATTCGCCGGCAGACGAAGACACTCCGAAGGAGTGATCCTGAACGGCAGGATGCCTCTCGCCTGTGCATTTGAACAGATGTGCCGGGCGGGTTGCAGTACGGCCAGTTACGGACCTTGGCGGAGGTCAACGTCGAAATGGCCGACCACCTCGAAACTTTCAAATCTTATCTGACCGAACAAGGGCTCCGCTACACGCGCCAGCGTGAGGCGATTGCCGAGGTGTTCTTCGACGCCGACGGTCACTTGTCATTGCCGGAACTCCTGGATTTGGCCAAAGCGAAGCACGCTTCGGTTGGCTACGCCACGGTGTACCGCACGATGAAGCTTCTTGCTGAATGTGGACTCGCGGCCGAACACAAGTTCGCTGAGGGCAATGTACGTTACGAGCCCACTCACGAGGGAGAGCACCACGATCACCTGATCTGCGTGACGTGTGGCCGCATCGTGGAATACGAGGACGAGCGGATCGAGCAACTGCAGGAGGAGCTGGCGCGTCAGCACGGATTCAAGGTGGTTTCACACCGCCACGAAATCTACGCCGAATGCACGACGCCCAATTGCCCCGAGCTCCATCGCCCGCAGGAAACGGACGCGAACAATCTGGACATCACGGGGATGCCCTCTTCGGGCTGAAAGGACGACAACGATGGGTGGTTGGTACATGTTCGTGGTGGCACTGCACGTGATGCTGTGCCTCTTCTTGATCCTCATCATCATCCTCCAGCCTGGTAAGGGCGGCGATGTGGGTGCGGCCTTTGGGGGCGGCGGCGGTGGGTCAACGGTGTTTGGACCACGAGGACCGACGAACCTCTTGCAACAGGCCACCACCGTCGTAGCCGTGCTGTTCATGGCGACGTCCGTGACGCTCGCGCTGTACTCGGACCGCAGCATGCGGGCTGGCAGCAACGTCGATGAGGCGATCGAAGAAGCGGCCCAGGAACTGGACGAAGACGCCGTCGTGGTTCCAGAAGGGGAAGAATGACCACCGGTGGTTGACGCCATCAGGGTCCATGGATAGCTGAAGCCCATCGCGCGAGTGGCGGAATTGGTAGACGCGCAAGGTTGAGGGCCTTGTGGCCGCAAGGCTGTGGGGGTTCGATTCCCCCCTCGCGCACTGGCTTCGGTCCAGTGACATCGAACGACGAGCAGGCATCCACGCCTGCTCGTCTTCGTTTTGGGGACGTCAGATCCGTGGCCCCCGGTACATGACCAAGCGAACCCTTCTGTCCCGGGTAGGTCATGCGAGCCTTTGCTCTGTTCCTCGTTCTTGGATGCGGCAACGAGACCGCACTGCGGGTCGATGTCGATGCGCCGCGTGCGCCAAGGGCCAGTAGTTGCGAGGATGCGTCGACCGAACGCCAAGCGTTGACCTTCGAAGCTCGTGAGGGCTGTTCGTTTTCCGAGGATGGAAATCTCGAACGACGCAACGAGCACATTCAAGCTCGTGCCGATGAGGCTCGCTTTGTGTCGCTGCCCCCCCCCGACACGTTGTGCGGACTCTCGCTGGTCTCGAAGGACGGACCGGTTTCGTTCGACGACCATCTGGCGATCTTGATCGACGACATCGTAGTGGTGAGCGGAGGATCGGGCTTGGCCCTCGATGAGCATCCCGAACGGGATGGCTTGCCTCGCTTCGACTGGGAGGACATCGCAGGGCGCCCGTTCTCGGACCGGTACGCGGACTACCGGTGTCTTGGCGAGGGGCGATGTGAGGTCCCCCGTACCGAGGAGGTCGGGACGCTGGATGTGCGCATCGATCCCGAGACCATGGCGTCGATCGCGACCTCGCTCGACTGGGTCGATGGGCTCGATGTTCGCATCGTGACCTTCGGAGATGATGACTGGGCGGACTGTGCCCACACCGATTTGACCCTCGATGTCGTGGTCGAGACGATCGCTCGATAGTCGAATGCCCGCTGGGAGGGCAATCGATGGCCGAAGACGGTGAACCGCATTGGGTGGCGTTGAACGAGGTCTCCAATCCCCGAGCCGTGGCCTTGGCCGTGCATGGCCTCAACACCAACGTTGCTGCGATCTTCGCAGATCTTGGCGAGGCGCTCGTCGAGCCTCAGGTCCTCGCCTTCGGCCTCCAACTGTCGGGCCATCGCATCGATCCGCAAACCCGGCGTGCGGTACCCGGAGAACTTTCGGCACACGCGGATTTTGGGCGGTGGACTCGAGAAGTCCGTGAAGCCGCATCGGTCCTTGCCCGCCGGTGGCCGCAGCAGCCGCGGTTGGGAGTGGGCTACTCCATCGGAGGCGCCGCGACGCTTGCCGCCCAAGCCGAAGCCAGCCCCTTTCAGGGCGTCGTGGGACTAGCGCCTGCGGTGGCCATGACGCCGCTAACCCGGGCGCTATGTCGTCTGAACTATGCGTTGATGAAGCCATTCGGACTGGAGGGGTGGGCGTGGCGGCCCTCTGCGGTCCGAGCCCCCTATCGGGCCAACGACGCCATTGCGGCGAATGCGCTGTACACCGGAGAGCAGGCGCAACAGACGTTTGAGGCCATGGACTCCGCAGGCCTGCAAGCGCTTCGTGGGCGAGTGACCGTGCTCATGCGACAGCGCGATGGTGTGGTGTCGGCTCGTCGGGTCAGAGCGTTCTTCGAGCAGCATGCATTGGACGTGGAGTGGCGAACGCTGCCCGAACGGCCCGATGGTGCTTGGAGCCATGAGGTGTTCGACCGATCGACGCTCGGCGAGAGTTGGGACACGGTCATGACCGCCATTCAGGCTCGGCTGCAGCGAATGGGGCTCGAGGATTAGCTCTCGCGGCGTCGTCGAAGCCCAAGGCCAAGCAGCACGCCCAAGGTGCTGGCTCCGCCATAGCCCGCGCCATGACGACAGCCCCCGGTCTCTTCTTCGATAGCCACCGTAAGCGTCTGAGTGGCCGACCAATCGCTCGGGCCCCACGGATCGAGCGCGCGCACTCGCCAGAGCACCTCCCCCTGAACCCCTCCATTCAACTCGGTGATGTCGATGCGAGGCTCATCGAGCAGCTCAACGAACTCGTCTTTGGGCGACGTTGACCAGGCCCAGCGCACTCGGTACTGCAGCAGGTCGTCGTCCGGATCGATGGGTACGGGCCAGCTGAGCACCACCGAATCGGGGGTGGTCGTCGCGGTCTCGGGAATGACCGGAGCATCTGGGCCGCCGAGGTTCTTGACGGCCCGTACCGCGGCACCGGCGTCGACCCGCCCGCAGCCATACAGCGGACTCCATCCCAGTTCGTTGTAGAACCCGCCATCGATGTCGATTCGCACGGCGGTGTCGCAGAGCACTTGGCGAACTTCGGCGGCGGAGATGCGAGGGTTGGCCGCGATCATCAGCGCCGCTACTCCCGCGACTTGCGGGGCTGCCGCGCTGGTACCTCCGAAGTTGGGCGTGTAGTCCGGGTCGCCGCCGATGTTGGCGTTGCTGTTTCCGTCGCCCACGAGGTCCGTGGTCGCGATGTTGTTGGAGGGGCCCGAGATGTCTACCCACGGTCCAACGTTGCTGTAGTTGGCGCGCCGGTCGAGCCCCGTCACGGCGGCCACTCCGAAGACCGCAGGGTGAGCGAGGATCCCATCGTTGGTGATGTCGCAGGACGAATTGCCCGCGGCGAAGATGTTGACCGTGCCCAGTCCATCGCGGCCTTCACTCTCGACGTAGTCGAAGGCTTCCTGCAACGCTCCCATGATGCTGAAGCCCTGGCAGCCGAGCGAGCTTCCCCACGAATTGTTGACAACGTGGGCGCCCGCGTCGACCGCTTCGACGAACGCTTCGTAGATGCCTTGGGTCGTGGCATCGCCATCTCCCTCGGCGAGGATGCGAATCCCGTACACCTCGGCGTCGAAGGCGACGCCGGCGGTTCCGATGCCGTTGTCCCCCCGTGAGGCGATGAGTCCGGCGACGGCCGTACCGTGGTTGTCACGGTTGTCTGGGTCGGAACTTGGATCGTTGTCGACGTAGTCCCGACCATCGATCACGGGCAGGTCGGGATGGTCGATGTCCGTGCCCGAATCGAGGACGGCGATCAACATGCCTTCACCGGTCGTGATGTCCCAGGCTTCCGTCGCGTTGATGTCGACCCCAGGGACGTAGCCGCGTTGCCCCTCGTTGATGAGGTGCCACTGCGTTTCGAGCAAAGGGTCGTTGGGAACCCGATGAGCCACCAAAGGCAGCCGCAAGTCGGGATGGGCCCAGTCGACCCCGGGGTCATCGTGCAGCGCGTTCGCAAGTTCGACCGACGACACCCCATTCGCAGGCACGACCGACACCACGTGGCCTGAACCCGCGAGGATCTGTACCTCTGCAATGTCGGGGTGCGATCGAAGGGCCTCCACATCGTCGATGTGCGCGATGAGGCGCCCGGTCAACAGCGATGTGTCGGGAAGGGTGATCTGCGTGTCGCCTCGCCCCGGGTAGAATGCGACCTCGGATGCCACTGCCAACGAAATGAGCCAAATCATGTCGCGCATTGTACCTTTCGTGAACTTCCTGTGCCTCACCGCCTTCGTGGCTTGTGGTGGCAACTCCGGGCCTGAGGTCACCGACGTCTGCGGCGACGGGATCGTAGGCGCCACTGAGGCCTGTGACGACGGGAACGCCTGGTTCGCCGACGGCTGCACTCCGAGCTGTATCGTTGAGGACGGGCCGGTCGAAGAAGAGCCGAACGACGCGTGGAATGAAGCAACGGCCTGGCCGGGAGCTCCCTTCGTGGGGTCTCTTCCAGAAGGCGACGTCGATTGCGTGTCATTCGACGTTGAGTCGTGTGGAGCCGTCCGGGCTCAACTGATCGGGGAGTGCCCCAGGGGGGTCGTGCTGGCTTTGCACGATCCTGACGGTGTGCAGGTCGCGACGGGAACTGAGGGTCTCGACGGCTGCTCCGTGATCGACCCCTCCATCGCTCCGGGCGCCCGATTCATGGTCGGCCCCACTGCAGCGGTCTGCGCAAGCTCCCTCCTGGGCAATCCCATTCCGGGGTACACCCTTGACATCGAGACCGTACCCTCGACCGATCTGGGGTCTGGTGGCGAGAACGACCTCGACGATGACGGGGCGCCGGATCGTTGCGATGACGATCGAGACGGTGACGGTGTGCTCGACGAGGCCGACAACTGCCCGACGCTGCCCAATGGACCGACGACGTCGTCATTTTCGCCCAACGCCGAGGGGTTCCTCCAGCAGTGGCTCGCCATTGGACCCATCGCGGAGATCGAAAGCCCTGAAGACTGTCTTCCTTCGTTCGACGAACGCGAGGGTGGCGATGCAGGGTTGGCGCCAACGCTTGGTCAGCCGGACGGTGAGCTAGCCTGGAACCCCTTCCTCACCGACAACGACCGGTTGAGCTTCAACGGAACCTTCGGGTTTGAGCCGGCGCCGCGCGTGGTGTACGTCCACACCCAGGTGATTTCGGATCGCGCCCGTGACCTCACGTTGTCCGTGGGGGCGGACGATGGCGTTCGCGCGTGGCTCGAGGGTCAGGTCGTCCTCGAGGTGGCAAGTTGCCAGGGCACGGTTCGCGACCAGTTTCAGGCTCCCGTATCGCTCATCGAAGGAGTGAATCGGCTGACCATCAAAGTTCGCGACAACGGAGGTGGCTGGGGCCTCTTCGTCCGGTTCCTCGATGACCTTGGGGCGCCAGTCACCGACCTCGACGTATCGCTTTCGCCGGACGGCATGCCGTTGCCAAGCCAATCGGACGCCGATGGCGATGGCATTGGAGATCTCTGCGATTCCACTCCGGCTGGGTGATGATCGCCCTCGTCCGCGACGTACCGGATAGCTTCGTCAACGCACTGGCCCAAGAGCCGCGGCGAATCTACCTTTCAAAGGCGCGAAAGCAGCATGCTCGCTACATCGCGGCCCTCGAGGGAGCCGGCCTCGACGTTCGGGTGCTTCCCCCCGATGAAACCCAGCCGGACTGTCCATTCATCGAGGATCAGGCGGTGATTTACGGTGGCCGAGCCCTGGTCACCCGCCCGGGGCATCCGGATCGACGGGGGGAGTCGGGCCCCGTCGAGGCGTGGCTTCGTTCGCAGGGACTCGATGTGACGACGATGGAGGCCCCTGCCACGCTTGACGGCGGAGATGTCCTGATTGCCGGCGATGCCGCCTACGTGGGTCGAAGTGGCCGGACCAACGGGGAGGGCATCGCCAGGTTTGCCGCATGGTCCGGTCTGCCGGTCCATCCCGTGCCGGTTTCGGGTTTGCACCTCAAGTCGGTCGCGAGCGCCGCCACCCCAAGGCTCGTGCTCGTCGCTGCGAATACGCTCGATCCTGCAATGTTTGGAGGGTGCGACGTGGTGGTCGTGCCCCCCGACGAAGCGGCCGCCGCCAACGTCGTGCCGCTGGGCTCCGCGGTGCTCGCCCTCGCCGGCCATCCGGTGACGCGCCAGGCGCTCGAGGAACGGCGTCTCGAGGTCATCGAGGTCGGCATCAGTGAGTTTCGCAAGGCCGATGGTTCGTTGTCATGCCTGTCCGTTCTGCTGGACGGAATACCGTAGCCCTCGTGCGCGTTTTCGCAGCGACCGGGGGTTGAGCATGGTGTGGATTTGGGCATGGGCAGCGACGGAGGCAGTGGCCGGTCCGTCCGCCGGACTGTGCGATCAGTGGCGGGCAAAGCTTGCGGAGCAAGCACAGTCGCTGGCGGGTGTTGACCACGCGTTTGCTTCGGCGAACATCAAGGTCGAAAAGGCGAAGGTCCGTTTCGACAACATCACGGCTTCCATCCGAAACGGTGTGTGCCAGCTGCGCGCCGCGGGCGACGTCGACCTTCGGGGTCAGGTCCAAGTGGCACTTTACGGCATGAGTACGGCCTGCCAGGTCAGCCTAAGCCGGGCTCCCGTCGTGACTCGCCTCGACGTCACCGGCACCTCGACCACACCAAAGATCGTGAGCAGCGTCGCGGATATCGAAGGACTACGCTCCAAAATGAGCCTTTGTGTCAACCTCGACGTTGTCAAAGGCCTCGTCGTGGACATTGCGAACGATTGGATTGGACGTCATCGGTCCGAATGGCACGGCGCGATCGAACAGCAGCTGGCCCAGTAGACGCTCCGTGTCGTTGAATGTCGTGGCGAGTTGGCAAGGTTCAACGTCGATCGGATGCGCGAAGTGCCGGCGTGAAATCTGGCAGCGCCGTTCTCTGTGCGCCCCCGCCTTCCAATCCTCGTCGGAGCGTTCAGCCCACCAACGCGAGCAGCACGCCCGCCGCGACAGCTGAGCCCAGGACGCCGGCCACGTTGGGTCCCATCGCATGCATGAGGAGCAGGTTGGTGGGGTCGTCGTCCTGGCCGACCTTGTTCACGACACGCGCCGCCATGGGCACCGCACTCACGCCAGCCGCGCCAATGAGCGGATTGACGCGCTGGGTGCTCGTTGCGTTCATCGCCTTGGCGAGAAGGACGCCGCTCGCCGTGCCAATTGCGAAGGCCACAAGCCCAAGCGCCAAAATGCCGAGGGTCTCTGCCTGCAGGAACTTGTCGGCCTCGAGCTTGGACCCGACCGCAAGCCCCAGGAGCAGCGTCACTACGTTGATGAGTTCGTTGCGAGCTGCGTTGGCGAGTCGCCCGGTCACCCCACTTTCAGTGAGAAGGTTGCCGAGGGTGACCGCGCCGACGAGGGGTGTGGCATCCGGCAGCAGCAAGAAGCACGTTCCAAACACCACGAGAGGAAACAGGATGCGTTCGGTCTTGGAGACCGGTCGCAGCTGCTTCATGACGATTTGGCGCTCCTGCTTCGTGGTCAGCAAACGCATGATGGGCGGCTGAATGATAGGGACTAACGCCATGTATGAGTAGGCCGCGATCGCGATGGCACCCAACCGTTCGGGCGACAGCCGCGACGCGAGAAAGATGGCGGTCGGGCCATCCGCCCCGCCGATGATGCCGATCGCCGCCGCGTCTTGTAGCGTGAAGGAAATCGAGGCGGACGCTTCGGAAAGGGCGAGGGCTCCGATCAGGGTCGCGAAGATGCCAAACTGCGCTGCGGCTCCGAGCAGGGCCGTCTTGGGGTTGGCCAGCAACGGTCCGAAGTCGGTCAACGACCCCACGCCCACGAAGATCAGCAGGGGAAATAGGCCATTGGAAACTCCAAGACCGTAGAGAATGCCAAGGAATCCGTCGGGGTCGGCAATGCCGGCCCCAGGGACGTTGGCGAGAAGGCCCCCAAACCCGATGGGGACCAAAAGCAACGGCTCGAACTCGCGCACGATGGCGAGCCAGAGGAGCACGAGGCAGACTACGGCCATGATGCCCTGACCCGCGGTCATTTGGGCCAAGCCGGTCGACAGCAGCACCTGGTCGAACCCGAAGTTCATCACGCCACCGCCGCGAGCAGGGCCCCAGCCGCAACTTGACTGCCTGCGGCGACGGCGATGCTGGTCACCCGTCCGTCGGCTGGCGAAGCAATCTCGATCTCCATTTTGAGGGCTTCGAGCACGAGCAACGCCTGCCCCGCTTTCACCGTGTCGCCTTCTTTGACGAGGACCCGAAGCACCTTAGCCGGAAGCTCGGAGCGGACCTCGTGTTGTGCGCCTCCGGGGGCGGCACCCCTGCCGGATGCCTTAGACCCCGGAATGGCGACTGCGAAGGGGTAGCGGACGCCATCGATCACGGCATCATCGCCGTCGAGTTGGACCTCGTAGCTCCGCCCGCGCACCGTCACCGTGAAGCGATCTGAGGTTTCGGTTGGAGCGACACCGGTCTCTGAAGACTTGTAGCGAACCCCCAACGGACCTTCACCCTTGAGGAACGCGATGCCCTTGTCGAGAAGTGCAGAAGCGATGAAGATCGACTCATCGGTCACGGCGAGCCCCTCGGCTTCGAGACGTGCCTTGGCCGCTTCGATGCCCTTGTTGGGGTCTTCATCGTTAATCTCGCGGGGGT
>JBCCQY010000116.1:0-28607 GCA_039208735.1 Myxococcota bacterium | reverse complement strand
GTCAGAATGACCGCGAGCCCCGGCGGTCGCGCGAGGCTCGGAACACGGGCTTTGAGACCCTGATTGATGGACTTTCCCAGCGGTCGTCCTTCGAGGAGGCGTGCCGTCACTTGGCCGCCGCGTCGCCAGACTTGGAACTGGAACTCGAACCACCGCTATCGCTCGAGGAGGAACTGGAATCGGAACTCGACGAAGACTCGCCGGCGCTCGAACCGCTATCGGAGCTGCTCGAACTCGAATCGGAAGCCGATGAAGACGACGAACCCCCTTTCAGGCCGTAGTGATCTTTGTACCAGCCACCGCCTTTGAGGACGAAGCCAGACCGCGAGACCTTTTTGCGTACCTGGTCGCTGTTGCATTCGGGGCAGGGTGGCGCATCGGCTCCCATCCGCATGAGCTTTTCAAACTGATGGCCGCAGGATTCGCAGCCGTACTCGTAGATGGGCATGTGCCCCTCCGTCTGGACGCCGTTTCGATATAGGAACGGTCGTACCCGATGGCAAGCCCCGGAGGCCCCGATCGTGAGACTGATCGACCACCGTCTGGTGGTCGTCCTGGGCAAGGGCGGCGTCGGACGAAGCACCGTCTCGGCCGCACTCGCGGTTGCTGCGGCTGAAGCTGGCAAAAAGGTCGTCATCGCCGAGTTGGGAGAGGCCGCGGTCCCCCCCTTGTTCGGCATGACCGGCCGAAGTTTCGCCTTTCGAGCAGCACGACCGGGGGTCGACGTTTGGTCGTTGACCGTTCCCGAGTGCTTAGAGGAGTTTGCGGCTCGCAAGCTCCGCCTACCGCCGTTCGCACGCCGTGTGGTGCGCAATCGCCTCGTGACGACCTTCGTGGATGCGGTACCAGGGCTCCACGATCTCATGCTGCTTGGCAAGATCGAGAACCTCATCAGTGATCCGCGCCGAGGTGACCCCGTCTACGATCTGACGATCCTCGACGCGCCGGCCACGGGCCATGGACTCACGCTGCTCCAGGCGGCCCGGACGATGACGGACGTGACGCGCGCAGGCCCCTTCTACGAACTGGCCAAGGCCATCGAGGTCTTCCTTGCGGATCGCGACCGCACCGCAACCGTATTGGTGACCTTGCCCGAAGCCTTGCCGGTGTCGGAGACCAGCGAGCTTGCCGATCAGCTGGTGGAGGAGGGCTACCAGCCACACACCATCATTGCCAACGGCGTGCAAGACGATCCTCTTCCTCCGCCACCGTCGCTCGATGCCGTGCACGCCTCGCTGGCGAGGGTGGCCCACGGGGAGCGCCTCAGCGAGCTAGTCCAAGCCGCTACCGCGCGACGCCAACGTCACGTAGACGCGTTGACCGACCTCAAGGACCGAGTGGCGAAGCGGGGGTTCAGACCGCCGCGGGTGGTTCCCTACGTGGCGAACCGGTCCGTCGAGACGATGGGCCAAGCCCTGTACGCCCAGCTCCGGGAGGACACGTGACCGAGGTACACGTCTGCTGCGGGGTTGGCGGAACGGGAAAGACCACCACCTCCGCTGCCTTTGCGGTAGCCCAGGCCCACGCCGGCCGTCGGGTAGCCGTGATCACCATCGATCCTGCGCGACGCCTCGCGGATGCGTTGGGCATTGGTGCACTCGACAACGAGCCTCGTGCGATCGACCTTCCGGACGCAACCGGAACGCTCGCCGCCCTCATGTTGGACCGCAAGGGCACCTGGGACGCCATTGTCCGAGACCGGGCCTCTCCCGAGACGGCCGAACGACTGCTGGCCAACCCCTACTACCAGGCCGTGTCGACGCGGCTGTCAGGCTCGCATGAGTACATGGCGGTGGAGCGGTTGTACGACCTCGTGCACGACGGCGACTATGACGTTGTGGTGGTCGACACGCCCCCCACCCAACACGTGGTGGACTTCTTCCAAGCGCCCGAGCGGGTACGGTCCATCCTCGATCGTTCGCTGTTGGCAGGCCTCTTCGACCCCAATCGGTTCGTCGGACCCGCAACCCGCGCCGCGTTCAGCGTCATCGAACGCCTTGCGGGTCAGGGCGTCATGCGCGACATCCGGACGTTCTTCGAGCTGTTTTCTGAGATTTCTCAGACGTTCCGAGAGCGGTCCGCCGCCGTCGCCGAACTCTTGCGTTCGAATCGCACCCGATACTGGCTCGTCGCCAACGCGGAGGCGCCCGAACGCAATGACCTGCTGGGCTTCTTGGGAGAGCTGCAGGAACGCGAGATGCGGTTTGCGGGGTTTTTGGTCAATCGGGTCGCCGCCGCACCGCTTGGGCCGTTCCCGACTCGCGAGGAGCTGGAGAAGCTCTCCGATGCCCCCGAGGGATGGGCCGAAACCGTGCCACGACTCGCGCGGCTGCCCGAGGAGGCCGTCGCGCGAGCTCAGGACCAGGACGCCCGCATCGACCGGCTCATTGCCAAGTCCCAGGGTGCGCCCGCGTGGTTCTTGCCAGACTTGCCGGATGGGGTGCGATCGCTCGACGGGCTCCGTCGCCTCGCCGAGCGGCTGCCCCCGGCCGCCCCGGCTCGGGGCGACCGAAGGCGGTAGGCTTTAGCCCAGCACTTCCTTCATCTTGTGGCCCATGGTCGCTGGCGACTTCACCACGTGGACACCAGCGTCTTCAAGGGCGGCAAACTTGGACTCCGCGGTGCCTTGGCCACCGGAGACGATGGCGCCTGCGTGGCCCATGCGGCGGCCCGGAGGTGCCGTGGCCCCTGCGATGAAGCCCACCACAGGCTTCTTCATGTTGGCCTTGATCCAGGATGCAGCCTCTTCCTCGGCTGACCCGCCAATTTCACCAATCATGATGACGGCTTCGGTCTGCGGGTCCTCGTTGAAGAGCTTCAGCACGTCGATGAACTTGGTGCCGATGATGGGGTCGCCCCCGATGCCCACGCAGGAACTCTGACCGAGTCCCACCGCCGAAAGCTGCCCCACTGCCTCGTAGGTCAGCGTGCCGGAGCGCGAGAGCACGCCTACGCCGCCTGGCGTGTGGATGTGGCCGGGCATGATGCCCATCTTCGACTGACCCGGGGTGATGACGCCCGGGCAGTTGGGGCCCACCAGACGCGTCTTGCTCTCTGGATCGTCGAGGACCGCGGCCACCGCAACCATGTCGCGGACCGGGATGCCTTCGGTGATGCAGATGGCCAAGTCGAGCTTTGCGTCAATGGCTTCGAGGATGCCGTCTGCCGCGAACGGAGGCGGAACGAAGATCATCGAAGCGTCAGCGCCCGTCTGCGCGACCGCCTCTTCGACGGTGTTGAAGATCGGCACTTTGCCTTCGAAGGTCTGCCCACCCTTGCCCGGCACCACCCCGGCCACCACGTTGGTGCCATAGGCCATGCACTGTTGAGTGTGGAACGAACCCGCCGAGCCGGTGATGCCCTGCACGACGACGCGGGTGTCCTTGTTGATCATGATCGACATGGGATTCAGGCCCCCCGCACGGCGTTGACGATGGCGTTGGCGGCTTCGTCTAGATCCGCCGCCGGAATGATGTCGAGGTCAGTCTTGGCCAGGATCTCGCGCCCCAACTCGGCGTTCGTTCCCGACAAGCGGACGACCAAGGGCATGGCCAAACCGACTTCGTTGACCGCCTGGATCACGCCTTCGGCGATGACGTCACAGCGCATGATGCCGCCGAAGATGTTGACGAGAATGCCCTTCACCTTGGGGTCGCGCTTGATGATGCGGAACGCAGCGACGACCTGGTCCTTCTTGGCCCCGCCGCCCACGTCGAGGAAGTTCGCGGGCTCCGCACCCTTGAACTTGATGATGTCCATCGTGGCCATGGCGAGTCCAGCGCCGTTGACCATGCAACCGATGTTTCCGTCGAGGTTGACGTACGAAAGGTTGTACTTGGCGGCTTCGAGCTCGGCTTCGTCCTCTTCGTTCGGGTCGCGCATCGCCTCGATGTCCTTGTGGCGGTACAGCGCGTTGTCGTCGAAGCTCATCTTCGCGTCGAGGGCGAACACGTCCCCGTCCGCCGTCACGACCATCGGGTTGATCTCGAGCATGTCGCAGTCGAGCGCAACATAGGCCCGGTAGACCGCTTGGAAGAACTTGCTCGCGCTCTTCACGGCCTTGCCATCAAGCCCAATGCCGAACGCGAGTTGACGCGCTTGGAAGCCCTGCAGGCCGGCGGCCGGGTTGACCCAGACCTTCTTGATGGCCTCGGGGTTGTTCTCGGCCACGTCCTCGATGTCCATGCCGCCGAACTGCGAAGCCATAAGCAGCACTTCGTTGCGCGATCGGTCGAGGAGCACCGAGAGGTACAGCTCTTTCGCGATATTGCAGCCCTGCTCAACGAAGAGCGTGTGGACCTTCTTACCCTCGATGCCAGTCTGCTTGGTCACCAGCGTCTTGCCAATCATGTCGGCCGCGATGGTGCGAACTTCGTCGATCGTGCGCGCCAGGCGAACGCCGCCCTTGCCTGCTGCCTCTTCCCCGCGGGAGGCCTTCGCGAGTTCGTCAGCCGGGATGTCCTCGGCGAAACGTCCCTTACCGCGACCGCCTGCGTGGATCTGCGACTTCACGACAAACAGCTCGCCGCCCACCTTCTGCGCGGCCGCAACCGCCTCATCGGGCGTGGTGGCGGGTTCGCCGGCGAGCAGCGGCACACCGTGCGCGCGAAGCAGTCCCTTCGCCTGGTATTCGTGGATCTTCAACGTGTGCTCCTCGAACGGTTTACGACTCCGTCCAAACTCGAGTCGTGTAACGGGTCGAGCGCGGGTCGCGGCCCGAGGAGCACCCCGTCGAGATCAGAGCCCGAGGTGGGTCCGGATCGCGTCGATCTGGTTGGTCGCTTCCCACGGGAAGCCGTCCCGACCGAAGTGACCGTGCGCCGATGTGGGCCGGTAGATCGGACGCAGCAGGTCGAGGTGAGCGATGAGGCCTTGGGGCTTGAGCGGGAAGATCTCCCGGATGCAGCTCGCGATCTTCTCTTCGTCAGCCTTGCCCGTGCCCATCGTGTCAACATTCACCGAAACAGGTTCGGCCACGCCAATCGCGTAGGCAATTTGCACCTGCACCTTGTCGCACGCGCCCGCGGCCACGAGGTTCTTCGCGATGTAGCGACCCATGTAGGCCGCCGAGCGGTCGACCTTGGACGGATCCTTGCCCGAAAAGGCTCCGCCACCGTGCGAGCCATGACCGCCGTAGGTGTCGACGATGATCTTGCGGCCGGTGAGTCCGGCATCACCCATGGGACCACCAATCACGAAGCGGCCAGTCGGGTTGACGAAGTACCGAGTGTTGTCGTCGAGCAGCTCGACGGGAATCGTGGGCCGGATGACCTGCTCGATCATGGCCGTGCGAATGTCGTCGAGTTCGATCGACTCGTTGTGCTGGGTCGAGACGACCACCGCATCCACCCGAGCCACCTTTCCGTCCTTGTACTCGACGGTCACCTGCGTCTTGCCATCGGGGCGGAGCCAGGGGAGCGTGCCATCGCGGCGCACCGCCGAAAGGCGCTCCGACAGCCGGTGCGAGAAGTAGGCGGACGCGGGCATGAGAGCGGGAGTCTCCCGGCACGCGTAGCCAAACATCATGCCTTGGTCGCCTGCTCCCTGTTCCTTGTCGTCGGACGAGTCGACGCCCATCGCGATGTCGGGGCTCTGCTGTTCAACCGCCACCAAGATGCCGCAGGTGTTGCCGTCGAACCCGATCGAAGAGTCGGTGTAGCCGATGTCCTTGATGACTTCGCGCATGATCGACGCATGGTCGACCGTCGCCCGGCTCGTGATCTCGCCGAAGGCCATCGCGTAGCCCGTCTTCACCGCGGTTTCGCAGGCGACGCGAGCGTTAGGGTCCTGCGCCAGGTGGGCGTCGAGAATCGCGTCGCTGACCTGGTCACAGAGCTTGTCCGGGTGGCCTTCAGTGACCGACTCGGAGGTGAAAAGCATGTTGTCGAGCGCCATGATTGTCCTCTGGAAGGGTTCGGGCTGAGGAGGATCCTCCGTGCCCACGAGTCGTGGGCGATGCGAGCCCGGGCCCACACGGTGCCGACCGGCTGGTTCGGTCCCCGGGCGGGCGTGCCCTGCAGGCTAACAAGTCACGGCCCCGGCGGTCTCACGCCTCCTCAATCTCGGCGACGGTGAACCCATCCGCCTCGGGCGCTCCGACGCGACGCGCGTCAACCCGCCGCTCTTTGTGGCGACGCAGTCTCGTTTCCATGGTGTGGAAGACCTTGTCGAGCGACGTACGCAGGTCGTCTTCTTCATGAGACACGGTATGCGTCTCACCCCAGGCGTTGACGATCAGCTCGACAATGGCGTCCTGGTGCTCAATCTCGACGGTGAGCTGGCCTTCGGACGCGGGCTCGAGAAAGCGCTCGAGTTTGCCGAACAACAACTCAGCACGTTCACGGACCTCCTTACGAGGGCGAAGGTTCTTGAACGTGACTTCGAGATGCATGGGGACCTCACTCGTGGGCCGCAACGGGCCTCGCTGGAGCGTGTCTCCCCATCTTATCAGAGGCGAATGCGGGTGCAGAAGCCGCCGGCATAGGATGTTCAGAACATTTGCTTACGCTTCGATGACGGCAAAATGCCCATGGCTTCTCGATACTTGGCCACCGTTCGCCGGGCGACCCGAATCCCGTCCGCCTTCAGCGCATTGGCAATCGCCTGGTCAGACATCGGCTTCTTCGGATTCTCATCGGCCATGATCGTCTTGATCTTGCTCTTGATGGCCTCGGCGGCCATGTCTCCGCCACTTTGCTGCTTCACCGCGGCGGAAAAGAAGAATTTGAGCTCGAAAATGCCATGGGGCGTGTGCACATACTTGTTTTTCGTGACCCGTGAGACGGTCGACATGTGCACGTCAACGTCGTCGGCAACGTCTTGCAGGACCATGGGACGGAGCCGGTCGACCCCGTGGTCAAAGAAGTCACGCTGAAACTTTAGGATGCTTTCCATCACCTTTCGAATGGTGCTGCGACGATTATTGATGGACTTGATGAGGAATTTCGCGCCCCGCAACTTGTCGAGAAGGTAGTCGCGGTCCGCCTTGGATGCCCCTTTCAGGACCTGTTGGTAGTAGCGACTGACCCGAAGGTCCGGCATGCCATCTTCGTTGAGCGAAACCATCCATTCCCCCTGCCGCTTCACTACGTGAATGTCGGGGGTGATGTACCGGGCGTCTTCGGTCGTGAATCCGCGGCCAGGACGAGGCTCCAGCTCCTGGATCATTTTGTGGTACTCGATGACATCCTCGAGTTCGAGATCGAGCTTGCGAGCGATTTCGGCATAGTTTCGGCGTTCGAGGTTTTCGAGATGATCCGTCAGGATGCGTTCGAAATTATCGTCTTCGGGAAACACCACGCGAGCCTGGATGACGAGGCATTCGCCAAGTCCCCGAGCTCCACACCCTACGGGATCGAGGCTTTGGATAAGCTCCAACGCCTCTTCTGCGACCTCGAGATCGACCTTCCCTTGGGTGGCGACTTCCTGGAGGGGAACGGCCAAATAGCCTCGGTCGTCTAACGAGTGGACAATCGCTTCGGCCGCGCGCGCTTCATCTTCCCCACATCGCAACAGGTGCAACTGGAAAAGCAGGTGATCCGCGAGGGACTCCCCGTACGTCAAATTGGTTTCGATAGGGGGGAGATCGTCATGGATCGTGCCTCCCGCCGTGCCATGAACCCGCGCCGGGCGGTCACTCATTTGAGAGAGAAACCCTTCCCAGTCAAAATTCTCAACCGTCTCCCCGTTGCCCTGTTCCTTCGACTCCTGATTTGCCGACTGTTCGGTGCGATCCCGCAAGGCACGTTCTGCATCAGGTTCGGAACCCGCACTATCCGGCACAACCTCCAAGGTCGGATTTTCCAGCATGGCTTCCTGGACATGCGCCACCATCTCGAGATGGTTGTACTGCAGCAGCTTGATGGCCTGCTGCAGCATCGGCGTCATCACCAGGTTCTGCTTCATCCCGATTTGGAGGCCGACGGAAATGTCAGGCATGCAATCCCCGGAAGATGCACCACGACAAGGATGTCCTGACGACACCCGATCGATCGTGGTGAGTGTGTCCACGCAAGTGACGTGAACGCAACGGTGAAGAGAGAGCGGATCGCGAGGTTGGCGCTGCGTTTCTAGAACAGCGCCACCCTCGTCTCGCTTCCATTATATGCCACCAGCTCGTGGTGTAAAGCCCGCCCCTCAAAATCCTATGCGAGATCCGTGCCGTCCTTGATGGCGTGCGTCCAGTCGCGACGCCCTAAGCCTCGGGAAGCCGGTGGGGAGGTCCCATTGGGGTTGCAGGACGTCCGTTCTGTGTCGAGGCGGTCTGACGACGTTGTTCAGCCACCGCCTTGATGAAGGAGGTGAACAAGGGATGGGGTTCGAGGGGCCGGCTCTTGAACTCAGGATGGTACTGGCAGCCCAAGAACCAGGGATGGCCAGGAATCTCAGCCACCTCGGCCAGCACACGGTCCGGTGACCACCCGCTGATCAACAAGCCGTGTTCTTGCAACGTGTCGTGGTAGGCCGGGTTGACCTCGAAGCGGTGGCGGTGCCGCTCCTGGATCTCACCCTGGCCATAGATGCGGCGAGCCAACGACCCCTCCTGCAGCTCGCACGGGTAGGTCCCCAGTCGCATGGTGCCGCCCTTGTCGACGACGTGCCGCTGTTCGTCCATCAGCTCGATCACCGGATGTGTAGGGTCGGGATCGAATTCACGCGACATCGCGCCTTGTAGGCCGACAACGTGACGAGCGTACTCTACGATCGCGAGCTGCATCCCCAAGCAGATGCCAAAGAACGGCACACCGTTCTCGCGCGCCCAACGAATGGCTGCGATCTTGCCTTCCGTTCCGCGTTCGCCAAATCCGCCGGGCACCAGCACACCGTCAATCTCAGCCAGCATCTTGGCTGCGCTGTCATGCGTGAGGCTCTCGGAGTCAACAAATCGTAGTTCGACGCCCACCTGATTAGCGAGGCCCCCGTGGATCAACGCCTCGTTGAGGCTCTTGTAGGTGTCGGACAGATCGACGTACTTGCCAACCACCCCGATGACCGCACGCGCGCTCGGACGCTGCAGGCGTGCAACGAGGTCTTGCCAGCGGTCGAGGTTGGCCGACGCAGCCCAAATGCCGAGCTTTTCGCAGACTCGATCGTCGACCCCTTCCGCATGAAGCTGCAGGGGCAACTCGTAGATGTGCTTGACATCGGGGACCGGAATCACGTCTTGCTCTGACAAGTTGCAGAACAGCGCGATTTTTTGGCGAATCTCGCGGGGCACCTTTCGGTCGACGCGACAGAACAGAATGTCGGGCTGAATCCCGTTTTGCAGCAGCTCCTTGACCGAGTGCTGGGTCGGTTTGGTCTTCAGCTCTCCGGCCGTCGAGATGTAGGGAATCAACGTGAGATGGATGTAGAGGACGTTCTCGGGTCCAGAATCCTGACGGACCTGGCGAATCGCTTCGAGGAAGGGCAAGCCCTCGATGTCGCCCACCGTACCGCCGACCTCGATGATCGCGAGATCGACATCCTTGGCCGCTTCCTGGATGCGTCGCTTGATTTCGTCGGTAATGTGCGGAATGACCTGAACGGTGCGCCCGAGGTACTCGCCCCGACGCTCCCGCTCAATGACGCCCTTGTAAATCCGACCGGTCGTGAAGTTGTTGGCCTGGGACATGCGCGTCGACAAGAAGCGCTCGTAGTGCCCCAGATCGAGGTCGGTCTCAGCTCCGTCATCTGTGACGAACACCTCACCGTGTTGGTAGGGGCTCATCGTGCCGGGATCGACGTTGATGTAGGGGTCCATCTTCACGATCGTGACGTTCAATCCACGCGCTTCGAGGACTGCGCCCAACGCCGCTGACGACAGCCCTTTGCCCAAGGACGACAGCACACCGCCGGTTACGAAGATGAACTTCTTCCGCATAAGGTCTCCAGATGACCAGGCCCCGTGAGGCCATCACGGCTGTTTATGTTCGTTCGGCGAAGACGGCTCGCGCCTCTGCCAACTGAGCCGGGGTGTCCACCGACCATCCCGCGTCTGCGACCTCACGGGCTGCCATTGAATAGCCCGCGTCGAGCCAGGACAATTGCTCGAGATCATGCGTGTGAGCCCGCAGCGTTCGACCCCGGTTCACGCACCGCGCAAGCCATCCTGGAGCGAACGCATACAGGCCTACGTGCTGTCTCAGCGGCGCATCCGGAAACACGGTTCGAGCAAAGTCTAACACCCGGACACCTTCCGTCCGGATCTTCACTCTCGCCGGATCCTGTGGGTCGCCGGTATAGGCGGTCCACAGTGTGGCGATCGGTGCATCCTCGATCGTCGCGATGAGCGCGGTGAGACTCGCGGGTTCGAGGTTCAACTGGTCGGCTTGCACGACCGCCACCGCCACATCCTCGGAGGCCACCTGCGCGGCCCGAGCCGTACCGGAATCGGCCCAACCCGTGCGTTCCACCTCGGCTCCAAAGCCGCGAGCGACTTCCGCCACGTGAGAATCGTCGGTCGCGACCACCACCCGATGGAATTCGGGAGTGGCCGCGGTCGCACGCCAGACGTGTTCGAGAAGCGAACGTCCCCCGATGTGGGCGAGAACCTTCCCGGGGAGTCGTCGTGACCCCCACCGGGCCGGAATGATCGCCCACCAACGGGGCATCGACGGAACTCGGTGGCCTTAGCGCTTCGAGAACTGGAAGCGACGACGGGCACCACGCTGACCGTACTTCTTCCGCTCGACCTTCCGCGCGTCGCGGGTGAGCAAACCGGCCGGCTTCAAGATGGCCCGGAAGTCGGGGTTGGCGAGGATGAGAGCCCGCGCCAGACCGAGTCGAATCGCTCCCGCCTGGCCGTTCATGCCACCGCCCTTCACCGTGATCTTCGCGTCGAACTTGTCGACCGACTCGGTGAGTTCGAGCGGCTGCTTGAGGTCCATCACGAGCGTCGGACGAGGGAAGTAATCCTCGAGGGGACGATCATTGACGAAGATATGGCCATTGCCGGGCCGCAGGAACACCCGGGCGCTCGACGTCTTGCGTCGGCCGGTGCCGTAGTACTGGACGAGTTCGCTTGCCATGAATGACCTATACGTTCGGGAACGGTTGCGGCTTCTGGGCGGCGTGCGGATGTTCCGCGCCTCCATACACCTTGAGCTTCGAGAGCAGCCGACGTGACAGCAAGTTCTTGGGCAACATGCCCCGAACCGCCTGGCGAATCATCCGATCGGGGTCTTCTTCGCGGACGTTGACCGCCTCGATGGACCGCAGCCCACCCGGGTAGCCCGAATACCGGTGATAGCGCTTCCGCTCGAGCTTCGCGCCGGTCAAGTTCACCTGCGAAGCGTTGATGACAATCACGAAGTCGCCGGTGTCAACGTGCGGCGTGAACGTCGGCTTGTGCTTGCCACGCAGCACGGTGGCGATGCGTGAGGCGAGACGGCCGAGGTTGTACTCGCTTGCGTCGACGACGAACCAATTCCGCTCAACCTCGCCGGGCTTCGCGCTGTAGGTACGCATCTGGAGTCTTTCCTTGGGAGCCGACGTGCGGAGGATCCCGCGAACATCGGGCGAGGTGCCGCGCCCTCGGTCGCCGAAAGACGAAGAGGAGCGAGGACACGGGGTCGAGAAGTAGGGGACCGTCGGTAGGGCAGATCTCCAGGAGATCAGACGACGAACAGTCCGAACCGGTGCGGAGTATCGGTGCACTCCGCTGATGTCAAGGGACTCGGGGGCGAGGACGCTTTGCCATCCTCGCCGCCAACGAGTCAACCCCTCAGATCAGTTCTCGGAGCGAACGGGCGGCTCACCCTCTTCACCGATCGTCAGGCGGGTGAAGTAGATGTCGAACGTGCCCGAACGGCCATCGGTCCAGGCTGCGTAGAGCTGACCACCGAGCATCTGGAAGTTCACGTCGGTCTTGAAGCTACCGCCGGCATCCCAGCTGTCGACACGGAAGTCGTTGGCCTGGAAGCTCTCGCCCGCTTCCTTGTAGTTGTAGTGCAGGTCACCAAAACCACGATCCGCACCCGTAGCCGCTTCTTCGCGGAAGTCGACCCACGCCACTCCGACGCGACCATCGGCAATGGCCACTTGGGCATCTACCGAGTTTGCGAACCCTTCGATTTCGGCGAAGTTGGGAATGCCAAGGTCGACCCGCTCTTCTTCGGGAGCTGGGTTGCCGTTGGTGATTTCGCGGTACCAGATGTCGAACGCGTTGAGCGTCCGGAAGTCCTGCCAAACCACGTGGGCGATCGCGCCTTCACTGACACAGGTGGGGAAGAGGCTGTTCGAGAAGCCATTGGCATCGCCGTCGTCGAGGCGACGGGCGACCGCGAACCACTCCTGCCCCGCGTTGGCGGAGAAGTTGTAGTAGATGTCGCGATTTTCGGTGCTGTCGCGCTCGTCGTGCCACACGACATAGACAAACTGCTGCCCGTCGCTGCAGATTTCGGGCGCGAAGCTGTTGGTGGCTCCGTTGTCGTCGCCACGGTCGAGCCGCTGGGCCCCGCTAAACGTCACACCGCCGTTGCGCGAACGGTTGACGTAGATGTCCGACTGGCCGTCACGCGACTCTTCCCACACAACCCACACGTTTTGGCCGTCGATGCTGGCATCGATGCGCGGGTTCGAGGAGAACGCGAAGCCCCGCGTGATGTCGAGGGCCTGCGGCGAGTTGAACGTCGTGCCGCCGTCGGAGGACAGAGCGTAGTAGATGTCGAACGGGCCATTGAAGCCGTCGTACCACGCAATGTGGATGTTCTGACCCACCGCCTTGATCTCGGGCAGCAGCGACATGGAGCCGCCCCCCGGGTCCATGGAGTCGATCTGCAGGTCTTCTTCCAACCAGGTGTCGCCACCGTCGAACGAGCGGTTGAAGTAGATCTGATGGTTGGCCAGCAGGCCATCGCGATCGTCTTCCCACACCACGTAGACGCCAAGGTCGTTGCAGGTCAGGCGAGGGTTGTAGACCTGACCGTCGCCCGGCTTGTTGGGATCGCCCACATTGATGCGCTTGGGCTGGGGCAACCAGGTGCCGTCATCGCCCTGACGCAGCGAGCGGTTGAACCAGATGTCCCGCTTGTTGCCGTTGATGTCGGAACGGTTGTCCATCCAGATGACGAACACGTGACCTTCGGAGTTCACGCACATTTGCGTGCCTTCGCTATCCGGGTCGTCGTTACCCGCCTCATCAATCCGAAGATCCGAGGAAGTCACAGTCGTATCTGTGCCACTGCATGCGGCGAGAACGCCAATCAGGGGTAGCAAGAAAGCACTTCGGTACATCGATCCTCTCCGGCGGGACTCCATCCTCGCGATGGTAGCCTTCTCGAACAATCGTCGCTACAGGGAACTGTCGACAACGGTGGATGCCCGCTCGCTCGCTTCAACTTCGCTTCGGCGATCCATTGCGACCAGGCACCCACCAAAGCTCCCCATCCACGGCGATTTCGCAGGAGACCCATGCTCGACAAGACCCGCCTGGGCACCCGATACACCTGCTACGAGTGCGGCACCAAGTTCTACGATCTCAACCGACCCGCTCCCATTTGCCCGGAGTGCGGAGCCGACCAGACCAACGCGCCCGTGCAAGACGTGAAGGCGCTGTTGTCAAAGGGCGGTGGCAAACGTCGGAAAGTCGAAGCCGAAGAAGAGCCGGCTCCTCAGCTCGAAGAGGAGGTTGAAGACGGCGACGATGATGAAGAGGAAGGCATCAACCTGGGCCTTGGAAACGACGACGACGACGATCTCGAATGATCATTCGTCGTAGGTAATGTCAGCCAGGAGCAACCCGGACGCCGGGGCCGTGGGCCCCGCCTGGGTTCGATCCTTGCCTTCGAGCACGGCGACAAACTCGTCGAGGGTTCGTTTCCCTCGGCCCACTTCATGCAGAGTGCCCGCGAGAATCCGCACCATGTGACGAAGAAATCCCGTGCCTCGAACCTCAAGCCGCACTTCATCCCCAACGGCTTCGACGCAGGCTTCCGGCACAGTGCGAATGGGGTGTTTGGCCGAGCACCCCACGGCTCGAAAGGACGTGAAGTCGTGGGTGCCGACGATCGCTTGCACTGCGGTATGCATGGTCGAAACTTCGAGAGGGCGGCGTTCATGCCACACCCTCCCCTCACGCAACGGCGAACGACTAGGACGCACCAACCAGGTGTACCGGTAGGTCTTGACGTGGGGATCGCGACGCGGATCGAAGGTCAACGGAACGGGTTGAGCGGACAAGCATGCGATCGACGACGGCAGAAATCGATTGAGGCCTCCCCGCATTCGCTCGGGGGGCCGTTCCACCGTCGTCACGAAGCTCGCGACTTGCTTCGCTGCGTGCACGCCTGCATCCGTACGGCCTGCGCCCGCGACCCGAACGGACTGGCCCAACAGGTGCGTCAGGGCGTCTTCGATCGCGCCTTGGATGGTCGCAGTCCCAGGTTGCAGCTGCCACCCGGCAAAGTCACGACCATCGTACTCAAGGTCGATGCGCCACCGCTGGGATGGCTCAGTAGTCGAGCTTGAGCCCGACACTGAAGACATCGCCCGACAGCGTGAATCCTTGGTCGACGGCGGCTTGCCACGGCCGATTCCGCGCGTCGATGCGATTGCGGCGCCATTCGAGGGTTAGCCAAGTGTCGTTGATGCCCGTCTGGGCTTCCAAGAGGCTCGCTCGATTGGGGGACAAGGTGTCGATGAGCAAGTTGAGTCCCGCGCCGTAGTGGCTGCCTGCCTTCGCGCCCCGGGCCGCATTGCGTCGTTCGCCGTTCGGGGTTTCGACGCTCTCGTTCCAAAACGCGTAGTCGAAGCCGAATCGGAAGAAGGGTACCACCGGCTGTTCATCGAACACATGGGCTCGGGCCGAGATGTCGAGGTACGCGGGGAACACGGTGAGTCGCATTCCGTCGTTGCTCTGGATCAAGCTGCCGGGACGAACGGTAAACGAGTTCTCCCGGATCAAGCCCACCCCAAGGTCGATTTCCACAAAACGGAAAATCTGCGGCCCAACCTCAATGGTAAACGAATCGACGACCGACTCATCGTACAGCGCGGCTGCATCTTCATCGGCCAGTGAATGGACGCCGTACCGAAGTTCGAGGTTGGCCCGTACCGGCGTGCTGTCCTTGCGCTGCCAGACCGACTGACGCGAATACCCATCGTCATCCTGGGCCTGCGCGGGTGAAGCCAACCCAAGCCCTCCGATGGCGAGCCCGAGCGCAAGCAACGCTCCCTGACGACGACGGAACAACAGCCCGGCTCCAATCAGTCCGAGCATCGCTCCACCCGAGGCTGCCCTGACGCCGGTGGCGCAGGGAGCACCACCCGGTTCGTTCGTGCGTTCGGAGAGGGTTTGCCCGCGTTCGGGGACCCCTTCGACCACCCGCTTCATTTCACTCTCCTTGCCGCCCTGATCGACCGCGCGAACGGCGATGTAATGCGTCACGCCGTTCCTCAACGGGAAGATGGCGATCTGTTGCTGTTCGCCGGGCTCTGCCTCGACGTCGAACGGAGCCACCAGGTTGGTGTCGCCCCGGTAGTCAGGCCCCGATTGCTCATTCGGCCATTCATCATCTGGAGTGAAGGGTTCGGTGGAGACATAGACGCGGTAAAGCGAAAGGTCTTCGTCCGAGATGCCTTCGAATTCAAGGGTCACGCGCCGGTCCCCAAAGCCCACCCCACTCTGGCGGAGGTTCGGCGCAGTAGGAATGTCGTCCACCGTGTAGGTCGCCGAGGCGTGTCCCACTTCGCCGGCACTGTCCGTCACCAAGACAAAAAGATCGCGCGGGCCTTCGGCGGCCTCCACCGAGACAGGAATCGTGACCTCAATGGTCTCGCCGGCCTTGACAGGGCCATCGCTTTCTTCAAGGAGCACGCCCCCGGCCCCGGTCCGGTCACCGCCTTCTCGAACCTCCCAATCGACATCATCACCAGGGACCGAGAAGGTCAGCGTTACCTGCTCCCCCGGAATCACCCGCCCCGGCGTCAGGATGACCGAATCGCGATCGACCCAGGGTCGGTCGGTGACAATGTGAAGCCGCCCCTCGGTTCCGCCGCCAAAAAGGTAGCTTTCGGTGGCCACGATGTCTTGAATCGGATTGTTGTCGTTGGATGGCTCGGTTTCGAAAGCAGGATTCGCCGGATTGACAAGAACTCCGTACTCATCAAGCTCCCACACTTGGACCTGCTCACCGGTGACCGCAATCCAGTTGTCCGACAGGTCGTCACTCACGCCCACCGCTCGCGGACCCGTGATGCCGTCTAGTCCGAGGATTGGCGCGAACTGATTTGTTTGCGTGCGATAGGCGAACACCTGACCGACGCTGGTGTCGTCAAACGTCTCCTGGTCAAGGCAGAAGACCTCACCGATAAAGGGCGAGGGCGCCATATCGTCACAATCTACAGGAAACGCCGGCTGTTCGGGAATGGCGACGGCGGCGGGCAACGCCAGCTGGAGCGTGGACATAGCGCCCGACCCGTGGCTCACCACCAGCGCGCCTTGCCCTGCCGTAGGCACCACCCAGCCCTCTTCGTAGCCGGTTGCCGTGAGCAGCATGGGGTAGTTCGCGAGCAGCTGCGCGTCGGTGGCCAACGTCACGGGGTCGAACACATGAATCTGGGCGTTCTGTCCGCCACCGGGCAACGAAAGTGCGTAGACGAAGCGTCCCGCCGACGAGATGGAGTAGCCGTCGTAGAACACCGCCGTGAGTGAGGGAGCGAGTTCGGTCGGTCCCGCAAGGGTCGTCACTGAACCATCGGAGGCGTACTCGCGACCTTCGACGTCACCCGAAGAGCACGAAATCCAGATTTGGCTTGTGCCATTCTCAAGGTCGAATGCCGTAACGCCCGTAACGCCGCAGTCGGATGGCGTGTCGAGGGTCGTGATGGCCCAGGTGTCAAGATCGAGAACAAATGCGGCGGGAACTCCGCGATCCACACCCACCAGGATCTGGCTGGGTTCGTCTTCGTAGGGGTGGCTCACGATCAAGCTGTCGACCACCCCACTACCGTCGGGGATGGCGATCAGGTCGGCCTGCTGGTTCGGCGGGGCGGCGAGGGCGAGGGAGGAGAACCAGATCACGACATGCTCCTTCGGGCGGACGGCCGCCGGGGCGTCTGCAAACCATATGCCGAATCCTGGACCCGGAGGTGTCTCCGATCGACACGCGCTACCGGACCTCGGCAAGCCGCCCGCATATACCACGACTGACAGGCTGTCAGCTGCAATCTTGTCCACCGTCGACCAACGACAACCTGTCAGCCGTCGGAAGCACTCCGCCGTCGGAACAACGCCTGGGCCGTCGCCGCCGCCGCCATCGCGGTCGTACGGAGGTTGTCCATGGTGGCCCACAACTGCAGGGCTCCGTTGTCCGTGGTCCGGATCCGGGCGACATGAGCGAAGGGAGCCCCCTCGACCTTCCGGGGTCGCGGCCACTGTGCAGCCGCCGCCGACTCCGACACCACCACGCCGCCATCGGACAGAATGCGACTTGCCAATTCAGCAGGAACGCGCGTGGTGGGATGAAGGGTGACCGACGCCGACAAGCCAGAAAAGATGGGCACCTGGACCGCCATGACCTCGATCGGGCCCATCTCAAGCGCTCCCAAGAGCAGCCCAACTTGCTCGACGGTGCGCTGTTCGTGGACGGTCGGTCCCTCTTCAGTGGGGTTTCCCCAGGCGGGAATCAGATCGAAGGCCAGGCCGGTGGGGAACACCTTGCGTGGCGGTGGTGCTGAATTGAACAGCGCCAACACCTGCTGGGAAAGCTCCTCGATCGCAGCTCGACCTGACACGGAGGCCGGGACAAGCAACTGAATGGTGGCAGGCCCCCGAATGCCCGCCCGAGCCAGAGGTCCAAGGAGCGACGCCACAAGGGTCGCCGACGCCTGGGGGATCTGCCAGACCAAAGCATCATCGGCAAGTCGTTCGGGGTTGATCCAAGGCACGATCAATGGTGCATCTGCCGCCCGAGCTCCTGACAGATCGACGACGAAGGCCCCAGCCTGTTCAGCGCGGTCGATCGCAAGTCGCGCGGGCTCCGAAGGCAACGCCGTGAACAGCAAATCCAGTTCGTCCCCTTCGGGATCGATCTCGCTCGTCACGTCGACGGGAACGCGTTCATCGCCATAGTCGACGTGGGTGATTGACGTGCTCGCACGTGCATAAGCCAGCAATGTCTCCGGTCGCCATTGGACCCGATCCAAAACCGAAATGATCTCTTGTCCCAGGGCACCTGTCGCCCCGGCAACCCCAACCCGTGTGCTCATGCGAGTTCCTTATCGCCGAACCTTTCCTCGGTTCAGAACGGCGTCCGGATCCCGCAAGTACCGAGGCACGAGCTCGGCCGCCGCGATCCCATCCGCGACACGTCCCGCACTAAGACGCGCCAGATGCGACACGCCGGGATGGTTGGGGTCCGAGACCACCGTTCCTCCGGCTTGGGCCACCAGCTCGGCATAGACCAAAGCGCCGGCACCAGTCGCCCGAAAGCCACCCGACATCCAGTCCAACGCTTCGTGCGGGGGGACGTCAGCGGCGGAATGGTCAGCCTTTAGCCCATTCCAGCTCGCGGCATAGACGCGCTGTTTGCGGGCGTCGAGCATTACGAGCAACGGTCCATCTAGGCCTGCTTGATGGGCTCGTGGCTCCAACGATCCCACGGGCACAACCGGACATCGTAAGGCTTGGGCCAAACCACCAGCGGTTGCGATGCCCACGCGAAGCCCCGTAAAGGCGCCCGGGCCGATGCTCACGGCGATGGCATCAATCGCCTGACGCGAAACCCCAGCTTCTGCACAGAGTTCGGCAACGAAGCCCACCAGCTGACGTTCCGTGCCTCGACCTCCGGCGGCGACCCGCTCCTGCGCAGCTCCTTCGTGCCACAGGGCCACGCCTACGACGGGCCCCGCCGAATCCAGAGCTACAACCGTGGTCAACCCTGGATCCAACGCCCGATGTCGAGGACCAGCACGACGACCATCAACGAGGCCAAAAACAGCACGCCGACCATCTGAATGCGCTCCCTCAGCACGAGGGGAAGCGGGCGTCCTCGAATCCCCTCGATGGCGTAGAACAAGATCTGTCCGCCATCGAGCACAGGAATGGGGAGCAGGTTCACAATGCCGAGGCTGAAGCTGATGATGCCCATCAATCGAGCGAACTTGAACATGCCCTGCTTGGCGGCGTAGCCGGCCGAACGAATGATCTCGACGGGCCCCCCGACCGAGTCTTCAAACTTCGCGCGGCCCGTGAGCAGGTTGCCAAGCGAGTTCATGGTGGTCTCGAGCACGAGCCTCCCCTCTTCGCCGGCCCGCGACACGGCCTGCAAGGCGCCGTAGTACTTGACCATCTCGCCGCCTGCGGCGTAGCTTCCTCTGAACTGCGACACGCCCATGATGGGACGGAACGCGATCGTGCCATCCAAGCGCGTTTCCTGTTCGACCGTCGGCGCAAACGTCAGGGTGACCGGCTTGCCGTCACGGACGAGGGACAACTCGAGCGGGTTGCCGAATACCTTCTTTTCGGCGCTCACGCAGCCCCCGCGAGGAGGATCCGCTTCGACGTTCATGCCTTCAACGGTGCGTCCCACGTACTCGAGCACATCTTCCCAGGTTTGCACTTGGGCACCGTCGATCGCCATGAGGCGGTCACCACGTCGAACCCCCGCCTTGTCCGCCGCCGATTCGGGCTGCACCCTGCCCACAAAAACGTTGATGGGCACAAGGCCCCAGGCGTTGCGATGGGCTTCGGTGGCACTTGGAGACCACGTCGGGTCGGGGGTGAGGGTCAACGTCCGTTTTTTCGGCAGGTCATCGAGTCCTGCGACGCGATGCGGCTCCTTTTCCGGAATCCGACGTTCCACATCGATCGTGTGCGCCTGACCTGGGGTCAGTGCATCGATCAACTCGGTGTAGGTCACGATCTCGGACTCGTCGACCTTCACGATGCGGTCGCCGGGCCGGAGTCCGGACTGCCACGCCGGAGAGGTCGCGTCGGTCACCCCGATCGTCGCCGAGGGGCTGCTGTGGGATAGGCCCACCCCTTCCAGACGACGTCCCAGTCGATCGCTTGTCCACTCGGGGAACTGCACCGTGATGGGCTGTTCATCTCGTTTCACCGAAAGGCGGAAGGGGCCTTCAACCGACGAGATGGCCAGCCCAAGCTCCCGCCAGTTGTCGATCGGCGTGTCGTTGATCTGTGTGATCTCATCACCGGGTTCCAACCCCAGCTCTGCCGCCATCGAACCTGGCCGCACGTCTCCGATCACCGCATCAGGCTGGGGCTCTCCCAGCATCAGCACGCCCGAAAACAGCACGAAGGGGAGAATAAGGTTGGCCGCCGGTCCCGCCAGCATGATGAGGAAGCGCTGCCAGACCGGCTTCGTCATGAAGTCTTCTTCGGGATTGACGACCTCATCCTCGGCGAACTCTTCGCCGAAGGGGTCTGCTCCCGCCATTCGCACGTAGCCGCCAACCGGAAGCACCGAGATTCGGAAATCGGTTTCCCAAAGTCGAAAGCCGAAGATTCGCGGGCCAAATCCGATCGAGAAAACCGGAGTTCCCACGCCGAACAGCTTCGCCACGATCCAGTGCCCGGCCTCATGCACGACGACGAGAACGCCAACCATGACGCCGCCCGCCGCGAGCCAAAACAACAGATCGGCCATTCGTCAGCCCTCCATGATCCGGACCCAGGCATAAAGCCAGGGGGCCACGAACAGAACACTATCGACCCGGTCAAGTAGTCCGCCGTGCCCTGGCATGATCCACCCGCTGTCTTTGACGGAAAACGACCGCTTCAGCATGGATTCACAAAGGTCTCCGAGTACCCCGATCAGCGTCAGTATCGGACCAATCACGAGACACTCGACAATCGAAAGCGGCAAGTCTCCGAGTTCTCGGATGACAAACATGCCTGCCGTCGCCAGTACGATGCCGCCGGCCACACCTTCCCAGGTCTTCTTGGGACTGATCCGCTCATAGAGCGGCGTTCGGCCAAAGAAGCGGCCCGCAAAGTAGGCACCAGTATCGCCAAGCCACGCGAGCTCAAGCACGAGAAATACCCAGGCAAGGCCATGATCAAGACGTCGCAGGAGCACCATGGCGCTCAGCAGGCTGATGAAGCCCGCCCCCAGCAAGATCCGACCTGCGAGATCGGCGGTCCGATCCAGATCGGCTCCCGGACGCAACGTCTGCAGCATGAAGACGCCAGAAACCAGCCCACCGAGCGCAAGTCCGCCATACTCAGGCCAGTACAGGATGCTGCCAGACGTCAGCACGACGGCGGCCGCCTGAACGATGCTCATCACGGGCTGGTCGTCAGGAAACGCCATGTAGGCGTACTCGACGGTCATGATGAGACCTGCGATGGCGACGGCGATCTCGACCGCCACGACCCCGCCTAGGATGATGGCCGGCAGCAGGATGGCGAGACCGATGACCGCGGCCAACAGGCGCGTCATCATGAGGCCACCTGCGCATCGGTTTGGCCAAACCGACGACGACGCTTGGCATACGCAGCTAGAGCCTGCTCCAAATGTGGGCGTCGGAAATCGGGCCAGTACACGTCGGTCACGTACAGTTCAGTGTAGGCGAGCTGCCACAACATGAAGTTCGACAACCGCATCTCGCCGCTCGTGCGTACGAGCAGGTCGGGATCGGGAATGCCGGCGGTGTACAACCGCTCGGTCACTGCGGTCTCGTCGATGTCGGAGGGGTCGAGCGTTCCATGCTGCACCTCATCGGCAATCCGACGCACGGCGTCCACGATCTCGCGACGAGAACCGTAGGACAACGCCAAGGTGAGCTTGAGCCCGTCATTGTGCTCGGTCAGCTTTTCGGCTTGCCGAAGCAACACGTGGACGTGTGCAGGTAGCCGATCGATCTCACCGATCCCCCGCAGCTGAACCCGATTCTCCATCAGGTCGGATTGC
Source organism: Myxococcota bacterium (assembly GCA_039208735.1). GTDB lineage: Bacteria > Myxococcota_A > UBA796 > UBA796 > DRPG01. The sequence continues at coordinate 6,753 of JBCCQY010000116.1, read as the reverse complement.
TCGTTCTCGAGGTACGACGCGAGCAGTGTCATCAGGGCTTGGACTTCATCATCGGGCCGAGCCCAGTTCTCGGTCGAGAAGCTGTAGAGGGTGAGCGCATCGATGCCCATCTCGCCGCAAGCGCGGACGATTTCTCGAACGCTATCGGCACCCGCCTCGTGACCTCGCACCCGTGGCCATCCACGCTCCGTGGCCCACCGCCCATTGCCATCCATGATGACAGCAATATGGCGGGGCAAACCCTTCGTGCTGGCAGTCGGTGCGGTCACACTTCGAGGACCTCGGCCTCCTTCTCGGCCACGATCCGGTCCACATCGGACACGAATTTGTCAGTGCCTTCCTGAATCTGTGCTTGGAGCCGACGGGATTCGTCTTCGCTGACGTCTCCGTCCTTCTCGGCTCCCTTGATGATGTCGTTGTACTCCTTGCGTACCTGCCGCAGGCGTACTTTCGACTCCTCGCCAGCCTTCTTGGCAAGCTTGACGAGGTCCTGCCGACGGTCGGCCGTCAGGGCAGGAACCGGAATGCGGATGAGCTGGCCATCATTGGAGGGATTCAGCCCCAAACCCGCCTGAACGATCGACTTCTCGATGTCCGGGATGGTGGTCTTGTCCCAGGGTTGAACCGTGAGGAGCCGGGCGTCGGGGGCCTGGATGGTGGCTAGCTGGGTGATCGGCATGGATGTGCCGTAGGACTGGACGAGTACCTGCACACCCTCGATAAGTTTCGGGGTTGCACGGCCGGTGCGAATCTTCGCTAGTGCACGTCCCAGTGCCTCCAGCGCGCTCGTCATGTCTTCGTTCATCGACTCGAGGTACTCGTCCATCTCGATCACTGCCCCAGGGTCGCGGCCACCTCGGCGGCCAGATCCGTTTCCTTCTTTTCGAGGCCTTCACCCAGCACGAATCGCGCAAAGCGACGGACCTGGATGTTCTCGCCGATCGTTGCCACGGCCTCGGTCACCACATCTTGGATGGTCTTGCTGTCATCCTTGACGAACTTCTGCTCGAGCAGGACGTTCTCTTCGTAGAACTTACCCATCCGGCCTTCGACGATCTTGTCTGCGACCTTTTCGGGCTTGCCTTCTTCGAGGACACGCTGCTTTTGGATTTCGCGCTCACGGTCAATGGCGTCCGGAGGCACTTCGTCTCGCGACGTATATTCCGGAGCGGCCGCTGCGATGTGCATCGCGATGTCCTTGCACAGCTCCTGGAACTGATCCGTCATGGCCACAAAGTCGGTCTCGCAGTTGACCTCAAGCAGCACGCCGATCTTGCCGCCGGCGTGGATGTAGCTCGTGACGAGGCCTTCGGTCGCCGCGCGGCCCGCCTTCTTGGCAGCCTTGGCGATGCCTTTGCTACGCAGCCAGTCCACCGCCTTCTCGATGTCGCCTTCGGCTTCGTCGAGGGCCTTCTTGCAATCCAACATTCCCGCGCCGGTACGCTCCCGGAGCTCTTTGATTTCGGCGGCGCCCATTTCGGACTCCAAACATGAATTGAGGTGAAGGGTTCCCGGGGTGCACCCGGGACAAGGAACCGTCAGTCGGCGGGGATCTCGGGAGCCGGCTCGGCTGCGGGAGGAGCAGGCTCAGCCGGCGGAGCAGCCGCCCCGTCGGGCGCCACTCCGGCCCCGTCCGCAGGCGTGGCCGACCGACGCACAACCTCGACGTCGCTCTGTGCCGCCGCTTCATCGACAAAGGCCTGGCCGCCACGACCCGTTGACACCGCACGCCCTTCGATCACGGCATCGGCCGCCGATGCAGCGAAGAGGCGAATCGACTTGATCGCGTCGTCGTTGCCCGGAATGACGTACTGAATGCCCGTGGGATCGCAGTTCGTATCGCAGAGGGCGACCACCGGAATGCCCAGGGTGGTGGCTTCCTTGACCGCGATGTGTTCCTTTTTCGGGTCGATGATGAAGAGCACCGACGGCAGGCCCTTCATGCCCTTGATGCCGCCCAAGTTCTTGTTCATCTTCTCGATGTCGCGGTTCGCGCCGAGCGCTTCCTTCTTGGTCAGTACATCGAACCGACCTTCGTCACGCGCCCGTTCGAGCTGAACCAGACGTTCGATCGACTTCTTCACCGTCTGCCAGTTCGTGAGCGTGCCACCGAGCCAACGGTTGTTGACCCAGAACATCTGGGCCCGCTGGGCTTCTTCGGCCACAATCTCGCGAGCCGCACGCTTGGTGCCCACGAACAGCACCGAACCCCCGTGGCCCACCGTCTGGGTCAGGAATCGACTTGCGCCGATCAGGCCCTTGGCCGTCTGCTGCAGGTCGATGATGTGAATGCCGTTCTTCGCGCCGTAGATGTAGGGTCGCATCTTGGGCGACCAACGCCGCGTCTGGTGACCAAAGTGCACGCCGGCCTGCAACAGGTCGCGGAGGGAGACGTTCATGATGTCCTCAAATTGGTTGGTCGACCGCCGGCATCACTGCTCCGACCCGCATGGGGCACCGAGGAGCGTGATGAAGTTCCGGCGTGGTGAGTCGCGCGGGTTTTTCGCGCGGTGCAAGCTGTAGCACAGCCCTTGGAGGACGGCTACTTCGTGGCGGGCTGGGCCGCCTCGGAGGGCTCAGCTGTTTCGACCGGCGCCTTCCAAGCGGCGTCATAACAACACCGCTTGAACTTCTTGCCCGATCCGCAGGGACAGGGGTCGTTGCGGCGAAGCCCAAACCGGTGGGCAAACAAGCGAGCTTCGTCACCGGGCTGGGGCCTCGCGATCGGGGCCGGTTCGGCGGGAGCCGGTGCAGGCGTGGGAGGCGCTTCGGAGAACACCTCAGCCGCGGGCTTGAAGTTGCCGCGGGCGAGCTGACGAGCGGTCCGCTTGCTCGGCGCTTCTGCCGCCGCCTGCGCTCGCTCGAGTTCCGTGTGGATGAGCTGCGTCACGACCATCTCGTCGCGCATCGCTGCCATCATGAGGTACATCTGCAGGGCTTCGCGCTTGTACTCGAGCAGCGGATTGCGCTGACCGTAGCCGCGAAGTCCCACGCCCTGCCGCAACCGGTCAAGAGCGAGCAGGTGGTCCTTCCACAGGTCGTCGGTAAACTGCAGCAAAAGCATGCGGGCATACTCGACAAAGACGTCTTCGCCCATCTCTTCCCGCATGGTCGAGATCTTGGCGATGCCATCATCCTTGATGCGGTCCCGGATCTCCACCCGCGAGAAGTCCCGAAGCTCGTCGTCGGTCTCTTCCCACTCGCCGTCGAACACCCGCTTGAGGTTCTCGCGCAGGCCCTGAAGGTTCCAGTGCTCGGGGTGCAGCCCCTCGATGATGAAGTCGTCCATCATGTCCTGGACGATGTTCCCGACCGCTTCATCGACCATCTCGATGACGTTTTCACCCGCCAGCGCCCGACGGCGGATCTCGTAGACCCCCTTGCGCTGGTAGTTCATGACGTCGTCGTACTCGAGCAGGTTCTTCCGAATGTTGAAGTTGTGCCCTTCCACCTTGATCTGGGCATTCTCCACCGCACTCGTGATCCAACGGTGCTCGATGGGCTCATCATCCTCGAGGCCCATGCGCTCCATCCACACCGTGACCTTGTCGGACCCAAAGATGCGCAGCAGGTGGTCTTCGAGCGAAAGGTAGAAGCGGGAGCCTCCGGGGTCGCCCTGGCGGCCTGAGCGGCCGCGGAGCTGGTTGTCGACGCGACGGGACTCGTGTCGTTCCGTCCCTACGATGAACAGACCGCCTGCCTTCAGCACCTCTTCGCGCTCGGCCTTGCACTGCTCTTCGTACCTGGCGAACGACACCTCATAGGCCTCGGTATCGGTCTCGGGATTGGCCTCTTCCGCGGCGAGGGCTTCCGGGTCGCCCCCGAGCTTGATGTCGGTGCCACGTCCCGCCATGTTCGTCGAGATCGTGACCGACCCCTTGCGGCCGGCCTGCGCGACGATCATCGCTTCACGAGCATGGTTCTTGGCGTTCAACACCTCGTGTTCGATGCCCTTGCGCTGGAGCAGTTTCGACACAATTTCCGAGTTCTCGACGCTTGTCGTACCCACCAAGATGGGCTGACCCTTGCGGTGACGCTGGTCGATCTCGGCCGTCACCGCCCGAAATTTCTCCATCGTCGTCTTGTAGATGACGTCGTCGTAATCGAGCCGCGCAATGGGTTTGTTGGTTGGGATGACCAACGTGTCGAGGTCGTAGATCGATGCGAACTCGGCCGCTTCGGTCACCGCGGTCCCCGTCATGCCCGCAAGCTTGTCGTACATCCGAAACAGGTTCTGGAACGTGATGGTCGCGTAGGTCTGCGACTCCTGCTGGACCTTGACCTTTTCCTTGGCCTCAACGGCCTGGTGCAGACCATCAGACCAACGGCGGCCATGCATCAAACGCCCCGTGAATTCGTCGACGATGACGACTTCACCACCGCGCACCACGTAGTCTCGGTCACGCTTGAAGGTGTAGTGGGCCTTCAGCGACTGCATGACGTGGTGGAGAATCTCCATGTTGTGGGGATCGTAGAGGTTGTCGATGCCGAGCTTCTCTTCGACCTTCCCGTTGCCCTCATCGGTAAGTGAGGCACTACGCGCCTTCTCGTCGACAACGAAGTCGATCTCACGCTGAAGGAAGGGGATGACCGCGTCGACCCGGTTGTAGAGGTCGACCGACGCGTTCATCGGACCCGAGATGATGAGGGGCGTACGGGCCTCGTCGATGAGAATCGAGTCAACCTCATCGACGATGCCAAAGTTGTGACCGCGCTGCACCATCTCTTCGATGCGGAACTTCATGTTGTCCCGCAAGTAGTCGAAACCGAACTCGTTGTTGGTGCCGTACGTCACATCACAAGCGTAGGCTTCACGCTTGATGCTGTCGTTGCGCTCGCCGGTGAGAATGGTCCCCACCGACAACCCAAGGTGGTTGTAGATGGGAGACATCCACTCGGCATCACGCGCCGCGAGGTAGTCGTTGACCGTCACAACGTGCGCCCCCTTGCCTTCGAGGGCGTTGAGGTACACAGGCAACGTGGCTACGAGCGTCTTGCCCTCACCGGTGCGCATCTCGGCGATCTTGCCTTGGTGCAGGACCGCTCCGCCGACAAGCTGGCAATCGTAGTGACGCATTTCGAGCAGGCGTCGACCCGTCTCGCGCACGGTCGCGAACGCTTCGACCAGAATGTCGTCGAGCGTGGCACCGTTGGACAGCTTTTCGCGAAACTCGGGAGTCTTCGCGGCGAGCTGCTCATCGGTGAGCTTCTTGAACGTGGGCTCGAGTTCATTGACGCGCTGCACGATGGGTTGGAGCTTCTTAAGCTCACGTTCGTTGGCGTCGCCGAAAATGCGCTTGGTGAGGTTGCTAATCGCGTCGAACATGGAGCTTCCTCGGGGGGCCTTCCGGGGCATGAGGTGCGTACGTAGCCTCGATGTGGACGAACCGCCCCCTGTTCGTCCGAGTAACCAGCGACCACGCGGCTGCTCCGCAATGCTAATCGCGCGGCGTCGCGTGCCAAGCGGGGGTCCAACCGGTTCGGAGTGGAAGGTAGTCCAACGGGTCGACCGCATGACCCTCCAACCGAACCTCGAAGTGTAGGTGAGGACCGGTACTGCGGCCCGTGTTGCCGACCAACGCAATGGGTTGTCCGCGCTCAACGCGTTGACCGACTTTGACCAGGATTTCATTTGCATGGGCGTAGAGCGTGGTGACGCCGAAGCCATGGTCGAGTTCCACGAGCCGCCCGTAGGTGGGCACCTCGTCGATGCGCGTGACCGTCCCCTCCGACGCGGCCCACACAGGATCGCCGATCTGACCGTCCAGATCGATGCCGCCATGATGACGCCAGCGCAGCCCCAGCGGGTGACGACGCCACCCAAACCCCGACGTCAAGGTTCCTGCCGCAGGCCAAAAGGAAGGGAGAGCGCGATCCAACGCCGACAATCCCTCCAACTCTTCGACGAGCACCGTCAAACCAGGCTCGGCTGTTTCGAACAAGCGAAGGAAGGTCTCCACGCGCGCCGTGAGGCCCCCGGCCCAATCGGTCACCGGTCGGATCCGTGGGCCGGCTCTCCCATCGAGTGGGCTTCCCTCGGGGAGTCTTTGCAGCTCACGAACCTCGAGCTCCGCATACGGGCCTGAGGACCCGTTGGCGCCACCGAGGGATTCAAGCTGCGCATCGTAAAGACGAAGCCGCATCAGGATGCGGTCGACTTCGTTCATGTCGCGCTCGAGGGAGCGCAAGCGATCCTGAAGTTCCGCGTGCGAGTCGTACAACCGCCCGTAGGCAATCGCTCGGGGCACCGTGATCGTGAGAATCAGCACCAGAACCGCCACTACTCCCCCGAGGGTGGGCAAAAGCCAGCGCGGCGGCTCTGTCCACATCAGGTAGGATCAACGCGGGCAATGACCGCCGTGATGTTGTCGTCGCCACCTCGATCGCAGGCCATCATGATGAGCTGACGGGCCGCTTCCTGGGTGCCGTTGCCCCCTAGAACCTCGCCGATTTCTTCGGGCGAGAGGAACCCCGAAAGCCCATCGGAACACAGCAGGACCTGGTCTCCCTCTTGGACCGCCAGCACTTGAAGGTCGACATCGACCTCCTCTTGGTACCCAAGCGACCGGGTCTTCATTACATCGACAGGGGAAGGAAGGTCAGTGGGAGATCGTTACCGATCTTCCGGTGAATGAGTTCAGTAAGGAACGCATGCTCGCGACCGAAAACGAACTCAAAGAAGAACGCGACGCAGTTGCGCATCTATTGGGATAAGCTACGGCGAATTGCGGGAGCGTTCCTGGGGAATCGCGC
>JBCCQY010000115.1:0-28657 GCA_039208735.1 Myxococcota bacterium | reverse complement strand
CTGCTTCTACCCCTGTTCCGGGGTCACCGTCGGGCCGGAACCGGGAGAGATCCGTCCCGCAAGAGACATTCGCCTGGGTGTAGGTGACGAATCCAAAGGCGCCGTCGTAGAGCGAGGCTTGGCCCGTGTAGTCACCCGAAAGTGGGTTGCCTGCAACGTCGAGCACGGAATCTGAGACCACGACATCGTACTCGCCCGTATCGAGCGTCACGCCCAAATCGAGTTGAATGCGTCGATCTTGCTCGTCGAGGAGCAGTCCTAGGACGGGAACATCGCCAAATGGCCCTTGCACGTGGAACGACGAGGGAAGAACCGAAGACGGAAGCAAGGGCTCGGAAACCACAAACTGGATGCCTCCCGTCTGGGCGGTTTCGATGGTCCCCGTCGGGGTTTGGGCAATGAGGATCGGCGGAACGCTGTCGCCCTGAACCGGCACGAACAGCGCGCCTTCGGCAGCTCCCGAGGGCACATAGGCATGAACCGTCGCCGTACCCTCAGAGAGGTTCCCGGTGGTCACAACCTGAAGGACGGCGTCGCCCTGGCCGTCGAGACTGACGTGGAGCCCCGTGCCCGTGCTGGCCACCGGCGCGAGGGCTCCCACGCTGGAGCGCACCCCGACCTCTGCAAATGCAGCGGGCTGACCTCGACAGTCCATCACACGTTGGAGTCTGACCTCGACCATATCGGTCTCGAGGATGTGACTCTCGGTGGTCGTGATGGGGATGGGCCCCACCGGCGTCCCGTCGTCTGGGCCCACCCAGGCGGTGGCATGTTCGATGGCTCCACACCCCCGCGTGTCTGAGACGAGCATCGCCACGTCGTAGCGACCCACGCCCGGCAGGGTGACGGTGGCCTGGGACAAATCCTGGAGAAGTTGCCGCGTGCCATCGACGGCAAATGCATAGGTTTCGATTGGCGATGCGCCCTCGATCGAACCCACCCCGTTGACGGCCACCGCGCCCAGCTCCGTTACCGGGTCGAGGCAAGCGCGCCCATCGGGCTCCGTCGCGAATTCGAGGCTGGGCACGGGCCCATCGACACAGGGCTCCACCACGGGCAGCCGCGCTTGACCAAACCGCCCTAAATCATCGGTCACCGTGACCGTCTCGAGTCCGACCCCGCTCACGAAACGAATGGGCAGGGAGGCCTGACCGGCTTGCACCGGAAAGCGCTCGGTTGGCAAACTGCCTCTGTCCGACGAGACATCGACCTGGGCATCGAGCGGGGTGGGGTTGCCGTAGGCGTCGATCGCCTGCACCTCGAGGACCGAAGGGGTATCGGCCCACACCCACCCCTCGCTCTGCACCTTCCATGACGCTGCCGCGCCCGGCCGGACGGTGATGGGCGACGAAACACCCTCGAGCGAGCTTCCCTGCACCGTTGCTCGAAGTTCGGTGGGGCCCGCAAGTTCGAAGGTACCCACCACGACCGTGCGGGACTGGTTGGCCAACGTGGCCGACGGCGCCGAGAAGGTCCCGGTGGTGTCGGAGAGTACGACGTGGATGGCGGGATTGGGCGCCGTGTCGTTGCCAAAGTCGTCTTGGGCAATCACTTGGATGGGAACGGAGTCTCCGGCCGTGACCTCGTCGGCCACCTCGACGCCGAGACTCCCAATCGGACCCGGCAAGACTTCGAACGGTCGCGAGTCCACCGTGATCCCAGTCACCGTAAACGAAGCCTGAACCTGTGCATTCTCACGGCTCGTATAGAGTCGACACGTCCAAAGCATGCGTGTGCCGACAGGGGGCTGGAGCGCACATTCCAGTTCGTTCAAGCTGTCATCGAGCCCAAGGTCGGTCAGACCGTAGGCCGACGCGTCAATGACATTGCCAAAGGTGTCGAAGGGCTGGATTTCCACATCGAACGGCAGCCCGGCCACCGTCGAAGACGGAACCACGAGGTTCGCGTCGACCGGCTCGGATCGAGGCAGCACGATCAAGCCCGCCACCGAGCCGAACAGCGTGCCATCGCCCGAGGCGACGAGCGAAATCGTTCCCGCCAACGAAGGCCTGACATGGCAGAACCGGGTGGTGCCCGCCCCCACCGGGTGGTCGCACGTCGACTCGATCAATCCTCCGTTTGGCGACGTGACGGTCAGCGGCCCGAGGTAGCCCGTCTCGTTGCCAAACTCATCGACCGGATGGAGCAGCACATCGACGAGGTCTCCGGCAACCACACTCGGCAACAGCGTGCGCATGTCGAAGCCACTCACTTCGCCGGCGACGACTTCGAACGAGGCCGACTCGCCAAGCGGAGGGGCCGATCCGACATCAAGGGCCACAATGGTGCCCTTTTCACAAATTTCGACCGGCACAAACTCGAAGGGCGAAGGCTCTGGGCCGTCCAAAACGACCAGGTCGACCCAGCCTCCGCACTTGGCCACGAGCGTCACCGTCACCGCATCGTCGATGGGATTTCCCGCGAGATCGACGGCACGAGCGAAGGCCCGGACGGTCTCTCCGGCCACGTAGGCATCGCCATTGACCGGGTCGGGCAGCGGTTCGAAGTTGATGGTGTAGTCTTGCGAACTCCCAAATCGAACTTCAAGATCGTCGCGGCCAATCCCGAGCGAACGGTCCCACGGCGCAACCTCGACGTCGATGGTGCCCGTCTCGGTGCCCGTGATCCCGATGGTCACTCGACCGTCGGGCATGAGACCCACGATGCTGTCCCCGTCAGGAGCCAGCCGTGTGTTCTGGAGACCCGCGTAGTCCGTGATGAGGGACACATCGGCCTGCTCGCCACGCAATGCGGTAATCGCGATCTCGATCGACTGTCCAAAGGGCTTTTCGGCGAGATCGAGCAACGTCAGGTCGAGGAAGACGCGCTGCCCGACCGGGTACACGCCAGCTGGGCTCTGTAGCTCGACGTCGAGGCGGTTGGGCTTGGCCGCCGTGACCGTAAACGCGGACGGCAATCGGGCGATGGCTCCACCTGGCCCTTCGAGGCGGACATTGTAGACGCCAGGCGGATAACCAGCGGGAATCGTGCCCCGTAGGCGATCGAAGTTCTCGAACTGCACCGCGGCGAAGGGACGAGACAGCTCGTTGCCATCGGGACCCACGAGCCAGGCCTGAAAGTCGTCGTCGAACTCGCTCTGGCCACTTTGGGACTTGATCTCAAGGCGAGGGAAGAACAGGCTCCCGTGCAGGGTCACGGTCGTGTTTTCACCGGTGAATGCGAAGTCGGGCTCAACCCGATTGAGTTCGATGTCGGGCAGACGAACGGGATTGCAGGCCACGGCGACAACCATGACCAAGAATCCCGAGAAGGCTGCTCGAACCCACTGCATCATCAGTACACCAACCGGTAGCCTACGCCGACCGTTACCCCACCCAGATTACCGGTATACCCAATGTCTTGATCGGCTGGCGCAGGAATCAGGTATCCCCTGGCTTCAAACAGCAATTCACCAACCGGCGTGCGGCGCGAAAGACCTGCCAAGGCCATAGGACCGGCCACTAAATCGCGGCCAAGCAAAGCTTGAATCTCATCAAACGCGACGCTGGACCACTGGATGGCGGCCGACCCACCAATGCCGACCCACAACGAGACGGGTCCTCGATCGTCTCGCAGCGAGGCGGCCAGATCGAGGGATGTCATGGTGGATCGCAGCTCGGTCTCGATGGACTCGTTGAGGATCGCGGTAGACCGAGAGGTCGTTCCGTGCAGCCCGATACGAATCATCAGCGCGTCACCGAGCAGCCTCGATCGAGCTCGAATGTCGACATCCGCACCAATCTGAAGAGCCCGAAGCCGGCCAAAGTTGGTCTGAATGCCCACAAACGGACCGACGGTCGCCTTGGTGCCCCGCGGCTCGATCGCGATTTCCGTGGTGTATTTGACGCCGCCTTCGACCGACGCCGTGATCTGCACCACGCGCGCTTGCCGACTCGGGCTCGGCACAAACTGCGCGATGAGGGTGCCGTCGGGCCGGGTGAACAGGGGCAAGATGCGGCCCTCGCTCGCCTCCAAGGTGGGCGGTTCGTCGGTGACCGGTCGACCACTCCGATCCTCGAGGCGCACCACGATGTTGGCCATGGTGCCTGGACCAGCCCGAAGCACCTTGGGCTCAACATTTACCGACACTTGCCCGAGTCTTCCCGCGCGAATCCCCACCGTCTTCTCAATGCGTAGATCGGCCTGGTCGGGCCCACCGACGCCCGACTCCCCCGGAATGGCCAGCGCGCGACGCGTCGCCACCGCCGTTTCGGCGCTGATGAGGCGAGGCTCTCGACTCCCCGGAACATCGAGGGTCGTCGAAGCCCAGCCGTCGGCCTGGGTCATCACGGATCGACTCTCGGAATCGACGCGAACCCGTAGCGGCACGAAGGCCACGGGCTCCCGACGGGCATTGAGGGCCCTTGCATAGACGGTGAGCGGGCCTCCATCGACCCCGGGCACCCCGCCAAAGCCCAGCTCGACGTCCGTGACGGGCCCAGGTCCTGGAGGCTGCTGGTAGGTGGCGATGATCCGGTCGCCCTCATGGGACACGGCCTCTTGGCCCTGGTACTCCCCCCGCAAGGTGGACGATTGGTCGCGCACCACCACTTCACCGTGGTTGGCGACCACCGCGAGTCCTCGCACGTCGAGCCTGTCCCCGCGCACATCCTCGACCACCGCCCGAAGTTCCGCCACCGGATACTCACTGCGCAAGTCTTCAGGGATGACCTCGAGCGACAGCCGCTCTGGGACCCCATGCATCAACTCGACTCGAATCGAGCGTGTGACCTCGCCCACCGTACAGGCAATGCGCAGATCTTGTTTGGCCGAACGCCAGTAATCGCCGCCGTTGGGAAAGGCGATCGACCACCAACCCGGCTCGAGAAGCTGAAGATCGAGCGGGATTTGCGGGGTCTGACAGCTCGGCGCTTCCGACCAGGGAGCGCCACTGGGGCGCAAGGCCACCACATGAACGGGCGGAGGCGGTTCGCCGGGGACCCAACGCCCGGCGGGAGCAATCACGAGGCTCGGTTGCTGCGTGGTGGCGAGCGACCGCTCAGAGGTGTTGGTATTGCCCAGATCGTCGCTCGCCCGAACCCGGGCCACGGCCTCTCCCGGGTACTGGTCAACCCGGATCGACACCTTGCCGCTCTGGGGCACTTCGACGGGCCCGTACGTCCTTCGGCCCACCTCGAGCACCAATGTGCTCCCAGCCTCCGCGCTGACGCTCAAGCTCGGTTGGGCACGGAGTACGACGGGCACCATCACGGGGCGGCGCAATCCTCGATGGTCGATGACAAGCGTTGGAATGACCCGAGGAGCGGACCGTTTCTCGGTCTGGAGGGTGACCACGACCTGCCCTGCCTTATCGCCGGAAGCCAGGGTCGCCGTCCCTTCGCTCGGGTACACCCCCACGTCGTCGGTCGACAGTCCAGGCGTGGTCGTGGAACGCACCAGGAACGACAGGTCATCCTGCTGAGTCCGTCCGGCCACGCGAGCGGGGACTTCAAGGGGGGTCGGGGGGACTTCGACCACGGGGTAGCGAAATCGAACTTCACCCAGCCGAATCTCGAGGCGGGTCGCATCGAGATGGGGTACCACCTCGAGTTCCACAATCCCGGGTCGCACGGTCCGAGTGCGCAGGACGCTGGCCCCTTGCATTCCCAAATCGGCCAAAGGCCCTGGCGCCCCCATCGTCTCGGATGCCGTGGCCGGCAAGGGGGTCCGCGCCACTTGCAAGGTGCCGATACGCCCGGGTCGCAGGGTGCCTTCGACGACGGCGACCTCCCCGCCCCCAAACGCCGACGCCATGGCGACCAAGGCGATCATCTCGGGTACTCCACTTCGCTGTCACCGACCTTTGGAGCGGTCGTATCGAGCACCGGAAGCGCCAAGTTCTTCGACTGAGACTCTCCAAACACATTGGTCGCCTGGACGGTTGCCGAATTCTCACCTTCGATGAGGGTAATCGGCAATTCGAATTCACCTTCCGCATTGGATCGCGTCCGATGCGTCTTGACGGGTCCTGCAATCTCGACATCCGCCGACGGCACCGTCTGTCCACGCACCGTGAGGGTGCGTTCGGCGGTGCGATCGACCTCTGGGGGAGCCACCAACAAGAGGAGGGACGCAGGCACGTCACCGACTTCGGCGGTTCGATCCCGAATCGTCGCGGTCTGGCCTTCGGACAGTCCGGTTCGATCCACCCCTTCAAGGGCGACGTCTCCTTCAACCGCGCGGACTTGGAGTACGGCGTCACGAACGCCCACGTCGAAGGTCGCATCCGAGCCCACTACGCTGCGCCCTTCGTTACCGATGCGAACCTGCCCGGAATCGGGCCGCACGATGGCCCGTACCGCCCCCTCCTCGAGTTCGAGAAAGAGGCCTTCGTCTTCGACGGTGGCCACTTCAACGGAAGACGTGGGGCCGATGCGGATCTGGGTGTGAGACCCAAACTGGATGACCGCGGCACCGCCAGCTCCGGTACGGACGTTGTCGGACACCTCAAGGAGGATCCCTTCCTGGGCGACGATCGGGTCCTGGACGCCGCTACGAGACAGCTCCGCCATCCCGTCGACCTCGACGATCTGGACGCGCGGCCCTGTCGGCCACGCCCACCACATCAGCGCGAGGCCCGTGAGGACCCCTGGCACGATGATGATTCTGGCCCACCCCTGATGCATCGCCTCACAATACCCACTGCCACACTCTGCCTTCTTCAGGCCTGTGCAATTCGCCACCAAGGCGAGCGATCGACTGGTGCGTGACCCACATCACGCGGCTCGCGGTGAGCCAGTCGTCATGGTGCGCAGGCTGTTCCGCCACCTTGCGGTCCGCCTCGATCCGGATCGCGGGACGCTCCCGATTTCCGGTTTCGACCATGATGACTTTCACCGTCACCACGCTCTCTTCGGGGAGACCCGACCGCACACTTTGGAGGATCTGGGAGAGGATCCGCATTCCCTGTTCCGGGTCGATGTTTGCCTCCACCACATTTTCCGGGGCCTCCTTGCGCAACCCGATGCCGCGTTGAGCGTAGGAAGAGGCCACCCAATCCGATGCATGACGAACCACCATGTTGAGATCGGTCGACACCGATCGCGTTGGGTCAATTTCAAGGGTGGTGGCTCGCTGCATTGCGTTCACAACATCTCGACACCGTTGGGCTTCCGATTCGAGACTCGCGATCAACGCGTTGTCGGGATGGCGCGACTTGAGCACCTGTGCGAGACCCAGGACTCCGGTGAGCGGATTGTTGAGATCGTGGGCCAGACCCGCACCCAGTTCGGCCACCGCGGCAATCTGGCTCGTTCGCACCAATTGATCTTGGGCTTCACGAAGCTGTTGGGTGCGTTCCTCGACCCGAGATTGAAGCTCCTCGTTGAAGGCCGCAATCTCGGTTTGCTGGGCCTTAATGCGAGCCTGATCCTCCAACAATCGCACCGAGAGATGATCGAAGGTCGAAGCCAGCTCGCCGATCTCATCATTGCGCTCGATGCCCATGCGAATGCCCAGCTGACCGTCCGCCAACGCCTGCGCCTTCACGCGGAGCCGTTCGACAGGTCGCGACACCGTCAATGCCGTGGCCAGTGCAGCAAGCACACCGACAAGGGTGGCCAGCAGTGCCCCCACGAGAATCTGACCCGTGATTCGCTCGCTGAGCCGGAGCAAAGCCCGCTCCGGCTCCGCCACCACCACCGTCCACCCTGGACTACCCGGAACCGCCGCGAGCGCTCCATGGGCAGGTTCGGGCTCGTCCGTCGCGAACTCATTGAAACTGCCCTGCAAAAGCGCCAGCTGCGCCGGTTGGATGAGCGGCCCTGACACGAACAGGGGCTGCCCATCTTGGCCGAGCAATCCATGTTCCTGTTGGCCGACCGCGGGCGCCACGGGCAGCGTCAGCTCGACCGCCAAGACCCGAAAGCGGTCGCCCATGGTTGCGATGGTGACCGCTACAGGAACGGAGGGACGCGTCTGTCCCGCGGGAACCCACGCTGGCCCCAGGTGGGCCCTCTGCGGCTCGGCCTGCGCTGCCGCCAATGGCAGCCGTGCGACCAGGTCCGCTACGCGCTCCGACGGGGCGCTTCGCGGTACCGCAGGCACCGTCAACTGACCCTGCTCATCGACGATCACGGCGACCTTGGCGTCCGGCAGTAGCCGATACAGCAGGTTTAGGATGCCCGTTTGGTGGTCGGGCGTGAACCCGGCCTCCACCGCCGGAACAAAGGCAGGCGGAACGCCCTGGATGAACTTGTATTGCCCGGCCAGCCACTCCCCGAGCAGTGACGCCCGCTCGGTGGCATCGACGCGCACCCGTCGTTCGCTCGCTTGCCGCCACTCGTCGTCAACGGTGGAGACGGCGACGCCTCCCAACACCGACGCCGGCACCACCGCAAGCACCGCCATCACGAGGGCAAGCTGGCGCCACAGGCGCACGGGTCAGCTCCCCCCGTCGGCGGGAAACCGAAGCGTAAAGGTGGCCCCCTGACCCGGCTCGCTCGCGACAGAAATCTGGCCCTCGTACTTGGTCACGATGCGGTAGACGATGTTGAGACCCAACCCCGTTCCCCGGCCGGCGGGCTTGGTGGTGAAGAACGGGTCGAAAATGACCGAGATTTTCGAAGGGTCGATGCCCGGGCCGGTGTCGGAGACCGTGGCTACGACCTCGGGACCTCGACGCTCTCCTCCGATGCGAATCTGACCTTCGCCGTTCGGAGAATGCTCGACGACCGCTTCCACCGCGTTCTTGACCAGGTTCACGAACACCTGCTGCAACTCGGAGGCCCGCCCTCGCACGGTCAGCTCGGCAGGAAGGTCCAACACGATGCGTGTCTCATCGAACCCGGCCGAAAGGACCACCAGCTTGACCGCGTCGCTCACGACTTGTCCAAGGTCGACCGCGGTGGCCCCATCCGAGCCCGACGTTCGGGAGTACCCCGATAGCTGGACCACAATGTCCTTAATGGATTGGCTGTAGTCGACGATCTCCTTGGCGTAGCCATGCACCAACGACAGGTCGTCTTCATCGAGAATCGCTTCGGCGAGACCCATCACACCAAACAGAGGTGAACTGATTTCGTGGGCAATGCCTGCCGCCAAGGTTCCGATGCCCGCAAGCTTCTCGGACTGAATGAGTTCGGCCTGCACCTCACGAAGTTCGTTGAGTGCGACCTCCAACTCATGATTGCGTTCTTTTAAGCTCGACATCAGTTCGCGATTATGGCGGCGCATCGCCTGCTTGTCGAAGGCCTGAAGTACCTTGCGGCGCACGTCGCGAATGTCTTTGGGCGGCTTGACGATGTAGTCGTAGACGTCGAGTTCCATCGCCAGCAACGCGGTGTCGAGCGAGGCGTACCCCGTGATGATGATGATTTCGACGTCGGGATGATGGTCGCGCGCGTGTCGAGCGACTTCAAGGCCGCTCACATCGGGGAGATTCTTGTCGGTCAGCAGGACGTCGACCCCGTCGGTCATCGCGTCGATGGCGCGTTGGCCGGTGTCACAGCTCACGATGTCCAGATCTTGGTCGTCCGCGAACACCGTGGTCAACAGGGACAAAATCACGGGCTCGTCGTCGACGATGATCAATCGACCGCGGGATGGCGCCACGCGGATCCTCCTGCGGGAACAATGAGGCGTCTTATACCGTTGGTTGGACGATGGCCGAACCGAAAAGGTTCGCATTTGGTCGGCCGATGAGGAGTCGAGCCCGTTCGTCGCATCCGGGCTGGAGGCTCCCATGCCCCTCATTCGGCTCTGGTCTTCGTGGTCGATGTTGTTCATGCTCGCTTGGGGCTGTCCCAAGCAGGGCCCAAAAGACATCGAGTCCTTCGACAATCGCGTGCATGAACGGGTCACCGACGCCGAGCAGGGCCTCATCGAGCAGAAGGTCGACATCGATGAGGATGGCGTGGCCGACATCCGCAATCACTTCCGCGAACGCCCCGGGGCTCCGCGCCTTCTCATGAAGAAAGAGCTCGACCTCAACGTGGACGGCCGGTTCGATGTGGTCAGCGTCTTCGATGAAGACGGACAGCTCGTCCGCGAAGAGATGGATTCGGACTACGACGGCCGATTCGATTGGACCGACCACTACAAGGCGGGCATGCGGGTGATGTCCGAGTACGACACCGACAATGACGGTCGCGCCAACGTTTTCAAGTACTACGTGCCGGACGAAGACGGGAATCCCCGCCTCGATCGCAAGGAGCGCGACGAAGACGGCGATGGACGCATCGATGTGTGGGAACGATTTTCGGCCGACGGCCAGGTCGTCCGGACGGGTCGCGATACCGACGGCGACGGCAAGGTGGACGAGCGACTCGAATGACGGCAGGTTCGTCGAATGGAGTTGGTGGCACGTCAGCTCATCCGGGCCATTCGCGGGCGCCGGTCGCAGGAAGCGCTGTCTCGGCGTCTCGGGTACTCGTCCAATCCCGTAAGTGACTGGGAGGCGGGACGGCGATTCCCGACCGCAGCCGAGACGATTCGGGCATGTCACATGGTCGGGATTGAGGTCGGCGACGCCTTCGCGCGCTTTTCCCCTGAAGAAGCACCCGCCATTGGCGACGGAGATGACGCAGGCGTCGCCGCGTGGCTCCAAGCCTTGCGCGGCAATACCGCCCTCAAGGTGCTCGCCGAACGCGTAGGCGCATCACGCTACGCCGTCTCGCGCTGGATTGCCGGCGACACCCGGCCGCGGCTGCCGGACTTCCTAAGGCTTGTGGAGGCACTGACGGGGCGACTGTCCGATCTGTTGGCCGAACTCGTCGACATCGATCGCATCGAGGCTTTACGGGCCGCCCATCACCAGCGGCACGCCTCGAAGCGCATCGCGTTCGATGAGCCTTGGGTCGGCGCGGTGATGTGCGTCATCGAGACCGAGACCTACCAACGTCGCGCCACCCACGAGCCCGGGCTCATCGCACGCATCCTCGGAGTCGACGAAACCGTGGAACGTCGCTGTCTAAGCCGCCTTGAGAACGCAGGGCTCATCATGCGTACCGGCATTCGACCGTACCGCACCCGAGATGCCCTCACCATCGATGCGGTCGCCGATCCAGAAGGCACGAAACGCCTCAAGGCGCATTGGGCGGCCCAGGGGCTCGCCCGGGCCACCGCGCCACACGACGGTGACATGGTCAGCTACAACGTGGTCGCCGTGTCGCGGGAAGACCTCGAGCGCATTCGTGAGGCCCACATCCGGTACTTCATGGAGGTGCGGTCGATCGTGGCCAACAGCCGACCCGAGGTCGCAGCCCTCGTCAACATCCAACTGCTGTCGTGGGATGAGCCCGAGTAGGTCCCTACTTGGCGGGCACTTGCTCCTCGGACTCGTCCACAAGGGGCGCCGACCACCGATCGAGCAACCAGGGCGATGCGAGGTGCAAAAACACGTTGCGCGGATAGCTCACGCCGATGCCCACCTCATCGGGCTCCCCGCCGGGAAGGTGGAAGGTCCCAAACAGGTGGTCCCACAGCAGGATGTTGTTGCCGTAGTTGGTGTGGCCTTCGTCGAGGTCGGTGGAGTGGTGCCACCGATGAGCCTCAACGGTGGCGAAGATGTAGGACAGCGGCCCCAGTCGTTGCGCGATGTTGGCGTGCTGCAGCTGGCCGTGGACCGCGGTGAACAGCGTGTGCAAGGCCAGGATTTCGGGCCCCGCCCCCAAGAACACGAGGGGTGCCGTCTGGGTCAACCAGTTCAGGGGCATCTGAAGCGGATGGATGCGCACCGATGCGAGCAGGCTCATGTGCTCAGAGCTGTGGTGCAGCGCATGCAATCGCCACAAGGGCATCCACTCGTGCGAAAGGCGGTGGAGCCAGTAGATGCCGAGGTCTCCGATGACTAAGGCAAGGGCGAGCTGCACCACCCAGGGCCAATCCACCGGCCAGGGCACCCCTCCGAAGCTCGACGTGACCCAGGCGTGTCCTGCAATCGCCAACGGAAGGAACGCCGCCCGCGCAAGCGACGTCCCAAGCCCGTTGCTGAAGAACATGTGGACCAGGTCCACCGCCAAGTCTGGCTTCCAGTTCCGCCAGTCGGGCCGATAGGGAAGCCAGCGCTGCAGACCAAGCTGCAACGAAAAACTGACGAAGATCGTGCCCATGACGACGATGGTCTCGAAGTAGCCAAGATCGAGGAGCCACGCCGCAAACGCCGCCAGCTGACCGCCCAGACCTGGACCCGCCCATCCCTGAAACGCCGTGACCCAGGCTGGCGCGCCTTGAGTGAGGAGCACTCCCGCGGGAACCATTGTGCCCAAAATGATCGAAGGGAACACAAGGGTCTCGGCCCACCACCGGATGCGCTGCACGGGTCACTCCTCTTGATGCGGTCAGAAAAACCGACCGGTCAGTCAGTTCGCTCACTGTCTAATCGAGGGGTAACACAGCCTCTGCGTTACAACGCAGGGACGACGGGCCTCAAGCACACCAGAAACTGGCTTTCCATGCGGATCGGCCCCGCACAGGGGGCAACGTTGCGCCTGCGTTCGATGACCACTTCCGACAATTCTGCAGTTCGCGAGGTCATCCACACCGTGATGCCCGAATTCGGAGCCGTAGGGCCAGGTTTCGCGCTGTCAGACCCCGAAGTGGACGCGATGGCCGAGGCTTACGCCGGTCCAGGCCACGCCTATGTGGTCATCGAAGACGCACGCGGCAACATCGTAGGTGGCGGAGGCTTTGCCCCGCTTGAAGGCGGCCCTTCCGACGTCGCAGAACTTCGCAAGATGTACCTTTATGCGAGCGTCCGCGGCCAAGGTCTGGGACGCCGATTGCTCCAGCACCTCATCGAAGGTGCGCGCAAGGCTGGATTTCGCCACCTCTACCTCGAGACGATGGGCAACATGACCTCGGCCCAAGCGTTGTATGAGCGGTTCGGCTTTCGGCGACTCGACGGTCCGTGGGGGCAGACGGGGCACGGTGGCTGTGACGTGCACTACGCGAAGGACCTCGCTCCAAGTTCGATCAATTCCACACCGTGATCTTCGAGGTCCGCCACCACCGCGCGCGGCACCGCCTGGCCAAAGCAGGCCAAACGACGCTCCCCGTCACGCACGACGAACAGCGGCTGCGCAACAATGCTGCCGTGACGGTCACGAATGGGCTCGTCGGTCACGCGAAACTGCCGGGCCAGCTTCCGAAACCACGTGCGGTGTTCGGTGGGGACTCGCTCGACGAGATGAAGGTCGGACGCGATGAGGGATGACGCGGGGATGGCGTGGGCCCGCCGCAACGCGGTGATGATGCGGGACGACGCGGCCGCACCCACCTCATCCACCGGCGTTCGGGCCGACACGTAAAGGATCGAACGGGCTCGCGTCAGCGCCACATACAAGGCCCGCGCCAACAGGGGACTCGCGGAACGTCGCGCGACGAACCGGTCGGCTCCCGGCACGGCGATGATCTCGGCCTCATGACCCTTGAACGAATGTGCTGTCGTCACCACGAGCGTCCGAGCATCGGTCGAGAGGGTCTGGCGGGCTTGAGCCTCGACGACCACTCCCAGCGGGGCCAGTCGCGGGGCAAGATGGTCGACCACCGCCTCACGAACCTCGGACGAGTTGGCGAGCACCCGAATGTCACACGGCCGAATGGCCTCGCGTTGCAGCCATTCGAGGATCTGGTCGCCCAGTGCTTCACACTCGTCGATCCGATCGTCGAAGACGGCAAAGGTCGGCCGAGGGCCGTCGCTTTGGTTGAACCCGACGCGAAGCACGCCATCGTCCTGCCACACCAGCCCTCGCTCCAGAAGTTCCCGATGATCGGGGTCTCGGTCGAGGTCGACGAGTTGGCCGAGCGTGTTCAATGCGAACTCAGCGATGGGACGTGTGCCGCGAAACGACTCCTGAAGGACCGTCGTGCGGCCGCGAATGGCAATGCCGAGGTCTGACCACCGCGGCATGCCGCGTCCGTAGAGGTCTTGGGCGTTGTCGTAGAAGATGTGGATGGGCCGCTGGGTGGCGCGCGGCGTGGCAGGGCGCACCAACCCGGTGAGCAAACGAAGGGTCATGGGACCGAGATCTTGCGCTTCATCGACAAACAACGACGCACAACGCGGCCGATTCGCCCAATCGGGGACCGCCGCTAGGTACGTCGTGGTCGCGGCATCGAAGTCGTAGCCCTCGACGGGGGGCAGGCCCTCCTCGACCAAAAGCTCGTCGAGCAAGTCGCGAATGTGCCAAAGCACGAAGCGCTCCACCGGAAGCGGTCGGGTGGGCTCGAGTTCGGACCATGCCTCGGTGATGATCGAGGCCAGCAACCCTTGCAGCGCCCGATTGGCGAACACAACGAATGCGCGCCCCGTTCCATTCTCGCGCAGGGTTCGGGCCAGCCAATGCCCCAACACCCAGGTCTTGCCACTGCCCGCGACCCCTCGCACGAGCCGGGGGCGACCATCGAGGGGCATGGCGCAAAGCCGCTCTTGTTCGCGCGACAACACGGGCTTCAGCGTCCGTCGGGCGGCGAATTGCGCGCCAAGCGGCGCCTCAGCCGCCACCAGCGTCTCGATGGGCCCCGACACGCCAGGCACGGCTCGGTAGGTCCACGACGTGCCATGGCCCTCGAGGACGCGAGGAGCGAGGTGGTCCGCGAGCGGCCTTAGGTAGGGCTCCTGCATCTCGAGTCGGCTCGCAAGGACCACCAACTGATGTTGGGCTCGGCTCAACGCCACATTCACGAGGCGCCGCCACTCCGCCGGGCCCCAGGCGGTGCTCCCTGCATTCACCGGATCGAAGAAGACCAAGGGCGCCTCCGCCCCTTGCTGTGCATGGACGGTGCATGCCTCCCAGGTGGCGAGGCCCCGCTCCGACAGCCACCGGTCGAGTGCGCGGGCCTGGGCCTTGAACGGCGTCATCACCAACGCTCGATGTTGCGCGAGGGCAGGATGGGCCTGCAAGAACCGTTGCAGAACGGCTTGGGTTCGTCGCCTCACCCAGCTGCGATGACCGGGGCCGCGCTCCGCACGGATATCGGCGAGCCGCCCTCCCGTGTCTTCATCGAGGACGTACCAAAGGGCGCGTGGCTCGGCGAGCAAGCGCCCATCGGCCGCAAACGTGCGGTGAAGCACGGAGTCCGCGTCGGTGAGACGCCCTTCGTACGCATAGTGGCTAACCACCTTGCGAATGGCGGGTCCCATCCGATGCTGCACCGTGAGCACGTCGACGTTCGGGGGCACGGGTTTGGCGGGGTCAAGGTGCGACAACCCGCTCGAGGCGAGCCATCTCGCTTGTGAGGACGGCAGCACCCGGGCGACCCGGGCGATCGGAGCGAGTTGACGGGGATCTCCGACAAGCCACACCCGACGGGCGGCGAGTTGGGCCAATGCGGCGGTCACCGCACGATTCGTAAGGCCCGCTTCATCGATCACGACGGTGGTGAAGGGAGCCCGCTGGGCACTCCGGAGCGCGGCGATCTGCGCATCAACCGTCTTCTGCAGAGCATGAAACGCCGTACACACCACAACGCGATGCCGTGGGTCCAAGAAGGCACCGGCAGCCTCCCGAATGGCTTGCCGCGTCGCATTGAGCTGGACGGTGAGCCGGGCGCGTGCCTCAGGGTCCGAATGGGTGCGCCGTGCCTCGAGCAATCGGGCCAATTGCCGACGTCCAAACGCCTCGGCACCCGCTACGAGTTCCGCAGCCCCCCGGGCCTCAAAACGATGCAACGAGGCGGCCGCCCCGACCCGGCGCACCAAGTCGAGCGGCAACCCACGGTCGCGCAGCGCGTCTGCGATGTGCAGAGCCGCGGCGTCAGTGGCGCGATTTGTCGTGCTGACCACGAGAATGCGTTCGTCATCACGGCGGAGAACCCGCGCCACTTGGCGACCGATCGAGTAGGTTTTGCCCGTGCCGGGTGGCCCCCACAAAATGCCCCACGGATGGTGCCAACTGGTGGACTCCCCGGAAGTCGTGGCCTTGGGTCCTCGCCCCAGCGAGGCAAGCAACGCAACGTCCAAGCCTTGCGCGGTGGCGGGTGCACGTTCGGATTGACGGAAAAGCGCAACCAAGGCGTCGAGGAACCCAAACGGTCGGATCCAAAACGGTCCTTCGCACAGCGCTCCGAACGTCAGGGACAGGTAGATCTGACCTCGGTCTTCATCGACCTGGACAACTTCGCCCGACCACGTCCGATCCGTGGGGTCGTCCGGATCGCGAAGCTGGTAGGCGGCCGCACCTTCCCAGGTCCAGTCGAAGGGGGCATGCGCCGCGGTATGCAAGCGGAACAGCCCCTCGCCCGCATCGCCCACCGGTTCGACCTGGCGTGCGACCAAGCGCAGGGGCGTGCTTGTCTTTCGTGCCTCCGCGCGCAGGGCCTCTGCCGCATCGCGACGCCAGGCCGGGTTCGATGTCGTAGCGGCATCGAACGTCCACAAAGCCGCTTCGCGGGAAAAACCGTTGAACAAGGGTCACGCTCGAAAAGTCGCCGCGTGGCTCCACGGCGAGGTCGAAGCCCGTTGGTTCCGCTGGTTCATTAACCGTCCCCCAGCTCCGAACCGTCGCTCGCCTCAAACGAAAATTGGTCCGGACCGACAACGGGGTCATCCCCCGGCTTGGGGGCGCGGCGAAGGAAATCGCAATGACGACGATCGTTTGGACGAGCCTCGCGCTCGCCTTCGAGGTGCAAACCTTGCCCACGGGTGAGGAAATGCGCTTCTTCGAGATGCCCGTCACCTACGCTTGGGTCGAAGGCGACGCCCCGAACCTAAATGGGCTTGAAACGGCGATTGACGCCTCCTTCGATGCCTGGGCCAACGTCGACGACGCCTATGTCTTCGCTGAGAAACAAACCTCGTCGCTCGCTCCCGAGGTCGCCCTCGACGACGAAAATCTCGTCTTCTTCACCACGGACTGGCCTGCCGGCAATGAAGCACTGGCCATTACCACGTCCTGGGCGGACGACGCAGGCCACATCGTTCAGTACGACATCTACATCAATGCCACCATTCCGTGGTCGACCACCGGCGCGAAGGACGCGTTCGATCTGCAAGCTGCGATCACCCACGAAGTGGGACACGTACTGGGCATTGGTCATAGCGAAGTCGCCGAAGCGACCATGTTCGCCAAGCACGAGCCGGGGGACGTCCAGCGACGGGTCCTCGACAGCGATGACCAGGAAGCCGCTCGCTACCTATATGATTCGCCGCCCGCGGCCCCAGAGGACACCGGTGCGACCGATGAGTCGTCGAGCGGCTGCAATGCCATCGCGGTTGGTCCGACCGGAGCG
Organism: Myxococcota bacterium; assembly: GCA_039208735.1. Taxonomy (GTDB): domain Bacteria; phylum Myxococcota_A; class UBA796; order UBA796; genus DRPG01. The sequence continues at coordinate 11,488 of JBCCQY010000115.1, read as the reverse complement.
TCATGGGCCGGGCTCCTCACGCTGGCCTTCCTCTACCGCCGAGGTGAACCATGACCGGATGGCTGTTCGTTTCGATGGCACACGCTTCCACATTCGTGGACGTTCCCACCATCGAAGCCTTGAACCGTCGCAGTGCGGCTGTGGTGGAAGGGATCGTGATGGGTACCCAAAGCGAACCCTGTGCATTGGGATTGTGCACGACGTACCAGGTCTCTGTGACGGAAACCTGGCGCGGAGATGCCAGAGGGGCGATCGAGTTCGTCTTGCCCGGGGGGCGATCCGGCGGATTGACCCAGCGCGTTTCTGGCCTTCCCCTTTGGTCTCGAGGTGACGAGGTCGTGATCTTTCTCGACGATCGGGGACAGCCAAGCTGGACGTCGTTGTTCACTGTGGTAAGCGTGGCCCCTTCGAGGAGAGAGGATCTCGGTTTGGGTTCCCGTGAACTTGTCGACCCCCTGCGGCGACGAGATTTGACGTCGGTCCAAGTGCTTCGCGATCAGGTTCGTGAAGCGCAATCCGTGCGTCGTTGACACGGGGACTCGCCGAGGGTTTTGCGCGGTCATCCTTCCCGACGAGCACGCTCCTCGATCCTGGCGAGTCCCCGTTTTTTCTTGCGATGCTCATCTTTGTCGTGATATCAAAACTGGCCGTGAAGAGGTACCACGTGGAGAATCAGGCCCATCCCTGGTTTCTTCCTGGAGGAACGAATGTCTTTCGGTAAGCAGGTCGCTTCGCGGCTCCGCGCCATGCGCCGAGCCCAGAGGGCGCCTCAAGACATCGTCGCGAAGGCGGTTGGCTCGTCCATTTCGGCTGTGTCGCGACTGGAACGCGGGCTTCGCAGCTTGCGCGTCGAGCAACTAGTCGCTTGGGCAGGAGCCTTGGGCTACCGCATCGACGTCGTGTTCTGGAAGCCCGTCACCAAGGACGAGGTTTGGGATCGTGAAAATCCCGACCGCGCCATGGGACTCGACGACGAGTGCGCTGAGGTCCTGTCTGAGGTCGCATCAGCGCTCCCACACCTTCCTGAAATCAACCGCAAGTCGCTCATCGCGGAAATGCGTTTGTTCAAGGAAGAGGCGCGGAACCGGGCGGAAGCCGCCGCGGCCACTCAAGAAGTGGCCTGACTTCCTCGAGGAAGCCGCACCACCATGGTGGTGCCTCCCTCAGGCGGTCCTTCCAACTCGATCGTGCCCCCGTGCGCGTGAACGATGGCCTTGGTCAATGCCAGACCAAGTCCTGTCCCGTTCTCGCGTGTGGTGACGTAGCGATCGAACACCCGCTCCCGGTCGGCTAGCGGAATCCCAGGTCCGGTGTCGCTCACGCGCAGGATGGCCTGGGCCGCGGTCGCCTCGATGGTGATGCCCACGGCAGGTCCTTGTTTGCGCTCGAAACGTGCGGCAAACTCGGCCGCATTGGACACGAGGTTGTGGACGGCGGTTTCGAGGCGTTCGGCGGCGGCCCAAACCGTCTCCGATGGACCTTGGACGGTAAACGTCAGCCCATTGTGTCGTTCATCGGCGCGGTAGACGCTGATCACGCCCTCGGCCAACGCGCGGAGATCGACGAGTTCTCGTTCGGTGTCGGGCAGCCCGGCTTCCGCGCGAGCCAGGTCTAGGAACTGCCCGATCACTTCTTCGAGCCGTCCCGCCGAGGCGTCAAGCACCCGAAACAGCCGTTGGCGACGTTCCTCATCAACTTGCGATCCGGGTCCGAGTGCCTCGGCGGCGGCCCTCACTGCAGCGACGGGATTCTTGAGTTCATGGGCGAGATCCGCGGCAAACTCCGCGTTGGCCCGATTGCGGTCATCGAGCGCCCCTAAGAGCGCATTGAAGGCCCGTGCCAACTGTCCAAACTCGTCGTCCTGCCCCACCTGGATGGGCTCGGTCGACACGGTGCCCTCGGTGCGGGCCATCACTTGATCCCGCAGCTGTTCGATGGGGCCCACCATGCGCCACGACAGCCATCCGGCCACGATCACGCCGATGCCCAGGACCGTCAAGGTCACCGCAGTCAGCTGAAAGCGCTCTTCGTACAGCGACCGCACGAGCCGGGGCGAGCCCCGCATGACGTGAACCCGCGACCCGTCGGAAAGGCGCTGGGTCGCTGAGCAAGCCAACAACAGTCCCTTTTCGACCACGCGGCAGGATGCAGTGGGGGTGGCGGTGGCTTCACGAACCAGCTTGCGCTCGCCGACTGGCGGCTGGTCAGCGTCGAACTCCGACAGCGTCGGCGCTCCTCCAGGGCCAAAGAACGGGTCGGCGACGGCTTGGAGACCGTCCTGGTTGACGACTTCATCAAAGTCTTCGAGTACCGCACCATCTGGCCCGATCACCCGCAGGCGGATGCGATGGGTTCGCGCGATCTCCGACAGCCGATTCGAGGAGGCCAGCCCGTCGAGGGTCGCCTCGGAAAGCGCGTCACGCAGGCGCTTGCGCAGGTTCAACACGATGTTCTGCTCGAGCGGCCCCACCGCCCACACCCAGAGCAAGGGGAGCACCACGACCAGCACCACGACCCCAAGCGCGCGGTAACGGAGGCTCCTCAACTCGCCGAACCCCCGCAGCAACTCGATCACGAATCACGCCATCGGTAGCCGGCCCCAATCACGGTCTCGATGCCGTTGAAGGACGGGTCGATCGACTCGATTTTGCGACGGAGTCGGCGCACATAGGTGTCGACCAACCGCTCCACCACCACACTGTCGTCCCCCCGCATCTTCTCGAGGAGTTGGGTCCGAGAAAACACGATGCCGGGCGCTTTGGCGAGGGCTTGAAGAAGCCGGAACTCGGTCACCGTCGTCTCGAACACCCGGCCCGCAAACCTCGCCTCGAGCCGGCCCGCATCGAGTTCTAGCGCACCCTGGACCAAACGCTCTGGCGGCTCTTGATCCGTGCGGAGCCGCTCACGTCGTAGGAGGGCTTCGATCCGAGCCAACAAGATGCGAGGCTTGAACGGCTTGATCATGTAGTCATCGGCCCCGAGTTCCAACCCCAACGCCTCGTCGATCTCGCCGTCCCGGGCCGTGAGCAAGATGATCGGCACCGTGACCCCATCGTCGCGAAGCCGCCGACAGAGGGAAAAGCCGTCGATCCCTGGCATGTTGACGTCACTGACCACCAGATCCGGCGTCTGTTGGGCCACCGCTTGGTAGCCCGCATGCCCATCGGGGGCGGTCAGCGGTTCATGCCCGCCATCTTGCACCGCCAGCGCCAGTACATCGAGCAGGGCGGCGTCGTCATCGATGAGTAGCACCCGTGCCACCAACCCCCCTTTGGCTCCGTCGTACGGCGTATCTCGGCGGGATGCGTCCGCGCCATTGGCGCCGACGACCTGTTGAACGATAGGCCATCGCCCACAACGGAGTGACGACCATGGACAGCCTCTACCTGGGACTCAAGTTCCTGCACTACCTCTCGATGGCGCTGTGGATTGCGGCGGCCCTCCAGCTCACGGGCAAACTCCGCGCGCTGTCAAACGATCCAGGCCCCGACAATCCTGCGTTCAAGTCCGGACCAGGCGGTGCAGGCATCTTCGGCCACCTCGGTGCAGCCGGCATCCTCGCCACGGGCGTGGGCCTCATCGTGTGGAGCGGCGGGATGGGGGCGGTGCCGTGGCCCATTCACCTCGCGCTCACCCTCGCCCTCGGGCTGTGGGGGCTCCTCGCATTCGCGGATCGTGGCTTGGCCAGTGTTCATGGGGCCATTGCGAGCGGCGACGCCAATCCGGACGCTCTGAAGGGCCGCTTGGGCAGCCTTCGCATGATGACGGTGGGCTTCCACATGGGATGGACCGCCATTCTCGTCCTCATGGTGTGGCGAAACGTCATCGCCTGATCGCGTCACTGCACGCGACGCATCTGCTCCCGCTGAACCGCAAGGCTGATGCGGGTGAGCGATCGCTTGAGGTTCATCCCTCGGGTGTTGTTGCCCGAATCCACGCACCGCACCCCGTAGCGATTCATCCCATCGGTCAGGGACCGCTCGCTCACGATGGCGACGGTGCCCTTGAGTCCTTCGCCGTCCCACGACAACACCGCAGTGACGAGCTGCCCGGTGGAAAACTTGCTCTTGCAGCGGACCCCAAAGCCCGTCGCCGAAACGTCCACCACCGGACAGTCCGACTCACGGTCCATCGACGCATGGATGGGCACGTTGACGCACGACACCCGGTAGACCTGGCGCTGCTCGGCGTTGATGGCCTCCCCCAACCGCTCGAGGGTGAGCAACGTGCCAACCTCATCGGGCCCGGGCTCCAGCGCTCGTACCCGGGCCGGCTGCTGCATGAACGTCTGCCGCTCCTCGAAGTAGAGCAGCAGCGTTGAATCCGTGCTCACGCTCTCGAACGACTCGGTGGTGCACAGTTGCAGCTTGCCGTCCACGGGCTCGAGCTGTTGGCACGCATGGAGCACCCGCGTCGGCGTGACATCGGGCACCTGAATGAACATGGGAGGCAACGGCGAGGTCAGCGGCATGGCGAAGACATCGGTCGCCTCGGAATGCCCTTGAGGTCAGCCGTCGCGCCGCCAGGTTCCCGTTCGGCCACCCGCCTTATGCAGAAGTGCGATCTCGGACAGCGTCATCGTCCGGTCCACCGCCTTGAGCATGTCGTAGACCGTCAACAGCGCCGTGCTCACCGCGGTGAGGGCTTCCATCTCGACGCCGGTGCGACCGTCGGTACGGACCGTGGCCCTGCACGTGATGCAGCTGCGGACCTCGTCGATCTCGAAGGTGAGATCCACCCCCGACAACGGAAGCGGATGGCACAGCGGAATGAGGTCCGCGGTACGCTTGGCGCCCGTAATGCCGGCGATCTGGGCGATCGTCAGCACGTCCCCCTTCTTGGCCGAACGGTCGATCACGGCCTGCAACGCGCTGCGCGACAGCGAAATGGTGCCTCGAGCGGTCGCGGTTCGCGTGGTCACCGCTTTGTCGCCCACATCGACCATTCGCGCGTTCCCCACAGCGTCGACATGGGTGAGATCGTCGTCGCTCATGCCGCACCGTCATCGGGAGGCCCTGCCGAAAAGGGCTGGGGCGCGGGTGGAGGCAGCAACACCGGAGCCTCGGGATCGCGCCACAAGTAGTGGCAGATGTCGGCCGTGGTGACCAGGCCCGCCAACCGACCCTGGCGCAGCACGACCGCCGCATCATGACCCTCGGCCGACATGGCCCGAACGACGCCCTCCAGCGGTTCATCGATTTCGAAGACCAAGGGCTCCACCACGCAAAGCCGGGACACGGGCAACTCCATCGATGCGGTCAGCGCGGTGGCCAGTTCGAGGTCCGCCGCCCGCACCAGTCCCACCACATCGCCACCGGCCACCACCGGCAGATGCCGCACATCGTGGCCTCGCATCATCGATGCCGCAGCAATGACCGAGGTCTCCGACGACACGTGGACGGGAAATGGGGTCATCACAGAGATGACCGGCACGTGGCGGCGCGCGATCACCGGACCTCGACCTGCTCGACGGCGGGCGTCAACGCCCCCACGGGGAAATCGTCGATCCCGTCGGGCACGGGACCGACCAGCTGGGCATCGATCGTGGCGCCCAACAACTGGGTTCGGTACCGAACCAGGAACCCATCCGGCGAATAGTAGTATTCAGAACGACCTTCCGGAGACGTCCACGCGTAGCCCGAGACCTGGACGGCCTGCCCACCGGCCGACCATTGGCTCACCCCAAGCGACTCCACCTCACCCGACGCAATCTCGCCCGACGAGGTCGACAGGACGCGCGCCTGAGCCTTGACGTAGTGTGAGAGCGGGCGACGGGTGTAGGGGTCGAGCAGGTCCGCCGATGAAAGATTGATGTGGGTCAGTTCGAACGGACTCGTGCGGGAACGCCCGTTCGCCGTCGTTGTGACCACCCAGCTCGTGGGCGTCCATCGGCCCTGCACCTCGATTTTCGTTCCACCGTTGTCGACCACGGAGTGAAACGACGCAGGTTCCCGAGCATCGACGTGGGCGGTCAGGCGCTGCCGATAGCGCACGGTGACGGGTCCCACCTTGCCATCAATGTCAGTATAGGACTCGAGGATGCGGTTGGTGCCCGCCTCGCCTTCGAGGTAGCGAACCGTGAGCGTGCGTTGGCCAATCGGTTGGCCATCGACGGAGAGCCGCCACTCGAGTTTGTGGGACGGCTGGGCCGCCCAGGCGAATCCCTGTAGCGCGAACAGAGCGATCATGCGCTTCCTCCGACCTTGGCGAGATTAACGCATGCTCTGCGCAAGGAGACCATGAGCCGACGTTCGATCAGTGATGCAATCGTGGCACGACGAGGTCGTGAGCGCCTCGTCGGACCCGAAGCGTTTCGTGAGGGTCCCTACCGGGTCGCGATGGTGTACCCGTCGCCGTACCGCGCAGGCATGTCGTCGCTGGGGTACCAACGCATCATCGCATTGCTCAGATCGGCTGGACTCTCCGTTGAACGGGTCTTTGTGCCCGATGATGTCGCGGTTCATGACACGGCTCGCGTGCCGCCCCTGTCGTACGAAACGCTGACTCCCCTCGACCAATTTCCGCTGATTGCGGTGTCCTTCGCCTACGAAACGGAGTTGATCGGCCTGTTTGACGTGCTCCGCCTCGCCGGCATCCCGATCCGCCGGGAGGACCGGCGCCCGGGGCATCCCCAGATCCTGCTCGGGGGTCCGATCAGCATGGCGAGCCCCTCGTTCCTTGCCGAATTCATCGATGCCGCCATCCTCGGGGAAGGCGAAGACGTTGCGGCCACCGCCGCGACCACGTTCTTTGATGCGTCGACGCGCGACGAATGGCTCGATGGCATCGCAAGCTTGCCCGGAGGGTGGGTTCCCGAGCGACAGGGCGACCGCTTTCCCATCGCGACCACCGCCTCGGATCGGCACCTCCCCGCTCGCTCGTTGTGGCTGGCCCCGGAGGCCGAACTCTCCGACATGTTCCTCATCGAAGGGGAGCGTGGGTGCCACCGCATGTGCACCTTCTGCGTGATGCGCCGCACGACCCATGGCGGCATGCGGCTCGTTCCTCCAAACGAGATCCTCTCGTTCATCCCCGAAGAGGCCCAGAAGGTGGGCCTGGTGGGCGCTGCAATTAGCGATCATCCCCAACTCATCGATCTCATTGGCACCCTCGCGCGGGCTGGCAAGCGGGTGTCGCTCTCGTCATTGCGCGCCGACCAGATCGCCCGTAAGCCTGAAATTGCCAAGTACTTGGCTCAGAGTGGCGCCCGTTCCCTAACCACGGCGAGCGATGGGGCGTCGGAGCGGGTCCGGCGGCTTCTCAAGAAGACCACCACCGAAGACCACTTGCTGGCCTGCGCGCGTCAAGCCGGCGACGTCGGCTTTTCGCACTTCAAGCTCTACATGGTGATCGGCGTTCCCGATGAAAACGATGCCGACCTCGAAGAACTCGCAAGGTTCACCCGAGAACTGTCCGCGGCGTGCCGCCCGGCTCGACTCGTGATGGGCATCGCGCCGTTCGTAGCCAAGCGCTCCACCCCCCTCGATGGCGCCCCGTTCGCCGGCATCAAGACGATCGATCGCCGCATGCGCGATCTCAAGAAGCGACTCAAGGGAGCCGCAGAGCTGCGGCCCGTGTCTGCGCGGTGGGCATGGATCGAGTACGAGTTGGCGCAAGGCGGAGCCGAGACCGGGCTCGCGATGCTGCGGGGCTACGAAGCCGGCGGGCGTTTCGCCGACTACCGACGGGCCTTAGCCGAGGTCGACCCGAGCACCAAGCGTCCGTGGACGCACCACGAAGCGCCGCTCGTCGACCCGGTGGTGCGACGGCGCACCGATCCCTCACGCCCTACCGCATGATCCAGAAGCCCGTCAGCACCACCATGCCGACAACCGCGCTCAATCCAAGCCCGGCAAGACTCGACTGAATCGCGACCCAGCCGGGCTCGGCCGCAGGCAGCGATGCGCTCCCCGTGGGTTCGGTGTGCTCGGGCACGGTTTTTTCCGCCACCGGAGGCGGGGTCGCGGACTCCGGTTCCGCCTTCGGCGCCGGCTTGCCCTCGTCCGTCACCGACGGATCCATTCGGACTTCGGCCGACAACACGGGAACGCGCGTACGCTTCGTGGGCGCCGAGGCCAGACGGGTTTTCAAGACAGGCTTGGACCGCGTCGGAGGACGCGGCAACTCATCGACGACCTCGGCCCGAATGGTATCGAGATCTTCGTCATCAACCTTGCGCACCACGGTCGCGGAGTGCTTGAGGGCCTCCTCCATCCATTCGGCCGCCTTGTCGGCTTTGGCCTCACCACGAGCGGCTGGCGTTCGCACCACGGTGGCGTCTGGGTCGATGTTGCCAGCGACCTCATCGACCTTGATGCGGCGTGTGAACTCCTCTTGGATCAAGACTCCGGTGTCGGGATCGTCGTCGTCTTCGGGTCCAATCATCGGTGCTCCCCGCCTCGGGCCGTAACCGATGACGGTGCTTCTGGAACCCGTTGCGGTTAGGGCGCCTGGCCATGACCGACCCGGGATCCGAACACCCGAGCGAGGCGCCCACCGAGGGCGTCGAAGACTCCATCGCTCCGGGACGCCTCCTCGGCGAGCGCTTCCGCCTTGCAACGCCGGTGAGCCGCACCCGGGATGCGTGGGTGATCAATGCGATCGACGAGCGATCGCGCCAACGGGTACGCATCCGATTCTCGAACATTCCCCCCAACCCCGTGCGCATTGCGGTTCGGCACCCTGCGTTCCCCGTGGTGGTGGATCAAGGCACCATGCCTCCGCAAACCAGTCCGTGGCGATGGTGGGTCGCCCTCGAGTGGTTTGACGGGGCCCCGTTGGCCCTGCATGCCGATCTCCCCGATCCCACACGCACCCGGCGCCGCTCGATCGTGGTCGCCATTCTGGGCCTGCTCGACGGACTTGCCCGCTACCACGGCGCCGCCGGTCCACACGGCTCGATCGCCAAGGCAAGCCTGTGGGTTGGCGACGATGGGAAGCTCCGCCTCATCGACGCCACCGCCCCGCCGGTGGACCCCGCTGGCGGGTCGACCTGGGCCACGCCCGAGGGGTTGCGCGGACAACCGCGGACCGCGCGCACCGACCTTTATGCCGTGGGCACCCTGCTGCACGCATGGCTCGCGGGCCGTCCGCCCTTTGGCACCGATCCTGCGACCGCCCGTGCCGGACATCTCATGCGACCGCTTCCCGACGCGCAGGTGCTCGACCCTGGCTTGTTGCAGGTGGTCGCAAAGGCCACGCACAAGCGCTCCGACGCGCGCTATCCCACCGCGCACGCATTCCGTGAGGCCCTAACCGAGGCCCTCCGAGAAATTGAGCCGGTTTCACTGCCCTTATCAGGCACAACCACCCATCCCGTGGGCACGCCCGTCGCCGAACGACTGGGTCTCGATCGACCGCGTTTGCCGGTCGCGCCGATGCCCTCGCTCGATCCGGACCCCATCGTGCAATCACACTCGTCCCGATCTGCACGCCTCGACCACGAACGGTCGTCCCCCGATCGTCGTTCCGGACCCGGGGTGATCGTGATCGTGGCTTGCAGTCTGGCTGGCGTAGGTCTGCTTGGGGTCATGGCCGCGTGGCTCGCGACGAGCGGCCTTTTCGCCCCCTAGGCCGACCTTAGGCCTTGCGAACAACCTTCACGAGACGGCCGCCATTGCGCCGCTTCTTGAGGCGACCCGCCTTGCGCAGACGCTCCTTGCCCTTCTTGCGCTTGAGCATGGCCTTGAGGCGTGCGGACTTGTTGCGACGACGAACGAGCATCGGGTCTCCAAAAACGGGAGGAACGCGAGTAACCAAGCTGCAACGCGCCGCCAAGGCCCAGATCCGAGAGAGCCTTCAAGCTTTGGGGACGACATGCGGCGAACCTTTGCCATCGGAGATATCCACGGAGAGCTCGATGCGCTTCTGGAACTCCTTCAGCACATCGGCCCGATTGGGAGCGACGATACGCTCGTTTTCCTTGGTGATTACGTCGACCGCGGCCCCCAGAGCCGCGAGGTGATCGACTTCATCCGGTTCGACCTGCCCCACTCCGGGGCGCGCATCGTCCCCCTGCGGGGAAACCACGAAGACGCCTGGCTTCGCGTGCTGACGGAAGGCTGGGATGGCTTCATCCTCCCGCCATCGAACGGCTGCGTGGCCTGCTACCGGAGTTTCGTGGGCGGGGCCCGTGACGCTCCGCCGGCCAACGATGAGGAGTGGGAGCAACTGCTCTCCGGCTCGTTCTTCCCTGACGACGTGGTCGAGTGGCTCCACGAACTGCCGCTGTACTTCGAAGACGAACACGCGATCTACGTGCACGCGGGTCTGCCCAAAGTGGACGGTCGGTTCCTCCACCCCTCCGAGGTTGAACAGACGGCCAGCCTGTTGTGGACCCGGACCATGGACTTTTTCAAGAACTACCGAGGAAAGACCTGCATCGTCGGCCACACCGTGACCAGCCTCCTTCCTCGTGAACTGTCGAGCTACACCCCCGAGGATCCGGCTGACCTATGGGCCGGTGAACAGGTGATCGCCATCGACACAGGATGCGGCAAAGGTGGCTTCCTAACTGCAATCGAAATGCCTGAACTGTTCGTTTGGGAGTCGCGAGTGCCTCGTCGCCATCAAGACGAAAGAGCCTATGAGCGAAAGGCAACGCCCCTCGCGGTGCCGTCTCAGTCCTGAACCAGCGGACGCAACGGAGGGGCTCCTCGACGGGCGCGCAACATCGTGACCGCCCGAAACACGATGTCAAAGCCCAGTAGCCACCGCACAACGTGCTTCTTGCCTCGTACGGGACTCACAAGGGCGGCGGCCAACAGCGTCAACACGCCCTGACCGGGCAAGACCAGCATGGCGAGGCCCGCGAACGCTAGCCCAATCGCCACTAGCGCGCGGCCTAGCCACACCGTTGGATGGGTCACCACCACTTCGGGGGTGTGCAGGTAGTCCACGGGCAGACCCGCCAGGACGCGAGGCAGCGCCACCGCAGCCCCCACCAGTCCCAGTCCCGAGAGCACCGACATCCCTACGAGCACCGGGGCAACCCAAGCGGGAAGTCCAGCGACAGCGCCGTCCATGACTCGTGGCGTAACCCAGCGGCGTTAGAACCCCCCCATGAAGCCGTTGCTCGCGGACATCGTGGCCGTCAATCAGCGTGTGGCCGGCACGCGCTCCCGCAAGACCAAGATTGGAGCGTTGGCCGAACTGCTCGATGCCTCCAGTGCGGAGGTTCTCCCCATCGTGGTGCCGTGGTTGGCCGGCGAACTGCGCCAGGGCCGCATTGGGGTGGGCTACGCCACGTTGTCCGAGCTTCGAGGGACGCCACCCTCCTCGACGCCTTCCGTCCGCGTCGACGATCTCGACACGGCCTTCAGCACCATTCGTGACATCGCGGGCAAAGGCAGCAAGGCCCGGCGCATGGAGGCTCTTCGTCAGCTCTTTGAGGCCCTCACCGAGCCCGAGCAGGGGTTTGTGGCCATGTTGCTCGCCGGCGAACTCCGTCAGGGAGCGCTCGCCGCCGTGATGGCGGAAGCGGTCGCGG
>JBCCQY010000114.1:0-29117 GCA_039208735.1 Myxococcota bacterium | reverse complement strand
CGGCAAAGCCTATGGGCCGGTCAAACAGCTTGAACAGCGTCGCGGGAATGCCCACCCCTGTGATCGCCAGCGTCCCGATCATCATCGCCCAGAAGGTGTAGGGGATCTTTTTCCGCAGCCCGCCATAGTTGCGCATGTCCTGCTCGTGATGCATCGCATGGATGACCGAGCCCGCGCCAAGAAACAGCATCGCCTTGAAGAACGCGTGGGTGACGAGGTGGAAGTACCCCCCGAGGAAGCTCCCTGCGCCCAGGGCGGCAATCATGTAGCCGAGCTGACTGATCGTGGAGTAGGCGAGCACGCGCTTGATGTCGCTTTGTACGATGGCCATGCATGCGCCAAAGAAGGCGGTGGTGCCCCCGATGACGGCCATGGCCTGAAGCACGCCTTCAGACTCGACGAAAATCGGCCAGCCGCGCACGATGAGGTAGACCCCCGCCGCGACCATGGTCGCGGCATGCAGGAGAGCCGAGACCGGTGTGGGCCCCTCCATCGCGTCGGGCAACCACACGTGCAACGGGAACTGCGCCGACTTGCCAAGGACAGCGACGAAGAACAGGCCCGCCACCAGGGTGACGGTCCCCGACTCCACCAGCTGGGCAACCGCTTCGGGAGACCACTCGAAGGCTCCCGTCTGCACGTAGAGGATGATGAGTCCGGCAAGCAGCCCCATGTCGGCGAACTTCGTGACCCAAAAGGCCTTGACCGCGGCCTTGGCGGCGGACGGCTTGCGCCACCAGTACCCGATCAACAGGTAGCTGCACATCCCCACGAGTTCCCAGCACAAGAAGAGCTGCAGCAGGTTCGGGGCCACCACAAGCCCCATCATCGAAAAGAGGAACAGCGATTGCCACGTGTAGTAGCGACCGCGGTCCGTACTGGGTTCGCCCGCTAGGTAGCCGTGGGAAAACACCTGGACCATGGTGGCCACGAAACTGACCACAACCATCATGGGAACCGAGATGGCATCGACCCGGAAGCCCACTCGGGCGAGCGTGGTGTCGCCTGCGGCAAGCCACTGGCGCTGCACCACCTGCTCGAAGGTCCCTGGCGTTTCCGAAAGCAGCTGAACGAGCAGCCAACCACTTGCGCCAAGCGATAGCAGGGCCCCGATTACCGACAGCGTGGTGGCTAGGGGAGTGTTGTGCCGAAGGGGCGCTACCACGACCAAAATGGCCGCGACCACAAGGGGCGCAAACACGGCCAACGCGGCAATATCGACGGGGTTCATCCTCGCAGCTCCTCGGCCGCGTCCGTCAGCGTGCTGCCGTGGGTTCGGCGCAGCAGCAGGACGATGGCCACGCCCATCACGACTTCCGCGACGGTCAGGGCGATGGCGAACAGGGTCAGCACCTGGCCTGACGTGCCTGTCATGAAGCGACCAAAGCCGATCATTGCGAGGTTCACGGCATTGGCCATCACTTCGAGGCACAGGAGCACGCCGATCGCCGAGCGACGGGCAAGGACCCCGTAAATGCCGAGACAGAACAACACCGATGCCACGGTGAGCACGATGCGAAGCTCGATGGGATTCATGGGCTCGCCTCCGGACTCACGGGTCTTTCCGACGCGACAACACGATGGCGCCGATCATGGCGGCCAACAACAGGACCGAAAGCGCCTCGAACGCCAAAAGATGGTCGGTCAACAACTGCCGACCCACCTGCGCGGTCATCTCGAGTTCGGTCACCCGAACCCCCGTAGCGGCAATGCGTTCGACCGCAGCCTCGCGAGAGGCCTCGCCGTGGTCATCCAGGGCCAACCAAAGGCGGGCGACCGGTTCGAGGTCGTCATCATTGGCCGAAATCTCTCTGGCTCCCGAGGCTTCCAACGCTGATGCGACCGTTGAACGCAGCTCCGAAAACGCCGTGGCCCGACGGTCCTCGGAACTCGATTCCTCGAGGACGGGCTCGGAAGACTCTTCGCCCTCAGCCGGTTCGGCCACCGCAGGGGCCTCGGGAATCTCGAGGTCTTGCTCCACCAAAAGGTGGGCTTCGAAGGTTCGCAACGCAGGAATCGACCGTGCTGCGACGACCTCAGGCTCAAGTTCGGGCGTGTTCCAGATCGCACTCGTGAGAATGGCGAGTAGCGTCAGCGAGGCCACGGCCGCGGCGCCGGGCCGGTGCACCGGGTTGGGAACGAAGGTGCTCGCCTCGCGGCTTGTCAGCATCACTGCAAAGATCATCAGCGTGATGACCCCGCCCGTGTACAGCACAATCTGAATGCCGGCGACAAAGGGCGCGCCTAGCCAAATCATGAGGACCGAAGACGCCAACAACGTGGCTGCAAGCCAGAACACCGCGTGCACGAGGTTTCGGACCTGCGTGACCAGGCCGCTCGTCAGCACCACGAGACCTGCAACGATGGCGAACCCGATGTCGGCCATCATTCGACCTCCTCGGGGCTATCGCTGACCAGCGAACTGCGCGTGGGATCTTGCATCTGCATGAGCACGGAGCCCTTGGCCCAATACAGCGGCCGTTTGCGCTCGTTGTCGTAGAGCTTGTCCATCGTGAGCACGAGGTCTTCGCGCGAATACCCTGGCTCTTCTTGCACCCTGAGCATCACGATGGCGTCGGTCGGGCAGACCTGGACGCAAAGCTCACAGTAGATGCAGGCCTGAAGGTCGAGGGTAAAGTCGTCGACGTAGCCGCGCTTCTTTCCCGTGACCGGGGAGACTCGCTTGCCTGCAGGCACGACGGTGATGATCTCGGAGGGGCAGATGACCTCGCAGAGCTTGCAGCCGATGCAGGCCTCTTCGGCGTTCTCATCGTGCACAAGGGCGAAGCTCGCCTTGTAGCGAGGAGCCCGGGTCTGTTCACCACGGATGCCCTCGGTGACACGGGACCGGAAGAAGTTGCGCAGCGTGATCCACAACGCACGCCCAGCCCCCGTCAGGTACGGAATCCTCACACCCACCCCACCGCGACGACAACCGCCGTCAGCATCACGAGCCCCAGTGTGAGCGGCACGAGATAGCGCCAGCAGAGCTGCATGAGTTGGTCGGAACGAAAGCGGTACCAGGACCAGCGAATCCAGTAGATGATCACGAAGAGCACACCGGCTTTGAGCAACAGCCAGAGCGGACCCACCGTGCTCACCTCGGGTCCGTCCGCGCCCCCAAAGAACAGCGTGACCGCCAAAAGCGATGCAATCGCGGTGTGGACATACTCCGCAAACAGGAACAGTCCGAACTTCAGGCCGGTGTATTCGACCATGATGCCGCCCACAAGTTCGCTTTCTGCCTCGGGAATGTCGAAGGGAATGCGGTTTGCCTCGGCAAGTGAGGCGGCGAAGAACACGAGGAACGCCAGCCAGGAAATCACGGGGAGCCGGACCACAAGCCAGCCGTTCTCGGCCTGCCATCGAACGATTCCACCGATCGAAAGCTCACCCGTTGCGATGACCGCGACCAACGCAGCCAGCACCAGAGGAATCTCGTAGGACACGCCTTGGGCCACCGCCCGCATCGCGGACAACAGCGTGTACTTGTTGTTGCTGGCCCATCCGGCCATGAAGATCGGAAAGACCATGAGGCCGGCGAGGGCGAGGACCCACAGAATGCCCACGTCGAGGTCGGCCACCACGAACTGGTTGACGAAACGACCGTCGACCCAGGTGCCACCGAAGGGAATGACCGCGGCGGTGCCTAGCGCAAGCATCGTCGGAAGCGCAGGCGCCAAATTGAAAAGCCACCGGTCCGCATTCCGCGGCACGATGTCTTCCTTCTGCATCATCTTGAGCAGGTCGGCGAGCGGCTGCAAGACTCCGAACGGACCGACGATGTTGGGGCCAATTCGGTTCTGAATGCGAGCGGCGAATCTCCGCTCCCACCAACTCGCGAGCCCCCCGACCGCCATGAGCAAGTTCATGACGACAAAGCCCACGATGAGGCCTCGTTGCCAGGCCACGTCGGGGATGTAGTCGGCAAGCGTCTGAATCACCGGTCCACCTCGCCCATGATGGGATCGAGTGAGCCGAGGATGGTCACCACATCGCTGACGGTGTGGCCCACCAACGCGTACGGCAGCGCGGACATGGCATGGAGACTCGGCGGCCGAATCTTCAGCCGATAGGCGCACGCCCCCTTCTTGTTGCCGCCTCCGATGATGTATGTGCCCAATTCGCCACGAGGCGTCTCAATGGCGCGGTACACCTGACCCTCCGCGGCCTTGACGGCGATCGGCGATTTCGCGCCGCGCAATGCGGCAATCGGGCCCTCGGGAATTCCGTCGATGAGCTGATTGACGAGACGGACGCTCTCTTTGAGTTCCATCATCCGCACTTCGTACCGGGCAAAGCAATCCCCGCCGCGCGCCACCGCGACGTTGACGTCAATCTCGTCGTAGGCATGGAACGGCTCATCGCGGCGAAGATCGTGGTCGACGCCCGAGGCCCTTAGGTTCGGGCCCGTCAGACCAAGATCCATCGCGAGGTACTGGTCGATCAGACCGATGCCCTGGGTACGCATCCGAAAGATCTCATTGTCGGTGCACTCGGCTTCGTACTCGCGTAGACGACGCCCGATCTTCTTCATGGCGTCTTTGACCATTCGATCCCAACCCGTGGGCACGTCATGCCGATTGCCGCCCACGGTGTGGGTGCTGTAGTGAAAGCGGCCTCCGCAGAGCGCTTCGAAGCAATCGAGGATGAGTTCCCGCTCGCGGAAGGTGTACATCATCACGGATGCCCCCCCGCCGATCGTGCCGCCAATGTCGAGGCAAAACGTGCCGAGCCAAAGCAAGTGCGAGGCAATACGCTGCATTTCGGCCAAGATGGTGCGCAGCCAGCGGGCCCGTCTCGGCACTTCCACGCCCACCAACGCTTCGATCGCGACGTTAATCGCTTGCTCGTTGGTCATCGGTGCGACGTAGTCGTGTTTGTCGACGATGGGGGTGAGCTGGATGAAGGTCAGCTTCTCGCAGAGTTTTTCAACACCGCGGTGCAGGTACCCCGGATACGGTACCGCCTTGATCACCACCTCACCATCGACAAACAGCTTGATGCGGAACACGCCGTGGGTCGATGGATGCTGGGGACCCATGTTCAGCGCCATCAAGTCGCCCTCGGGATCGTAGTCCTCAAGGTCGAGATGGGGATCGACGCGGCGGGCTCCAGGCTCGGTGCCAGGAGCGGGTCGGTGCCAGGGCATCTGGTCGCGGACGGTGCTCACGACGTCATCTCCACGGGGGATGGGGGGTGTCGATGGCGTAGTCTTTCTGCAGCGGGTGCCCCTCCCAGTCTTCGGGCATCATGAGTCGCCGCAGATCGGGGTGATCCGAAAACTGCACCCCTACGAGATCGTACTGTTCACGCTCTTGCCAGTCTGCTCCCGCAAACAGTGGATAGAGCGAAGGAATTGCCTCGTCCATTTCGAGACGGACGCGCCAGGTAAAGGTGCCCCCGTTGCGTCGCGGCCGCCTTAGCACGGTCGCGACTTCGAACAACTCTCCCTCTGGATGGTCGGGAAAGTGGGTTGCCACACACGTCACATAAAGCGTGTAGCCGAGCTCTTTGAGCATGGTGGCGAGTGGCACATGCCGATGTGGAGGAACCAGTGGCCCCTCCGGCGGAAGCCCCCCGTCGTGCAGCGGAAGCTCCGGGAGCAGCTCTTTGAGGCGGGCGCGAACGTGGGGATCGAGTGGCGTCATGATGACGCAGAATGGGCCAGTCGGGCCGGCTTGGCAAGCCGACGGGGGCGCCATTCGTTGGCCGTCCTTCCGCAAGAACGGTCAAGGCTCCCCGTGCCAGGGCCGGCTAGAAGTCGAAAATGCTTGATTCTGCCGCCATCATGCAGCTGATCCACCGCATGACGCGAGTGGACCGTGAGTTGTCGCTCGAGGCGGTGGCCGAGTTGGGCGGATGGTCGCCCTACCACCTTCACCGCGGCTTTCGCGCCATGGTCGGCGAGACCCCCAAGGGCTACCAGCGCCGACTCCGTCTTGAAACCGCGCTCTTGCCGTTGGCGACCACCGACGATCCCATTCACGACATTGCGACCCGAGTCGGCTTTCAGAGCCACGAAGGGTTCGTCCGCGCCTTCCGTACGGTCTTCGGCATCACGCCCAGCGCCTTTCGAAGGCGAACCCGTGGGCGTTGGACTCGGGATCAGACCGAGCGCATGCGCTCTGCCGGCCGCTGCATTGGCCTGCATGGCCCCACTCGCCCCCTTCAACGGAGGATCCCCATGTCCCTCGACGTTCAAGTACACGAGCACAACGCCGTTCCTGTGCTCTTCATCCGGCGCCGGGTGGCCCCCGCCGACCTCTCAACCACGTTCGCAGAGTGTTTGCCTCGCGTCTTCATGCACTGCCAACGCAATGGGTTGGCACTCGCAGGCCCTCCGTTCGTGCGCTACGTCCAGGTCGGCCGGGGACTCATGACGGTCGAATGCGGCATGCAGCTTGCCGACCCCGCTCCTCCCGAGGACAACATCGAGGCGGGCACCCTTGGCGGAGGCCCGATCGCCGTCGCGACGCACATGGGCCCCTACGAGACGCTCGATGCGACGCATGCCGCTATCGAGCGGTGGTGTGAAGCGAATGACCGGACCCCCGCTGGCCCGCCGTGGGAGGAGTACCTTACCGATCCCGCGGACCATCCCGACCCCGCGGACTGGCAAACCAAGGTCGCCTGGCCGTTGAAGCCGTAGGGTTCGTCAGTCCTCGTCGTTGTCGCGAAACGCGTTTCCGCCAAGCCCGATCGTCCGTGAGCGGACGAGCTGATCTTGGCTGGTCGCATCCTCACCACCCCGGTCTTTCCACCGTTGGATATCCGGATAGACCATCTTCGGCGTCTCTGGCCTAGAGTCGCGTTCGATGGGTTGCCCCCGGCGCTTCAGCGTGACTTTCTCTCGCAGGCGATTGAGGCCCGCGAGCACTTGGTCAGCATTCGGCGGACACCCGGGGATGTAGACATCGACGGGAACGACGGTATCGATGCCCGGAACCACTGAGTAGATGTCGCGGTAGAAGTCGCCACTGATCGCGCAAGACCCCATCGCGATGCACCATTTGGGCTCGGGCATCTGGTCCCACAGGCGCTTCACGCGCGGCACCATCTTCACCGTGATGGTGCCCGCCACCACCATCACATCCGTGTGACGAGGTGAGGGACGCACCACCGAACCGATCTGGTCGATGTCGACGCGGCTTGCGGCCGAAGTCATGAACTCGATGGCGCAGCAGCTCGTCGCCATCGGGAAGATCCACAGGCTGTGCTTGGCACCCCAGGTCAGCATCATGTCGACCGAGGTGGTGGCGAGCGAAAGGCCCGGCACCCGCTCAAGCGTCGCGTACATGGGGTGGACGTAGGGGCGGTCACCTTCGTTCACTGCCATTCGATCGCTCCCTTGCGGACTGCGTAGGCCCATCCCAGTACCAAAATGCCGAGGAAGATCGTCATGTCAATAAGGGCAATCCAGCCCAGATCGGCGTCGCGTAGGGTGAGCGCCCATGGAAACAGGAACGCGGCTTCGACGTCGAAGAGCACGAACACCAGGGCAATCACGTAGTAGCGGGGATGGAAGCGTACCCAGGCCACCCCATCGGGTTCTTCCCCGCACTCGTAGGTGTCGTACTTTGCCGGGGAATCCACCTTCGACCGCACGCGGACGAGGCGGGCAGCGTAGAGCATGCTCACGGGGACGGCAAGGCAGATCCCCATGTAGACAAGCGCAGCGATCCATTCGTCGTTCATGGCGCCTACCTACCACCAACTTTCGCTTGCGGGAAGTCCTCGGACTGAGCACAGGAGCCATGAGATGTTGCGCTCCAGCCACGAGAGTCGGTCCAGTCGGTAGCCTGCGGTTCATCAACCGCAGGCACAGTCCGCTGTTTGTTCACCTCGACTGCCCTCTCGACTTTCGGAGCCCAACCATGATTGACCCGAACCGCATCGCGGAAGACCCGGATCTCGTCAAAGCGCACTTGCGCCGTCGCCAAGCCGATGACGCTGTTCTCGCCGACATTGATCGCATCGTGGAGGCGACCCATAAGCGGCGTGGACTCGTCGCCGAACGCGACGACCTGCGTGCCAGACGCAATGCGCTGTCCAAGGAAATCGGCCAGCTCTTCAAGACGGGCAAGGGCGATGAAGCGGAAGCCAAGAAGGCCGAGGTCCAAGCCGGTAACGACCGCATTGCCGCGATCGAAGCCCAGCTCGGTACGATCGAAGCCGAGCGCGAAACCCTGTGCTTGGGCATCCCAAACCTTTTGGACGACGCCGTGCCCGACGGCAAAGGCGAGGAAGACAACGTCGAAGTTCGGCGTTGGGGAACGGTTCCTGACCAAGCCGACGGCGAAAGCCACGTGGAGATCGGAACGCGGCTCGGCATTCTCGACCTCGAGCGAGCGGCCAAGTTGTCGGGCGCTCGGTTTTGGGTCCTCAAGGGGCCAGGGGCGAAGCTCGAGCGAGCCCTCGTCAACTTCTTCCTCGACCTGCACACCGAGAAGCATGGGTATACCGAACTCATGGTGCCCTACTTGGTCCAGGACCAGGCGCTGGTCGGAACGGGCCAGTTGCCCAAGTTCGGGGCCGAGATGTTTAAGCTCGCGGAGCCTTTGAATGGGTCGGAGGGGTACCTGATCCCGACGGCCGAGGTTCCGGTCACCAACTTGCATCGCGAAGAGATCGTTGCCGGCGAGTCGTTGCCTTACAAATACACTGCGTTTACCCCGTGCTTTCGTAGCGAGGCGGGCAGCGCAGGGCGGGATGTGCGGGGACTCATTCGCGTGCATCAGTTCCACAAGGTCGAGTTGGTGTGGGTGACCACGCCAGAGCGCGCCGCCGAAGACCATCAGACCTTGGTGAGCGACGCCGAGTCGGGCTTGCAGGCCCTTGAGCTTCCGTACCGGGTCATGGATTTGTGCGCTGGCGACATTTCGTTTGGTGCCGCGCGGTGTTTCGACCTTGAGGTGTGGTTGCCCAGCCAGGGCTTCCGTGAGATCTCGTCGTGCAGCCACTTTGGCGACTTTCAGGCTCGACGCATGAGTCTTCGGTATCGGCCGGTCACCGACGGGAAGAAGGCCAAGCCCAAGTTTGCGCATACGCTGAATGGATCGGGGCTCGCCGTAGGTCGAACGCTCGTCGCCATTCTCGAAAACTATGTGCAGGCCGATGGTTCGTTGCGGATTCCCAAGGTGCTTGTGCCCTACCTGGGTGGGTTGGAGGTGATCGAGCCGACGAGCGGTTCTTGACGTCGATGGGACCCTTGCATAAGGATTCCCATCGACCATAGAGCCGCCTACGGAGACCCGTTCTGCGGAATTTTTGGAGGTGTGGCCGAGTGGTTGAAGGCAGCGGTCTTGAAAACCGCCGACCCTAACAGGTCCGAGGGTTCGAATCCCTCCGCCTCCGTTCCCGTTCTTGGAGTCGTGACCGAGTGGCCGAAGGTGCTTGATTGCTAATCAAGTGTAGGGCGAACCCCTACCGAGGGTTCAAATCCCTCCGACTCCGCTCCATTAGGAACCGTGGCGATCTTCGCCACGGTTCTTTCGTTTTGCGAAGCGTTCGCTCATCCACCGGGCCGCGGAGTCCTTAAGGAGCGGGCGGAGTGAGGTTGTCGCCGCCGGCTTCGGGTTCCTCTTCTTCGCTAGGCTCGGGTTCGGGCGGGTCCAGCAGGTTGAGCAGGGCGTTGCCGGCGAACTGCTCGCGGGCCAGTTCTTCGAGCGGCTTTGCCTTTTCGGCGCTATCTTCGCGGACGTAGAGCACCTTTGAGATCAGCTGAGCCGCAGCGACGTCATCCTCGCCTTCGACGACCGTATCGGCGAGAACCCACGTCGAGGCGCTGGACCACTGGGACTTGGGGTAGTCGACTTCGACGAACTTGCCTTGACTCTGGGTGACCACGAGGACCGAACCTGGGGCGAGCTTCATCGTCGTGTTGAGGGAGAGCAGATCGGGGCGGCTGAAGGTCTTGACCTCTTCCTTGACCGTGGCGAGCTTGGCACCATCGGCCGTCGTGACCCGAGACCCCTTGATCCAGCCTTCGTTGCCGCTGCCATCTTGGAGGGTCACTCGTACGAAGTCGTCCTTCGTCTCGACCACCGTGAGGTCGTTGCCGCGGTAGATCGTGGCCACGTAGGTGCTGATGCGCTTGCCCGGGTTGTCAGGATCGTCGATCTTGCGTTCGGTCGTCGCATGACTCCGCAGGTACGTCGTCGCGATCGCAAAGCCGTCCTTCGGTTCGTTCGTCGGCTCCTCGGCCGCCTCGGCACCCGCCTCTTCCGGCGTTCCCTCCGCAGCCGGCTCGGGATCCGAGCTGACTCCGGAGCAACCGAAGACCGCGATGGCAAGCAGCATGTGGCCCATATGTCCCTCCAAGTCGTCGTACACGTAGCCAACGGCTCTCCCGGCCGCTACCGACGCGCCGTGGTCTGCCGAACTTGTCGCACATCGAGCGTGCGCAACTCATGCATGAGGGTTACGGCACGCGGGTCAGACAAAGACAGCACCCATAGCTCAATTGGATAGAGCGTCGGACTACGGATCCGAAGGTTGGGGGTTCGACTCCTCCTGGGTGCGCTCTTTGCCTAGAACATTCAGGGTACATACTACACTATCGATGGCCTGTACCCGCCTGCCTGTACTCGCATGAGTCATCCGCCATACGCTCTCCAGACGGGAGAGCGAACATGGGGAGCGGTTCCGAATCGGTGACATCGCTGTTACCCCGTGAAGGTACCGGGGCGATGAAGAGGTCTACTGGCAGGCTACCTGCCAGGCCGACGGTCGCCGGGCCACCGTTTGGAGCGCGCGGGACTGTGGCCGCGCTCATGCTCGGCTGGCTCGACCAAGAGGTCGCCAAGGCCCAAGATCTGCGCCCCCGCACGCGGCAGATCTACGAGAACGACGTCCGCCACGTGCTCGAGCACATCGGCCGCAAGCCCCATCATCTCGGGGCTTGCGCTTGCAAGTCTGAACGCCTACCGAGACGCCCGGTTGAGACAGGGCGCGTCGACGGGGACTGTGAAGCAGGAGCTGAAGCGGACTCACAGGCGTGGAGCTGGGGCCGTTAAGCGCGGCTCGTGCCCGACTACGGCCTCGTCATGCCCCGGCTCCGCGTGGCAGGCACCCGCGAGAAGCACACCCCCACCGAGGCCGCGCCCACCACGGGTAGCGCGAGGTCGTGAGGAACCCGCCCACGCCGACGCGGAACGGGATGTTGACGCCGCGCCCACGTGTGAGCGGCTCGGAGTGCCAGTGGTAGGTGACGTGGGCCCACACTCCTCGAGGTTGGACGCGAACCTGACACCAGAGCTTCGTGCCTCGCCAGTGCCACCGCCAGTTGCACTCGCGGTTGCGCGGTGCGTGCTTGTCCGCTCCGTGTTCTCAACCAATGCGAGGCCCCACCACGAGCGGCCACTCGGTTCCCTCGCGGAGCGCTGTCTCGAGCGCGTCACGACCCAGCGCCGACCAGACCAACAGAAGCACCGTGAACGGTTCTGCGTCGCCGGGCAAGTCGGCTACGAGAAGCGGAGCGGGGCTCTCCACGCTCCAGATCTGCACCACACCCCCACGTCGCGCGTGCCATGCGTCCGACGTCAGGACGTAGAAGGCGTTGTCGCGCTCGTGAGCACGACCTCCCAGCCATGCCAACGTGTGGAAGGACGCCTCGTGTCGTGGGTCCACCACGACCACGCAGAACGCTTCGTCCGGTACGTCGGGATTCAAGCCCGTGGTGACCCACGCGCGCGGTCGCATCCTTCCTCGTCGGCGGTTTCTCGGCAACGAGCCGTCAGTCTCGCCGGAAGTCGAGTTCCCACGAGGCCTCGCCGACCTCGAGGTCGCACAGGAGCTCACGCCCATCTCGCGTGCACGGGCCCTGGACGTCCACGGTTGTGCCATCGAGCGAGCCGAGCAGCGACAGGGTGCTCTCACCCAGGTCCGCCGAGCCCGTCGCACGCAACGACCCGGTCGGCCCGTCACCCGAAGCGTCGATCTCGAGCAACGTCTCGCCGTCGAGGTCGACCTCGAGGATTCCGATCGCGATGCTGTTGCCTGCTTCCGATGAGGCCGACTCAGCCTCCCAGTCTCCAGCGATCGGGCTGCAACCCATAGCCAATGCCAGGAACCACCTGCTCATGCCGCCTTTGTCCTCCAGTCACGCCATAACATACGAAATATATGTCGCGTTTTCAGATGCGCATTTTGTAGGCAGGCGCCCAACGAAAGAGGCCCCTGCCGCCACGTACTCCTTCCGATAGGCCCATCCGGATCTTGCGCTCAAGCAAAGCCGATGAACGTATGGCCTCAAGTCACTGCATTCGTACCTGAGCTGCACCGGTGAAGCGTGTGGGCTTGGAGTGAGTGGCAGTGGTAAGGTCGCGGCGCACACCCGGAGTCGACCATGCCGTTCCTGTGGGCCCTCCTCCTTGGCTGCACCAGTACCATCCAGGTCTATGGTGCACCGAAGGGCGCCGAGATCTATGTCACGAAGCAGCCGCCAACCCCAACGATGAAACCCGCGGTAACGTTGGCCGGCGGAAAACTGCCGAACTTCACGTACACGGGCAACTACCTCGCATGGGAGACGTTGTACCTGTGGATTTCGGCCCCTGGCTACGAGACTCAGGTGGTCCGCGTGCCCAACGATGCGAAGATCGGTCCCATCATTGGGGGAATCTTCTGCCTCTTCCCCTTCATCTGGGCGGTGGGTCCTACGGAGACCCCGATCAACGTGGAGCTGCCTCGGAAGTAGGGGCCAACTCCGGCCACACCGGACGCTCGAGGTCCTCAATGGCCCGTCTGACGGTGCGCCGCCGAGACCGATTCCGCCGAACCGCTGCATCGATCGCACCGTAGATGTTGCCCAAGTAGAACGACCCCGTGATCACGCCGAGAATGATCGCGCCCGGTCGACGGTCCGGATCGCGTGCCAACAACGCGGTACCCGCCACGAGTCCACCGACGACGAAGAACGCGGCAGCGCCTTCCTGAGGGGCGCCCGCATAGGTCTGTCCAGCCCCCGGAATCACGGCCGAAAGCAAGCCCGCGACCCCCGCACGGCGCCATCGAGGACGCGTCAACAGACCCTCGACCGTCGTATCGAGTTCGGGCAACAGATCGTTCACGGCCCCAAAGCGGGCGCCATCGGCGGCCGTCCAGGCCAAGCCCAGGGTGGCGGCGCGAGCAATGTTCGGGTCGGCGTGACCCCGCAATGTGGCGTAGCGGCGCTCGGCCAGCTCCGGGTCGAGTCCCCGCCACGCCAGCGCCGCGGCCAGTCCTGACACCGCTCGCACTGGGGTGGGCCCATGGTCCGCCAAGTCAATGAAGCGATAGACGGCCTTGCGTTCGTGCCCGAGCTTCAGCTCCGCCCAACCGGTGTAGAATCCCCAAACTCCAGCGTTCAACGGGGAATCAAAGGCCAAGCGAAGGGACTCGGTACGCAGGCCGGGCCAGTCCTCGGACTCGACGAGGGTGTGCAGCCACGCCTGTGATTCAGTGAGGGCAGGCGCCGGCGCCACGTCTTCGCTGGCGACGGCAACCTCGGAACACATCGCGCAGACGAACATGGCGGCGAAGAGGATCGGCATGGTGGACGTGGTCCTCGTGGAGGGGGTAGCGGCGCGCCACCGGCTCGCGAAGCAACCGATCGAAGACGAGCGGAATGCCGAGCGGGCCGTCTCGAACCAACGCCTGGCGAGCGAACGCCGAGCACGTCGGGTGGTAGCTGCATCGCGGCCCGTCCGCGAGCGAAATGATGCGCCAACCGCGATACGCGACTTCGAAGGTCGCCTCGAACGGGTCCAGCGCCGGTCCGGCAAGCGCGAGCGACGCAATCAGCCCCAGCATCCCTTCTCCATCACGGTGGGGGACGGTACCACGCCACCCCCCCTCTGGGGCTACTTGCGACGCCGCCAGACCAAAAGGGCCACGAATTATGGCACGCCGAAAGCTCGTCGGGCGAGATCTCGCCCCGCCACCGGGTGATGAGCGAGCGCTGGTCGAGAATGCCACTGGAAGGTGAAGCGTGGCGCCGTGGCCATTTCGAGCGCGTTGAAGAAGTCCGCATTTGTCGTGGTGACATCCGCTGGACTGATGGCCGCGGAAATGGGGATAACCCAGCCAAAATCAACGTCTTCGCGCTGTTCGTACGCTACCTCGACATAGGGCGTGATGGTCTCCCCACCACGAACCGGGACCGTTCATTCGGCTTTCGATGCGGTTCACGACGGTCCCACGGAGTGCTCGGGCGAAGGGAACGCCAGTGAAGCTGAGGGTGACGCAGGTGCTTTCTGCGCACCCTCGGCCGGTTGACCTTGACCTGGCGTGAGAGACGACGTCGGCGAATGCCCTGACCCCGGTTGTGCAGTGAGTTTGATTGCAATGATTGCGATGATTACGTTGAGAGCAACCGGGAGGTCCTTGGTGGCGAGCATCACCATCCGCAATCTCGATCAGGCAACCAAGGAACTGCTTCGGGTGCGGGCCGCGACTCACGGTCGCTCGATGGAGGAGGAGGCTCGTGACATCCTTCGGGTTGCCCTGAGCGCCGAGGAGTCGCGGGTCGATCTGTTCTCGGCGATACGTCGACGTTTCGCTCCGCTCAGCGGTGTGGACCTGGAGATCCCCGAGCGCGAGCCCATGCGGGAGCCTCCGGAGTTCGACCAGTGAGAGTCCTCGATACCAACGTCCTGTCCGAGCTGACTCGAGCGAGCCCCCATCCTGCGGTGGCCAGCTGGGTTCGCCGCCAACCCGCATCGAGTCTCTTCACCACGACCGTTACCCAGGCCGAAATGATGTACGGAGTTGCCATTCTGCCTGCTGGCAAGCGCCGTGACGACCTACTCATTGCCGTGCGCGGGCTCTTCGAAGTGGACCTCGCGGGACGTGTCCTTCCCTTCGACAGCGATGCGGCCGGTCACTACGCGGATATTGCTGCCCAACGACGAGCCAACGGCAAACCCATCTCGCAGTTCGATGCCCAGATCGCGGCAATCTCACGGTCCCGAGGGAGCGGGGTCGCCACGCGGAATGTTTCGGACTTCGCGGACTGCGGCATCGACGTCGTGGACCCATGGTCGGCCTGAACTCCGCAATCAGGGCTCTGCGCAGCTCGGGACACCGCATGCCGCGGGTGACACCCGTGTGCGACGGGTGTTCCACCAGCTCGAGGTGCTGCAGCGTAGTCGCGTTCGTCCCAGGCTTCGACGTCACGATCGGATCCTCTGGATCTGGCTGTGTCGGACCTGGTCGAAGTGGTGTCAGGCTTTGGTGATCTGGCGTGGGTCCAACAGCAGCTTCGCGATGCCATGCCCTTCGACGAGGGCAGGGCTAGCGAGCGCCGCCGTACTGAATCAACCAAGGCGATGGACGAGCCGCGCCCCCGGTGAGGCCTCGCTATCCGCCCGGCGTGGGGACGGTTGCGCCCTGAGCAAACAAGTTCAATTGACGTCGGGACGGGCTGACGCGGGGTTTGCGGTCGGCGATGTCGTCTTGAACCGTGCGGCCGCCCAAAGACGTGGACCGCGACCACTCTCGTGCCACCAACTCGTCCCACGACGGGCCCGTCTCACCACGGCTCGCCATGCGGTGTTCCACCCGGCGAGCATGCGTATCGAGGCGATGCATGGCATCGATCTTCTCACGACGACCAAGCTTGGCTTGCCGAACCGCGGTCTTCAAATGCCGCAACAGCACATCGTAGGACTTGAGCGGCACCGGGAACGGATGACCATCCTTGCCGCCATGGGCGTAGCTAAAGCGGCCTGGGTCACTGAAACGAACGGGGGTTCCGTAGAGAACTTCCGCCACGAGGGCCAAGCTCTCGAGGGCTCGGGCGCCCACCCCACGCTGCAAGAGGAGTTCGGGGAAGTCGGTCGGACCAGCCTCGGCTGCAGCGACCAGCGTGGCCCACAACCGTCGCTCGTGCACATCCTTCGCGAGTACCGCATGGTGAGCCGGCATCGAAAGCGACACCTGCTTCGGAGGTTCACGGAGCCGGCGCAGCTCCCCCATGACGCGATCGGGCTCGGCGACAAGCGAGACTTGGGCCTCGCGCACCGGCCGCGCCTCACGATGCACCAGGTTCAGGATCTGGGTGGACGCCGGCGCCCGCTCCGTCACGCCGGAATGCGGCTCCTCGTCGAACGCCGTGAGCCCTTCAGACCGCCAGTGGTAGCGCCGTGCCGTGCCGGTGGCATCGTTCAACCCTTGTTGCACCACGACCCAATGGCCCTCGTCGGTCACCACGAAACCATGAAGGTAGATCTGAAAGCCATCTTGCACGGCGGCTGAATCGACCTTGGCCACAAGGCGGCTCGCCCGAACCAATCCTTCGCCATCGAGCCCCACTCGTTCCGCCACGTTGCGCAGCTCATCGGGCGTGCGACGACTTTGCCGACCGCGCCCCCCACACACGTGAATGCCGAGTTCATGCGCCACAGGACCAAGCCCATGCTTCAGCGCCGCGAGCACGCTGGTGGTGATGCCCGACGAGTGCCAGTCCATGCCCATGACCGAGCCCAAGCACTGAAACCAACCGGGGTGGGCGAGCCGACCAAGCACCCCGTCACGACCTTCTTCGAGCACCAAAACTTCGACGATGGCCCGACCCAAAATCGCCATGCGGCGGGCGAGCCAGGGCGGAACATGGCCATGATGAAGGGGGAGGTCCGCATTGCCGGAGCGCGTCGACATGGTCACCTGTACACTGTTTACTTGTTCATGTCGAGTAAACCCCTGCGTGCGATAGTGGTCGCAGGACGGAAAGACGAACATGCGTCACTTATGGCCCGGCTGGATTCTTTCGCTGCTTCTCGTGGGATGCACCGCCACGGAGCGCCTCCCTACGTCTCCCCTCGAGCCTCCGATGCCCCGCCCGCCGGATCCGGATTTACCGGTCGAACCCCCTGAAACACTGGGCACCTTCGCCTTCACAGCGTCCTTCGCCCATCTCGAACTGCCGGACGGGACGGAACGCCGGTTCCATGTACACGATGCTCTCCCTGGGTTTCGCGTGGCCTGGCCGTTCGCCGCTGACTTCGATGGAGATGGGCGAGATGCCGTGGGCGTACTCGATGCGGCAGGGGTGCTTCGCTTTGGCACGGACAACGCCTCGGGCCCCTTCCCAGAGACGCGCCAACTGGCCGCCGATCGCCAACCCGTAGTGGGCGATTGGGATGGCGATGGGATCGACGGTCTCGGCCTGCTCGACCCGGCCACCGGACAGCTCGAACGGTGGCCCAACCTCCCTTCTGGCCCCCCGGCCGACGTGCTTTCGATGCCACCGGGGTGGTTCGTAGTGGCCGGAGATCTCGATGGGGACGGTCGCGACGGGGTGGTGGCGTTCAATGCGGCGACGGGCGAAGCCCGGATCCACGACCCCATTGAGGCTCCGCCGTACCCGATCAACACCGGGCTGTCGGGCTACCCCTTGCTCGCCGACCTCGATGGGGACGGTCATGACGCCTTGGGCGTCTACCGGCTTGGCCCCGAGCTGGTGTGGGTCGACGACACCGGACAAGCTACCGGCGCGCGTCCGTTGGGCACCGACACCCTGTTTCAATGGCCGCTCGCCGGCCGATGGAGTCTCGACGGTCTCCTCGACGAGCCCCCCGGCTACCCCTACCCTTCCGGCCCTGCGACCGGCTTCGACGAAGCCCGCCTGGCCCAAGGCGTCAATGCCGCGGGGGCACTGGGGCTTACGAACGCCCTCCTCGTGCTTCACGAGGAGGCCTTGGTCGTCGAGGCCTACTGGCGAGGCTGGGATGCCACACGCTCCGGCAACATCAAGTCGGTTTCGAAGAGCGTATTGTCGGCCCTCATGGGCATCGCAACGGCCCAAGGGGTCCTTTCCCCTGAAGATGCCGTCTCAGCCCACCTCCCTACGCCACCGGACGACCGCTCGGCCATTTCGCTCGCATCGTTCATGACGATGTCGACCGGCCTCGAATGGACGGAGGCGACATCGCTTGGCGCGATGATCGAGGCGCCGGATTGGGTGGCCTACGTGCTGGAACAACCGCTGGTGGAACCGGTCGATAGCGCATTCCGGTACTCCACGGGAAACACCCACGTCGGAGCGGCGGTCCTCGAAGCCGCCACAGGCCAACCCCTCGCCCAATGGGCTCAAAAGACCCTCTTTGAGCCCTCCGGGATCGCCTTCACTCGATGGGACGTGGACCCCTTAGGTCGAGCCATCGGCGGCGCCGAAGTGTGGATGCGCCCGCGCGATCTCGTGCGCTTCGGCGAGCGCTACCTTCAGCCGGACGACCCCACCTGGGTGGATGCCACCTTCACGTCCTACTCATCGGGATTCTACGGACAGGGCTACGGCTACTGGTGGCGACGTTGGGTGTTGGCGGGCCGCGAAGCGTGGGCTGCGGTGGGGTACGGCGGCCAACTCGTCGTCGTGGTGCCCGATGCGCAACTCGTGGTGGTCGCCATGTCCGAGTGGTCGGTCGATGCGACCACCGGCGACGCTCAGATCGGCGCCCTTTACGACATCCTCGACCAATACCTGGTGGCCGCGGTCCTCTGACGGGCCCTACGACGGCTTTACCCGTCGGTATGCGTTTCCTGCTCCCACTCGGATTGGGCGCCGCGAGGTTGCCGATCCACCGCTTTCGCCCTACCCGGCCCGAATGCGTGCGCCTCCGAGCGATGGCTTTGTGGGCCGCCAGGATCGCCTCGATGCAATCCAAACGGCCCTCGAAGCACCCTCCCGGCTCGTCACCCTCACCGGGCCTGGCGGGGTCGGAAAGACCCGTCTGGCTCTTGAGTTCGCGAGCCGATCGAGCGCTCGTTGGGTCCTGCTCGATGTCAATGGGCTCCGCGATCCGCAGGCCGCGGTTCGCACGCTCATTGGGGCCGTCCCGCGGGCTCGGGACCTCACACGGGCGCTTCACGAACTCCGCGGCACTTGCCTGCTCATCGACGGTTTCGAAGGGCTGGTCGAGTCGACGCTCGAAACCATCGAGACCTGGCGAGAAAAGGCGCACGACACTCGGTTCTTGGTCACAAGCCGCGTCGCGCTCGACGTAGCGGCAGAGCGCATCGTGGAAGTCGCCGGTTTGAACGACGACGAAGCGCTCCAGCTGTTCCGTACCCGAACCGTCGAGGGAGGGCGCGATTCAACCGACGAGCCCGCGTTAACGAGCCTGCTCGAACGACTCGATGGCCTGCCGCTCGCCGTCGAACTCGCCGCGAGTCGTGGCCGGACGCTGTCGCTTAGTGAACTCGAGTCCCGGCTCGACCAAGGCCTCGACGTGCTCAAGACCCGCCGACGAGACGTGCGCCGCCAACACACCACGATCGAGGCCACCCTGGCCTGGTCCTGGGAGTTGCTAAGCCCCGAGGAACAACACACGCTGTCGCGGTGCAGCCTCTTCCGCGGTGCGTTCGCGCTTGCGGATGCCGAAGCCGTCGTGGCATTTGGCGACGTATCGGCCGAAAACCTCATCGATCACATCGAAGCCTTGTGTCGCCATCACCTCCTCGCCAGGGGCGCCGACGATACCTTCGAAATTCACCAGCTGGTACGTGCCTTCGCACTCGCTCGCCTACCCACGACCGACCTGACCATCGCTGAGACCCGTCACAGTGCCCATCTGCTCCAACGCACCCAGAAGTGGCTGAATCTGGCGATGATGTACCATCAGCACATGCAGGGCACGGCGTCCACCGTTCCGACGTTCGATCACGCGAACCTGGAAGTGGTTGCAAGCTCGAACACCCGTACCCCTCAAGACCGCGCCCGCGCGTTGATCACCTTGGCCTGCATCGAGGGCAAAAGCGAGCGAACGGCTCGACGAATGCCCCTGTTCATCGAAACCGATGCCGCCCTTTCCTCTGCCGATCGTCACTTGAGAGCACAACTTCGCGGTATTGCCGAGTCCCTTCCCGTCTACAGCCGGGACCGCTGGTGCACCACGCCGCAACTCCGAGCCGAGTACGCGGTCGCCGTCGAACACAATGATCCGATCCTCGCCGGGCTTCTTTGCCTCGTCTTGGCGCGACGCGAGAATCTGGAAAGACGCCATTCGGAAACGCGTCAGGCGCTTCGGTCGGCCGTTCGGTACGCACGCAAAGCGAACTGCCCGCCAATGGCGGAAGCGGCGAAGCAAGGCCTGGCTCAAATCACGATGTGGACGGTATCTCCTGACAAAGCCGTCCGAATCGCACGTGGTTGGCAACGGCGCTACCTGAACCAGGGCTTCACGAGCCTTTACATCCTTTGGTCCGATATTTTGACCTACAAGCTTCGCCAAGCCGGCGAACTCGATGAAGCGATCGAGGTCGGTGAGGCGGTGCTGCGTGCGCTCGAGACGACCGCGATTGAGCCTGTGCAATCGGAACGGCTGTGCAACGTGGCGGGCACCTTCCTGGCGAGCGGCAACGTGGCCGATGCTCGAAGATTGCTTGCCCAAGCCGAGGCGATCGAACCCAAGGGCCATCGCAGTCCCACCTGGTTCCTGCGAGGCAGTGTGGCCCTGGCGGAAGGACACCTCGATGTCGCCCATCAGCAATGGTCAGGATTCCTCGAGTCCGTCCGGAAGCTGGGAACCCAGAACCAACGCGGCGAATTGGCCGGGCTGCTCGCGATGTTGCAGGAGGTCGAGGGACGCCGTGACGCGGCCTGGCCGCTCGTGCAGGAGGCGCTATCGTTCGGCTCCCGGCACCAACCATCGTCGCACGCCGTGGATTTGGCGTTCCGCGCATGTCTTTATGCAGGCGAGGGTCAGACCGACAACGCCGTACAGGATCTCGCGGCCGCCCATACCGAGGCCCAGCGTTGGAACTTGCCCTGGCTCGATGCGCCCCTCCATCTGCTGGAAGCCGTGGTTCAACTTCGCCTGCAAGCCCCTCATGCACGAACGGAGGCCATCCGAAGGTTCGACGCGGCTCGTCAGCGTCAAGCGCCGGTTGCCCATCCCTTTCTCACCGTGCGACTCGCCAGGCACCTCCTCGAGCGCGAACTTGACTCACCTCTTCGACGATGCCTCGTCATCGGCCCCGCGAACACCTGGTTTTCAACGGACGATCAGCCCGAGCCGGTCGACCTTGCCTCTCGACCCATCGCTCGCCGCCTGTTTTCCGCCTTGGTGGCGGGGCGTCTTGAGAACCCTGGCAAGCCCTTGCCCATCGCCGACCTGATTGCGGCCGGCTGGCCCGACGACAAAGCCCGATCCACCGCCCTCGAAAATCGACTTTGGGTTGCCCTTTCGCGGTTGCGCAAACTCGGGCTTGGGGACCGAATCGCACGCATCGACGGTGGCTATGCCATTCCGCTCGACGTCTCGATTCAGGACCCCTGATCGGGCCAGGGCTCTACTCGAGACGCTCGTTTGGCGAATCCATCACCTCGCACCAATCGGGCGAACCGATCCATGCACGCTTCGAGCAAGTCGGCGCCTGCGGCTTGGTGGAACTTGACCCGCCCGCCACGCCCTCGATAGCGGTGGCGGTACCACGCCACACCCAAATGCCGCAGAGCGAAGGCATCGTGTTGAGCGAGCCACTGCCGAAAGAGGGTCTCGTCCGTGCATTGGTCAGCCGCTTCGTTGTGCGCCCGCGCCCACATGCCCTGGACCGGATAGCCCGACAACGGCAGATGGCGCCGCACCACTCGCTCCTCGACAAAGTGGGCGTAGCCTTCGTGGTTCGCAGTCGCGGCCTGCTTGATGACGCAGGCCACGAGTTCGGTGTCGGACAGCGGCACCAGCGGCTGAATCTCCTGCACCCAGTGCCACAACGCTGCGGTTGGCCGAACGTCCACCGCCGATTCGACATCGAAGAGGGCATGGTGGGCGGTCGCATGGGCCCATTCGTGGGCCAAGAGGCGACGCACCGCATCGGGACCGAGCTGAGCGATAAAGTCCGTATCGAGCACGATCGCTTCGTCCTCGGGCCGGTAGCACCCCGCGGCGTCTTCCAAGACCTCCAGCTCGACGGTGACCCTGGAGGGGGGCACACTTCGGCACTCCCGCATCACCCAGGTCCGCACCTCATTCGACAGGCGGCGAACCTCGTCGAGGGTCCAGGCTCCGCCGGGGCGGCGCGAGGTGTTCCATTGCCTGACCAGCCAGCCCGTGCCGAACCGATCCGCGTGGTCGAGTTCGATGGGCCCCAAGGTGACCTCGGGATGGTCGAAGGCCACGTCGGTCAAGCGAATCGCATGGGTCGGCGCATCCTCCATGGCCGGCTGCTCATCGGCCGGTGCGCCTTCCCAGACGAAGATCACCAAGTCAGGAACCGCCTCGTTTTCCCAGACCTGTTGGTTGAAGGACCGGCGCAACAGCTCGAACGAAAACGTGCCGTCGGGCCGCGACCGACCCGAGGCAAGGAAGTCGTGGAGAAAGACATCATCGTCCTGCACTTCCATCCAGGCGCTGACGGGCGTGGCGTTTCGCACGAGCTGGCCTGTCACCCTGAATCGCGAATCGCCCATCATGCCTCCTTGAGCTGGCCCAGCTCGCTCAACCAGTGCTCGGCAACCACCTGAAACGCCGTCGAGATTCGCCCATCGGTCCGCACGCGCTCCCAAAAGGCTCGGGCAAGGCCCAGGGCTTCGCCGGCGACCTCGGCCAGTGAGGGCCGTGCATTCCGCACCGATGGATGCCCCTCACGAACTTCGCCGCGAATGGGCATGTAGGCCGCGGGATTGACATCGTAGGCCGGCGCCACCCCCGCAAGATCGAGGCCGTCGAGAAACAGCGTGAGGTTCCCAAAATGCTGATCGGTGTTGCCGACCCAGACGCCAAACTGCTCTCGCAAGCCCACCTCCCGGTGGCTCGTCGCATCGAGAAGCCCCATGCTGACAAGCCGCGAGGTGCAGGCCGTCCAACGCGAAAGATTCGAGCCGACGAACTCGGCATCGACCGGCTGGAGCGTCACGGTGGACCTCCGCCCCCCTTCCGGAGTCCGATCAAATCGCTCCACCTCGAGAAACACCCGTTCACGTCCAACGATGACCGTGCTGCGCGACGCCGCATGCCCTCCCTCTCGTAGGGTCTCGAGCGCGAGGTGCTCCGCCACCAACAGGTCGGCGATACGCTGGTTCGCACGGCCATCTCGCGGTGGCGAGAACTTGACCAACACCGGGGTGACCGCAGACCCCTCCCGTCGATGGGCGAGGAGCTTCGGCTGCTCTCCAGCCGCCGAAGACCCAGCATCGCCCAGCCCAATGACGTCGGCAGCCCACTCTGCATAGCGGTCGGCTCGGTTTGGCGCGTCGACGGTGTGGGGCGGTTCTCGACCCAATTCATCGAGGAGTTGAACAGCTTCTTCGCCCACGACGAAGGCCCCCGGAAGGTTCCACCCGAAGCGCAGAGCATAATCCAAGACTTGATCGGCCGACCACAACCGGGCGTCATCGGGTAACCAACCGGGGGGCAGAGAACGGGGTACCAACCGCCCCAAGAACCCGACGGGACGGAGGTCCTGGAGAAACCAGGGCAAATCATCAAACGGTTGTGGGGTGAGCCCCGCCCCATCGACGACGTAGCCCTCGGGTTCGACTGGCTCGATGACCAAGACCTGCCGTGCCTGGGCATCGGGGCCGATCTCAAAGACCGGAATGGGCCCCTGGCCAAAGCGCGCGGTCCGTCGAAGCGCATACCGGCGGTTGCGCGCCTTTCCGAACGGCAACACCCGACCCGACAGCCGTCGCACCAACCGCGACAGGGAG
Source organism: Myxococcota bacterium (assembly GCA_039208735.1). GTDB lineage: Bacteria > Myxococcota_A > UBA796 > UBA796 > DRPG01. The sequence continues at coordinate 5,485 of JBCCQY010000114.1, read as the reverse complement.
GGCTGGCTGATCGAGAGCCACCGCTGAAGATCGGGCGCAGCTTCCGCACCCCGCCCCAAGCGCTGCAGTAGCGCCCCTTCGAGTTGGGTCCAATCTAAGGAACGTGGCACCAGAATAGAATAGTTCACCTTCACCAGGAGAGCTATTGAACCTTGCTCATCCATCCAAAATCTGGTTCTTCAGAATAGATTTGGAATCGATTTCACTCGCCGCTTGGGCATAGATGACCCCGGCCACGATGCCGGACACTCCTGCGCCAACCCAACGCACGAATGAGGGCAGGGCAAACGGATGGGTAAAGGACGCTCGGGTCACGGACTCCAGGTCTTGACTGAATCCGGCCCAGACCACGAATTCCATCGTGGCCGGAAGCGTGGGCAATGCGAGAACGAGCCACCACCAGGAGACCGTTCCAATGCCGGCCATCGAAAAGCGGAACCAACGGCCTGGGGCCAGCGTCGCAATCACGGGTAGCATCCCCAGCCCCACATACACGACCACGCCCGGCACCACCACGAACAACCCGAGCGTGACGGCCTGTCCCCACAACGCCACAACCGGCAACATCGTCTGGAGTCGCGACCCACCGTGGCGCCGCAAGCCTCCCATCCACAGGTAGGCAATGGCGTAGCGGCCGATCTCCGCCACCTCATCGACCGCGGTGAACGCCAAGGTCTGTCGGACTTCAGGGCCCGGGTCGGTCGTGTACTCGACAAACGCCAGGGCCATGAGCAGCCCCGGTACACCCCAAATCGCGAGGAGCCACCCCGCCGCGTGTGCCTGGGCCCCCCAAAGCGCTCCCCCCACCGCAAGGCCCGCCACGACCGCTCCCACCGCCGCGAGGCCATTCGAGGGGCCCAACGGCTCAACGAGGGACCCTCCTGCGATCGCCACGGCTTCCCAAGCCACGGTCAGGAGGATGGCGATGGCGATCTCAGCCGAGCGGGACATCAACCCTCCGAGGTGCCCGCATGATGCCAGACGCGTGGCTTCTTCCGTTCCCCAGCGGACCTGTGAGGGCCAATCGAATACAAGAGCGGCGATCATCCCGGGGTGTGACGATGCGAGCGTTCTTCGTGACCTTATTAGGCGGAATCATGCTTTTCGGCTGCAGCCGTGAGCCTACGGTACCGCCGGTGTTTCCAGACCCCACCGAAACGGCGGAAGACACGGGCGAAGCTCCGGAGCCGACGTTCTCCGGCAGCTGGGAACTCGTGTCGGGAATCGACCCGTTCGAGACGGGGATCGATGACCTTGCATACCTCACCATCGCCCCCCCAAACGGCGGTGGTGGCGCCCTCACCCTGTACGGCACGAACCTGCTGAATGGCGCACCAGACTGCGCACAAGGCGTCTACGCAGGACTCGGTGACCGTGCGGTGCAAGTCGAGTTCAGCTCCGGCAGCTACTACGGTAACGATGGGAGCTTCCTTACGGTTCTGGCCTTCTCGCTCGATGAGCTGGTCATCCAAACCGCAAATGGACAGGCCACCTTCCGACCCGCGGATGCCGTGCCAGCCAACGCTCAGTGTGGTCAGGCGAGCTTCGTCAACAGGTTGAGCGTCGTGCTGCCCGACGGCATGTATGGCAACTACTTCGCGACGCGCGGCCGTTTGCTCTTCGACGGCACAAACCTGCTGGTGTTCAACAACGACGCCCTGGTCTACCCGGTGTCCCCAAGCAACGGCACGGTGGACGTCGGCATCGCGCTGGATGCCGTCTACGACGAGCCCTACGCCGCAGAGGGCAATGTGATCTGGGCGCGGGACTTCCGCTCCATCGCCCAACTCAACCCCGTGCCTGTGATTGCGGACGAGGTGGTGACGGATGAGATCGCCCCGGGCCTCGATGCTCCGCTCGATATCGCCTGTGCCGCCCACAACGGCACAAACCTCATCCTGAACGGCCGCAGCACCCTTGATAGCACGCAGCGCCTCTACGTCATCGACCATGTCTCCGAGCCCGACGTTTTGCTCACCAATGTCGAGACCGGGATCCAGTACCGCGACCTGACCTTCCATCAAGGCAACCTGTGGGGCCTCACGACTTCGAACGGTCGCGCGCAGATCGTGCAAATCAGTCTGACGACGGGTCAGGCGAGCAACACCATCCTGATGCCCCCCGAGCTTGGCCGTGGCAACGTCGATGGCCTTGAAAGCACCGGCACGAGCCTGTTCGTGATGCAGCGGCCGTACGGCACGGTTGAACTCTTCGAACTCGCCTTGCCATAGGGCTTAGCGTTCACCGACGGTGCAAACGTCGTCGATGCACTGACACGTGACGTCGTCGGGCAGGTCATCACCGAGGCACCCCGCCAACAACACGACCACCTCATCGTCCAAGCTCGAGCAAATGGCTTGGTCCCGGCATGGGTTGCCGACGAACACACACTGCGAGTCGGCGCCGCACGGTGAACAGGTTCCTTCGGTGGGGTTGTTCGGATCACACGCATCGACCAGTTCAAACCTTGAACATCCCATCACCAGCAACCAAAGCCAACGCATCAGACCTCCGCGGCGCTAGGGTTAGCGGAACGTAATGACGCAGTCAGACTCGGCCATATCAACAATCGTGTTCCGATCGACAATCGCCTCGGTCACCAGGTCCGGCTGACGTTGGGCTAAAGCCCGCAAGAAGTGAGGTGGAAACGCTCGATACCGAAGCCGCGCGGTCACCTGGACATCGCCCACAATGGCCCGGTCAGGCCGGGGTACGTCGTAGCGGAACGACGTTGGCACGAGCATGTCGAGGGAATGACCATTGTCCATGTGATCCGCCAGGAGCGGGTTGATTACGGTTTCCCAGCTGCCGTCCTCGCGAATCCGGACGAACTTGTTCTGGAAGTTCACGAGCCCCAGGTTGCGCGCCGGCCGCTGATCGACGTCGGGACCAGGCTCGTAGGTCGACGCCAGCGTCTGAGGGTCGATGTGCACGTGGTGATCTTGCAGATCTTCATCGTCCAGGCGGCCATCCGGCTCGCCTTCGCCCGTCTCAGGATGGGCGATGTCGGCCAGGTGGCCCGACTGATAGACAATGCCCGCGTCATCGCGGACCACAAGCTCAATCCAGACCTGACGCTCTTGCGAAAAGCCTGCCGGCACCCGATGCCCCGCTCCCGTATTCGTGACGGTGACGTCAATGGGAAGCGTCTTCCAGTTTGCGTCAGCCGTCGTGGCCGTGCCTTCGAGGGTCAGGGTGACCGCGGCCCGGAGCATCTGCTCACGGCGCTGCCGTTGCCCAAGCGGGTAGCCAAATGCATCCACCTCGGCCGAGTCGACGTTCGGAAACTCGGGGTCGTCGATGAAGGGAAACGACACCGCGGTGAAGGCATGCAGCGCGTGGGATCGAGCCTTGAGATTGGGTTGCTGCGGGTCGTCGGCAATAGGCATTTGCGGAAAGGTGCCCGGTGCTTCGAGCGGGTAGAGCGACATGTGGCAATCTTGGCAGCGAATCGGCTTGCCGTAAGGGTTGTCACTCGTTGCGTAGGGACCCTCTTGCCACTCGGTAAACAGGTTCTCAAGTCGCTGGAACGGCTCGCCGGTGATCACATCGGCCTTGGGGAGCCTCACGTCGTGGCAGCTGCCACAGAACTCTGCCGAGCTTAGGTACGTCGACGACGACGTTTCATGGTAGCTGCTCTGCGCGTCGGCGAACGGTCCCACCCGCACCGCACCGGGTTCAAAGAGGAACGAGACATTCGCGATGCCGTCTTGGAGCAAGCTCTCTTCGATGTCGGGGCCCGTCACGGTGTGGCACACATCGCAACTCACGCCCTGACGGCCGACCTCCGACAGCTGTTCCACCATCGGTCGTGCCCCCGCTTCAGGATCGAAGCCGGGAATTTCATCATTGTAGACCCCGGTGGGCGAATGGCATTCGTTGCAGAAATTCGCCCGGGGACCGTTGGCCGCAACCTGGCCCTCTGACAATTCCACCATGGCGATTTCGAAGGCGTTGAACACCGGGCTCACCGCCGCATAGTGCATGACCGAGCCCTGCCACTCGCGGTGCTGGGTAGGGTGGCACGCCGCGCAGTCGGAAGGATGTGCGAAATCGTCTGAGGCGACCGTAGCCTCACCACCGCATGCCGTAAAGCCTAGCGTAAACGCAATGAAAACCGAAGCGACGCAACGTCTCATGACCCGAACTCCCCACGGCGCGAAGCCCCGATAACCGTCCCGTCTACGGGGTGAGGATCTCCTGTACGACAGCATCCAAAAACAGGTCGAACGACCCGTCGCTGATGTCGGCGGTAGCCCCCCCAAGCTGGGCGTTGAGGTCGAGGTAGCGTTGCCCCTCCTCGACCGTCGTGGTCGGGGCAATGCCGACGAGCGCGTGTACGTGGACATCCGGCGTAAGGCCGCCGAACGCTTGAACCGCTTCGCTGAGCGATACGACCGACGTGGGGGTCTGGTCGTCTTCGTCACTCACGAAAATGAGATGCAGTTCTGCCCCCTTGCGACGAAACCCTGCATTCTCAGGCAGGCCCTGGTTGACGAATTCGGTCAGGTACGCCGCCCCAATCCCCGATTCGGTACCCGATCCAGCCACTCCCTGCCGAATCAAGCCCGTGAAGACCTGATCTGGATAAGGCGTCGTCGCGTCGAGCACGCGGACCCCTGACGAATCGACAAGCCGCCCGGCCTGTTGCGCATTCGCAAGGTCGGTCGTCACCACACCGATGTGAAAGTCGACGCTCGCCAACTGCTGCAGAAAGCCAGGCCCGACCGAGGCAAGGTCCTCCTGGTCGTCGCCCATCGAACACGAGTTGTCGATCACGAACAAGAGGTCGAATTGGCTCACTGGAGGATCCCCCGTGTCGCCGGTCAGCGTCGTCGTGTCACCGGTATCGCCCGTTGGCGGCAAGGTGGGGCTGCCCGTCGAACCGGTTGGCACGGTCGCCGTGGGCATTGGTCCGGACGGTTCCGGCTCCGGGGCCACCGGATTGATCTGGATGAGGAAACAGCCCATCAGCGACATCCAAAGCATCTCGACCCCTCTGCTCGTACCGGCTTTGCGAATTTGACGAGTCTCACGGTAGCCCATCCAAGAGCCATCTGGCCGGAGTGCAGTTCAACATTTTCGATCCGCGCGCCCCGCACCATCCGACGATCGGCATCGCGTGCCGCAGGGGTCGCTCGGGGGCGGGAAGCCAATGCGGTATCGTGGAGGCTCGAAGGAGGCTCGATGATCGAACTCAAGACGCTGCATCCTGAATCGGTGGACCGCGCCCTCGAGAAGGCAGAACAGTATCGATTGCTGAATGTGCCCCGGCTTGCCGAAAGCATCTGCCTCGACATTCTTGAGATCCAACCCGATCATCAACCCGCGACAATCACGTTGCTGCTCGCGCTCACCGACCAATTCCTCAACGATGGCGTGGAGGTAAGTCGGACCAAGGTGGAGGAGGTCCTGTCACGCCTCACCGAGCCCTACGACCAAGCGTACTATCACGGCCTTGTCCTGGAACGACGCGCCATCGCGG
>JBCCQY010000113.1:0-29243 GCA_039208735.1 Myxococcota bacterium | reverse complement strand
CCATCGAGTTCGGCCAGTACGGTCACCACCCGCTCCCGGTCGCGGCGTCGGATAGCGGCGGGGCTCCACGCCAACCCCTCCTGGGCCATCGCGGCCAATGGCGTGGCGGCTTTGCCAGGCGTGCCGATCGAGGTGGTCGACAGCGCTTCGGCGGGCATCTGCGACCCGTACGGCGCTCCGACGACGACGGGAACCGGCTCCCGCCCATCTCGCACGACGCCCGCGGTGATGCCCTGGGTACTCGCGAGCAGCGACCGGGTGACGTCGCTCCGCGACACCCCGCGGCGTCCAGCTGCCGCATCGTCGATGTCCCAGGTGATGGTTGGAATCCCAAGCCCAAGGTCACTGCGAATGTCGCGAAGCCCCGGCAAGGTGCGAAGGGCCTCAACGACACGGTCCCGGGCAGTGGCGAGATCCTCGAGGGAACGGCCCATGAGGCGAATCTCGACCGGAGCGAGCACCGAAGGCCCCTGTTGGAGCCGACGTGGAACGATAGTGGCGGCAGGGAGTTGGCGGGCGAGCGTACGGACTTCATCCATGATGTGCGACGGGTGAACCACGCCATCGGTTCGAATGACCAAGGTAGCGGCGTGCGGGCTCGAGGAGGGGGGCCGCAAGTTGTAGTAGAAGCGGGGTGGTCCACGGCCCACAAACGAGGTGATTGACTCAACCCCCTCGACATCGGCGAGGTTTCGTTCCAGGTGTTGGGTGACGCCTTGGGTCGTACCCAGGTGGGTTCCTTCGGCCATCGATAGACTGACCATCACAATGGGACGGTCCGACAATGGGAAAAACTGTTGATTGACGAGTGGGGTGAGGGCCAAGGCCGCCAGGAGCGCGACACTGACCCAGCCCAGGGATCGACCCGGCGAAGCGACCACCGCGTCCGCGAGTCGGGCCATCGCGCGGGCCAGCCAACCCTCCGAGACCTTCGCGGGCCGCTTGCGCAACGCGGCCACCGACAATAGCGGCGTGGCGGTGAGGGCAAACCCATACGAGAGCACGAGCGCGATCATCACCACCACGGGGATGGCCCGGGTGAAGTCTGCCGTAATGCCAAACGACAGCAACATTGGAACGAAGGCGGCAACGGTCGTGCCAGTGGCTGTTCCAAGAGGAACGGCAAGGGAGCGAACGGCGTCGATTCCAGCTTCGTAGCGGGCCATGCCTTCGTCGAGGTTGCGCTGCACGGTCTCGGACACGACGATCGCGTTGTCCACAACCAGGCCGAGGGACAGCACAAGGGCCGCCACCGACGTCTGGTGCAACACGCCACCGAGCATCGCGTACGCCGCGACCGTCGCAAGCGCGACCAGCGGCACGATACTCGAAACCACAAGGCCAAGCCGGGGTCCCATCGAGACCAGCAACACGATCGCGACGATGACAACGCTCGAAACCAGGGCCATCGTCAGGCTACCCAGTCGGCGGGCTACCTGCGCGGGTTGATCGGCGAAGGTCTGGATCGTAAGCCCTTCTTGGGCCAGCTTGGGGCGCACCTGTTCGACCCGTTTGCGGACCGCTTGGCCAAAGGCAACCATGTCTTGCGGGAGTTCGGGGACAATCGAAAGGCCCACCGCGGGTTGGCCGTTGTGAAAGAGGCGAGCGGTGGAGATTCGTGTCGGTTCGCGAGTGACGTCGGCGATTTCGCCTAGCGGAACCGCGGAACCACCGGGCAGCAACCAGGGTGTACGCTGGAAGTCACCCACGTTGGTGAGTTCGGACCGAGGGGCGAGTACCGCGCTTCGATCGCCGACGTCGAGGTTGCCGCTCGGCAAGACCGCGTTTCGAGCCGACAACACTTGCGCCAGGGTGCCCGCGTCGAGCCCCAGCCGGTCCGCAAGTGCCGACTCCACACGAATGCTGATTTGCTCACCCGGGTCGGCAAGCAGCTCCACTCGAGCCACCCCGTTCACACCAATGAGCGCATCTTCGAGCTGCACGGCGGCATCTCGAAGGGTCAGCAAGTCGCTGGAACCCGTGACCATCAACACCAGGCTGGCTGGATCCATGACCCGGGTGTCGAACGTGAGCGGGCCCGCTGCCCCCGGAAGGCTCCGCTCGCCCAATTCCAAGGCATGACGAACCTCGTTCCAGGCCGCATCGGTGTCGTAGATGCTTTCCTTCAATTGGATGCCAAAGACCGCCAAGCCCGTCCGCGCGGTTCCAACGACCGAGTCAATCTCTGGGACATCGGCCAACGCGTCTTCGAGGGGACGCATGACCAGCCGCTCCACCCGAATCGGGTCGGCCCCCGGCCATGGCACGGCGAGCGTGGCAAGTCGTTTGGGAAAAGACGGATCTTCTTGGCGCGGCATCGTGCTCCATGCGAGCAAGCCCACCAACGCCGACAGCACCACGAGAACCCCGACCAGCCTCGAACGGCCCAACAAGGCAACCAGCCCGCCGTTCATGGCGTCACCTCCACGACATCGCCGTCAATGAGCCGTTGCTGGCCCGCAACCACAACGCGGTCGGCCACCTCGAGTTCGCCGCGCACAACCACCTCGTCCCGCACGAGGTGCTGGGGCCGAATGGGTCGCCGCGCGACGTGCTCCTCTTCAAGGACGTAGACAAACGACGTTCCACCAACGGGATCCACGATCGCAGAAATGGGGATCAACACGTCGCCGTCGACCGGTACGGAAAGCATCACATTGGCGGTCAACCCCGCGGCGACGTCCGGATCCTGGATGGTCACGACCAAGGGCATGAGGCCCGCGGTGCGCGCGGCGGTGGCGACCGAGGTCACGACGCCGGTGACGGAGCGTCCGATGCCGGGCAGGTCGACCTCAGCCGGGTCGCCGACCGACATATGCGCCCACACGGGCTCGGGGGCTTGGACCTCGATCTCCACCGCGCCCGCCCCCGACAGCATCGCGATGGGTTGGCCAGCCGCCACCGCTTCGCCGGGCTCGGCGAGCACCGCGACCACCGATCCGCCAATTGGAGCACGAAGCGTGGCTTCGTCGCGGCGGCGTTCCGCCTGGGCTGCCGTGGCTCGGGCACCTTCAAGCGTGGCTGCGACCCCCGTGACCTGGGCTTTGGCCCCTTCGAGTTCGGAGGCGGTCACCGACTGCCCCACGTCGAGCGACTCGAGGCGCGCCCGGTCCCCGCGCACTTGCTGCAGTCGGGCCGTGAGGTCCCGGACACGGGCCTGGGCGGCATCCAGATCGTGTTCAAAGGGCGCAGCATCGAGGAACGCGATCGGGTCCCCGACCTCCACCTCCGACCCTAAGTCGACCTTGCGCGCAGCAAGTCGGCCGGGAACGGTGAAGGAGAGGGCCGCCCGGGCGCTGGCTCGGGTCACTCCATGAAGCAATACGGGACGCTCCTTGGGTGCAGGCAGGACCTCTGCGACTTGGACGGCAAGTCGAGGGCCCGACGCGGCAGGCGGGGCCGAGGAGGGCTCGCTGCACGCAAGCCCTGAAAGGCAAAGGGAAATCAGGAGCGGACCAAGGGAGCGTCTCGCTCTGGATCGTCCGAGGTTCGGGGACATCGCACCTCCAATGTGCTCTTGGCATAGGAGGGACATCTCTTTGAGGGTTCTTAAGCTGCCTTAATCCTGTGTTCTCCTGGGATTGTCATAACTTAAAGCCGCTTAATGAAGTGAGCCTGAAGGGTCATCAGCTCCTACACCGACTCCAACGCTGGAGCAGAAATGCCTCAAACTTGGTTTACGAGGTTGGTCCTCGGGGTTGGAATCGGGCTCGCCGCGTTCGGGGGTACCCCAAGCCACGCCACGACATTGCAGGAAGCCATCGACCAAGGAGCGTTGTCTCCATCGACCGCTGCCGCGCGTCATGCCTCCGATGCCGCGAAGGCCGAGCGGTTCGCTTCATTCATGGCGGCATGGGGCGTGGTGGCCAAGGTGGACGCCAACACGGTCAGGCGAGACGAGGGGGTGCAGTTGGACCTCGGAGCGCCTCCTGAGCTTGCCTTCTTGGGTTCGATTCCCATCGTGCCCCCCAACCGGACAAACCTAAATGCGAGGGTCTTTGCCCCGTTGGTTCGTCCCGAGGCTGCGGCGCAGTTCACCGTGGCCACCCAGCAGGCACGGGCCGCGAAGCACCGGGCGGTCTGGGCCACCATCGTGGGCGGTCTGGCCGCCGCCAATGCCTGGCTCGATGTGCACCGCGTACGGGCTCTGCAACGCGCGGCCGAAGCCAACCTCGCCTCGCTACGCGCTACGGAAGCCGATCTTCGCGCACGCCATGCGGCTCAACTCATCGTCCAAAGTGACGTGTTGCGCGTCGAGGTGGCCGTGCTGGGGGCCGAACAAGAGCTTGCCCGTCTCGAAACGGAGCTTCGACTTACCGAGCAGGCGCTGGGAGCCGCGATGGGGCGTGATGAACCCGTTCGGCCGGCCGATGAGCTGCCCACGCTGAACGTGCCGGAGCCTGGGGAAGCGCCGCGTGCGGATCTCCTCGCAGCGGATGCGCGGCTCGAATCGGCGCGGCGGTCTCGGCGCGTGGCCATCGCGGGGGCGCTTCCGAGCGTAGAGGTGTTTGGCGGGTTCGCGGTGATCGACCAACCCAACGTCATCAATGGGGAGTTCTTTGAAGTTGGCGTGCTCGCGAGTTGGACCCCATTCGCCAGTGGCGCGCGCTTGGCCAGACGTCGGGCCGCAGGATCCCGCTATGCAGCCGCGAAGGCGGACCGTGAACAACTCGGGCGCAACGTGAGCCTGGAGCAGGAACGGGCGCGGAGCACGGTAGCGCTGCGTGCGGAGCTGCTCGAGTTGCGTCGAGCGGCCGTCACCCAAGCGCAAACGGCACAGCAGCAGCTTTCGGCGCGAGCCCGTCAGGGGCTGGCAACGGTGACCGATGTATTGTCGGTCCAGGCCGAGCTTTACCGTGTTCAGAGCGAACTCGAGGTCGCACACGTCGAATATGCCCGCGCAATTGTTCAATACCGAGCAGCGCTGGGCACGCTTGCGCCGGACTTCTAGCCCGTTGGAGTAGGAACATCGGCCACGGTGGACGTGGTTTGGTTGCGTGGTACGATGGATGAACCGGGGCGTGGTTCCACGACGGGCTCTCCTTCCCTCCGGTGCGCATAGACGACCTCGCGGGATGACGTGGACATGGAGGGCCGCTTCCGCTGTAGGGGACACCTGTCCCTGCAGCTGATGCGAACCACCCATGAGACCCCGATGCCCGACAACCGAGACCGCAGCGACCGTCCCCGCCGCCGTGGGGGCCAACGACGCCTGGCAGACCTTGCCGTCGCCAAACGACACCAGGAACACATCGCCCACCTTCAAGGGGCTCTCCAGCCTGAAGCGGAGGCCCTGCGCGACTCCACCCCCGCTATGGAGGTGGTGGGCCAGATCCGCTCGAAAGCCACGATCCTCGCTCAGGAACGGCTTGAGGGCGACGTTACGCCCATCGTGGAAGCCACCCTCGATGAAATCTTCGGCCTGGGTCCTCTCGAACCGGTCCTCCGTGACCAAGCTGTCGACACGATTCGCATCGAGAATGCAGTGATTTTCGCCAATGGCGAGCGTGCCTCCCGCGGCTTCCGCGACGCCGCCCACGCGAGGCAGGTCGTCGATCGGATCCTGGCTTCGGTGGACCAAGACTTGGCGGCATCGCCACAGGGCGTCCAGGCGGTGATGATGGACGGGAGCCGTATGCGGGCTTGGGAAGACGAGGCCGTGCTCCACGTCGAGATTCGCAGGCGAGACCGTTCGCGGAGCGAACGGCAGGAGTCCAAGCGGAGCTGAGCTTCGTCGAGATCAGGGAGGCGAGCGACCATCAGACCAGGTGGTCCGATCCGCGGAGGTCTCTGCCAACGTTGTTCAGTGGTTGCGAGACGCCAGACTCGTCGGCGGCTCAAGCCGAACATCAAGAGGACGTAGCCGGTCACTCTGGCAATTCGTAGCCCAACGTCGCGAACAGATCGGGAGACTGCTTCAGATACCGCTCGCGGCTCGTCTCCTCAAACCATGCCTCCGCGATGGTCGGGTTGTTGACGAGTCGCCCATCCTGCCAATCCAACAGGCCGTTGGGGCCGAAGCTCCTCCAGTCTTCGTTGATGAACGCCACGGCTTTGATGTTCTTTTCGTGCACCAGCGAAAAGAAGTTCACAAACCAATCCTCCCATGCCTCGACACCGTCCGTCGTGATGCCTCGGACGGGATTGGCCTCCGCGATCATGACCGGCTTGCCATGGGCCTTTGCGAACTCGAGCACTGCGTCGCCGTAGACCCCGAATCCGCCGCTATACGCCTGATCGAAGGTGGAAATCGCGACCCAGTCGACGTAGTCGTCGCCGGGGTACCACGCCTCGACCGGGTGATCCTGGAAGGGTGTTGACGCGTAGGAATGCCAGACAAGCGCAACGTTGTCGAGTCCCTCGCTCCGAAGAAGGTCCGCGACATGGCGATACGCTGCGACGTACTGGACGGGATCGAGCTCGTTGTGGGGCCCGTCGAACTCGTACCCAATGCGAAGGTACAACGGGCGATCGATGTTACGAGCCCACGCTGCATATCGCTCAACAACATCGTCGTATTCGCCATTGATTGTATTATTGGCGACATCCCACGTCCCGACCATCCAGATCGCACTGTGCAGCACGGTATCGGGGAACTTGTTGATCAACCACTGATGGTGTTGGGTACCGCCGGTCTGATTCGTGTGCGGCTTCTTGATTCCCTCGAACTTGTTGATGGGCCAATAGGCCGACCACCCACCGGGCAGAGGTCGATCGGGGAACGCCTCGACGTGCTCTTCGATTCTCTGGACGGTCTGGCCCATGATGAGGAGGGTCTTGCCCTGCGGCGGAACGAAGCGAGTCTGGGAGTACTCGTACACAAAGGCAGGGTCGACTGCGGTCCGGATCTGGCCCAGCAGTTCCGATTCACCGACGTCGCCCTGCGCGACCTCTCCCTCATCTCGAATCCCCGACCCCGCCGATGGTTTCTTGGCACAGGAGACCGTCAACCCCGCCATCAACACACACACACCAATTCGCACGAGACCTCCCTGTTTTTTCGACTGTAGCGCCTGAAGATGCGCTCCCGGAACCTCCCGTTTAGCTCCGATGTCTAGACTCGGAGTTTCCCTCGAACCGTGGCTCGCCTCGTGGTGTGGGGTGAACTATCCGGAGTCGGAGTATCGCATGCCGCTGGGGGGACGCATGGGTCAGGACTGGGTGTCCTCGTGGGCGGTGGACTCCTGGCCGCCGTGGCTACGGTCTTCCTCTTGACTGCCGGGGCCAGTAGGCGGGCCCAGTCCGCGGTCACGGCTGGCGTCGCCGCGGCGGTCAAAGTGATGGGCGCTGCGGAAACCTGCTTGCGGGATTCCGACGCCCTTGTTGCCCGCGCACCCGACTACATGAACTCCGGTTGACGAGGTGGCTCGAATCCGCGCCGACATCGGTAAGCAGAGCGAACGCGAACTCGCCCGCGTGGACCGTCTGGAGAGCGTCCAGGCGATTGCGAGCGCTTGGTTCGTCACGGCCGAGGAGGACCGCGAGGCCATTGACGCAGCACGCGCGGTCTATACCGAGGCGGCGATGGACTGCGGCGAGTCCATCCAGCGACTGCAACGGATCCTCTCCTATTCAGAGGACGCGCCCAAATGGAGGGCTCGCCTTGGTGTAGTGGGCAAGGCGCTCACGGAGCGGGAAAGCGACAAGACCTGGTTCGCGGACTATCGCGCCACCGTGCGTCGCTGGCCCAAGCTACGGGAAGCGATCAACGGCATGGAGGCTTCGCTGCGAGATGCCCGCAAGTCGGTCGAGAGGCATCATGACCGCGGTGTCCAAGCGGCCGACGCCTCGGACGCCTACGCTATGGGACAGGCCGTGGTTGCCGGAGAGAATGCGTTGGACGTGCTCGTCGCGATCGAGGAGGAGCAGGCCGAGGAGGTGGAACTCGTCGGGGACACGATCGACTGGATCCTGGTCGACTGGCGCCCAGGAAGAGCGGCACAGCTCAAGCTGCTCACCATTCAGGGCAAGGCCGGCGAGTCCGGTCCCTGGACCACCACGGAGGGCTCGTGGCAGCCGGTTGGCGCGCGGTCCAAGGTCACGCAGACGGCCGTTGGCATGGTGATTCTGCACAAGGCGCCAGGCCAGCTCATGTCCGACGCCGACACCCATCCGACGCCACCCGGCTGGCACTACGTCAATGATCGGCGTCACGGCCGCTGGTCGGGCTCCGGACCGACGGCGACTTGGACCTTCAACGCCGGCTCTGCATGGATGAAGGAGGTCTATTGGGGGACCGACAAGGCGAACTACAGGCCGATCACGCGGGCCGAGTACGATGCCTACGTGGCGGCCCGCGGAGAAGGTAAGACCTACCTGGGTAAGCACGGCGACCTCGCGGTCTACGGGCTCATGGGGGTATGGACCCGCAAGCGCTTCCCATCGTCGAGCGCCGTCGCCTCAGGCCAGCGTACCAGGCGCGACCTCCTCTACCGCAGGGCCTACGGCACGCCGGGCCCCAACTATGGAGGGCGCAGTGGCTTGGGCTCGGGGGGCCGCGCCTACGGTGGGTATGGGAAATAGCGCATGTCCCGGCCGACTCCTATCCGCGTTGGCAATGTTCAGTCCATGATTCCGTCGCGCACAGCGGTCCTAATCCGAAGACTCGACTGGAGCGTTCATGAAGCGCTCCAGCCGTTCGGCGACGGTGCAGGGTTCGTCATCGAAGCAGATGGGGTTGAGGGGGCCATCCATGGGCCGTGCGGGGCCGAGCCCGCGCAGCACGAATTCTGGCGTTCGCAGTAGCGCTCCGCAGAAGCCACGCAGCACTCGTTCGGTGTCGTCGTTCCATTCGGGTTGGTCGTCCAGACTCACCAACCCGAACCAGTCTCGGAGCACCTCTTCTTCGGACTCCCAGAGCTTCGCTTCGGTCACCAGACGATCCTTGATGGCTTCGAAGAGTTCGCGCCAGGTCATTTGGCGATTTTGGCCAGCTTGGACGAGGACGTCGATCCAGTCGATCCACTCGTCGGCAGACAGACGATCGTAACGCTGCGCTGAGGGGAACGACCCGCCCATCGGCCGCACATCTCCCGCGAAGACTTCCGCCGGCTTCTCACAGCTGGCGACCTCCTGTTCCCAGACCAGCCAGGCCGCAAGTGCATGATCGGTCTGTTCAGGGTGGAGGACATCCGTGTGGCGGCCAAGTGACTGGAGCAATTCACGGGTCGGATAGGCGGTTGGATCACCCGCAATGGGGACACGCGGCCACCCAAGGGCGCCTGCGACCTGTTGCAACATCACGTGAGGACTCGCTCGATGGACGAAATCTCCCTCCGAATTGCCAAGATTCTCGGCCGGCACGACCGTCGTTTCCGGGGCCAGCTCGGCCTCTGGGTAGGGCAACATCGGGAGGTCGTAGGGCACCGTTGTGGGGTCAGCCGGTGCCGTACGGTTGAACGCCTCGCTCAGGAGCACTCGCTCGAGGGCGTCGCGAAGGCTGAACCGGGCGGATACGACCCGCGTAAGGTCGGCGAGGGCGAGGGCTTGTTGTCCGTTGCGGGGGAACCGATGGGCCAGGGTGAGCGGCTCGCCCCAGACGGCTTCTGCGACATGATTCGCAATGGTTGTTGCAACCAGTATGGCGAACGCCTGATCGCGGTTCTCTAGTTCGAAGGTTGGCACTTGACCGTACTTCGCGCGGAGCTCCTCGATGAGAGCCAGAGCGTAATCAGGGTCCGAAGCCTGTTGGCCCATGCCCGGCACGTCGGACTGAAGGAGGCGGAACAGTCGAGCGTCCGTAGTGGATGCAACGATCGTTCGAATCCGATCTGCATCGTGGCAGCTCTCGCAGGGAAGTTCGACAGAGGGAAGCACCCCGGTGGCTTGTTCGGCCCGCCAGGCAGGCCAATCGGGAAGTACCGGCGTTGCGGTGGAAAGGCTGTTCGTACCGCGGCCGAGCGCCATCGAAAGGGCCAACACACCTGCGTTGTCGGGCGTCACTTCTGCAAAGTGAGCCCCTTCGAGTTCGAGCGGCCACACGTAATTGTCGGCACAGGCCGCATCGATGCCCCAAGGCTTCATGCCACCGCTACGGTTCCGGCTGTCAAAGTTACGGTTCACGCGCTGTCGAACTGCTGAACCGCCATCCCCCCCATACTCGAAGCTGGCGCCTTGGTCCAAGGAGAACACGTTCCCCTCGAGATCCCAAGGCACCGGCAGGCCGACCCAGATCGGATGGAAACGGTCCCACGGGTTCGGAGCGATAGGATGGGGGTTGGTTTTGGACCAGGTCGATGTGTGGCAACCCATGCAGGTCGGATCCCGCTGAAGGTAGATTTCCATGAAGAGGCTGCCGAAGGTGGCCTGGCGCTCCCGTTCAGTCGCCGGATCAGGGCCCAGGGTACGGTATTGATTGCGCAGCACCGGAAGGTACATTCGGTACAGACCATCGAGGCGGTCGGCCCTCACAACCGCCTCCGCGGCATCGGTGAGGTTGAAGGGAGAGCAGTCCTCAACGGCCTCTCGAAGGCGCATCCACCGGTCAACGTCGATGGGCTCAAGTTCCACCTCGGTGTAGAAGCTCTGCATGGTGTTGCCGTCACCCAGATCGTCAAACGTCCCAGGACCTGGCGGCAGAGGTTCAAAGGTGGGGGGATCGAGCGAGACTTCGAACGGTGGGAGGGTATCGAGCGTCACGTCCGCCTGGCTGCTCAGTTCTTCGACGGCCAGGTCTAGGTCCCAGCTCACCGGCTCGAAGGGAACGACTTCGATGCTGAAACAAAACGGGATGTTGGGTGAGGCCGTGGCCAGGTGATACGCGAGCGATTGGCTGGCCCACGGAGGCAGTAACGGCGCCGC
This sequence comes from Myxococcota bacterium, assembly GCA_039208735.1. Lineage (GTDB taxonomy): Bacteria > Myxococcota_A > UBA796 > UBA796 > DRPG01. The sequence continues at coordinate 18,443 of JBCCQY010000113.1, read as the reverse complement.
CGTGCAGTTCGGATCGACAGCCATGGGGCCGTTTCGCTGCACCTGCAAGTCATCGGCGAGCACATTCGACCAATGGGCGACATACTCTGGCCTTTCGAAGAGTGCTTCGAGTGCACGCTGGCGGCCCGAAACCCTCGCGACATCCGCGAGCGCGCGGACCTCGGCGGTTCCGAGCGGTTGGCGCCCGAGAACGACGCGTATGGCCTGCAGGGCGAAGGCGTCGTCTCCGGCATCGCGAGCCGGTACGGACCACCCGCAACTGGTCGTAAAACAGGCAACGAGGATCGGCCCGAGGGCACGGTTCATGGGAGCCTCCTACGCAAAGAACGTGCCGAAGAGATCTTCGGCGATCTGGTCAGGGTCCGCGCTACGCTTGAGATCGGTGGTTTCGAATACGGTGGTCTGGATGGGATGGACGCCCGCGGCGGCGAGCATGGCGGCTCGGACGTCGCTCGGCCCAAGGGGGGTCGAGAAGGTTGACGGAGGCTTCGCCACGGGCGGGTCGCTAACGTCAATATGACCGACCAGGTGACGCGGAGCGCCCGTTACCGGTTTTGCGATCGGGCCGCCCACGAACAGGACGTTGAAGGCAGAATTAAAGTGGTTCGACCTATCGCCTCCATAGTCGTGCCGGCCAAACTCTGTGGTGATTGCCACCAACGTTTGATCCAGATCGATCGTCCCAAGGCTCACCAGTTCGTGCACCGTGCGCAGAACATTGATGAGGTTTCCTGTATGCATTAACGCCGTCGTAGCGGCATCCTCATCGTGGGTGTCGTACACCGACCCTTCCACACCGGGGTCGATCACTCCGCAATAGGCCGTCGCGGTGGTCGCGAGGAGATCCGCAGAGGCCTGAATCGCGCGACGTGTGGGATTGGTCCAGAACGTTTCGACGGTTTGACCTGAAGGCACCAGCGCGGATAGCGCCGATGCATAGGCCGAGCCTTCCCGAGCGCTATCGAACGTCGAAATGAGGCGATCGAACGCCCGAGCCCGTGCGCGTTCGCCGGCAAGCGGCGCGGAGGTGAACGTAAGCCTCCGTGCGTAGTCCGCGTGGTGAAGCCGGATGAGCCGTTCACGGTCCCCATTGGTGACCGCGCCGAGCCGGTTGACAATGCTTGGGTCTGAGAAGGGAATGGCGATCGGAGCGTAAATGCTCCCATGAAGACCCGGATCAATGGCGAAGTCACGCGTCTGTCTTGCATCGCCCGAAATCTCGCTGTAAAAAACGAAACTTGGAGCGAGCTGGCTGGTCGACCGAAAGCGGGAGATGACCGCACCCGGCCCCGCTCCCCGACGCTCCCCTTCGGCCAGGTCTCCATGGAGCATGACGCGTTGAGCTTCCCGATGCACTGGGTATCGGTGCGACACGGTCACCAACCGCGCTCGTTCCAGGAGGGTTCGCCGAGCCCCGATAGGCCCATACTCCTTGACGAGAGGTGCACCGCCAGGGCCGAGGTGCACGGTGCCGCCCTCGCCATTCAGCTGGTAGTCGCGCTCGTAATAGTCTTGTGCCGAAGGTAGGTAGGAGCGCCAAGCCGCGGGCGCCGTTGGGGGCATGAGGGTGGTCGTGAGCCTCGGATCAAACGTGTCGACGGTTCGCCACGGGATCGAGACCGTGGGGTTCTCGATGTAGAGCGTTTCGCGATGCGAAAATGCTCCAGACAGGAAGATCTCCAGAATTTTGTATCCACCGGCCCGTCCAAGCCCGACCGGCGTGGGACAAAGGCCAGGACTGCAGGACGCCGCGGCCGAGGTACCCGGAACACCGAGCGACAGCCCCGCCGACAATCCTTGCAGCACATCCCGTCGATTCAATGGCATCGGCCCTCCTCGTGAAGAGAATGGGCCGAACCAGCAGTGCGCACTATCGCACGATCATGCGAATCTTCACGGGTCCGAGTTTGTCAATCCCCCGGGGCATTGAAAACCCCCAGGGGTTGCTTACGGGGCTGCCGCCTCGGCTTGGCGTCGGCACCCAACCTCGCTGACCGCACCGTCGCACACGTCCCCGACCGCGTCCTGATCTTGGTCGAGTTGGTCTGCATGGGCCTCGACTCTTCCGGTCCCGGGTAGGCTGCTCCGGCTCCTTAAGTTGCAGGCGAGGTTCGTGCTACGGAAGGCAGTGCGACTCGGCCTGAGCTTGCGTTCGACCGCGTGCGAGTTCCCAATTCAGGCAGTTTCGAACATCCATGCAGTGTTCATCAGTCCACCCATGGCCCGAGGTACTCGTGCCTCCAACCCCCATGACGTCGTCGGTCGGGGACGTAACGCCGCCCGCTAGCAGTGGGATGGGATTCCGATCAACGATCCACACTTCATCCGTCGTAGTTCCGCATGGGCAGGTCGCATCGGTGCTCGGGCCACACAGTGGGCGACACATGGTGGCCGGAATGGTGGGGTCGATCTCCTGCCCTGGGAAGGCCAAGGCCGCGGTCAGATTAGCAGTGCATTCCGCAAGGCTCGCAAACGCGTTGCGAATCGGGTCTCCCGTCGGCAGGACAATCGTGCCAAACTCATCGAGACAGGAGCCCGCGATGACGGGCGGGCAAGACGCCTGCGGTGTCTCATAGCACTCTGGGTCGCCGACGAACGCAGATCCCGGAAAACCTGGAATCGCGCACGGTGGAGCGTCCGGAGGACAAAAGCCTCCTCCGGTTGCCTCACCCACACACGACAGGGTGCCCAGGGACGGAAACCCGGTGGATGGCTCCGGCGTATTGCAGCAACAACACGACAGCGGAGGGTGAGGAGGCAGGCCAGGATTCACCCGACGCGTGGACTCCTCCTCGGTATACTCGTCGCTAAGCTCGTATCCAGCGTGACCAAGCTCATGCATGAACGTCAGAGGACGCTGACCATGTGCGGAAAACGAGCCCAGCGGATCAGGCCCGGCGACCACTCCGGCGCAGTCTCGGTAGCTCGAGGTTGGACCGTCGATAGGGTCGGAAACCCCACCCGGGCCTCCGTTGCGATGGATGACACCGAGCACCTCGTACTGCTCGAGGCCATCTGGTAAAGCCCCCGCGTGAAGCTTGTCCGGAAACGGCTTCTGTCCGCACCGGGTGTCCCAACCTTCGTTGTAGGGTCGGGTGAAGGCGGGTCGGCGAGCGTACCAAAACGCCACCTGAGTCGACCGCCACCGGTAAATGGGATCTTCGAACAGGTAATCATAGAGGATCGTTTCAAGGTCCGCGATTGCGGTGTTTTCGTCGTAGCCTACCGGACGCCCTGGGTCATGGGCGAGGACCACCTCCAGCATTCCGTCATCCACAACCGGCACCCGAAGGGGGAATACTGCAAAGCTATCGGTCAGGGGATCATTGTCGGGTCGGCCGACTTCGAAGAGGAAGCCATGCCCTGAGGTCACGGTGACCATGGCCCCTGCGGCATTCGTTCCGACAACGGTTGCGTTGTAAAAACCAGCCCCCTTCGATGAGCCGATTTCGGTCACGGAGCAATCCCCTGCCGTGCTCAACGTACACGTCTTGACCACAGCCCCGGGTCCCGGAACGATGAGATCGATGGTGACCGAACTCGTGGTCGCAAAGCCTTCGGTGTCGAGGGCGAACGTGATTTGGTCTCCGACTGCGGGATTGAGAGGCTGATGGTCGATGTACAACCGTGGCTCGTCCGCACTGGAGTACACAAACGGATCGTTGTCGAGAGGGTCGCAGGTCGGTCCGAGTGACATCACCCCCACGAGCAGCACAGGAGCGATGGGCAAGCGAGTTTGGCGTAGGGTCAAGACACCTCCATCGGGACCCCAGCATACGCCCGACGATGCACCAACGCTCCGTGAACCGAGACGAGCCTTTACTCGGCCATACAAGCCACGATGGCGTCGATCTCGCGTTGGGTGCGCTTGGCCTTGAGGCGCTTGCCCTGGGCGAGCGGCGTGGCGAGGTCGAAGAACGCCGCGAAGACTGGCTTTTCGTCACACGTTCGGTGCGCCACGAACGTGCCCACCTTGTCGATCTGAGGCTGCCAGGTCTCGCGGACCATCTCCCAGTACGGAGCGGTCGCCGCCCAGTAGGTGTCTCCCGGTCCGAACGCAAAGTCGACGATCCGCTGGTACCGATTCACTCCGATCTCCCGCGCGACGACCGGCGCGTCCGCATGCTCGACTCCGGGCTCCGTCAGGACCGTCTTCACGTTGTCCTGAAAGTGGACCCACCCTGTGGGGTTCACCGTGATCCGGTTCCAGCCCCCCAGGACTTGGTAGTCGTCGCGCACCGAGCGCTCCCGTCGAGGGAGGGGACGCCACGCGGGATCCGAGACCCACTCCGAGAAACTCCCGCTGTGGTTCCAGGTGCCGATCATCGCGTAGCGCGGGGAGTCGTCAACCTGGTAGGCAGTCTGGCTCCAGCGACCCGCCCGGTCGGACTCTGACACCTCCCGAACGACGAACTGGTCCATGCCTTCGTAGGAGAGCAAGGTGGAGGGCTGCCACTGCCAGTCCTGTCGCCAGTGCTTCATGACGATGGGCTCGGACCGGTTGCCATCGTCGTCGATGATGTACATCGTCATGATGTGCTGTAGAACGATGCGGTCGGCATCGTCCTGCACCACGTGAACCCGCTCGGTGCCCCAAGACCGGTAGGGCTTCGCCGGCTTGCCGTCGCCGCTGAACACCTCGGTCTCTAAGAAGTCGAACGACGTGCGGTAATCCCCGGCCAAGGCAAGGATCGCTCGGCGGTCTCGCTCCTTGGGGTCGAGGTCGGCCTCCTGAAGTGCGATCCAAGCCTCGCTGGGCGTCTCGAGCAGCGTGGTCTCGGGACCCTTCGTGGTGCCGCCGCGTAACGTCACCTGCCCTTCGTGGCCAGGCCAGGAGAACACGTAGGGCGTGGCCTTGGTCGTGGGGGCCGCGTACTCCTCCGCGGAAGCGTCCGCCGAATCGTCGGCCGCCCATGACGTCAGTGGACACAGGAAAAGAATCAGCGACACGGTCTCTCCAGGGAGTTTAAGTCATTCCGTCTGGGTGGAGGCGATGGCAGGGTCAGGGCACGCGACGAACGGCACGAGCCAGCGCGCGAACGCCCTCGCAGGTATCCAGGCCGAAGGCGAGCAGCTGGGAATCGTCGACTGACGCCACCCGACCCTCTCGGACGGCGTTGAACTCGTCCAGCGCAGAAGCACCCGCGAGGCCCTCGACGCCGCCGGCGAGCCCCAGCCCCTTGGTGGTGAAGACGAGCCAATCAGGCTGGGCATCCAGCGTGGGTTTCGCCGTGATGGCGGTGTAGCCCTCCCGGTCGCCGAGCACGTTGTTCAGCCCGGCGAGCGTCATCATAGCGTGGGCCGCCGTGCCCGAGCCCGCCATGCTCATGGTGGCGTTATCTCGGACGTAGATGAACAGCGCACCGGGCTTGGGGCTGGGAGCGTCGGGCAGGTCCACACACGACGCGTCGAAGCGGGCCACGACCCCCTCTGTGTCTGCCCCGAGCGCCTTGCCAGTCTCGCGAATCAGGGTGCGGACACCGTCGAGCGAACGCTCGTGGGGAATCTCGACGACCGACACCCCGGCCGCCCGCACGGCCTGGAGAACCTCAGGGGGTCGTACGCCACCATTGTGAAGGACCAGCGTAGGCTTCAAGGCCAAGATGGGCTCCGGGGCGAGCGCCCGCATGTCTCCCACGTTCGTCACGCGATCACGATGCTGATGCCGCTCGCTGTAGTTGTCGTAACCAACAATCACATCGGGCCGAACCTGAAGCGCAACCTGCGTAATGGCGGGGGCCAGGCTCACGACCCTCGCCGGTAGCGCATCCTCGCCAGCCTCCAGCGGCGCATTCACCCGGTCGTCCGAAGAGGTCATGCACGCCACCAGCGACACCGTCAGCAGGCTGCCAAACATCATCACCATGGAGGCCACACTTCGCTGCGCACGTTCCCCGCCACGTTGAAAATGAGTTTCATTTCGGGTGGTTGTAGGGCAGTCGAGCCAGGGTGTCAATGCCCGCGGCCGAGGTTCGTTCAGGACAGGTGGCCGACGCGTCGGACGAGCGTTGTGGCGTAGATCGCTGCGCTCTCTCCGCGCCGTCGAAGCGCCTGGTCGTAGGCGGGCCGTCCAAGTGCCCTACCACCCCGGCCATCCATGAACCACCGCCGCGTTGTGGTGGAAATCGTTGCCGGTCATTGCCTTCAATGGCATCGAACAGCCCGGATCGGCACCGCAGTCCACATTCCTGAAGTCGAGGACTCACTGCGAATGCGTTGCCCCAACCAGTCCGATGTCAACTCTAGCGGGGTCAACAGGTCCGTTTGGCCTGGCTCGGACTGTCCAAAGGTCTGAACGCTCGCGTGCTCGACGTCCGGAGACGTGTGCTTCGAGTCTCAGGTCCGCATCGGGGGAAAATTGTATGGGATCGACACGTAACGCTCCGTCACCGACGTTAATCGCGAAGATTTCATCCTCGGGGATGAGGGACTCGATGATGCCGCGACCTGGCTGAATCAAATCGATCCAAGCCCAAGGTGGCAGCGGATGACTCAATGATAGCACCACGTCCAGTTGTGCATCAATGCACACTGACGCAGGTTCCTCATATCGTACTACGACACTATCGATGGTTATCGTTGGGCGAGGGGCTGTATCCGCTCGACGAGCGGTGCGGAACGTAGAAATCGTGTGCCATACTGACTTGGCATTTTGCACTTCCCGGATTGACGCTCTTTCCTCTTCGGACAACCTGGTATCGAATTGGAATTTTTCCATGCCTTGCATGTTGGCTCGAGTGTTCTCATCGAGCCTGCTTCCATCCTTTGCCCAATAGAACAGGCGTTGTATCCTGTATTTCTTGCCAGGTTCCAGCTCTGTCCTCGGCTGGAGCGTGACCCGTATCCCTGCGAGGCGCCGTTCAGCTTCAACTTCAACGTTGTTCGCATCTGTGAGTCGTACTTCACTTCCGAATAATCGAAGCTCGGTGTTCGGATCTCCCGTTGCTTGACTACCGGCGAACAACACTGCCGGTACGACGTCGGTGGGAACCCCTCGTGTGCCGTTTGGCGGAATCGGTATTGCAGTCAGCGGCGGAGGATGAAAGATGCACGCTTCTGCTAATATACTTAACGCGAATGCAAACAATGTGCCTCCTCGCTGGTATCCGGGTTCCAGTTGACCAGATTTTCGCGCCCGTAGTTCGAGGAATTGGTATCGCATCAACTTCCCAAGGGCGGAGTCAGCCTCGTCGCCGAGTTCGGAACAGGGTCTGGCTCCACCGCCGAAGCAGGATCGTGGGGACCGAGAGCAATGCCCTTGGATTCGTCCCTGCGGCCGCGAGACGCCTCTGCGCCACCTTCCTGATCTCGGGCCGGGCTCGTGAAAGGTGGCCCGCGTCGAACGGGGGCTGCGGATCGTACTCGATCAACAGCTGTGCGATCTCTGCTTCGTCCTGGCCTTCGAGCGCCTCGACCAGTCGCAGCGCGAGATCGATGCCGGCGGAGACGCCTGCGGCTGTCCAGATCTTCCCGGATTGCACGACTCGCTCGTCGCGCTCTGCTTGCGCACCGAATCGCTGGAGCATTGGCATCGCCGCCCAATGGGTGGTTGCCCGATGGCCCTCCAACAGACCTGCGGCGGCGAGGATCATCGCCCCCGAACACACCGAGGTCGTGAAACGGGTGTTCGGGTGCACCGCCCGGAGCCACTCCAGCAACGCACCGTCAGCCATGACCGTCGGGGTGTCGGCCGTCGACCCTGGCACGATCACAAGATCGGGCTGCGGAGTCTCCTCAAAGGTGTGGGTTGCCCCGAGGACCAGTCGCCCGCTGTCGGCGACCACCGGTCCCACCTTCTTCCACACGAACCGCAGCTCGCGGCTGGGCAGGCAGTTGAACACCTCGTACGGCCCGATCGCATCGAGCACTGTCATCCCCGGGTACACCACGAACGCAATCTGCATGGTCTCTCCTTCATCATCGTCGTAGCGGACCTTTGGTCGTGGCGGTATGACGAGAAGATGTCGAATCCTGCCATTCGTGTTGTGGCCTACGAGCAGGTCGAGCTGCTCGACGTGACGGGGCCCATCAACGTGTTGACAGCGGCGGCCCGTCTCGGCGGCGCCTACGACGTGGCCATTGTTGCGGACCAGCCCGGACCAGTCACTACGGCTGGCGGCATCGCCCTCGTTGCCTCCCGCGCCGTGTCCGCCATCACCGAGCCCTTCGACACGCTGATCGTGCCGGGCGGAATCCGCGCCTCTACCGTTCCAGATGCCATCGTGGCGGAGCCGCCCCGGCTCGCGAGGCTCGCCAGGCGGGTGGTGGGCGTGTGTACGGGCGCGATGCTCCTCGCCCGCGTGGGGCTGCTGACCGACCGACGTGCGACCACCCACTGGGCGGCGTACGACGCGCTCGTCGCCTCGGAGGGCTCGTGCCGTGTCGAGCGTGGCCCGATCTTCGTTCGCGACGGCAATGTGTGGACCTCAGCGGGGGTCACGGCGGGCATGGACCTCGCGCTCGCCTTGGTCGAGGAGGACCACGGAGCCGAGCTTGCGCTCGAGGTCGCGCGTTGGCTCGTGATGTACCTTCGCCGCCCGGGTGGACAGCGCCAGTTCAGCGCGGCTCTCGCCGCACAGGCCGTGCCCCAAGGTCCCCTCGCCGATCTCGTGCACTGGGTCCACGAGCACCTCGAGGAGGATTTGTCCGTGCCCTCTCTGGCCCGACGGGCGGCGATGAGTCCTCGGCACTTCGCAAGGGTCTTCGCTCGCGAGGTGGGGACTCCACCGGGCGCCTGGGTTCAGCACGTTCGGCTCGAAGCCGCCAAGCGACTGCTGGAGGGGTCGCCGACGCCGATCAAGCAGATTGCGGCCCGCTGCGGATTTTCGAGTTCCGAGACATTCCATCGCGCGTTCGCGAGAGCCTTCGGCATCACCCCGACCGCGCACCGGGGGCGTTTCACGTCATCGATCGGCGTCTTGGCGACACCCGCCACCTCACGCGCCCCCCAAGAACGATTGATCGAGTCAAAGGCAAGCATTTGATTTGGAGCAAATTGCCGCTCGAGGGCGCAGCGGACGAGGTCGTCCTGGCTCGCGCCCTACGGGCATCCTGTGTGTCTTCCACGAACGGGACCGATCGAAGGACCTCTCCTACGTCAACATCGTTCGAGCGGTCGCGAACCTCGAGGCTGTGGAAGTCGACATCGCGGGCGGGTGGCCTCATCATGATGGACCCTCGGCGGACTTTAGGCTCCAACGCGAATGGATTCGGGCATCCCAAGGCTCGTAAAGCGATTCAGGAGGTTGCAGCAAGTGAGAACCTCCGCATGCTGGGCTTCTGGATGGCGCGCTCGGATTCGACCTCCAAAGGTCGGCTCCGATGCGGAGCGTCGAGCAGTGCTGGCGTGAGCCACAACGTGAACCGGGCCTCGTCGACGGAGCGACTGCTCGTAGGATAGCCAGTTCTCAACTCGGTACTTGCCCTTGTACAACGAGCTCACCTTCTACCGAGTCGACCCCACCGCCACGCGATCTACTTCCGAGTCGAAGACGATGAGGTGCGGGTAGTCAGGGTTCTGGGTCGCCAGAACCCAGGCGCTTCGCTGGTGCTCGTCGATGGCGAGCCCTGATGTGCGATTCCGTCATTCGGGCAATCCAGTCGGCCGTCGCCCGCAGGACCCACAACGCCGATGGTCTGGAGACGTGGGAGCAGGTCACGTCAGCCTCCAAACCGACAGATTTGTGGTTCTGATGAGACTTTTTCCAACGCCGTACGGGCATGTCTCACTCGGTCGCGTGCACGGGCGAACCTGAGGGTCAGGTCCGCAAGGACCGCTCGCTCTGCCTCCGGGTCCCTGGCCTCCGCCTTCTCCAACTCGTTGATCTTTGCGCCGACGACGTTCATTGACATCAGTTCATATTCGTGGAGGGCTTCGAAAGCGGCGATGGCGTCGTCGAGCCTTCGGGTCAATGCCGAGTCGCGAGGCCCAGTTCCAGTCTTGAACTCTGCGTATCGCTTCAGTAAGCTTCGGTAGTCCTCCCAATAAACGTTCTGTTTGTCAGCGATGTCGGCATGGGCGTCTTTGTTGAAGAGGTCGGTGCTTAAGAGCGCATTCCAACTCGTTAGTAGGCCGCCTGCGGTGCGGGCCGTGGACTCCATCGGAGGAATGAATGCCCGGTAAACGGTCCGTTCATTCCAACAGGTTTGCCGTTGCCAAACGGTAAGCCCCGCAAGGCCGGCGACGAGAGCCAGGGCCAGAATGCCTCGGAGCACAGTTCGCTGAACGCGTCGTTGGCTTTGCAGCGTGGCGACATGAGCGAGCGAAGCCCCGAGGGGAGCACCTCTTAGTGTGGCGGTGACGGCCGACTTGAGGTCTAAAAAGAAGGGATCGCTCGGATTGCCGTTCCATCTTCGAAGATCGAGTGCCTGGTCTTCCCCGAACCCTAGTGGAGGAGTGACATCTTCGATGACCACAGGTACGAAGATGCCACGTTCTCGCGCCCGACGAGCCTCATCGCGAACGAAGCCACCTTGAGGCCCAACACTCGCGGTAGACCACAGAACGATGACGCAGCCTGCCCGCTCGAGCTGTGCTTGGATTTGCTCGAGATAGGATTGGCCGTTGCGAAGATCGCGATCCCACCAAACGTCGTAGCCGTGCTGAACCAAGGCCTCGGCAAGCACCTGAGCGCGCGATTCATCCTCGCGTTTGTAGCTAATGAAGACTCCACCTTCGGGCTGCTCCATGTTTGCCCTCCCGCAGGCACGCTACCCAACCTTGTGCGCGGGGTCTAGTCCGGTTGTGAACAGGTTGTAGAGTTGGTTCACAACCGGCACTCGACCTCGGTGGTGATGACCAGCTGACGACAAGTCTGGAGCGATTTAAGAATGATGTCCATGGTGCCGAAGCACGACCCACTACTAGATTTACAGTCCTCCGGACGAACGGGGTCTCGATTACCAAACTCTCCCATGTAGGTTTCACGACCTGATGGGCGGTCAATCGCAATCTCAATTGTATTGTTTCCGAAATCGAATGTGCCGTACCCGTTGTTAGTCCCAGCCTTTGGATCGCCAGGGGTTTCAGTCAACTCGATGCTTCCCTGCGTGGCGGTAGGCACATTGCAGTCAAAAAATTGCCCGGAACCTTCGAATAAAAAGAAGTAGCTCCAGCCCTTCTCGTCCGGACGATTCAGGGTGTCTTTCGGGACATGCAACCCTTCGCTCAGCGGAGGGATGAAATTGAGTGTGCCATCCGGCTCGGCGTACACGATCGTACCAGGAGAGGGCGGTACATCGAGTGGATAGGCCTTGACAACGTCGATGCTCGTTTCCGCGACCACTTGGTCGCCCGCGCGCAGGAGCACGCGGTGAGGACCTTCATCCAGAGTTGTAGGCAAGACCAAGGCCACTCGGTCGTCGAAACGGTCGGTCAGCTCGCCGACGCTCAGGATGGTTTTCACGTTGCTACTGATGAGTTCGATTTCGGTGAGTCCCTTGGTGTTGAAGTCGCTGAACTCCACTGCGGCCCCAGCGGGTAAAACGGAGGGGCATGCCGCAGCCTGGCCGGCGGGCATCGAAACCGGTGGAGCTTGCGTGTCTTCGGTTGTGGTTCGGATGAGGCGATTGTCCTCCTCTAAAAGGAAACAGCCGGAAAACCCGAGGCAACATGCCCAACACGACATCAGTACAACGAAATGTTTGAGAACACGCACGCGGCTCCTCCAAGACGTTCCGATTCTTCATGGTTTTGCTTCCGTCGGCATCCTGACTAGCCAAAGTTCCGTTCACCAGCTGTAGATGGGCGTTGTGGCCCAGGGGGAATGGAGCAGGGGAAGGGCGCCTGGCGGAGGCATCGTGAGATCGAAGCGTTCCAAGATTCATTGCGGTGGTTCATGGATGGCCTGGGTAGTCGAACGCTTCGACGGAGACGAGCTGTGGGCTCGAAGCGATCGAAGGGATGTCCCAAGTACAAGGTTCGCTATCGCGCGATGGACTGGCCCGGCTACGATCAGGCGCTCCGAAGACGCGCAAGATCGCTAACTGGTTTTCCGAATCTCCTGAAGACGTGGACAGGCGAAGGGGATGGCGGAAAGGCCACATCGCCATCAATGCGGCAGCACAGATCCAGGCTGCAGAACTCACGGATGCCACAGTCTCGGACGCGCCCCTCGGCTGCTGGACGGGGTGGAACGTCCCGTTTCGGAGGTCATTGGGGATGGGGCCTACGATCAGCGCCCGGTCTACCAAGCGATTCGCGGCCAAGGCGCTCGGCCGGTCATCCCTCCCTCTCGAAGGGCCAAGATCTGGGGGGAGGTATGGCATCGAGACCGAGATGCCCACCTAGAGCGAATCGAGGACGTCGAGCGTCGTGCATGGCGGAAGCAGGTCGGGCAACACCGACAAGCGAGAGCAGAAAACACGTTCTTCAGGTACAAACGCCAGTTCGGAGGTCGAATTCGTTCGAGACATCCGGAGGGTCAGCAGGTCGACGTCCTGAACTGTTGCAAGCTCCTGAATCGCCTGGCCGAACTCGGGATGCCGGAATCGGTTCGCGTTTCAGGCGGATGGTTCGCCGAAATGTCAATCACGGGCCACATCGCCCTCGTGCAACGTCGCCCCCCGGGGACCTCACACACGTTCAAGGAATGATTATATCAAGCCATCGATGATCGTGGAGAATAGTCAAGTAATGACGAATTACCGCAGCAGCAGTAGCAGGTTGCCGAGGTCCGTTAGCAGGGCGGAGGCAGATGGCCATGCGCAGGTGCTACAGTTCTGGAGGTCAGTCGAGTACTTTAGCGCCCAGAGCGTCGACAAGTCCGATGCAGAATCACTGCGGCTCCGAGATGCCGGTGAGTCCGAGCGGAACTATGCCGTCGGGCCGGAGGATCGAGCACCATGGGAGGCTGGGCATCCGCTACGACGGGTACATCTCGGGCCGCGTCGGACATGGCGATACGTCTTATATGGCGGCAAATTCTCCTTGGACCTTCTCGAGCGCACACTCGCGGACGTGTTTCGTGAGTCCAGCCGTGACATTGATGAGCGAACCCCACGCGGGGACAGCGCTCTGTTCGCGATCGCTGTGTCACCCGCCGGGCGTCTGTTGTTCGACACCCTAACCGTCTCCCAAGCGGCGTGGGCTCTAGGCCGTACTCTGGAACCTGGTCCGAGTTCGACGAATTGGCTGGATGGCTTCGAAGAAGCTGTCACCAAACTCGGCTCCCGGCTTGCGTACCTCACCCAGATCTGGGACGACGAGCAGGCCAAAGCTTTGCAGGAGCATGGTCACCAGATTCCGCGTGAAGGTTTGCCCGTCAGCGTGACGCTCGTACATGAGCTTGTCGCCGAGGCCGCTGACACACTCGGCCTTACCGAGTGGCTCAAACCGCACGATGTCGTGGTACGGGCCAAGCCGGTCCAGGTTCGGTATGTCGATCAACAGCAGAATACGGACTTCCTGAATAGTTTCGTCGCCGACGACCTCGCACGCATCGCCACCGCCGCTGCTGACAGGGACATTGGGGGAGCGCTGGCGGCATACCTCACCGAACGGCCTAACGACTCGACGCGACTCGACGTCCGCAGCCCGGCGAACCTTGACGTCATCTTGGGCATGCTCGCACCAGTCAACGTGCCTGCCGGACGTTGGCCTGCAGACCCGACGCATTCGCTGGTGACATCCCAGCAACTGGCCATCAACCAAATCCGTGCGCACCTTTGTGACAATGCCGGAATTTTCGGGGTAAACGGTCCGCCTGGGACTGGCAAGACGACGATGCTGCGCGACCTGATCGCTGCGACCATCGTCGATCGAGCCCACCAGCTGGCCGCTCTGCCCTCGCCCCATGACGGTTTCGTCCGTGGAGAGTGGACCGGCTGGGACATGGGGACCAAGAGAATCTCTTTTCCAAGGCTGATTCCAGCGCTGACAGGCTTCGAGATCATTGTCGCATCCTCGAACAACGGCGCGGTCGAGAACATCTCGCGCGAGCTACCAGACTTGCGCAACATTGCGAAGCCTTGGCTCGACGCCGACTACCTGCGCGAGCACGCGACCCGACTGCTCAACGTCGGCTACGAGGGGCACGCGGAAACGGCACCGAAGGGATGGGGACTCCTCGCGGCAACACTGGGCAACAAGAAGAACCGCAGCGCTTTCGTCAACTCCCTTTGGTTCACTTCCAAGACCAAGAAGGACGATAGCTCAGTTTCCGAGGGGATCGGTCTAATGGACTGGCTTACCAACCAGCACAGTCAGACCGGACCCGCCACCTGGACAGAAGCAGTGGGTGCATTCCAGAACGCGGTGTCCGCCGAGGCCAAGATCCGTGCCAAGCGACAACAAGCGCACGAATACCTTGGGAAGATGTCCGATCTTACTGCCACACATGAGCGGGCCGTAGCCGAGGTTAAACGGTCAAAGTCTATGTGCGACAATGCGCTTGCCATCGTCGCTTCCGCACGAGCGAAGCACGAACAGGCCACCGCCGTTGCCGAGACCACCAGAGAGCGACGGCGCGAGCATCGGCAGGCACGTCCCCCGTGGTGGGAGGTAATCTTCACACTCGGTAGGGCCGCCCGCCTGTGGCACTCCGAAGATGAACCGCTTGCGGAACGCCAGCGCAACGCCGAGGCCGTCGAGGAAGAGGCGCGGAGCGCGCACCAAGCTGCGCAGGACGAAGTCGATAGGGCGCAGAGCGCTTTTCAGGTCGCAGCCGATGCCGAGCGGGATGCCAAGCGGAAACTCGATACCGCGGACGAGGCGGTGGAAGCAGTCATCCATTCGATGACTGGCGGGGACCGCGCGCATGTACCTGATGAGTCCTGGAAGGCAGACGAGAGCCATCGGGAACGCCACGCTCCATGGCTCGACCCCGCTTGGAACGAAGCTCGGACCAACGTGTTCCTCGCGGCCCTCAACCTGCAGCGTGCGTTCCTCGTTCGATCTGGGAAGTACGGCCGGGCGCTACTCGGGGCGGCCATGGATGTCGTTCGTGGCGCCCCTCGGACCGCACCTGTCGATGCCGTACTTTCCGCTTGGCAGGGACTGTTTCTCCTGGTCCCAGTCGCCTCGACCACGTTCGCTTCGCTGGCTCGAATGTTTCCCAACGTCGGCGCCGAGGCGTTTGGATGGCTCCTGATCGACGAGGCCGGCCAGGCGTCCCCACAAGCCGCCGCTGGAGCGATCTGGCGGGCACGACGTATTGTCGCCGTCGGTGACCCGCACCAGCTTGAACCCATTGTCACGGCGTTGCACACCACCCAAGCCCGCCTGCGCGACCACCATCACATCACAGACACCTGGTTGCCGGGCAAGCAGTCTGTTCAAACTCTGACCGACCGGCTCACACCGCTGGGCACCCATCTGCAGCATGGCCGCGCTCCCCTGTGGGTCGGCGCGCCGCTTCGCGTGCACCGCCGCTGCGCCCAAGAAATGTTCTCCGTCGTCAACGATGCTGTCTACGACGGACTGATGATCCATGCTGCGCCCGAAAGAGCCGACGTGCTCGGAATCTTGGGCGACGGCGTCACGGAGCGTGCGCCGCCAATCCTGGCCAGGCCCGTGCCTGCGACATCGTGGATCGACGTCCGGGGCAAGGCCGACGGCAACTGGATCCCAGCCGAAGGGAGGGCCGCCTGCCGGGTACTCCGTCGGTTGTTGGACAGGCATGGCCTCCAGGCCCACGACATCCTCGTCGTTAGCCCGTTCCGCGTCGCCGCCGAACGGCTTCGACCCCTGGTCAAACGAGGCATCACCTGCGGCACCGTTCACGTCTCGCAGGGGAAAGAGTCGCCTGTCGTCATCTTCGTCCTCGGCGGAGGCACCCCGGGGGCACGCTCCTGGGCAGCCTCCCGGCCGAACCTCATGAACGTCGCCGTCTCCCGAGCCCAGCACAGGCTCTACGTCATCGGGAATCTCAAGAACTGGAAGGAACTGCCACACTTCGACATTCTCGCTGCGCGGCTGAAGGTGTTCGAGTTCCGCGAGACCGGCGTTTGAGGGCCGTCGCCGAACGGCGTTGGTGCATGAATCGATATCGCCAAATCCGCGGCCGAGTGCGTCTGGACGAAAGCTTGGCTTCAACCATCGATGCTTCTCTCATTCGTTAGGCAAGCGAGAACAAGCGATGCGGTTCCTCTACTCGCCCGCCCACGTGTGCTTCTCTGTTCAGTGGATTCATGCACCAACGCTTTGGTGATACTTCAGTCATGATCAGCGGTGGCCAGTTCGGATTCGATACTTGAGATAACTAGACTTTTCGAACGTAAGGAACCGCTCCGCTGTCGACATGTCGCCCCCTTTGGAACTCACCGTTTCGGACCATCCAGATGCCTCGTCAAATCGGGTCCTCGGATCTTGGCCGGCTGCGTCGATCGCTTGCCACACGTCTCCGAGGGTCTGAAGGACATCTCGAAAGTCTGTCGCGCAGTCTTCGAGAGACACGGCCGCAAGAGCAAGTCGGAAACAGTCTATGGGCTTTTCGGGCGATCCATGTTCCGCGTACCGACGTGCCACCGCCAACAACAAGGGACTGAGACTGGGGTGACCGCTAACAGCTGCCCGCATCCGCCTTTGCTCCCCGGGATCCGAAACAACATAAAACTGAAGCAGCTCTTCGATAAGGACGAGTTGACGCGCTGTGGCATCGACCAACTGGTCTTTCGGTTGCGGCCGGCCAGTCTTGGAGAAGCTCCAGGCCTCGTCAAAGTCGCGTGCAAGTCGTTGGCGATCTCTGCTTCGGTCCTTCCATACCCAGCCAAACTGCGCTAACTCAATTAGGACCGCATCTGAATTCCTAGACATGCCCCCCCTACCTTCCAGGTGTGATGGCGCCTACGGCGTTGTGGCCCAAAGAGGAATCGAGTAGCGAAGGGCGCCTGGCGGATGACCAACGCGGCGATATGACCTTCTGGTTCTCTCCCTGAGGTAGTTCGAACCTGGACCCGCTTCCAAACGGGCGTCGGGGTCGCCAACGTCGTTGCGGCGCTGGACCGGATCTCGGGACCGGAGATGTCGGTCCCCAGAACAAAGGACTTACCATTTCTTCCTCCCCGTCAAGGCGAGAGTTCTGCGGACTGAACCTCGGTCGCGAGTAGGTAGAGTCCCGGCAAGTGGTGTTTGAAGATTACCGGGTCCTCCTGACTGAAATGGCGTTGAAGTCGTAGGGCTTGTGGGCTGTGTGGCCGTCTCACGAGCTGGGGCAAGCCGAAGGGTTGTCCCAGGGCCTGTGGGCGGCGGAAGGCGGTCGAGGGGGCCGGCGGACCGGTCGCGGTCCATGAGCTGGATGTCACGCCACATCGTGCGCCCAAGGCCAGAACGTTGTCACCTTCATCGAGTTCACGCTGAAGGAGCGCCGCCGCGCCACCTTCCACTCGTCGTCCTGCTCGAGAAGCAGTATGCCGACCAGGCGAAGCACCGACGGACCAGCGACGCAGCGCCTTGTTCAACCTCTCCAACGGATTCGTCGAACGGATCGGACGCCAATGCGTCTGGGGGAAGCCGAAGTAGGCCAGCACGTCTCCTTCGGCCTCCTCGAGGATGCGCCCAGCGGTCGATCACTTCTCGGTGAGCAGGTCGACGGCCTGCCGAAGGGCTTCGGTGGCGTGCTCGAGGGTCGTCTGGGGGAAGATGTGGCGCAATGCCGCGGTCACGAAGCTCTGGGCCGACTTGGGCAGTGAGACAGTACGTTTCGGGTGAAGTGCACGTAGCAGCCTTGCCCGCTCACCCCGTTGAACACGGCCTGGATGGACTGTCGCAGCCCCTCGTGCGCATCCGAAATGGCCAGCTGCACGCCGCGCAGCCCTCCCTCCACCAGCGACCGCATGAACGCCCGCCACGAACTTTCCAGCTCCTTGTCGGCCACGTCCACACCGAGAACCACCCGCTCGCCTTGGTCGTTGACCCCAATAGCCACCAGGACGGCCCGAGAGGCCACCCGTCCGTCCTCGCGAACCTTGACGTACCTCGCATCGAACCAGACGTAGGGACCTTCGTGTTCGCCAAGGGACCGTCCCCGGAACGCTCACCTCGACGTCCAGCACCGCCGCCATGCGCGACACCGAGCTCTTACGACATCCCCTTCGCGCCCATCGCCTCGACCAGCTGCTCTACCGAGCGCGTCGACATGCCCTGCACGCCTTCTCCCAACGGCGCCGCGGCTCCAAAAAGCTGTGGAAGTACGCCCTCTCGCGCACCTTCGGCACTTGCAGATCCACCGTCCCAGCCGGGTCTCCAGCGTCCGGGGGCGGTACCCGTTGCGCGTGTTCTTCTGTTCCGTCGTGGTCGGCCCCGAACAGTTCCGCGACTTCGCCGTCCATCACCGCCTTTAGCGTCGCAGCCAGCAACCTGCTCGAAGAAGATCCGACTGGATCCTTGCGAAGGGTGCTGGCTGCGACGCTGAAGGCGGTGATGGACGGCGAAGTCGCGGAACTGTTCGGGGCCGACCACGACGGAACAGAAGAACACGCGCAACGGGTACCGCCCCCGGACGCTG
>JBCCQY010000112.1:0-29438 GCA_039208735.1 Myxococcota bacterium | reverse complement strand
GTCGTTCCGACGACGTAACCCACGAATATCAGAGTGACTCGTCGTCGATATTGCCCGTCTCGCCTGTCTTCCAGAACGCCTCGAGTGGGCCTGGACCACCGCGAACGTCAGGGGGTTGACAGCCGGTCGTACATATCGGAAGGGGGGTGTGGGCACCGTCCACACGCTTTAGAACCCGTTCGTTCCAATCCAGAACGGTTCGTCACCGACGCCCGGGGCCTGGCCCCATGTGGTGGGATCGACATCGTCCGTCACGGCTAGATCTGCGGCGAGCTTGGCTGAGCCCGTGCCTTCCAAGGTCCAGGATTGCGTAAAGCTGAAGGTGCAATCCGGGCCGTCGCAATCATCCTCATCCGGTGCATACCCATCGTCGTAGTAGTAACCAGGGTCCTCACCGACAAATACGAGGTAGCCAAGCGGCCAGAAGAAGGGGTCTGGAACAATCGACTGTAGGTTCGTCAAATCGTCGAGCTGGTCCGTGAAGGAACCCGTCTCCTGTAACTCATAGGTCTCACTCAAAGAGGCGTTGAACACACCCTTGTCATCGGTCTTGGTCAAGGTAAGTGACCACGTGTCGGTCAGCTGTTCCCGGTACGTGGAGGCCCAGGTGCTGGGATCGGTGATGTTGCGATCCGTCGCCTCGGAAGCATCGAAGTTGTAGCGATAGCCATCTTCAATGACCTCGCCGAGAACCACAAGGTCGTCGACGACAAGCGTCGGGCAATCATGTCCCTGGTCGAGCAACAGAACCGTGAGGCTAAGTCCACTCTCCTCAGTCGTCGTTTCGACCACCGGGCCATCTTCAGGCTCCAAGGCATCGAAACATGAAAGGTCGGCGAAGTTCTCTGTGCACACGACCTCGGAGGTCAAGTCGAACGGATTGAACTGGATGACGTACCACTGCCCGCCGCTATTGCCCGCGAAACAGCCTGACCCCAATACAGTGAACATCAACGATGAAAGCAAGTTTCTCATTTTTCTACTCCCTGCGAAGCTACGCATAGGCTGTTCAACCGCTCGCGTCTAGTGCTGCGAAACGTTGGTGTTCCTGGGTTCGAAGTATGATGCTGGCGAGGGGTCCCAAGACCACGTTGATTGTGTTGACCCACAATCCTGTGCATCACTGACAACGGTCGGACCTTGGGCTATCGCTTCCGCCGGTTGGTGGTCTGAGCGGATGGCCATGCGTCAGGGGTTGTCGCCCTGAGCGGCGCCAAGCAACTGCGAACACCGACTCTCATGGTTGAACTTCTGCTCCCATCGCAGGCGTTCGCGAAGTTGATCGAGACGCCATTGGTGGGCCGCACCTTCACAGGGCGAGGCCAACGCGTTGAGCAATGTATTGGCGAGATCACAGTCCTCCATCTGAATGAGGCGCCTGGCGAGGTAGGCCCAGTCGTCTGGCGAAGGGTCGCACGCCGCAGGGTCGACCGCCCAACGAGCCAGCGCCCTCTGCATCGCCTTTCTGGCTTCGGCCCGACGAGCACGGTGCGTGAGCTTGGGAAACCCCCACATGTCGAGCACCAAGGCTTGGAGGTCATTGGCATGTTCAAGGTGAGCGCCCGAGAGCCGCCCCAGCGTGCTGAACAAGTCGAGCTTGAAGCCAGGGCTGTCTCGTCGCAAGGCCAGGGGTATGTGGGGCGCCAATTCGGGCACTGCAAGCAGCCTCAAGGCGTCTTCGAACTTGGCATCGGGCCCCAACGCCAATCGGGCCTCGATCGCGTTCGCGAGCGCGGGTCCTTGTTCATCGATGGCGGCCAAGGACTCGATTCGGCGTTCTGCGACTCGAATGGGTCCAATGGCGGCCTCATCGACCTCTTCCAATTCCCGCAGCACGTCCGCGTGGCGCCCAAGGCCCGATAGTTGCTTAAGCACCTGCCAAAACAGGTAGGGGGATGGGTGTTCGGCTTGTAGCGCCCGGAACGACGTCAACGCCGTTTCGTAGTCCCTCGCTCTTTGGGCGTGTTGGGCACGATCGAGTTCCGTCGGCTCACGGTCCCCCAGTTTTGGGCATTGTCGCCGAATCGCGGGACGCTTGAGAACGGGGTCGAACACAACATTTGCGGTTTTCCGCGCATCTTCGTCGGGTTCGAGTTCGAGCAAGAAGGTGCGCCAGTCTGCGCCGAGGGCCTGCACAGGACGCCCATAGGCTTGTTCGAAGTCCCGAGTGGCGAGCCATTCCAGCCAGGGTTCAACGCCATGCTCGAGGAGAAGAAAGCCCATGAAGGAGCCCGATGCTCGGTAGGCTAGGTTCTCTTCGATCGCCCAGAAGCCGGCGGGGGCAACCAGCTGTTCCGCCGGAGGAACGCGGTTGTTCCGGGCTGCTGCGGCGACGATCTTGTGAGTTTCGGGCACCCAGGCGTACCCCTCGGTCCAGGCCTCCGCGGAGCCTTCGTTGCGCCCTCGATTGAAGTCCGCGAACCAGTGACGATCGGCCAGACCGTCCAGTACGTGCACGAGTTCGTGAGACATGGTGTTCTTGTCGAGCGCTTCCTTCCACGTCATCGCAGCAAAGAAGCCTGTACCTCCGGCGAACGCTGAACGTTTGCCTGTAATCGCGTGCCGCACATCATCGTTGTCGTACAGATCGAGGTTGACGATAATGCCGTCTCGTGGAAACCCCCACGCTTCGGTGAGTCGGTAGATGCTCCACTCTGCTTCCCGCTCGATCATCGGCAGGTAATGTCGAGCCCGGCCTGACCGATCGTACCGAATCACGACATGTTCGCCCTGATGTACGCCATCGAGAATGTTCTGTTCACCTGGTCCAAATCCCATGCGAAGCTGACCGCCCCACGCGAGCGTTCCCACCCCAAGGAGACTGCCCGCGGCGATGGACAGCGCGTCGAATTTGCCCGTCGTTTGGCGAATCCGGAGGAGTCTCCATGCCACGAGGGAAACGCCCAAAAGCCACATTCGCTGAAGGACGTGACGTGGATCGAGGTTCATCGACGCACGCTGATCCAAGAACAGCAGCTCGCCGATGAGGGGGTCTGCAACGCGGACATGAAGAGCGTTTCGAAGATTGTTGTGGAGCACCGAAAGCGCCACCACGCCGGCACCGAACGCCACGACGCGGAGGAGGGGCCAGAACGCAGTGCCTAAGCCAATCGTGATGGCTAATGCCCCCAAGGGGCCCCAGGTGAGCCAAAAGAACAGGCCCGTGTGGGCCGTTTCACAACCATGTTCGAGCGCATTGGCCAGGGACACGGTACCGTGTAGGCCACAGCCCAATCCAACCAGGGCGGCCACGGCTGCGAGTGTGGCGGCGTCGAAGTCTTCGGGGAACTGGCGACGGGCGTAGCGGGACAAAAAGAGCAAGACCACACTGGCTACGGTCGACGCTCCTTGGGCCAACTCATGGCCAAGGACATGAAAGGGAGGCACTGCCTGTCCCATGAGCGCGAGCGACGCGCCCACGCCCGTTCCCACGAGCGCCAAGGTCCAAGCTACCGACAGGCGAGGCATCTCTACTCCAGCACACGACGCTGGCGAGAGTACGCGCTAGAGCTGCCCACCGTCATCTAACCATCGTCGAAACCCACTCAAGCAATCCAAAGGCTGACGTATGCTTAGGGTATGAACACGGACCACCTGACGGCACTAGAAGAAGCTCTGCGCGAAAATCCAGAAGACAGCAACACTCTGCAGGTCTATGGTGATGCTCTGCAGGCCATTGGTGACCCGCGTGGCCAACTTGCTGGCATTCAACGAGCCCGTTCCACGATGGACCCAGACGATTTTGCGAAGGCTGAAGCGGCGATCTTGCAGGAGCATGGCGCGGCGCTGTTGGGCATTCTCGGGAACGGCGAATCTTACCCCGATGCGCAGCTCCGCCAGCAACGTGGTCCTTTCTCTGGCCTCCCAGGCTACGAACTGACCTGGGAGGAAGGCCATGTCCGCTCCGTGCGGATCAGCGAGCCTTACGGGGCAAGTCCCGGAGCCGGCGAGGTGTTGACCTCGCTTCTGGGCCGTCCAAGTGCTCAGTTTGTACGTTCGATCATCCTGCGTCACTACAAAGGATTTTCGACCCAGGGCGTCGACCGTGAAGCTTCGGAGCGGACACGCCGGCGAGGCACCGCCGTGCTGAACGCCCTCACCGCGTCACCGCGTCCGACGCTGCGCGAATTGGTGGTGGGAATGGAGACCGTTTCGTTCGACGCGGTCGGGGACGACGATGCGCGGGATCTGCTCTCCTTTGGGGAGATGCTCCAGGATCTCACGCCCTTGTGGCGGGCGGCCCCTGCGCTTCATCGTGTCACCCTGACGGGATGTGCCTACCACCTGGGCGCACTCGAGCATCCAACACTGCGGCATCTCGAGCTTCGCCACTCGCTGATGCCCCGTCAGACGCTCGTTTCCCTCGCGGATGCAGAGCTGCCTGCTCTGGAGACTTTGGTTTTGTGGCTCGGCGCAAGCGACTACGGGCAGGTCAGCTACCGGTGGCGCGACCTCGAAGTCTTGTGTGATCCAGACCGCTTTCCATCCCTGCGAAACCTGGGTTTTGTCTGCGCAACCGATACAGAGTCCATCCTGGAGATGGTGTTGCGCTCCCCGATTCTTCCACAGCTGGCGTCTCTTGATATGCGTGGGGGAATGATCGAGGATGCAAATGCCCTCTTGCGCGATCCCGCACGGGTTCGGCATCTGGAGCGGATCGACTTGCGTTGGAACACGTTGCTCGTTCCCGACCCCGAACTCATCGCAGCGTTACCCAGCGTCCAGATCGAGCCACAGCGATGGGATGGGCATCAGGACGTGCCTCGATTCAATAACTGTATGGAATAAGGCTTGCTGCAGAATGCCGCTGCACCTCACCTCGTTCCGTAGACTTCCCCAAGGGCGGTTAGCGGAGCGCCGCGCACTGCAAGGTTGTGCGCGACTGAGAGAATTCGGTCTTCCCTGCCACGCCGATGAGCACCGTGTTGTCAGAAAAGCCAACCTCGTAGTCAAACGCGACATTCCACTGGTCGAGGCTGCCGATGGCCCGCCATTCAATGCAGCCATCTCCACCGTCAACCTCGTCGAAGGTGACGCTCGGATCCAAGATGTCAAGCGGGATCTGACGTGTCGAACTGTCCGCGAAACGCCCGTAGGTGTCCTCATCCGAAGCGATCACACGGCCGCTTTGGTCCAAGACTTCGAGTCGAATCATAGAGTCGTCTCGCTTGTCGTCTTTAAGGGTATTCAAGGTAACCGTCACGAACTCGATGAGCGCCGGGGGATCCATCATTGGGTCGGTGGGAGCTTTTGGCTCGGTCGGGTCGGGAGGGGTTGTCGGGTTGGTGGGCATGGGTTCAGGGTCGTCGTCACTGTCGGGCAGCACAATCTCGAAGCATGCTGCAGCAGGCAGTGTCATGAGTGAAACCAACATCCAGCGAAGCGAAGTCATCGACCCTCCAGGCTCGAAGTCCAAGTCCGGGATTGGATAGTCTGCCAAGATGTCGCGTAAGGAGCGGCGCGACGTTGATCACGACTTGATCACAATCCAAACTCGCCGAGAGGGTCACCCACGAGGCGAGTCAACACCGCCGGATCGCCTTCTGGGACGTCGGGCAGGACCAGGGTCTTCGCGGATTTGAATACGCCGTCATCGAACGACGTGACACTGTCTTGGAGTCCGAGGTCCGAGGCCTCGAGCCAGCATTCCGTCAAATCGAGGTGCTGAGCCCGAACGCCCAGTTCGCAGAGCCGCTCTGCACCGGCTTCGCCGAACTGGCATCTGCAAAGGTTGAGATGACGCAGCTCGCCTACGGATACACCCCACGTTGGTCGAGCGACCGCCTAGCTTCAACTCGGTGATGCGTGAAGTCACATCGGGATGAAGGACGGAAGCGACCGCCCAGTCCTCAGCGTCGTCCAGTCTAATCGAGAGCCGCCCCGAACCCATGCCTCCATTCGATGTGAAGCGGACCCCGCTCGAGGTCTCCCCGCAAAGCGATTCGCCACGACCGCTCTTCTGGTCGCCTCTGTTGTCAAATTCAGGACGAGCGAGCAAGCTGCGAGCACAGGAGGGAGCGTGAAGGTTGAGATTCACATTACCCCGGGTGGGGTTGTGGCAGCAGCAACCCTACTTATAGCTGGCATGCTCTTGGTTGGGGGACTCGCCCGTGCGGGGTCGGTGGGGCTCATCGTGTTCGAGCCAGATACGCCCATTCGAGCTTCGTCGATGAATGACAACTTCGCGTACCTCGCTAACGAAGACGATCGGGTGGCGGCGGACGCTGCGAATGGGCTGGACCTTCGCGCCTCGGCAATCGAAGCCAACGTTTCCACCCACGATGCCGAGATCACCGACCTTCAGAAAACCACAGCCGCCCAGGCAGATCTCAATGTGGTGGAAGGTCGGGTCACCACGCTCGAAGGGACCACGGGAACCGTGCAGACGGATCTTGGCAACGTCGTGGCTCGGGTCACGACGCTGGAGGGAGACGTAAGCACCCTTCAAAAAGATGTCGGGGTGCTCCAGAGCGCAACGGGAACCCTGCAGACCGACGTCAACACGCTTCAAGGCCAAGTGAGCATGCTCGAGGGCGACGTGAGCGACCTGCGTGCGGACGTCAATCAGCTCCAGGCCGACTTCGCCGCCCTACCCGCGCGAGACATCAACTGGGTGATCACGGAGTTTAATGATGTCAATGACAACAACGAACGCGGCGCGCAGTGCCCGACGGGCGAGATGGTGTTGAGCGGCGGGTGTCAGGTTGCGGGGGCGGGCCTGATTTACCGCAACTTCCCTGACAACGAGATCGTAGGGTCGCCAGGCGCCTACTCGACGTGGAAGTGTGCCATTGATTCATCCAACAACACAACCCTCCACGTGTATGCGGGCTGCATTCCAAACCCCAACGCTCCGTGACCTATTGAAAACAGGCCTGATCGAAGTTGCTCTGGTCAAAGATCCCTGGCAGACAGCCGTTGGTGTCCATCGTGTCGGCGGTCTGTGAGTCCGTAGGGCGGGTGTCTTCTCCAGACGTTTCCGTCTCATTGATCGGGGGCTCGACACACGCGGCAGCGAGATAGCCTAGGATTATCGTTCGGAACAGCAGGCTCTGCATCGGAACTCCCTTCGGACGATGCCCGGGTTGGCCCTTCTCGTCAGTCGCCACACAATACCTCATGTTGGTTTCCCCACGGCTCTGGTTCCCTTCCCCCACGGTCGGGTAGAGTGAGACGGGGAGCGATGGTTGTTCCTCCTGGATGGTCAGGACAAGATCGTGCGACGCTGGGACGTCAAACATGACGTAGGCGCGTTCTTGAAGGAACCCTGCGCGTTCTGATAGGGAGTTCGTCCATGTTGTGGTGGGCCTTGGCATTTGCCTCGCCAGACGAGGAACTCGAGGCATTGATCGACGCGGAATTGGAGGCTTTGGCCCCTCCTGCCGAGGACGAGAACGCGTTGCGTCGCGTGCTTCGAGCTGAGGTTGAGGGAGCGCTCGCGTGGCGTGAGGCAAGGGGCATGGCCACGACGCCGGACGACCTCAAGCGTCGCGTGGTGGGATTCGAAGCATTCAAGTTCGACGCTTACGTTCGAAGCGGGGTGTTTCCAAAGCGGTATTTCGGCTACGTCGACCTACGGCATGACACCGCGCAGCACGAGTGGGTTCTGCAGCAAACCACCCGTTGTGCGGTTGATGTGGTCAATCACGACCTGGCGTCACGAGGCTCCGACATTCGCATCAATGACGCCGAGGTGGTGGTCACGTTTCTTGCCGAGGGCGGAGCCCTGATGCTTCAGGCGCCCAACAGCGAGCGGGCGGACTTGGATCCAGTCAACGCAGTGGGCCTTGTCGATCTTGCGAAAGGCGTCCATCACCGACGGTCTCTGGCGAAAACGCTAGATGATACCTGCTCGGCGGCGCTTGTTTCCTCGGTCTTTTTGGACACCAAGGACCGGCCTCCCGCGGAACACAAAGGCGAACTCGAACCGCCACCTGGGCACTTTGCTTGGCTTCGTCGCAACCTAGACTTTCGCGAACTGGTGGTTGCGACGGCTTTGATTTGGTCGTGGGAACTGGAGCGAACCGACCGAGAACTGCGAGACGCGGGACGTCCTGCGTTGATGGATCGGAGTCGAGCGGGGCGCTTCATTGCGGGCGCTCTCATCTACAACTCTGGCGAGCTGCACGATGAGTCGACGCATGAGCTGATTCGGAGGTTCGAAACCGGTGACTACCTGTATGAAACGTCGGAACGTAATGCAGATCGACGGCCTCGACTGAATCTGGTCTCACCGACCCGGCTGAGGGCGGAGTGGCTGAGTGACCAGGGCTACCGAAGTCAGCCCACCACGTGGTCAGCCGTCTACCACGTTCTACAGCGCTACGGTGCTTGGGTCGCATTGCATCGGTTTGCCGACGTGTTTGATCATGACGGGCGATTCATCGAGCGACCGTCGCCTCCTCCTTCGACTCCCCCAACGTCCCCAACTTCCCCGTCGACGGGGTGCATCGAAGGCAGTCTGTGCGCGGGTCTCTGGCCCTTTTTGGGTTTCGCTTGGTTTAGATTGCGGCATGGACGTTCCGGGATGCCCGTGGTGATTCCGGGTTCTGAGTGACCGCTCGATCACCGTTTGATCACCAGCATGTTTCCCGCTCGCCACTACGTTCCTGCCCATTGGGAGGTGAAGGTGCGTTTGTTCGTCGGATGGGCCGTGGCATGTTCAGGCGGAGACTCCATAATGGATGGGTCAGCGCCCATCGAAGAGACGGGTTCAGCACTTCAGCCCACTGCGATGACGGGCGATACGGGCCTCGCGGACCCCGAGGTCGTCCAGGTGATGGTGACCCCCGCATCTGGTGAGCTGGGAGTGACTCAACCGGTCTTCGTCGACTTTGACGTTCCGATGAACCAAGGCTCCGTTCAGCTTGGCGGCACCTTGGTAGAGGCATCGCCGGTAAGCACCACTTGGCTTCGGGCCCGGCGGGCGGGTGGAGACCGACTTCAGATTCAGCCTGTCACCACTTGGACGGCGTCTCCTACCCATACAATGACCCTTACCGCACG
Organism: Myxococcota bacterium; assembly: GCA_039208735.1. Classification (GTDB taxonomy): domain Bacteria; phylum Myxococcota_A; class UBA796; order UBA796; genus DRPG01. The sequence continues at coordinate 20,432 of JBCCQY010000112.1, read as the reverse complement.
CAGCGCCGCGGGTACGCAGGTCGAAGCATCCGTCACGGTGGCGGTATCCACACAGCTCGCATTCGTGACCACCCAGCGGGGCACGGGAGACCTAAGCAGTTGGCCAGCGGCAAACGGTGCAACAGGTCGGGCCGCTGGCGATGCTATTTGTACGAGCGAAGCCGCCGAGGCGGGGCTGACGGGGACGTTTCGGGCGTTGTTGTCGGATGGCGTAAGTGATGCAGGCTGTGCCCTGTACGACCTCGAGGGTAAGATGTCGGAGACCTGCGGCATGAACAGTTTTCCGTCGGTGCGAACGTGGCAGCGGCCCGATGGATTGCCGCTTGGCGACAGCGCTACCATGTTCGAGGCTTTTCTGTTGCACCCTCTTAATCAGACGCTGGCGAAAAGCCCGTCTGGAACGGTCGGGATGTGGTACGGCACCCGACCCTACAACTGTGGGGACTGGACGCGTGGAGATGCCGATGTAGACGGTCGGATCCACTGGGGCATCGAGACGCGACTGCGGCCTCCAGAAGACACCTGGGCGTCGAACCTTTGGTCGTGTGACAGTGAACTTCCTCTGGTTTGCCTTCAAATCGATGAGAGCGTGCCGCTGTCCCCTCCGCGTGAAGCCGGGTTGCGCGTGTTCGTGAGTAGCGCCTCGGGGTCGGCAAACCTGGGAAGCTGGCCCGAAGCGAATGGCGCAACGGGCATCGCAGCGGGCGATGCTATCTGCCAGAGCCTGGCTGCAGCCGCTGGTCTCACGACGACGGGAGAGTTCCTTGCTCTACTCTCGGACCCCAATGTCGATGCCGTGGATCGGTTTCCTGCCCAAGGACCATGGGTGCGCATGGACGGTGCCCTCCTTGGCGAGACGTTTCTCGAGATGTTGGAACCTGCCACGGGTCGCCCCTTCGATGAGACGGGTGCCATGATCGAGGCCGATCCGCTGGCTCGATTCCATCGGGTTTGGACGGGCACAGCAAGCAGTGACGGGCATGCGCTTGGCAACGATCAATGCGCCACATGGACCGACGAAAGTTCAAATGCATTCACCGCGTTTGGTAGTTACGCGGTGACCGGCCTTTGGGCGACATCGTGGTCCGGCATCATTCCTTGCTTTAGCGAAGGACACCTCTACTGTGTTGAAACACCGTAGTCCCAGCCTTGCAGGGCTTGCCCTAGGTCGAGGGCTTCCCCGGACCCCTCTCGCCCTGTTTCGAGGCACCACAACGGGTGCCAGGCTCGGCGAGCGTTCTCTACGAAGATGTTGAAGAACCGCGGGTCTTCGGTTCGCGCGTGGAGCAAAGCGGCTACGTCGTTCAAGACAAGGACCCGAGGTTCGGAGGTGGTGAAGGAAATCTCCGACCGTCCCTCGAGCACAGGAATTTTTGTGTGTGCGGTGACCCGCCAGTAGTATCCACGGCTGGGATGACTGGACCAGGCGACACGGTGGGCCTTCACCACCTCGACGACCTCCGCCGTGACCCAAGGTCCCACGACGATGTCGGTCGTATCGCCGACGAAGATGGCAACCTCCTGCCCGAGGCCGAACGACTCAATACGAAGGCGGGGGAGGAGAGGTTTGACAGGGCCGGGTGACTCCGTCAAACCGTTCAACGCCTGGATCTGCTTGGTCCACATCTGGCGTTCGACACGAGTTGCATCCGGCCATTCGCGGGTTGCCGTTGCTTGCGCGAATCGCGCCAAACGGTCCAGGTTGCGACGTCCCAAGACCGCGAGGTCATCCCAGTCTTGAACTCCCCGCAAGCGATCGTCATCGACCAGTTGATGCACGTCCATGACGAGTCCTATCGCGGTGGCTGGGAATCACCCGTTGACGTCGATGTCAGGAAAGAACCTTGGGTCCACTCGATGACCACCTGGGTAGGGGCCATCGGCAAAGAACTGAACCGTGAAGTCGATGAACGCGCGAACCGGAGACGGCAGGAACTCGCGGTCCGGAAAGACCAGTGACGTCGGTTTGTCGAAGCCGATGTCGTGGGGCAGGATGCGCTCAAGCTGCCCGCTTTCGACGTAAGCCTTCGTCATGTCGAGCGGCAGCAACGCAATGCCCATCCCATCTAGGGCGGCCACGAGCTGGGTGAACGGGTCTTGGCATGCGAAGTGGCTGTGAACGGGAACCTGCCCACCCGAGTGAAGGGGGAACGACAAGGCAGGCTGCCAGGACTCGCCGAACCCGACAATGCAGTTGTGACGTGCCAGTTTGTCGACGGTCTTGAGGCGCCCGCGAGCCTCGAGGTACGCTGGAGAAGCGACCAGACCATAGCGTTCCGACCACAAGCGCCTGGCGATGAGCCCGTCCGTACGGATGATGCCTGAACGCAACGCGACGTCGACCCCCTCCGCCACCATGTCGACCAACACAGGGGTGCCGATCGCCTGGAGTTCGATCTCCGGGAACGCTTGCCCGAATTGAACCAGTAAATCGCTGAAAATGACGGCTGGAGGCAACGAAAGCCGCAGCCGTCCCGCTGGCTTCTCGTGGATCTGCTGAACGGCATGCCACGTTTCTTCGGCCGTGGCCACCAATGCCCGCGCTCGAGCCAGCAGGACCTCCCCCGCATGTGTGAGGCCGATTTGCCGGGTTTCGCGACGGATCAGCTTGACCTTCAGGTCTTGCTCGAGCGCGGTAAGGCGTCGGCTCAACGTCGCCCGAGGAATACCGAGGGTGCGCGCCGCAGCCGAGATGCTACCCGCATCCACAACCGCTACGAAATCGACCAAGTGATCGATCTTTGGCATAAGGACTCCGACTGCCAATGTCGGAAACTTGAGTTTCGATTGGCTTTTGCCTTGTCCGCTGCAATGTGGAACCGGCGTTCTCCAAGAAGTAGGATCCAGTCGGCGTCCGACAAGCGATGACACACTGCTGTTTCGGTGCTAGTGACGATAGAATCTTGATTTTGGTTGATCTGGACGATCGGCGGACAGGACTTGTGACGGAAATGAGAGTGGTAGCGCAAATCCCATGAGGGGACACTTCTCCGGGTTCCGGGACCGTGAGGACCCAGAGGAGAACAGATGAAGCGCACGATCTCCCTTACTGGAACACTTCTGGCGTCGCTATGGCTGGGCGTGGGATGTGCTGGTGATTCGGATGACGACATGCCGATGGATACGAGTGTGATCCCTGAAGAAACGGGCACTCCCGATCCGGAAGAGACCGCAGCGACCGACACGTCCAACATGCAAACCGATCCCAAAGTGGTGCTTGCATTCCAGAACATCACGGTTCTCAGGTTCGGACCGGATGGAACACTGTACGTAGCGGATTCGGGAGACGGTACGGTCTCTGCGCTCACCCCGCCCGCGTCGAGCAACGCCGACGCGAAGCTTGGCTACAACCTTCGGAATCTAGATGGCGAAATCGCTGACGTCCTCGGCACGACGTCCGCCAACCTTCGCATCAAGGACCTGGCGGTCCATCCCATGACCCGCGAAGCGTACCTAGCCGTCAGCCGGGTATCGGACGACGCCTACGCCTCGGCCATCGTCGTGATCAACCAAGCGGGTGACATCCGCTTGCTCGACCCCGACCTCGAAGTCGACGCTACGGTCGTGGTCCCCTTTGCTCCGACCGACGAGTTCTTCTTCTACGGTGAGTTCCCATCGCGGGATCTGTCCTTCACCGACCTTGAAGTCTACGATGGGCAGCTGATCATCGCCGGTATGTCGAACGCGGACTTTGCATCCACGCTGTGGACGACGCCGCTGCCGTTTTCCGGTGTTCCGACCGTGACGACGACTGAGATCTACCACGCGATTCACGCCCAGCTCGAAACGCGCGCCCCCATTCGGACGATGGCGGTGATGGACCTTGACGGTACAGACTATGTGGTAGCGGCCTACACTTGCACGCCGTTGGTGGTGTTCCCCATCGCCGATCTTGTGGATGGCACCGAAGTTCGCGGCAAGACCATTGGTGAACTCGGATACGGCAACACGCCGGGGGACATGGTCACCTTTACGACGACCGACGCAGAGGGTGGACCGATCGATGCGCTGTTTGTGCAGAACAAGAACCAAGGTGGTCAGGTCCTCTTTAAGCCGGCGATCGAAGCGGCTACGGCGGCGCCTGGCCTAAGTGAGCCTGTTGGCATCGGTACCAAGGTCGACCTGGGGGCTGTCGAGCCGCCGATGACGGGAATCATTCACCTCGCAGATCAGGATCCGGGGCGTCTGTTGGCCATTCGTCGAGACATCGATCAGGGCGATCTCGAACTCGTGTCGTTCTTGAAGGGAGTCTACTTCCGGCTTTCGGACTTCCAGAGTGAGTACGAGGTACCCAACTACGTGTATCCGCCCGAGCAGGAGCCCATCCGCCAGTTCCAGAACATGCTGAAGATCGAGGAAGGCTACCCCGAGTACGTCAGCAAGTGAGCGGGCTGGCCATCCTGCTACTCGGCGGGCTTGTGGGCTGCTCCAGCGAGCAGGTTGCTCCTGCATCGTGTGGACCCGTGGCCCTGGATGACCACCCCGAGCCCCGCTGGGTCTCGTTGGATGGCCAGGCTCCCCTGCGCGTGACCGTGATGGGAGCGACCCGTGCTGTGTCAGGTTCGACCCGCCAGGGGCCCCCACGGTCCAGCGTTCTACCCGGACCTGCCGTTTACGCCCGGGCTCTCCTACACGGTGGCATCGGGCGATTGCACCGCGAACGTCACCATACCGGCGACCAAGCCTTTCGCTCCCCATGTCGTGGGGGTGTTTCCGTCAGCCGGGGCGCTTCCGGAGAATGTGCTTCGTTTCTACGTGACATTTTCTCAGCCCATGGCGGAAGGAAACTTCCTTTCCCATCTCCGACTGGAGCGCTTGGATACCGGGGAGGACCTCACCGGGGTCTTCTTCGACAACATTCATGAGCTGTGGTCGGCGGACCGAAGGCGCATCACGTTGCTCGTCGACCCCGGTCGGGTCAAGACGGGACTCGTGGCACACAACGAGTTGGGACGCGCATTCGCAGCTGGGGGCCACTACCGGCTGCACATCTTGCCCACTTGGACCAGCGTCGCCGGCGCGCCCCTCGAGTCCAGTTACGTGCACGACTTTCGGGCCGTTGAAGAGGACCGGGAACGCGTTCGGCCCGGTGTATGGACGTTGCACGTGCCTGATGCGGGCACACGAGCCCCCCTGGGCATCGATTTCGGTGAGCCTGTGGACCACGTTTCGGTGCACCGTCTGGTTCGCATACGTGCCCCGAACGGCACGCTCCTCGAAGGGCAATGGCGTCTCGGGCCTGGGGAACGGACCGCCGAATGGACTCCCGTAGGCCCGTGGATGGCCCCCATTCACGATCACCGATTGGTGGTGAGTGGGCGGTTCGAAGACATCGCTGGCAACAACCTCAACGCTGCGATGGACCACGAGATGGACGAACGTCGTCCGGGTGACGAAGGACAGCCTGTCGAACGAAGCTTTCGCTGACTACGAGACACACCTTCAGTCGAATGGCTACTCGCGCGGTTCTCGGCGCATGAGCCACAACGGGGGACCGCCTGGCAAGGGGGTCAACTGCTCGGTGACTTCGAAGTTGTACCGTCGGTAGAAGGCGAGGTTTTGTTCGCGCGAGTTCTCGAGGTAGGTCGGCACGCCCTCTTGGTCCGCCATGCGGAGCACATGTTCCATCAGTTGGCCTCCCAATCCCTGCCCCTGACCGGCCCGAAGGATGCCGATGGCATTTAGATAGTAGTGCCTTTCTTTCGGGTGTTTGGGGGACGTCACTTGGCCGAGCTTCAGCAAACGATAGAGGGTCGCGGGCCCATGCGAACGCAAAACGGTCCAGGTGAGCTGAAGGATGGTGCCAAGTGACAGATCGTCAGTGGACTGTCCTGGTCCTACCCACATGCTGCAGCCTGCGGGATGGCCCGCGTCGTCCCTGATCAGATAGGTATGCCCGAGCGCCGCGTAAACCAGCCGGTACGCCTGCGGATAAAGGACGTCAGCAAGCCCATCCTTGCCGGCAATGTGCACAAGAACGGGGTCGTCCCGGAAAGATTCACCCAAGATTGAACCGACCACCGCAGTATCGGCAGCGGTCGCCGAATACACGTCATGCATCTCGATTCTCCCTTGAACCGGTGCTTATCTGGGAAACGCTGTAATCGCAACTGAGTTGCAGTAGCTTCGAAGTTCCGTTGAGGCGTAGCCTCAGCCACCACTCCAGATTTTCCTGAGCAACGTCGATCCCTGGGCTCGACGCGCGTCTAGAGGTTTTGTGAAGCGTTTGCACCTTGTGGAACTCGAGGATTTGCCATGGTTTCCGGCGATTGTTCGGGATGGGGGTACCGCGTATTTGGAGCTGATCGAACGTCTTGCGGGTCATCCGCGATTGCTCGCCAAACCGCTGGCCGACATCATGCTTGCCACGGGCGAACAGCGAATCACCGACCTCTGCAGTGGAGGGGGAGGACCTCTCATGCCCGTGGTGGATGCGTTGGTGGATCGGGGCATCGACGTTCATGTGACCCTCACCGACGCGTTTCCCAATGTGCCCAGCCTCTCGAGGGTGGCGAGCCAAAGCGACGGCCGGATCGAGTTCTTCGCGCAACCCGTCGATGCCACCGCTGTTCCCGCAGAATTGAAGGGCGTACGCACCCTCTTCAACGCCTTTCACCACTTTCGTCCCGACGTGGCGCGTCGCATCTTGCAGGACGCGGTGACCGCCCGACGGCCCATCGCGATCTTCGAGTTCGTCAATCGAGAGCCCCTGACCATGTTGGCGTTGGCGTTGAGTACGCCGCTGGCGGTGACGTTGACGATGCCGGCCTGGCGACCCTTTCGTTGGCCGTGGGTGCTGTTGACTTGGGGCCTTCCCATCATGCAGCTGTTCACGCTGTGGGACGGCCTCGTGTCTTGCCTGCGGGTCTACTCCGAGGACGAACTCGACGAACTCGTTCGCGGGCTCGATGCTGCCCATTGGCACTGGGATATTGGTAGGATCAAGCTTGGGGATACGCCGGTGCGTGCCACCTACCTCACCGGCTATCCACGCTCTTGATCCGGAGTGCTACGGAAGCACAGGGACCAGCAAGTACGACGGCCGACTGGACCCCGCGTGCACCACGTGGGTCCCCCGGTTGGCACTGAGGTCCTTGATGAGTGGTCGGGTCTTCGCAATCTCGTGGCCGGCAATGATCAATTCCAGAGATTCGCCGGCTCGAAAGAGTGTCGCGTGCGGATACACCTCGATCGCGAGTTCGACGACCTCGCCCACCCCAAGGGGCTGGCGCTCGCGAAACGTGAGCTGTGGCAGCCACTCTATGCTGTTGTCCGCGGTCTGTCGCATGGCCGCCGCGATGAAGCCTCGGGTCACCACATCATTTTTGGCCCCAACCGTGCCAAAGAATCGGACTGAACCGCCTTGCGCGTCCTTCTTATCGATGGCGACAGCGAGTGTGGCATCTTCGGCCCCTCGAACCTCGAAGTGCAGATGCAACGCCATGTGTCCAACGATCCGCGTGTCCTGGTCGAAGGTGCGGCGAAAGACCAATCGCCCGGTGCGAGCGGCGTAGCTTGCCTCCTGGGCGTCATCCGGGGCAGACGGCTGGAGCGACATCGAGGAAGGATCAAGGTACCACCTATGGTACTCGGTCTTGGCCGGTGGCCATGAGTTAACGTGCAGGACCTCGCTCACCTCGTCGCGCGATTCCCGGACCTCGAGGCGAACACGAGGCCGATCCAGAAACCCGTTGTCGCGATGTCCCTTGACGAAGCAATCGAAGAACTCTTTGGTGAGGGCCTGAACTTCAGGTGAGTAGTAGCTGTCCCACTTCAGCCAGCGGTGGGTGTACAGCCACTTGTCCTTCGAGCCCAACCGAAGGAACGCTTTGAAACCACCAGGCGTATGCACCCCTTGGTCGGAGAAGGCGGCACACAACAACGTAGGCACCTCGATTTTTTCGAGAGCGGGCACCTTGGATTCGACCCACTCATCCGCAACGGGATGGTCCTGCCGCCAGTCGGGTGCCGCGCTGCCTTCCTGTTCGATGAAGGCCGACACTGGTTGGTTCATGGCCGCGGTCACCTCGGTATGCCACCAGAAGATGGGAAAGCCAGTTTCCCAAACCCCCCCAGGGCGAAAGAGGTCGCGGTAGACGTCGGCCACGCCTTCCCACGGGGAGATGCAACGCAGGGACGGAGGGGGCCCGCCGTACGCCTTCGTGAACGCCACGTGGTACTGACTGATGGCAAGGAAGCTGACGCCGTTGAGGCCGATGTTGCCATCGCACCAGGGCTGGGCCGCAACCCATTCGATCGCATCGTAAAACGCCTTGGCCTGGCTTTCTGAGAACACCGAGGGGGGGCCTTCCGACGAGCCGTACCCCGGCAGGTTCATGTTCACGACGGCGTAGCCCGAGGGCACCCAGAAGTTTGGGTCGGGCGACTCCCAACTTGTCTGGGTGGAAAACGTAGGGCGGCCATCCTGGGGCAAGAGCCGGTACTGCTGAGGTGGGCCATTCAACGGCGTGCGATTCAGTTCGGGGAGAAGTCGGTTGTCATAGGGGTGGGCACACATCACCACCGGCAGCGGCTCCTCACGGTCGGCCGCCGAGCGGCTCCGGAAGACGTTGATCGTGATGGAGAACCCGTCCGAAACCGGTACCCGAACATCGTATTCAGCGAGGATGTCGGGGTGAGGTGGGGTCAGGATGCAGGCCGGACGCCAGAGCTGCCCTCGCCGAATGGCGCTAAGGGCCACCGGACCGAGCGCGCGGAGCAACGGGCCAAGATCTCGTAGGTCCAATCCAGCCTCCTTGTGCGCGGGCCGAGGGGTACCGCCCAGCGCGGGATCGCTTTTACTATACGATCGGATTGCAAAGGAGACAACGTGGATCGATCAAAGGGCAGGCAATCCGCTGAAGTCGCACGTCAAACCCGCCAGACGATCCTCGAAGCGGCGGGACGGCAGTTCGCGGTTGGTGGCTTCCGGGGCACCAGTCTTCGCGAGATTGCCGCAGAGGCAGGCACCACCCATGGGCTGATTCGGCACCACTTTGGCACAAAAGAGGATCTGTGGCGGGCGGTGGTCACCGACTTTGTCGCTCGGGTTGGGGCTCGACAAATGCCTTTAATTCAACGCTTTGGAGAAGAAGAACCCCTGGTCCTGCTTCGAGCCATTGCCACGGCATACATGCGGCAATCCGCAGAATTGCCCGAGGTCTCACGATTGATCGTGTTGGACTGCAACGAGCCGGGCCCCAGACTGGACTTCTTGGTGGGGCATATCAGGCCGCTGCATCTGGCCATCGCACCCATCTTCGAGAAGGTGCGTGGGGCAGGCCACCCCACTTTGCAGGAACATGACCCAGATTCGTTCTTCATTTTCTTGATGATGCTGGGCTCGCTCCCTTTCACCTTGTCCACATTCACCAATCACTTTTACCCCGAGGATATTCGGTCAAAAGCCGGGATAGAGTCTCACATCCGCCGTGTGCTGGTGACGCTGTTCGGCGAGGTGGAAGATGGGGAACGCGATTCGGCCCATTGATTGTGGAGGGCGGCGCCAAAGCTGGCTGTTGACGTCGTGGCGGTCACGTTGGTGGAACACTCGCGTTGGTACCGTCGACAGATCCAGGCGATGCAGGTAAACCCTTCAATGCGTTGGCTTGAGGTATTTGTTGTCCCGCTTGGGTTGGTTGTGGGCATAGGCTTGGTTCTCCTCATCCAAGGCGGAGAAGCTGTGATAGCCGAGGGCGAAAGGCCTCCTCCCTCCACCGGGAGGCCTGTGGCTCCAAAGCTGGCCGTTGGCGACGATGAAGACTGCGCCTCTGCGGTAGAGGAAGTGCAACAAACGGTGCACCAGTTGGAGCAACGGCTCGCCATCGCCAAGCTGATTCGTTCCGCCCAAAAGGCTCGGCGGGCCGAACGCGAGGGTATCCCTCAACCCTGGCCCGACGACGTGGCCCCATCCCTTCGTTCAAGCGCGTTCGAGGCTACGGTTCGAAGTGCAGCGAACGAAACCGGGTTTCGGGTGCTGAGCATGGATTGTTCCGAGTATCCATGCGTCGCAACGATCGACAAGAGCGAGGGTTTGTTGGTCGCCAGTGGTTCTTCATCCAAAGACCTCGAAGTGTTGATCGATGCTTTGGACGTTGGAGACGATGTCAGAGCGGGACCTAGTCGGAGCGCTCTCACCAGAGAAGGTCGTTATGTTTCGAGTTTCGCCCTTGTCGATCAGAACATTGACAACGCGGAGGGGGCTGAACGACGCCTCCAGTGGCGGCTCGAGAGAGCGCAAAAGCAGGTGAGGCCTTGATGAATTTGGGCAGGGTCGTCCTTGGCTTCAGTGGTGCGTGCGCCATGGGTGCCTTTGCCGCGTGGGCCTTTCGACCGGCGCCTTCCGACCCGGCGCCGGAGCCGATGGTTCGCTCGGTGCAGCAACGTCCCGCGGCGCGTCAGGCAAGGCCCCTGTGCCAGGCGCTGTCATCCCTCCAGGACGAGGTTGCCCAGCTCCAGCAGGTCACCGAGGAGTTGGAGCGAGCCATTGCCGCGGAGCGGTTCACGACCGCCGCGATCGAAGGCACACCTCTTGAGTGGCCTGACGAGCTTGATCCAAGGTTTCATGAGGAAGGCGTGGAAGCTGCGCTTCTTGACGCATTCGAGGAGATCGGAGGCGGCGCGGTGGTGGGTTTGGACTGTAGCGAATTTCCATGCGTCGTGGTGGTTGAGTTTCCCTCCGACCAATTCGAAGAACCGATCGCGGCTGGTAACCAGCTCTCTGTCGTCTTGCAGGACCGAGGCTACGATGTGTGGGGACAAGCCCAGGTCATCGGGAACGACGACGAGGAGGTGTGGGCCTACCTGCCGACGCTCGCCGTGATGCCTCCACAGGGAACCCGCGGTCGCCCGGATGGAGAGGTCTTGGGGAAGCGCCTCACGTTCCGGTATCGAGACCTCGAGGACGCCGTTCGAGGGTCTAGCCCGTAGCGTTAGCTGCTGTCCCTAAGCGGGCGAGCGTGACGCCAACCGTCACGGGGTGACGGGGGGACCTACGTGGACCCACGGGTCGACGGAAGGCTGCCGGGAGGGGTTTCGCAGTAGGCGGTGAGTGCGGCCACGAGATGGTCGAACAGCCGCCGAACCCGTCGGATAGCGCGCAGATCCTCATGCACGACGACCCACAGGGGCATCGGCACAGACAGGTCAGGAAACACGCGTTGTAAGCCAAGCCGTTGGACGAGCGGACCTTGGCACACGCCGATCCCGAGCCCCGCTTGCATCGCCCCCAGCTGCGCCAACGCGTTGTCGGCCCGGACCACCCGGGACAGGCGTTCGACGAAAAGACCCTGTTCGGCCAGCGCTCCCGTGACCGCCCCGCGTCGGTCGTCGACGACCCAGTCGTGGGCCTCTGCATCATCGAATGACCGGGGGGCGGCGCGGGCGGCAAGGTACGTTGGAGCTGCGGCGAGCACGATGGGGACGACCCCCACGCGGCGAGCGACGAGGGCCGTTTGGGTGGATGCCACCGCCCGCACCGCGATGTCCGCATCCCGGCGGACCAGGTCGTCGACAGTGTCTCGGGTGGCCAGCTCGACCGCAGGGCGTGGCGTGGCAAGCGTCGCGAGGATCGAAGGGAGCACGTGCACACCGATGACGTCAGGCGCAGTGACGCGAACCACCCCCTGGACCTCATCGGCGGCTCCGGACCCGGCTCTGACGAGGGCCTGCGCATGAGCCTCCATCGCTTGAGCGAGGGGACGCATGGCCAGCGCCACATCGGTCGGCACGAGCCCGTTGACGCCGCGTAGGAACAACGCGGTGCCGAGCGCAGCCTCCAACGCTTCGACCCGGCGTCGCACGGTGGGCTGGGCCACCCCAAGCACGCGCGATGCTGCAGACAAGCTGCCGTGCTCCAGCGTGGCGCTAAGCGCTTCCAGCCATTCCCAAGGCCATTTGCTCATCAAAATGATCTAAGCAGATGGAATCAGTTCGATCAATGCGATGAGCACCGTTGCGGGCGACAACGAGGGTGTCATCACGGACGGTGACACGCTTTCAAGGAGAGACTCCGATGTCTGTTGCTCCCTCGACCATCGCCCTGTCCGGGCGTCCCACCGGCGCAACCGGCGCGCCCCGCACCCTTCTTCATCTCGAAGGCGCCGGGCTCCTCGCGGTTGCCACCGCCGTGTACGCCCTGCTCGGCGGCTCCTGGGGACTGTATGCGGCGTTGTTCTTGCTGCCAGACCTCTCGATGGTGGGGTACCTCGTGAATTCACGCGTGGGGGCTGCACTCTACAACGCTGCGCACACCACACTCGGCCCGTTGGCGGTGGCGTTGGGGGGCACGCTGACGGGCGCCCCTCTCGCGGTGCCCATCGCGCTCGTGTGGGCGGCTCACATCGGATTCGACCGGATGTTCGGGTACGGCCTGAAGTACCGCTCGGGGTTTACCCACACCCACCTTTCGGGCATGGCGTAGTTCTACCCTCCAGGCTCGCTGGCTAATCGGGCCGATCGACCATACCGACGAGCCTAATGGGAGGAACGATGCGCTATCGTCTACTCGGAAAGTCGGGGCTTCGGGTTTCGGAACTCTGCCTCGGAACCATGAGCTTTGGCACCCAGTGGGGCTTCGGGGCCGACGAGGCCACGTCGCACCAGGTGCTCGACGCCTATGCCGACGCAGGGGGCAACTTCCTCGACACGGCAAACAAGTACCACGGAGGAGAAACCGAAGAAATCTGTGGGCGTTGGCTGCAGAGCCGCCGCGATCGATTCGTGGTGGCCACCAAGTATACGCTCGCGATGGACCACGCTGACGTCAACTCCGGCGGCAACGCACGGAAAAACCTGGTGCGGGCGGTCGAGGGTAGCCTGAAGCGTCTCGGTACGGACTACATCGATCTCCTCTGGGTGCACGCTTGGGATCGGTTCACTCCGTTCGAAGAGACCATGCGAGGGCTCGACGATTTGGTGCGGGCCGGCAAGGTCCTCTACATCGGCGTTAGCGACACCCCAGCGTGGGTCGTGAGTGCTTCGAACGTGCTTGCCGAACTCCGAGGCTGGACCTCGTATGCGGGCTTGCAAATCGAATACAGCCTGCTCGAACGGACGCCTGAGCGCGATCTGCTGCCGATGGCGGACCACTTTGGACTCTCGGTCCTTGCCTGGGCGCCGCTCGGGGGAGGCGTTCTCACCGGCAAGTACACCCGGTCTGGCGCCGAGGCCGATTCCCTGCGTAAAGCCGGCAATGAAGCGCGGGGACGCACCGGCGAACGAAACCTCGCCATTGCTCGGGAGGTCGATGCGGTGGCCGATGAATTAGGAGCGACCTCCGCGCAGGTCGCGACCGCCTGGGTGCTCGCCCAGGGGTACCGGTACATTCCCATCGTCGGAGCCCGAAAGGTGAGTCAAATCAGCGACACCATGCGGGCCACTGAGATCGCTCTATCGGACGACCAGCGCAAGCGGTTGCACGAAGTGAGTGCACCGAGCTTGGGCTTCCCCCACGATTTCCTTGCGGCGGGTCAGGTGGCGGACCTCGTCTACACCGAGGCCCGAGGTCAGATCGACGGGCGCGACGCCCGACGCTGACGGCTCACTTTGCCGCGGGAGCTTCGACGGCAGCAGGGGACTCCGTCTTGCGAACCGGTGCTGGCCAAAGCAGCTCGTGAAACAGTCCTACGGGCTCGAGTCCCTCGATGCCGAATTCGGTGGGCCGCCCCCGCGTGATTTTGGCGGTTCCAAAAAGGACGTCCCACAGGAATAGGAAGTTTCCGTAATTGCCTTTGTAGTGCGTGACGCCATCGGACTCGTGCAGCCCGTGGTGGGCGGAATGGGTGGATGGCGTCGAGAACACGCGTTCGATCACCCACATGAAAGGCCGAGTGACGGGCCAGCGGTACAGGGCATCATCCCATGGAACACTGGAGTGAGCGCTGATGATCACCGTCAGTTTGGCGATGATGTAGAACGCATAGACGGTGCCGAAGCCCCAGTACACAAGGAGCGCGGACACCCAGACGCCAGGCATCAGCAAGTAGTAGACCAGGTTGTTGCGGTAGACCAGTCGAACCGACATGTAGCGTGCGGAGTGATGGGCGCGATGCAACGGGTACAACCAGGACGTGTGGCTGAGTCGATGCCACCAATACTGTGTCAGGTCATCGCCAATCAGCAACCCAATGACCATTGCCCACCAGGGCAGTCCCGCCAGCCAACCTTCGCTGTTGGGCACCAAGGCTTCGCCAATGAAGGGGGCGACTTCGAGAATCAGCGGAACCAGCACGAGCGGGATGCCGAACGAACTCACGACCTCGAGGACGACATCCTTCATTGTGGTTTGTTGACGGTGGAAGAACCGTCCGGCCAGCACTTCGATGAATGCGAAGACCAACAGGACCCCCGTGATCACCATCTTTGCATGGTCGAAATCCATCAGCGGTCCTCTCCGGCAAAGGCACGAAGTTGTGCTTTGAATTGGTTCAGGTCGTCGTCGTCGAGATCCAATGCCTGCGAGAGCCAAGGTTCAAACAAGGCGAACCCAAGTCCTGCCGCCAGCGTATGGGCCAGGTGTAAGCGCGCGTCCGCTACGCCTGCTTCATCGAGGGCCCGCTCCATGCGGCGAGACACCGGGAAGGTAGACTGAACGACCGGTTCACCCGGATGTTCGATGAGCTGTCGAGCGAGCACGCGCACAAATCGGCGGTCGTCGACCGCGGCTCGCCAAGCCGCCCCGATCAAGTCGTCAAGCGTCGCGGTCTCGGGCAGGGCGGCGAGTTGGGCGTCTTGCTCGTGGGCGAGCCGATGGAGCATCGCCTTTCTAAGCCCCTCCTTTCCACCGAACAGGTGGTGGATCTGACCCACGTTTACGTTGGCCTGTGCAGCCAGCGCCCGCACGGAGAACGCCTCGCCCGAGGCATAGCGCTCTACGGCAGCGTCCAGCAATGCTTCGCGAACGTCGGCCCCGCGTGGGGCATGGGACGGCTTCTGGGACATCTCCAACCTCTCTAGACGAGCGTCTAAGTTCTAGACGTTCGTCTAAACGAGAGTGGAGGTGGATGTCAACCCGCTCGTCAGGGCCGCTCCGAACAACCGCGATCCAACCCGATGCTGCGGCGGTCGCCAGCTTGTTGCCCAGTCCAAAACTTCCGTGACAGACGGTCTCCATGCCGACGCTTGTGGTTAGGGAGGATGGGTCATACGCAAGCCACCGTCGGAGAGGAACATGAACCGTCTGGAGGTCGCTGCGGAGCTTTGTCGATTGTCTCTCATGCCGAATCTCGCGGCATATCTCCGAAAAGAGGTGCACGCCCCAAGCGACCAGCTCGTGGCGTCACTCACGGCTCGACGTCGAAAGCTCCAGAGTTTGCAGAGCAATGCCAAGTACCGGGATGAGGCGTTGCTCGTGATGCGCAACTTTGCGGCACTCTGTGAAGTGTGCGAAGACCTGACCGATCACCTCGACGATATGGCGAGGCGCGCGGAGTTGCGGCATCTGCCGGCGATTGAGATGATGCTTCGCGGGCTCGTGGTGACCGGTCCGCTGCCCCCCGACCGTCTGTTGCGACTTCGCCAGGGCGCGGTTGCACTCGGTATCCGGCGCGAGACATTTGACGAAATCGCAACCAGCCTCCTCGCGCGGTTTCGGCCGGAAGAGCAGGAAGCGCCCCAACCCACGTCGCCTCCGATGGAAGCTGTGGAATCGATGGAGTCGGGAAGCGATTCGTTGTGGGAAGAACTGGGTACGCCGGCCGGCGCGAGCGAGGACGAACTTGAGGCGGCATACGCGCTGCGAATGAGTGAGACTCGGGATCCCGACGAGTTGCGGCGCATTCAGATCGCTCACCGAGTGCTCAGCCACCCCTGCGGCTCGCCGGGCCTACGCGTCACGTCGACTGGGCGGTCGAGTCGAGACGACAGCAGGGGTTGCCGGGCCGACGGCAGGTTGGAATGTGGTGGGGTCGCGAATCCGGGAGCTTCCACGGGACCGTCCGGACCGAATTGAAGTGTGGATGGCCGAGTCGAGCGAAGGAGAGCTCCAAGTCACTTCCGATGTCGCCTGGTTGGTTCCCACTCCGCAGCGGATGTCGCTCATCGAGGGGAGTGGCTTCATCGAGGTTTCGGTTGACCGAAGCCGACTGCCGTGGGGAGCACGGTCTGGTCGTATTCTTCTTACGACGCAGTTTATGCAATCCTCCATCGAATATCGCTCGCCCCACTTTTTGTTCCGCGTGGGCCGAGTCGCCCTGCCTTGGACTCGATCCGACGAGGAACCACCATGACCTCGCCCCCGTTCCCGCTTAGCGCTCTCTTCGATGCCTTGCCGATTGGGGTCGTGTTGCTCGACCGTGATGGTCGGGTGGTCCACTTCAACAAGACCGAAGAACGTCTGGCCCGCCGCACGCGAGAGCGGGCCCTGGGTCGCGACTTCTTCGAAGAGATCGCACCATGTATGAACGTTCGCGAACTCGCGGGCGTGTTTCGCGATCGAATTGGCCGTGAACCGCTCTTCGAGAAGTTGGAAATCAGCTTCGCGTTTCCCTTCATCGAAGGACCGCGAGATGTGGCGGTTTATCTTAGAAGCCTCGAGATCGCTGGAACGCCCTACGGAGCGCTGTTCGTCGAAGATGTAAGTGCCCGGCGGGCTTCTGAGCGTCTCGAGCGCAGCCTCGCCGAGCTCCTTCGGCCCGAGGCGGGGTCGCCCATCGCGGCGATTCTTGCGGGCTGTGGGCTGCTCCTTCAAAGCCCGAGCCTCGATGCGCCTGCCCTGCATACGGTCGGCGACATGGCCTACAGTGCAGACGAGTTGCAGGGCTTGTTGATGTCGTTGCTGGACATCTCGCGGATCGAAAGTCATCGACACGAGGTCCATCTTGCGCCCCAACCGTTGGGAGCGCTGGTCCAGTCCGCGACCCAAAACCTGGCGGCCCACGCGAAGCATCTCGGCGTTCAGTTCGAGGTGGTTTTGTCGGATGCGTCTCCGCCAGCCATGGTGGATGCCTCTCTGATGACCCGCGTGATCGACGGTTTGCTGCTGAATGCGCTTCGCAATGCGCCACATGGCTCTGTGGTCCAAATCCGGACGGGAACGCATGAAGAGGGAGGACCGGAACTCCTCATCCGCGATGAGGGGCCGCCTTTGCCTAATGCTGCGCTTCCGTCGGTGGACCACGCCTACCATCAAGGTGATTTCGATGAGCACTGGGATCCTGCGGCTTATCAAAAGGGAGGCGGGCTCACGCTTACGTTCGCACAGCTTGCTTGCGCTAAGCAAGGCGGGGCCTTGGTGATCGACACATCAGAGGAGCGGGGAACGTCCGTGCAACTGACCTTCCCACCGATCGACGCGCAGACACCATTTCTCAGGATTCCATGAGGCGATCGAAGGCTACCTCAAGGACGTGCGTTGGAGACTGGTTCAGCCGCTCGGCGACCGCCATGAGCCGGCGGAATTGTGCGGCGAGGGGCTGGTCGGTTCCTCGACCCAGTGGGATTCGCGTCAGCGAGGCGACCTCGTCTTCGAAGCGGGACACCACGGGCATGGCATCCCCATCACCATCCTTAAGTACCAAGAAGTTCCCTTCGGCAAGGGCCACCCATCGGATGCCTTCACCAAGGTCACCGAGCAAGGTCAGCTCCTCTTCCCGCTCCGGGTCGATCCATTGCAACAGGTAAAGACCCGGTGCGAGTTTCTGGATGTCACTTCGTTCCATAGCTGACCTCGTCCGGTAGCAGGTTTCATTTTCCATCTGGGCTGACGGTAAATGCCACGTTCACCAGACGTTTGCTACAGGTCGGTCGCGAATCCAGGGTGGATGCCACCAAGGTCGCCCGCGGCCTCGACGTTGCTTCGGGCATCGTGCCAAGAAATCCACCGTGCCGATGTGGTAATGTCCAGGGGAGTGGAGGAAGGGTGGCACTGATTTGGTTCTTGGGCTGTGGAGGGGGGCTGTTCGAGTTCGAACTGCCATGGCAAAATGACGACGAAACGCTCGACGACGTTCCCGTAGGCTCGGACATCGGAGAGCGGCTTCCCGATGTTCCACTGACGGATCAAGACGGCCAGCCCTTTGTCATCTCTGAACTCGGAGGAGACCCTGGGGTCATTGAGATCTTCTCCTTGTGGGCGGCGCCAAGCTGGGAATCCCTTCAGGTCGGTTATGAGCAGGAATACGAGGGCGTCGCGCGTGTGGTGTTCGTCGTGCAGGATGCCGTGAGCCGTCCTGCCGACCAGGATGACGTGGATGCCTTGGTGGAGGGCTTTGGTCCGCTAGAGGCGGTCTGGGACCCGACGGGCGAAGCGACCCAGCTTCTCGGCGGGCGCTCCGTTCCCTGGTACTGGGTCCTCGAACCTGACGGGGTCGTGTTCGACGCCGGTCCGGACATCTTGGTCCTCCTCGACGACTACGACCAGGCGCGGTGAACCTTACTGAACTCTCACCTCGAATGACGCTTGGCTCATCGCGGTGACCTCTAGGGTGAGTCCGAGTTCCGAGAGGGTCTGGGTCGTCCAACTGCGCAGGGTCACGGTGATGTCCTGCGGACCACCCAAGAGGGGCAGCGTGTCGAAATCGAGCACGAACGAACCATCGTTTTCAAGCTGATAGAGTCGGGAGAAGCCGAAGCGAGAGTACGCTTCTAACGTAATCAACCCGTTGGCCGGAGGAACCCACTCGATGGTCAGATCGTCGGTCGAGGCGAGCGTCTGGGCACTTCCTGGAATGGGGGTCAGCACGTCGAGTGGAGGGGGAACCGCAGCCGTTGCCTTTGTCGTATGGTCGGTCCAAACTCCCTCCCAGGACAGAGAAACGTCTTCACCCGTTTTCGATCCAAAGGGAATGGGGGCTCGGTAGACGATAGGCTCCTTGACTCCAACGCGATCCAGCACCCAGGAGCCGAACCGAACCTCGGAGCCCAGATTTGCGGTCACGGGTGGTTCCAACACGTAGAAGAGTTCAGGATTGAAGTCGATGGCCATGTCGAGCGGGGCGGTCGGTGGGGGGAGGCACACCGGGGTCTCCGACGCCAGGCAGGCCGCCAATTCGAACAGATCGGAAAGGCGTTCTTCGAGCCCCACCGCCACGATGAAGGCCGTCTGGGTGTCGAGATCCTCAACGATGGTCCATGCGCCGGTACCGCCGAGATTCGGTAGGTCGTCATCTGGCGGCTCGAGGGCTCCGGTGTCGGTGGATAGTTCAGAGGGGGGTGAAGGTGGCGGGAGCACCCCGGGTGGCTCCGTTGGAACCGTCCCACCCTCGGGCGCCGCACAAGCCACCAAAACGACGGCGACAAGACCACGTGACACAAGACCTCCATTCTGACTGCAGACGTTGCCCGCACGTGCCGGTCACCGTTGCCCATTTTGCAAGTCGTGGCGGTTCGCCCAACTCGGCGGCTCCCGGTCTGAAGGGATGCGCGCACGAACGTCTTGGCACTCCTCTGTCGTGAATGGGTCGTTCGACGTCTGCACGACGTCCACCACAAAGATGTCGATGATGGCCCGCATGGCCCCTCCCGCTTCTCCGGTAGCAGTCGCCAGCCACCGTTGGAATAGGGCTTCTCGGATCTGGGCCCGGTCTTCGAGGTAGGTACCGTGCGTGTCGAGGCGATCGAACCACAGGCGTGCGAGCTCCGCTTGGAGGTCCGCTTCGCGGCGGGGTTGCACCATCGCCCAACGTGCGTCTCGAATGGCCCGTAGGTGAGGTTCTAGATTCCGAACCAGCTCCGCCTTCTGCGTTCGACGCATCCCCTTCGACTGGAGCAAAAAGACACCTTCTACGTAGGATGGCCGAAAGGCCACGCGCTTCATGTACCGGACAGACAAGGGCATGATGGGTCGGCCGCGTACCCGGGCAAATCCCTCCTCGTGAATCATCACCCCAGGTTTCCAGAGCTTGGGATTCAGGTACCAACGGCGTGGCCCAAGCTGAAGGAAACGGTTGTATCCTCGCGACTTCAGCTCCTGATGCAACGCTTCTTTGGCCTCGGTTAGCCGGTGTCCTTCAACGATGAGCTCTTCTGGCGCAGCGTTTTGTGCCATCGCGGCTGCGATCCATCCCCACCCGAGCCATGCCAACATCCGACCTCCCGCTGCCCCCATGTGCGGGGTGACCCCAAGGGATCGAGTACCGGGGACAGGAGGCGCTGCACGAGCCGCCGGGTGAGTGCGAGTCTACGTTCAGCTTCCTCAAGCGCCTCGCTGGCGCCCTCGATCGCCCCGAGGTCATTCCTTGGGAGTCCATTGAGGAACTCTACGACTGGCAACTTGAAAACACGGGAATGACGTTCGAGGAGTTTTCGAAGACCCACGAGGCCTACTTCGTGGCGCCGGAGTACCGGAAGTACAGCGTGCCCCGGCCGAGTTGATCAGTTGCGTCCACCGGCCTGCTGAGTGATCAGGGCTTCCTGCAGAGGAGGCATGGTTGGCCCGAGCATACCCGATGGAGCTGCGCGAGCGCGTTGTCGCGGCGTACCACGATGGAGAGGGG
>JBCCQY010000111.1:0-29507 GCA_039208735.1 Myxococcota bacterium | reverse complement strand
GGTTTCAATGCGCTCCATCACGCGCACGGGCCTGCGACTCTGCAGTACCTGCAACAGCAGCTCGAAGCTTCTGGTTTCAATGCGCTCCATCACGCGCATAGGCCTGCGACCAGAGGTAGTGAGGGTCATCGAGGGATCGTGACCCGGTTGTTTCAATGCGCTCCATCACGCGCATAGGCCTGCGACTCTCTTCATTCCGGGCGCTTCGGCGCCCAGCCCAGGTTTCAATGCGCTCCATCACGCGCATAGGCCTGCGACTGCGGCCCTTGAGATTGCAGCTTCACCGCCTTCTTCCAAGGGCGGATTTGCGAACCTCACCTCTGTTCACCCTCTTACCCCTTTGCAACGACCGCCAAGGGCGTTCGCCGCTTGGGGATTTTCAACCATCAACCAACGCTGTCAAAGAGCCGGAAGACCTCAAGGGCCAACCGTTGTTTTCCAGGACCCCCTGAGGTGTCCCGGAGCGTGGAGATTGTAGATCAGCGGACCGTGAACGACAACTCGCGGTCATCGACCTGCGTCCTCGGGAATGGCCTATGAGGCGCCTTCGGGGCGCTTCCGCAGCGCCTTGAGCAGCTTGCCAAGCTCCTCGTTCCACTTCGCCACGTCGTAGACGGCTTCACGGAAGTCTGCGGCGACACGCTCCTGCAGCGCTTCGTACAGGTCGCCCATCTTGGCTGGCCACCACTCGGGTACGGTGTTTCCGGTGTCGAAGACGTCGTCGATCAACACGGGAATGAGGATGTCCGCCATGAACGTTTTCCGTTCGCGCTCGATGACCTTGTAAACCTCGTGCAACACGGCTGGACGAACCAGGGATGCCTTTGAGCAGCACAGGACCATGCGGTCGTAGCTTGCGATGTGGCCTTCGATGCTCCGGTGGATCCGTTCACCAGGCACGGCATCCCGAGGGAAGTACCACGTCTTGACACCGTTCTCGGTGAGTTCGTTGCGGAGGCGCTCGGCGAACTCCGAGTCCGTGCGACCATAGGAGAGGAACACCGACTGCAACATGGTGAACAAGTCCGTGGCGTCGATGGAGCGGAGGGAGTCGACCATGTAGGTGGCGGTGACATGGGGCATGCCGGTGCGACAGAGGATGTGAACGGGATCGGGAAGGGTGAGCATACGGCCAACAGTACGCCAATTTACGTAGGCCTCTTCCATCCTCATTACATCAGCAATCGATCGAGGCACACTCGGCAGATTCGTAAGATTCACCCTGTCCAGGTTCGAATCTTCGAGCTTGGCTCCTCGAAGCCTGGACCATCGAAGATTGGCGAGAGGGAGTTGGGAACCTTGCAGACTTGCCCCCCTGAGGTCTACCTCCAAGAGGTTGGCTCCGATGAGACTGGCGCGGTCGAGCATGGCTTGGTTGAGCCTTGCTCCTCGAAGTTCGGCTCCTTCAAGCTCGGCCTCATAGAGGTCAGCGCCTGTGAGGTTGGCGCTAGCTAGATTGACCTCGTTCAGCTTCGCTCCATCGAGGTCAGCTCCCTCAAGATCAGCGCCGCTGAAGTCCAACCCACCAACCGAGATTCTCTCAACAAGGTAGCGCTTCAGCAGCTCGCCCTTCTCCCTCGGCGTCATCCCCTCATGCGGCTCCGGCAGCTCGGCCACGGCACCTCCCCGTGGATTGTGGCACGCCACCGTTCACCGCCGTTCACATCGCGTGACGTCACAACCCGAGCAGCCGCTCGAGGGCGCTGTTGACCGCATCGGTACCGCCCGTCTGCGCCCGCTCCTTCCACCAAATGAACAGCTACACCTTTGCGTCGACGCGGTCATCGTCCGTTCCGAAGCGGAAGAACTGGGACCGCCCTTTCACAGATCTGCTGTCACTCGTCCCGCGCGCGGCGAGTGAACAACGGACGTCGCTGGGCGAGCGGTGACGGCTAGGCGCGCCTTCCGGTCGTTGGCGCGAAGCCCCGGAACTCGGTCCAAGCATCTCGGGGAAGCCCGAGTTCGTCACGAATCGACTCGACGTCGACACCCTGCTCGATCAGCCGTTCGTCTACTCGGGCCAAGAGAGTAGGTACCTCGTGGGGAATTGGACGCCCCCATGGTGAGGGCTCGCCTCTGCGAAACCCACTCCGACTGTACTGAACCATCGCGGAGCGGTACGCCGGCTCCGACAAGCGCCTAGTCGCCCGACTACGATAGAGCAGAGCCGCAATAGAAACCTTCCACTTTGCCTTGGCGCGCAAGTGGGCTCGTGGCGAAGTCACTCCAGGCGGTGGCTTCGTGGTGTATTGCCACTCATCGCCGGGCACCAGGAATTCTGCTGCGAACCGGTTCGCCTCCTGTTCCAGCTCGCGGTGTGAGAGCTCTCGGTCCGACCGGTCGCGAACAAGGTGACCAAGCTCGTGCGCTGCGTCGAACCTCGAACGGTACGGGTCCGCTTTTGCCGGGTTCAACACCACATGCGGACGCTCTCCTGTCCAGTAGCTGAAGGCGTCGATTTGTCGGTCGCGCGGATGTAGGAGCCGAACCAGGACTCCGTGTTCCTCCAAGAGCGCCACGACGTTCTCTACGGGCCCCTCGGGCAGATACCACTGACGGCGCAGATCGCGAGCTGCGTCCTCGGGGCTTAGTCGACCCAAGTCAGGAACAGTTGGAGGGGCGATCGAGACCTCGGCGAGTTCACAAACGCGCTCAACGAAGTCCTCGAACAAGACCGCGGCAGCCTCCACGGAATTGCGAAGCTTCTGTGAGACTGACGACAGGGATCGGTAGTTCGGTTTCAGAGGCATGAGGGTTGATGGACGACCGAAGAACCTAACTGGGAATTCTAGGACGCGCGCCAGCTCGGTCAGTACGTCTTCTGATGGCCGGCGTTGACCCTTCTCGTACTGAGTCAGCGCCGCCGGGCTCACCTCGAGGGCTTGAGCAACTTCACGCTTTGTTCGCCCTCGATAGAGGCGCGCAACCGTGAGTCTCGCGGGTGTTGGCGAAGTGTGAATCATCTGGTGCCAGGTTTAACGAAGGCGAGGATCGCCGTCCAACGCCTGTAACCGAACGAGAGGATTCCTCAGAAGCGTAGCTCCATCCCTGAGATCCACGTCAAACGCCGGATTTCGAGCTGGCGGCGATGCGCGGAAGAAGGCTTTATCCCTGCGATCACCCTCGAACGCCAAAAGCGAAGGAATTCGACGTGGGAGCGAAATAGTCCTGGCGCAGTAAGTTCAAGGATGTAAACTTTGATGCGGGCCCTCTAATAGGGGCCCGCCTAGAATTCTCAACCAGCAGATGGCTGTAACCACCTGCACCAAACCGCTTGCACGGTTGCTGGCAATGGAATCGTACGGTTCCGGGGCCTTTCCGTCAAGCATGGAAAGTCTAATGCCCAGATTCAATCGAGGAAAACTGAACTCGCTCAAGGCGAAGATCCGCAGTGCGCAGGCAAAAGCGCGGGCCAACCAGCATCGCGCCCGAGCGGCTCTCCGACGCGTCGAGGCGGAGTTCCGCAGGCTCGAACGCCAGCTTCGCCAGGAGTTCAACAACCACCGTTGGGTCATCACCTGCTCGGCATGTGGCTACACCGGAACGTCCGCGACGCAGCTTCACCGCTGCCCGGCATGTGGGGCCCAGTGATGAGCGCGAGCATCCAGCAGGCCATCGACGAGCTGGCCGACTTCATAGAGGACTCTGGCGGGCGGTTTCGCGCCTGGTACGTCGGCATTGCCGCCAGTCCCAGGCGGCGCCTGTTCGACGACCACGCCGTGCGCGAGGACGGTGATTGGGCCTATATTCCGCTCCGCAGCCGTTCAGCCGCAGCCGGGGTCGAACGTGCCCTCTTGGACTTGGGCTGCCAGGGTGGCCCAGGAGGCGGAACCTCCAGGACCCGGTACGCCTACGTGTACCGCGTCACGAGGTACACGCGCGAATAGTTCGGAAGCTTGGTGCCCCGAAGTTAGTCATGCGGCAGCCTCGTTGCCCTTCCGCTCTCGTTGTCGTCAAGGTCTTGCAGGCGTTCGATCTCCTTGGCCGCCGTGCCCAGCCAAGCTGCGAGCTTGGGAACAGTGAGAACGTCGGGGAACCGGTGGGCGTTCTCCCACACCTAGAGGGTCGCCTTCGAGACTCCGAGCAGCCCAGTTCAGACTACTCTTCGTGAGAGTTCGTTCCTCTGGCGCTCCGTAGCAATTGCTCGTGCAACGCACCGTGCTGATCTGCCGACATGAACTTATTTGGCTCAGGCCAGTCGTGCTCTGCAGCCAGCTCGCCCAGGTGCGTTTCACCAACAGCAGTGCGACAAGCTTCCTTCTGCTGGGGACTGTCCGTAAGCCAAGGCGTCTGAAGCCAGAATTCCCAGTTGTACTGCTTTGCTGGCTCGACGGTAAGGCCGCCACCATGCAAAACAAGGAAGACCCTCTTGTGCAGCTCGCGAATCCAGTACAGCTGCCTCTGGATGTCGAGCAGGCTCAGCATTCCCGGATCCTTCTTGTCCCAGTGAGCGATCGCTCGGTCAGTGAACGTCTTCGTGGATTTGGTCTGTTCAATGAGATCGTCTCGCCAATCGCTAAGCTGCTCTGCGGTGGGCAAGCGCCAATTCTCCTTTGCAAGAGCAGTCTCGAGGTCCGAGTAGCAGTTGACCATTTTCGTGAGCAGTTGGTGATAGGACCGCGTCCGCTGATCATCGTCCGAGATCGCACGAATGGCAACCGCAGCTTTGATCATGAACCCCTCACGCATCATGATGAAAAGGTCGTTTTGAGGTGAAACATTGAACTGCGGGTGGCTTCGTACAGCACTATAGGACTTTTGGTACACCTCGTAGTCGCCAAGCAGGTCCGTCAACTTGTGGTTGAGGAAGTTGAGTTCCTTCAACCAACCCTTGAGCCGTTCTTGTGCCTGTTCGGCTTTGCGCTGTGCCTTGCTCTTCAACAGAGTCTCCGGTGCGGATGTTGGACTTTGTGACGGAATTATAGGGTTTCTCTCAAACCTAATTAGAACCCGAGCAGTCGGCCAAGTGCCTCGTTCACCGCGTTCCTAGGACCACCGGAGTCCGAGGACTCAGAGGCCGAGTAGCCGCTCGAGGGCGCTGTTGACCGCATCGGTGCCGCCCGTTTGGGCGCGCTCCTTCCACCAAATGAACAGCTGCACCTTTGCGTCGACGCGGTCGTCGTGCGTCCCGAAGGGGAAGCTGCACACCTCCGCCACGTAGTCGCCTACCCATGGCGCCCATTCGGGGTTTGGCAACCACACATTGCCGGCCGCCCAGTAGACCGTGGTCACGCTCGCGCGGCTCACCTTGTCGCCATGGCGGTCGGGGATGAACGGCACGATGCCGGGGAACTCGTGCTTGAGGTCATCGATGAGCGCTGCACCGTTGGCCTTTTCCTCGATGAGCGTCGCATCGGGACGCCACTTCGTGAGGTAGTCCCGGGTTGCCTGTCGCAACTCGGTGTACGAAAGCCGCTCGTGGACCTCGTCGAGCAGGTAGTACTCGGTCCACCCTCGACGGCCCCAGGCCTGCATGCTGACGAAGTCGGCTTTCTTGGTGGCCTTGAATGTGCAGTCGATGGTGACCGCAACCTCATCGAACCGGAACGGCGGGCGTTGAGGGTCCCAGTCGTAGCGCCGGTTCGTCCAGGCGCGCTGGAACAGCCCACCGGCAGGAGGCACGGGGTTTTGCTCGTATTGCGCCTGACCCTGGCCGTGCGCCTGGCTCTCGAGCTTGGTCATGAGCCGTTGCAGTTCGGACTCGGGGAGGCGTTCGGGGTCGAGCAGCTCGCCCCGTTCCGTCCGTGGGTCATCGGGGTGGTTGTAGGGCGCATCCGGATCGAAGTGGGCAGCGAGAACAATCTTCCGGAGGGCCGGGTCAGGGTCCTTCAACCGACGTCCTGCCACATCATCGATGGCAAGCCGCTGCTGAATCGCCACGTCGAAGGCGATGCGCTGGTCGTTGACGCGGGACGGCAGGCGCACATCAACCGTGTCATGGGCACGCTCGAGGTTGTTCTGCACCTGTTCAGGCGTACCGATGACGTCCGCCACATCATGCGGGTCATCGATGATGATGCCATCGCCGCGCAACCCAACGAGCTTTGAGCCGGTCGAGAAGCACTGACGCAAACCCTTCTCGCCATTGGCGAAATTCAGCACCGAACTTTGGTCGCGTGAAAGCTCCCAGGCCTTGCCCTTTCCCCGACGCTCGGCCTCGACCACCAGCCGCTTGTACCAGTGTGAACCCACGACATCGCGCATGCGCCGGCTATCCCGAACCGCCACCTTCTCCGTACCCGACAGCGTGAGAAAGCGCAGGTGCGGCGCCTTCAACCACCACCAGGCCGGCCAGAACACGCTCACCAGCAGGCTCTTCATGCACCCAGGAGGAATGCAGATGACGAGCCGTCGACGCTCGCGACGGTGGTAGGCCTCGGTGACGCCTTCGAGTTCCCGGCACACAAGGTCGTGGTACCAGGCCCATTCGAGCGTGACGCCGGGTTCGAGGATGGGCCAACACTGCTGGACGAATCCGCCAAGGCTGCCCCAGGCGTCTTGGAACAGCGCGCGCTCGAGGTCGAGCGTGTTCGCTACGTCATCGTCGAGGCACAGCTCGACGTAGTGTTGGCGGTCGGCAGGGGTCCAGACCACTGGGGTATTCTGGCATCTCGTGGTAATTGGCGCCTTACCGGCTTTTCAAGTGCTTTCGCACCTCGTCTTGGACTTTTTCAGTCAGTGCATCGAAACTGACCCTCCCGCCCACAACGGCCTCGGCAAGGAGCTTCGCGACCTTGGATTTCGTAAGGCGCTTCCATCTGTCCTCCTTAAGGGCTCGCGCTACGTACCCCGCGAGGAGGCCTAGTCTGCGATAGTCTAGTTTCACGGCATCTACGTGGTTCTTCACAAGGTCGGAAATGTGGATGTCGCCGTCCGTCTCGTTCAGGTCGAAACCTGCACCTACGAAGTCCGATTCAGGCATCCACACGATGTCGATTTTGTCAACGGTGGCTCTTGCATCTTTAGTAGCAGCAAGCGCCAAAAACGCGTCGTCCAAGCCCTGTCCTGTGACCTCGGCAAAACGCCACAGTGACAGGCTGTTGCCCTTCGTTCTAAGGTCCCCCGTGATGGCATCAGCAGGTATATCCCCTGACTTGAATCCATCGGGCAATTCCCATTTCGCCCGCGCAAGCCTCCGAACCAAGAACATCTGTCACCCGCCAAGATCATCGATGATGTCGCTAGCGTACGACGCCAACCACTCGACACTGTCATCATGCAATCGCAGCAGCTGAAGCAGCTCTGAATCTCGCCATTGCTCAACGGCTTCCATGCCAGCCTCTCGCACTCTTGTGGAGCCGTGGCGTAGTGCGGAACGAACCAAGTCGACGCGCAGCCAGGGTGGAGGCCTTGAATTCGCGCGAGCTATGAGCCGCAGAATCGAAGAGGCGAAATCGTCGGATCTTGCGATCTGGACTATTCCCTTCAAGGCGCGAAAACGGTTTTCAGAGGCGTCTGCCAGCATCGCATCAACCAACGGTTGAGCAGCGTGGTCCATGCCATCCTCGAGCGGTTCCTCCTCCAAAATGGCCTGCACGTGCTCCATGATTCGGCCTAAATCCGTCACGTTGGCGATTAGTTGCAGGAATCGTCGGAGTGGCTTCACCGACTTCGTGGAATCCGCTGATGTGTTGAATCGTCGATCTTGAAAGGTCCAATCCAGGTTATTCTCATCTCCTGGTCGAACCAAGAGCTCTGCAGCGAAGCTTGTTGTGCTCCAGGAGAATCTCATTGGTCCACTTCGGAGGACTTTCGGTTTCGGCAGAGGTAGCTGCGGGCCAAGAGCAACCTCAAGGTACGCCCAGGTGTCCCTTACTGCTGCTGCATGCGACCCACTGAGGTTGTATGGCGGTTCCGTTAGCCCATTCAAGAACGCTGTCCATTGGACACGCTCATTCGATGCTCTTCGCCTACGATTGGTCGTAGCTCTGACATGCTGGACTTTGCTTTGCCGCCAACCAGGATCCGTGAGTTCAATAGTGGGGTCGACCAACTCCAGGCCCGGATCGGGATCGATTAGAGCAAGGTCGCTGTCGGATGTTGTTGGTTTGTTCGATGGCCGGTGCCACACCTGGGAATGGTCTGTCATCTGCGCCTCCCCCACCTCTGTTGTGCGTCCTCCGTGGTGACGTCAACGAACGTCTCTACGATGCTATCGTGTGCGCCCTTGAACCACTCATCGAGATCCCTTCCTGGTGCCGGTCCACGAACCGTGAGTTCAAGGCGGAGTACTGGCAGGTCGTCCTCCTTGCGAAGTCCGCTTTGGGCGAGAACCGTAAGCTTATCGTTGTCGCTACCGTGAGGCGCTCGTCCCTCCAGCAACCAGTTGAACCCTTGAGGATCGAACGACACTCCATCAGAAGGCCATGTGAGCCCCTTTAGAATCGCGGAGTAGTCACCATAGGACAGTTCCCCAGCCATCGGCACAACGTTGACGTACGAGAGCTGAAGGCTCTCTAGCTGGGGCGAGCCAGTTTCAGCTACGAAGCGTTCGAACGTACCCCGATGTCGGGTGAAGGCAGCGTAGACAGCATCGAAGCGCGGGTAGGTCCCTTCACCCCGGACTTTTCGCCAATTGAACAGGAATCTGTCACGTTGAACCTGAAGAAGATGGGTCTCATCCTCGCTCAAAAACCAGACTCGGGGGCCGGGGTTCTCGTTCAGTCGATCGGTGCGCAGCAGGGTTGCTTGGTCGGCTGTTGTTGGGAACTCCTCTGCGAACTCTTCCCACAATAGGCCGTAGTCCGAGATCTCGAAGCGCTCGAGGACCTTGAACAGGACACCGCAAACGACCTCACTAAGAGGAGGAGCATCGAAGTCGACCTTGATCGGTCGCGTCATGGCCGTTTCTCCATCACCGCTGGAAGGAGCGTAGTGGCATTCGATCCCCGAATCAAGGTGCTCAGAACGACACATCACGGTCAAAGGAGTCGTTGTGCCGGCTTTACGCCATCGCCGCTCATCTACGCTGCATCGTCATGGAGTCGCATCGTCGACCGATGTCAGATCGGGCGTCGGCCGGTCAGCGGGGTTCGAGCCCATCGGCGCTGACATCAGCGAAATGCAGCCAATGCGCTCAGAATAGCCGCGGCTGCCGCGGAAAAAGAGGATATGACTGCAGCAAGGACCAGGGTCCTCCGCCAAGGAGCCTGCTTCTCAATCGCCGTTGCGAGGCGCTCGTTGGCGTCGGAGAGGCGTTCGTTGGAGTCCGCCAGCCTGTCATTTGACTCACGAAGATGGTCGATGGCGTCCACCAAGTCGAACGCAATCATGGTCGGCCAAATCACTGGGTCGCCAGCGTTCCGCAGGTATACGGGTGGCACGTTGAGGATTTCCTGGCCTGATCTTCCCTTGAGTTCCTTGATTCGTATTGGCTCGCGTGTTCTGCCTGCGTTGCTCATGAACTCCTCCGGCGTTGGTTGCGGATTACGACCAGCAGCGCCGAACCTTGCATCGAAGCCCATGTACTACGTTCACTTCGCCTCCGCTGCGGTCCCGTACCGCGCCGCAATCGCCGCCTGAAGCTGCTCTGGGGTCATGGCCTCGATTTGCTCATCGGCGAACATGGGCCGCGTGATGACCTCGGTCTTCGCTTCGACCTGCAATGGCGCGCCGTCCTTGCCGGTCACCTCGGTGCGTTGCGTCCAGCCATAGCGCCGTTCGAGCATCCACGATGCCGCCTTGAGGCTGTCGGTCGCCTTCGGTGCGCTCGCGTCGTCGTCGGCGTTGGCGCCTGCTGCGGGGAGGCCGACCGCGATGTTGTGCACCACCGACACGTACACGTTCTCTCCGGCGCTTTCAGCTGCCAGTACCGCATCGCGAAACTCGCGCTGGATGCCTGACTCTGACGCCTCGCCCTTCACCATCCATCGACGGAATGTGCTGTAGTCGATGCCGACGAACCCGCATGCGGCCTTGTACGTGGCGCCCTGTTCGAGTGCGGCACAGAACTTCCGCCGCAGCGCCGCAGTGAGCTTGCTCTTACGGCCGCTCGACCGTTTGCGTTGCCGAGATGTTGCCGACTGTGCCATGTCGCATCCGTATCGAGTTGCGGCCACCTCCGCGCCAGAACGCACGTATGAGCGGCATCGTCGATAGACGATAGGCCGCTTGACGAAATTTCGCAACGGTTTCCTCGCGTGCGCAACGAAGGCAATTCGACCCGGGCTCGGCTACTCGCGGACGCTCATCGAACTTTGCGATGCCACTCCATCCGCGAGTGCTCGTTTGCCACATTTATCGATGAATATGCGTTCATAGGTGAACGAATGAGCAGAGTTGTTATGGTAGGCTCCCAACAGGAGAGCTTCAAATGGGCCACACACACTTCATCAGCGCCGACTGGGAAGAACGGAGCAGTCAGCTTCTGCTTTACTTGGCAGACCGCCTCGAAGACGATGCCAACTTCTCGATGACGAAGGTCTACAAGCTTTTCTACTTCATCGACAAGGAAGCCTACCTTCGCACAGGGTCTACGGTGACCGGTTCGTCGTACCTGAGGTTTGACCATGGACCCGTGCCTCGCAATCTCCACAAGCTTCGAGCGAAGCTTGAGGACACCGGGGCGGTGGAGATCGTGTACGTAGACCGCGGGAAGTACACCCAGCATCGCCTTCGGGCGTGGCAACGGCCACAATTGCGGTTCAGTGAGGACGAGATGACCATCATCGACCAGGTCATCGAACGGCTGCGGCCGATGACGGCCAAGAAGGTCAGCGACCTGTCGCATGAAGAGCCTGGATGGAAGCTTGCCGGTGATGGCGAGGTCATCCCGCATGAAGCCTGGTGCGTCGACGAGCAACCCACCGTCCTGACGCCAGAGCTTGAGTCTTGGGCACGGTCGGTGATCAATCGATGAGGGTCAACGAGACGGAGGCGTACAAACTCAACGTCATCAAGATGTCGTCGGAGGCACAGAAGGCGGTCAGGGGCAACAAGTGGCAGCTTGAGCGAAATGGATTCGAAGCACTAATCCAAGACAAAAAGCTCGTGCCCATCTCCGGCATGTCGGACTTCTTTGTGATGTCGAACTTCGATGAGTTGATTTCGGTCGTTGTTCGACGAGAACCGGATGGCTCCGCAACGCTGCTGGGTGCTCAAGAACAGCGGTAGCCCCCGTTGGGTCGGCCAAACAAGAGCCGCCGCCCCGAAGGACGACCTTGCAGCGTCTTGCGCAAGCGCACGTCAGGGGTCCGTCAGGTACCCAATGGCCATCACGAGGACGGCCACGAGCAGTAGAGCGAGCGGGGGACTCATCGAGACCCCGAGGCCCAGGCCATGAGCAAGCCGAACGAGGCAAACAGGCAGCCGCCGGCGCCGACGAACATGCCGGCACCGAAGCCCAGCCAAAACTCAGTCACTACGGGCATCATGACGCCCTCCAGGGAAACAGGGTGATCCACGTGCAGGGCGTGCAAGCCAGGTCGCCCGACTCGAGCAGCGGCACGTAGAAGCGGGTCACGACGAGACGCGCGACCTTGGTGTCATCGAGGAGGACGCCCTCTTTCACCAAGGCGTCCATCGGGATTCCCGCCGCATTGTCGGCGTCGGGCTTGCCGAGGTAGACCTCGGACTGGCCTCGGTCCTTTCGTCTCAGGAGGCGCCTCGGGCGTCGAAACCAGCCCACGACGTGAAGAGTTGCCACTTCGAGCGGCGGTTTGGCGTGCCACGCGGCTCGGGCGAAGGCTCGGACCACTTTGGTGAAGTTCACGTGGCTCTTGGGGTACCGCTTGCCGCCATTGCGGAAGATTTGGGGCCGAGCCTTGCCCGCCGGCGGAAGGGGAACCTCGAGGTGGAGCAGGATTCGCCCCTCCGCCACTTGCTCGGCGATGAGGTTTTGTGCGACCCTGCGATCATCGGCAAGGCCCAAGTCAAGGCGACCAAGGCGCTCTTGCAGCGTCAACCGTGGCCCAACGCTGACCATCTGTTCCGTGGTCTGACGTTGCCCTCTCAGGCGTTTAGGGGTGCGGCCTGAGTGCTGGGTAGTCTTGGCCGATTCGCGAGCTGAGAGGGACACCTGAGCGCGAAAGAGAGGCATCTGTGACCCCGCCGGTTGGCGTTGCGTCATGGCTTCTCCGAGGGCTTCGCGTCCGGCTTCGAATCCGGCGTGTCCTTTCCGAACAGCGCATCGGCGGCCCGGAGCATCCGCCGGCCGAGCGTGGTGAGGTAGGGCTCGTGGTCTCGCTTCCGTCGAGCGGGCAGCAGCCCCGGCGGGCGACTGGCGGTGCCCTCGCGGCCCACCAGGTCGGTGGGGACGTGGTCCACGTCGTCCCACCGCGGCGTCGTGGCGTCCCCCTCGTCGTTGGCCGCGTGCTCGTGCTCGCCCTCGCCTTCGCCGGCATTGCCGAGAAGGTCGAAGGTGCGGCTGCCGTGCGAGGGCGGGTCGTCGGGGGACGCAACGCTGTTGGATGGGGTCATCGTGAGCAGGTGGCGGGTGGGGTCGGGGTGGCGCACCTCGGTCGGCAAGCCGGGCGAGGGCGCCGTTGAGTGCACCAGATGCGGGTCGCGAGGTTCGGGCTCGGGTGCGACGCGGGTGAAGGCCCCTGGGCCGAAGATGCCGAGGTTGTGCGCCCGCTCGAGCAGCTCAACCTCGCGGCCCATGAGCGCCACGAGCCGTTCGGCGTCCCGAAGGTCGTCCTCAGACTCCCCCGAGCGGGCTTCGAGTTCCACGATTTGCTTGCGCACTTGGGCAAGTCCTCGCAGCACGATGCCGCGCGTCACGAGCTGGTCGCGGAACGACCGGCTCTGGGCGGCCTTCAGCTCGAGGTCCAACAGTGTGCGTGGGGTGGGCTGGGTCGCCTCATCCCCGTCGTAGACGAGGTCGGGCGGCACAATGGCATCGGTGGTTCGGCGATGGCTCACAGCTCGACGAGGCTCCCCTCGGGCGGTCGCCAGTCGTTCGGGTCATGCAGGACGGTCTCGGCGTTTTCGATGTCGTCGTCCTTGCTGCCGATTTCGATCAGCACCAGCCGTGGCTCCGTCGGCGCGTCCTCGGGCTCCACCTCGGGGGCAGGCTCGGGGGCGTTGGCGATGTCGTGGATGGGTTCGCGGGGAGCCGGGTGGCGCTTTGGCCTTCCGAAGAGCGCCGCTCGCATCAGCTGAAACGTGGTCATCGTGCTCTCCAAGCCCCGCGGTCGGGGCCAGTCCGGGTCAACGGTCGCCGTGTCTTCTCGCGGTCACTGCCCGCCCTGCGGGTGGAACAACGGGCCGGTCGAACCGCCCCCTTCGCGTCGGTACAGCTCAGACAGGATGCCGGGGCGGAACCGGTAGATCTTGTCGTGCCGAACGGTTCCCGAGCCGGTCACCACCGGGTCGAGACCCTGCCACGTCCACCGGTCATCGGCGAACAGACCGGTCTTGGTCAGACGGGCCTTCATCTTCGGCGCCGTGCACCCGTCGGTCCGAGCCAGGTTCGAGAGCCCTTTGACGGTGAAACCCTCGGGGATGACCGGTGGGCTGATGTTGATGCCGACCAGCGGCGTCGAACGGGTGGGTCCGGGCAGTCCGGGGGCCGGTGGCTGACGGTCGGCCATGCGCTGAATGGACTCGGCCATCTTGTGAATGGCCACGCCAACCTCGACAAGCGCCCCCTCCATGCGGTCCTGGCGCTCGTCGCTGCGGGCCTGGCGCTCCTCGAGCCGATGGAGGCGAGCCAGCTGCGGGTCCTCATCGGTGGAAGCGCCGGGCACGTACTGGCCAGACCGGGCAATTTGCGGCATGACCTCGCCCGCCAAGAAGCGGCGTAGAGCTTTGCCCAGCGGCTTCGTGGTCTTGACCAGCACCAGGTTCCAGCCCAGCTCGGTAAGGAGTAGGCGCATCCTGGTCTTTCCCTTCGTACACCCATCGGGTGTACGGCCATTGTGTAGGACCAATCGATAGTCGGGTCCTTCCTCGAACTCGTCAGACCATCGGTTCCGAATCAGGTCGGACAATTTGCCTCGTGTCGAGTAGCCGAGGACTTCCGACAGATGGCTTGCATCGATCATCGGCTCACCGTTGACCTCCAGCAGCTCGACCGCTCGACCGTTGAATTCAAAGTTCATGTGCTTGAGCATGGGTTTCCTGGCCCCTGAACCCCGGGGCGCGGGGGTTCAAGGTCAAAGGAGGATGTGGTCGGGGTCCGAGTCTTCGAACCGCATCGTGGACTTGATGAAGTTCACCGCGACCTTTCCCTCTTCACCCTGCCGGTTCTTGGGCAGATGAAGCATGCCGTCGCCGGTGAAGATGATGACGTCGCTGTCTTGCTCGATCTGCCCAGAGTCCCGAAGATCGCTCATCTTCGGCTCCCCGCTCGAACGCTTCTCCACATCCCGGTTCATCTGGGCCAGCATGAGGATCGGGATCTGCAGCCGCTTGGCCATCTGCTTCAGGTAAGTGGAGTTGTCGCCTACGCTTTCCGTTCGATCTTGGCCCTCTTTGGCCGACCGCATGAGCTGCAGGTAGTCGATGGCCAGCCATTCGAGCTGACCCCGGGTGTGCAGCGGTCGAACGGCGGCCTCAATCTCGGGGGCCGAAAGCGTGTCGACATCGCAGATGTGCACAAGTCGACCGAAGTGCTGGATCTGCTCTTGAGCCCACGCAAGGTCCTGCGCATCCTCGGGCGACAGGTCACCGGTCTCGATCGCTGTGCCGGAAACCCCCGAGAAGTTCATCAGGCTGCGCTGCCCAAGCTCATGGCCCAGCATCTCGAGCGAGACGATGGCGCCTGGGCGCTTCAGCACGGCTGACCAGTGCAGGACCAGGTTCAGCAACAGCGCGGTTTTCCCGGTTCCGGGACGACCGGCAATGGTGTACAGCCTCGGGGCGGCAAAGCCTCCGGCCAGTCGCCGGGTCAGCCCTCGAATGGGCGTCTCAAGCGCGACCAGCTCCCCCTTCTGCTTGCGCTCCATGCGCGCTACCGCTTGGTTCGTCGCCACATCCAGCGTGGTCCACAAGTCGTTGGCCGAGGCCTTCTGCAGATCCCGACGCACCTGGGCGCACAACGCCACCACTTCGGCCATGGCCGTGCCCGCCCGAATCACGGTGCCATCCGGCATCCGAGCCTCTTGACCGGTGAGCGCGCGAGCCTCGGCCTCCCCCACGAGCCGCAGTCGCTTTCGAACCGCGACGTACCGAACCCAGTCGGCGTAGCGCTCGGCGAACATCGAGCGGGGCTTGCCGCAGGGCCAGGGGCGATCGTGAAGCGTGCTGAGAAAGGCAAACAGCTCGCGGTTGCCCGAGTGGAA
This sequence comes from Myxococcota bacterium, assembly GCA_039208735.1. Taxonomy (GTDB): domain Bacteria; phylum Myxococcota_A; class UBA796; order UBA796; genus DRPG01. The sequence goes on along the minus strand of JBCCQY010000111.1, from coordinate 14,283 downwards.
CGCCCGCATCAACGCGTCCATGGCGTCGATCGTTTCGAGGTCCATCAACAGGGCAAACGCATCGGCATGCACGCCACTCTTGACCGCGACGTCTTGCTCATCGACCCGACCGGCCACGCGATGCCGAACGTTGGCGAGGTCGTCGAGCAGGCACCAAAGAAGCGCTTGGACGACGCCCGCGTCTTCGATCTCGGGAAAGAACAGGTCCCGCTCGCCCGGCAGAAGCTCGTCCAGCGGCACGTTGGGTGATGGTTGCATCAGCGCACCCCCGGGCCAGGAGGCAGACGCTTGCGACCTCCGCGGTATTGGCGTGCGGCCTTCTGGCGTTCGCTTTCCTGCAGCAAGGCCTCGAGGCGGTGGTCCGGCAAGTGCAGCAGGTTTCGAGGGACCCCTCGAGCCAGCCATCGCTTCGCGCGGTCGCTGTCCCCACCGTCGGGCGGAGGCACATCGTCAGGCGGGTGATCGTCCCACCACAGCTGCGCGTAGTCCTCGACGTGGCGCAGAGCCGTTTCCATCGTGTAGCGCTGCTGACGAACGAACTGGGCCCGAGTGTGCTCGCTTTCGGCGACGAAGCGAAACGCGGCCATCACCTTCGCGGCCCCCGGCTGCCCTTGAAGGCCCTTGCCCAGCTCTCGCCAGAGTCGCTTTCCGACTTTGCTTTGCCGATCGACGATGCGACCTGGGCGCTTGCCCATCGATCGATTGACGGTCTCGGACCAGTACGTCGCCGCACTGCGCCACGCTTGGCGTTTGGCTTCCTGGGCTGGAGAGGGCGAAGCGTCGGGTGGTGCTTCGGGCGAAGGCGTCACCCGGTGCCCGTGGGCCGAGGTCACCTCCGTGGTGATGTCGTCACCGTGTGCATCCGCATCCAGCAGGCCCATCAGCGCGACCTGTTGGCCTTTGGTGGGCGGCGTTCGTCGTCGCTTGCGCAAGTTCTCGAGGTCGGCCCGCGTCGTGGCAGGCACCAGCTGGTCGGAGCGGATGGTCACCCGAGGCGGCGGGGGTCCTGCGGCCTTCCGTGCGGCCTCTGCAGCCAGCTTGCCCGTGATTTCGCCGGTGCGTTCCCGGTTGGCCTCGTCGGCGGACTCCGCCATGGTGCCATCTGCGCTCACCGATTCGAGTTCGACACCAGAAGCCGTGGCCGCGCCAGCGGACACTCTCCCTTGTTCTCTCTGGTTAGGATCCTTCTGGTTTGGATCTATGGAAGGATCGGGTGACACTGTGACACCCCTAGGGGTGACAACGTGACGCCCCTGGGGTGACACCGTGACGCCCCTAGACGTTGGGGTGTCATGCTGACGCCCCTGGATGGACGTTGGGGTGTCATCGTGACGCCCCTGGGATTCCGAACGTTCCCCCTCCGCTTCATCCTTTGGGGTGACACGGTGACGCCCCTGGATGGAGGTTGGGGTGACAACGTGACGCCCCTGGGCGGACGTAGGGGTGTCATTCTGACGCCCCTGGGATTCTAGGCCTTCCCCTTCTACTTCATCCTTTGGGGTGACAACGTGACGCCCCAACTCCGAGGCGGGCTTGGTGGTGTCCTTCCGCCTCGGGATTCGTCCCGGGTAGATGCGGTACCGCGTGGCGAGCCGATTGGTGGAAGCGCGCACAACCACCAGCACACCCATCGCCACCAGTTGGCGCAAAGCACGCTGTACGGTTCGGGGGCTTAGGTTGGTGTCCCCACCCAGTGTCGCGACGGCCGCCCAGCAATCGCCGTCTTCGCGGCTAGCTCGAACACTCATGTGCACGAGTAGGAGGTGTTGGGCTGGGGTGAGGTCGGATCTCCGCATGGCGATGATCGCCGTCAACGCGCGAAAGCCTTGAGGCTCGGTGGCATCGCTCACGCGGCACCTCCAATCGCAAAGGGGTTGTTGTGATCGAACCGCCGACCTTCGTGCCACTCGTGGGCCAGGTCGGCGTACCGATCGAACTTGAGGGGTTCCATCATCGCGGCCAACGTGGGCCGCTTGCTCCGCAAATGGGTCGGCAAGGCGTGGTCACAGGTGGCGAACCACGTGAACACGAGCATCACGGTGGCGAGACCATGCTCATCCACATTGCGTCGCACGGATTGCATCACGGTGGCGTGTGGCCAGCAGTGCATCGGGGCCGGAACGACCAGTGCGCACAGGACCTGATTCCAAAAGCGCACGAGCCTTGTCGCGTCCTTCATCGCGCACCTCCCACATCGAGGGAGGACGAAGCAAACTCGGCCTCCCAGTTGATGGCTCCGCCCAGCGCACGGCCGAGCAACGTGGGCGCTTCGTCGAGGTCGACGCCCCACCGATCCGCGAGGAACTGCATGGCGTCAGCGGGCCGGACGGCCTTCAGGACCCGGGCGCCACGCAGGAACGCCGCGTCCCATGCAATGGCCCACATCGGCAACCGTCCGTCGTGGTCGGCACGCACGACGGTCATGAGGCGGTCGTGGTAAAAGCGTGGCCAGGGGGTCAAAACCTGACCGGTAGGGTGGTAGCCCGGTGGTTGGGTGGATAGTGCCTTTTCGTCTAGTTTAGGCATGAAGCCTCCAGGCCACCGGTGGTGCAACACCGGTGGCCGTTTCGTTGTTAGGACCGCGTTTTCGCGGCTTCTTGGGTTCGCTCAAGGTCGTCGGCCAAGACGTGCAGGTCCGCCACCGCTTGCTGAACCCGGCGTGCCGCCTTGAAGGCCTTCTGGGCCGTGCCTTCATCCTCCAGGGTGTTCGTCAAGACATCCTCCGGGCTTTGTGTTCAAAGCGCTCGGCTTCTCGACGCCACGCCCGGGCTTCGTCGCGGAGCCGCCGGCGCGTCACGAGGTCGCCGTCGCTGCGGATGATGATTTCGTCCGCCCGCAGCTCGGCGGTGTCCGCATGCAGGCGGCACGCGTATGCGTCGAGGGGGCGAGGACGGGAACCCATCACGGTCAGCTGGCGGTTCACAACACCACCTCGCGGTGCACACGTCGGTCGATCGCTGGGGGTAAAGCGCCGTACAAGCGGCTTACCGGAAGGCATCCCGGCCCTCCGCCGCCTGCCGGGAGTCCGTGTTCAGGCTGAAACCGGCGGTGACGGAGAGCGGGATGAAACCCAACTTCAAGAGCGATGGCTACCCAGGCCATCTGGTCTGGCCCGTCGTGGACGTATTGCTGCTGACGGAGCGAGCATCGACCATCGACGAAGCCCTCGCCGTGGTCATTCCGTTCGTCGACAGGACTGGAAACGACTTCGCTGCCTGGACGCAATTGAAATCGCCGCAGCATCCTTTCTGGGCCATGCTTCGCGCCGCACTGCTTCAGAAGCCACGCATGGCCTTTGAACACGTGGTTGCGCAGGCGAAGGAATTGGCTGCCGAGATACCGACGGAACTTGGTACTCACGCAGTTCTGTCCGGAAACATCCTGTGGAGGCGGGACTAGTCGAGCTCGGTCTTCCACAGCTCGTCGCGTCGCATCGAGGTTCGCTGGCTGCATCGAAGATGTTCGGCCAGCCCTTGCGTTGCGTGGCTGTGCAAATCCAGCAGATCGGGTAGGTCGGGCCGACATCGGACAGCCACAGCACGCCCGTCGTTCATCGGAAGCAGGAAGTTGCTCATCCACTCGAACGCGGCGTGCGTGAGCATCCACGAATGCTGCTCGTTCAGCAGAGCCGCGAATAGCTTCACGCAGCGCTCTTTGGCCTCGGCGTGGGCTGCTTCTTCTGCCTCCTCGAGGCGCATCAGTTCCAAATCTGGTTCCTCTTCCATGGTGGGCTCCTGCGGTCCGAGCGGCCGTGGTTTGGGGGTTCACAAACTGCAAGGCCGTGAAAGATGATCGCCTGGGTACCCTAGAGGCTTGGAGACGTGGATGAGCATTGAGCAAATCACGAGCGATTTCAGTCAACAGGAGCTTGCGCTCTACATGGCCCACCGAAAAGAGGTGGGTGGTCTGGTGGCGCTTGACCTCATCGTTGGCATCTTTGGCGTCACCGGGATGGGCCTCGTTGCTGCCGGTAAGCCTGCTCTGGGCTTTGGCATGATGGTGCTCCACTGGATCAGCATTTCGGTTTTCGTCGTGCTGTCGGTCATGACGATGGGGCTGAGCCTGTGCATTGCTCCCGTGTTCTGGTGGACAACCATCTTGTCGGCGTTCCTGACCGCGCAAGCTGTAAACGAAAAGAACCGGAAGTGGGCCTTTGAGATTGTGGCCCGCCGAAAGAGCTGAAGGCGCAAGCAGCAAACCGTAGTTCACAAGACCAAAGGCCTTGCAGGTTCTTGCAAGCGATCGCCGTGGTACCCCTCCAGGATTGGAGGTTTGATGGGTATACCCAAGCTCCTGGCGGTCTTGGTGCTCGCCGTCGGCATCTCGCTGGCCTGCGCCGGTGCTCCGCCGAGCCAGTCCGGCGGAAGTGCAACGAGCGCCACCAAGGACCAAAGGGCCAACCTGGGCGAGCCTTTTTCGCTCGGTGACTACAGCTACCAGATTGACAAGGCTTCTAAGAGTCGTGTTGTCGGAACCAACCAATTTGCACGGAAGACGGCTCCTACTGGCGCGACGTGGGTCGTAGTCGAGTACCGATTGCGCAACGATGGCAAGAAGTCGGAGGTGAGCTTCGGGTCCCAGCTGAAACTCATCGACCCGTCGGGGCGCGAGTTCGACACCAGCTCGGAGGGCAGCACGGCGGTGATGATGAGCGGAGGCCCTGACACTTTGTCGTCCGAACATCCGCCAGGCATCTGGCAGAACTCCGCGGCCGTCTTCCTCATCCCAGATGACGCGTGGGCCCCGGGCTTGGACCTCGTGGTGCCGGCAGGTGTTTGGAAGAGTGGTCGTGTGCTCGTATCGCTGGTGTCGGAGTAGAGGATGCTTAGTCTCTTTGCTGTCCTGGTTGCTGGTGCCCAAGACGTTCCAGACCTGATGGAACCGTGGCCTGCCGACAACGATCCTGCGAAGGACCTTGCAGAGCCCCCTAGAGAGCCGCTGCCCAATGTGACGCTCCCGCTTGTAGATGAACTCGGAGATGTTCAGATCTGCAAGCCAGTGGACCATGGCGTATGGGATTGCGCACAACGGACCTGCAAGCGGTTTGGCACATACGCAGGATTGCTCGGCGAATACACCGTCGAGCTTGATGGCAAAGGACGAACCTTTGGAATCGAGTTCCACAAGGACGCGCCACCCGATGTGGGTGACACTGTTTTGCTCGCGGCGTTTCGTGCTTGGCTTGATGCGAGGGGATTCGAACTCCAGACGGAACCCATCCGACTGATGCCAAGTCGCCGTGTTGTTGATCCAAAGGACCTGCCAAAGATCATGGGCGACCCTGCATCGCCGGGACAGCTCACCGAAGCACAGCTCTACCTTCATGACTCGCGCAAACGGCTCCGCATCTTGTTGTCGATGCTGGATTCCGGGACTGGGCGCAGCGATGTTCGGGTGATCGCGCTTACAGCGGGGTGCGACAAGTAGACAACTCGGCTGACAGCCATCTGACTTCAGAGCGTGACAAACGCCCAGCAGAGCGCCGGTCATGACTGCACTTCGCGGCGAATCTGAACCAGAGTGCCACCAACAGCCTGTGCGATCTTGGCGCGGGTCCACTTTGAGACCAAGTCTTCGAGGATTTCATCTTGTAGGTCTAGGTACAGAGCGGCCTTGTAAAGATGAGGGAGGGTGGGAAGAAATCGCCCCCCCTCCCATCCAGTGACCGATGTTCGACCCACACCAAGCACTTTCGCGATTTCGGCCTGGGACACATGTGACGGCCTCGCGCCGCGAAGGGCCTCTCCGAAATCAGCCAATAGCCCCTCATGCGCATTCATTGGGCGCCTCCTGCTAACAGCGGGCGAATGATTGATAGCTATACTGACAATCAAATCACTGCAAGGTGCGAGTGACAGGGCCTGGCATTACCTGGAGCCCGTCTGTGAGGACCTCGGACGCGCACGGAGGAAGCGGTGAGTCACGACCCGGATGTCCGTGCCCTTCACCTCAAGGCGATGCGGGAAGAGGCTGGACTATCGCAAGCTGCGCTGGCCAAAGAAATCGGGGTCAGCCGGTCACTTGTCGGTCTGGTTGAGACTGGTCGTTCCGGCATGTCGGTGGAGAACTTGCTGGCATGGGTCGAGGTCTGTAATGGAGATCTCGAGCAAGTAATACCGTACCGAGGCACGGGTATGGCGAGCCGCATTCGTAGACTGCCGGAGGACCGTCAAGCGTTGCTCCGCGAGCTGGTGGAACTCCTTGGCTGGATTGAGCAACGATTTGTTCGGATTCTGACCCTCTTCATTCGATCGTTGCGCGACGAGCGAAAGTCAGAGTTCCGAGACGAGGATTCACTCAGGCATCGAAGTGCGGAAGAGAGCCAAGACTGAGCCGCCAGCTGCTGTTGGTAGCGCCACGCCAATCCAATGTTCGAGCTGACTGGAACCGTTCTGCTTTGAACCAGACTGCACACACCGATCGTGCAGGTCCATTGGCATGGTGTCTTGAATGGCTTCATGACGCCGCAGCCATGCGACATCACGCCCCCTTCCAGCAAGGCAATCATCGCGACTGAGGTAGGCACCCGATAGAGCTTCGATTTCAAAATCGTCTGAAATAACCGCAATAATGGCGTTCGGGTCCTTTGAGATCACCTCAATGTCAATCGCGTGACCCTGCGCGTCCAACTCTTCTACAGCTCGTCGGAGTGCTGCTTCGGGAGGCTCCATGAGCATGTGGTAGAGCGAAACCATTCGCTTCTTCACGTCGCGGCTCGCCTCGTAGCCAATGAGCATGAGTGCATTCGAGTAGAGGTCGTCTGTAGTAGTTCCGTCGGGATGCCGCATATGCAGGCTTCTCTTGACTTCGGCTTGCGCGCCTCGTCGAATAATGGTTAGTGCTACTGTCATGGGATCGCTGGAGACACTAACCGTGCGTCGACCCATCAGCCCAGTTCTGCACCGCCGAGTTCCAGGCGGCATCAAGTCGCTTGGGGCCCCATCCGCCAGGAAGGGCCAACGTCTTGATGATCGTTTCGAACTGGGACCGCTGGTTTGCTCGAGCATGAACACGCAGCTGATTCCATTCTCCAAGGGTGACTGGCAGTCTGGAATCAAGTCCGGTCGCACCATGGTGCATGTGAAGTTTCTGATCCACCGGGCCGTTTTCGTCGGCGTGGGGCAGAAAGGTTGCGTTGACCGCGACATCACCCATGAATGGCCTCTGACTTTTCGGTCCGAAACCTTAACGGCCAGGTGCCTTGCAAGGCCGTGCAAGGCGTTTGATCCGGGGCAATCGCCGCCTCATCAACAGGCCGAGAATACGGCTTGGACCGTTGTTGGTTCGGTCCTGCCGAATTGCCACGGTTACCATTCGGTTTCTCCAGGTCATTACCCGGACGGCAACTCGCCCTCCTACGGTTCACGCCCTGTGAACCCCGCCAATGGCGCACAGGCCCGACCTGTGCGGAGCGCGATCGTGAACCTCACCGCGCACCCGGTTGCAATTCAAGTACTCAAAGGCGGGTCAGAGGCGATCGCCCCCGCAAGGAGGACGGCATGACGAAGGCAGTCCGTTCAACCCAATATGCGACGCTTGGCGAAGCGCTCGCCGCTGCGCAGGGCGACATGAAGGACCCGCCCAAGCGCAAGACGAACCCGCACTTCAAGTCCAGCTACGCGGGCATGGACGATCTGCTCGAAGTCGTGCGGCCGGTGCTGGCGAAGCATGGGATTGCGTTCACCCAGCTGCTCGACATCCTCGATAGCGGCCGCCAGGTTCTCGTCACCCGGTTGTGGATCGGCGATGGCACTGGCACGAACGAACTGGTCAGCCGGTCCCTGCTTCCAGAGGTCCAGGACCCACAGAAGGCAAGGTCCGCGGTGACCTATGCTCGTCGCACCGCCTTCGAGTCCATCGTCGGGGTGGCCGGCTGCGAGGACGATGACGGCGAATCGCTCGCCACCGCGGCACGACCACAGCCCGCCCCGCATCACGTGTCCTGGGCGAGGGACCGCGCACGGTTTTGTGCAGCGCTCAACCAGCACGGCACGTCCTACGACGCGGTGAAGGCGGCGTGCGAGGGGCGTCGGTGGGGCAAGCCCTCGACGTGGGAGCAAAGCAAACGCGATGGTCTGCTCGATGCGTTCGAGGAGGGCACAGCTTGGGACACGCTCGGCATGACCGAGCCGTTTTCGGAGGCCACGCCCGCGAAGTGACGCTTACCGGCTCGGCGGTGGCATTCACCACCTCTGCTTACGTCTTCACGGCTGCCGCCGGGCCACCACCACCGCATCGCTCTGCCTGACGTCCGAAAGGACTCGGGCTCGATGTGGTGGGAGGTCCCGACATGTCCAGGAATACGAAAGCCCTGAAACAATCCTTTCGTCACGCACGGCAAGCGAACAAGGCGCGCTGTTTGAAGCGCTACGCACGGCAGCTCGTGACGACCGGTCATCCCGAGCACCGGCTCACCCGAGCCGCGAGTGCCTGGCTGCTCACGAAGGGTGGTGCGGCATGACCTTCGACCAGGTCTGGGAGGCATTCGACATCAAGTTCCCGCTCGAAGTGCGGCAACGCACCTACGAGCAGCTGCTCGACAAGCACACCCGGGACACCCCGTTTTGGGACGATGCCCCCTGGGTGGATGAGGGTGGCGAACCCCTCGACCTCGAGGACCCGGATGGGCCCGACATCCCGGTGTTCGAGGTCGAAGACCTCGATGAAACCGACCTCGAGCAGTACCTGGAGGTCGCGTGACCATCGCCCAGGTGACCCACGAGATTGCGTTGCTCGGCACCACGCCCGAGGAGATTGCGTCAACCCTCGAGGCGCTTGAACGCAAGGGCGTGCCGGGCAGAGCCGGCGAGTGCGTGTTGGCGCGCCATCTCCAAGCGCTGGGCGCAGACGATGCCGTGGTCTGCATGGATGGCCTCGACCACGTCGAAGTCCGTTGGGGAGAGGACCTTTCGAACATGGTCAAGGGCACGGACGGGATCGACCGGTTCGTTGCGGAGTTCGACGGCGGCAAGCACCGCAACCTCGTCCAGAGCTGGGGGGTGTGATGCCGACGCTTGCCCATCGCACCCACCTGGGCCGAAATGCCGATGCCGTCGCGTACGCATTGGTGCTCTACAGCGTGGGTGGCAGCCGGTCGCCCGATCATCCCCGGTGCCCCCTCGACGAATTCCGACGCCTGTACGGTGAAATTGCGACCGACGAATCTGTGCTTGACGCGTTTCGCCGTCGCTTCGCCGAAGGGGCCTACCCCCGACTCGAGACCGAGGCGTGGGTGCATGGCCGCATGCCATCCGAACCCGAAGCCGTACAGCGCGAACTCGAACCGACGCATCGCGGCACCTATGCATCGAGCGTACGCAGCGATGAGCCCGGCGAATGCCCCGTGGAGGCCTCATGACCATGCAGCCACGACGAACGAGGCAGCATCCGCCTCTGGTACGAGCCATGTACGCGGCGAACACCGTCTACAAAGCGGCCCTTCACCTTCGGTCGCCCGACGGATGGGTGACCCTTTGGGATGTGCGGCGCTGCGTCGCCGGTTGGGAAGCCAACGCCGAGTACCAGCGACGCGATGGCTCGTGGCGGACGGTCGAAGACCGACACGTTCTGCCCGGCTTACAGCTCGCGGCCACGTGGGGACTCATCGTCCTCGAGGAGCGCCCCGCAGTAGCCGGTAAACATGGCCGGCCAACTACGTTTTGCCGGCTGGCGTCACGGCCACTTGGGATGGCCACTTCTGACCAGCCCGACGCGGATGATGGCTCGAATGTGGCCAATGCTGTCGAACTCGAACCGGTCGGGGAATCCCTCGAGAAGACGGACGGAGGAACACCGGTTCGGGACCGAGGGCAGGCCCTTCTCACGTGGCTGTCGGAGCGGCATGAAGCTGGCGACCGGCACGTCACCATGGAGCAGATGACCACTGGGCTCGGTTGGGGGCGTACCTCTGTCCGGCGCGCAGTCGGAGACCTTCTCAAACGAGGCAAGCTCGGGAAGGCAAAGCAGGGAAAGAAGCACATCTATTGGGCCACTCGCGCTCTCCTTGGAGGAGGGTCATGAGCCCGTTCCTTCTTCGATTCATGGCGAACCAGCCCGCGGGCGCGCCGCAAGACCCAGGCCCGAGACCAACCGGGCCCATGGCGTTGCACGTGCAGATCATCGGGATTCTCCGCCAGGAGGGGCCGATGTCGCTTGGTGCTCTTGTCGAGCTGTTTCCTGACATTCCGAGCGGGAGGCTCGACGCGACGCTCTTCGACATGCAGAGCCTCGAGGTCGTGATGTCCGTCAACGTGGAGGGCGAAACCCGCTGGCGTGCAATCGACGTGGGTCTTGGGGCATCGGACCAAGAGCGCGGGGAGGTGGCGCGTGGCTGCTGAAGTCCCTGTGGGGTGGGTCCGTGCGCGGCCGCCTCGTGCCCGGAGATGGCACCTCGTGCCAACCTACCAGGTCGTATCCGGGCTTCGGAGGACGGCTTGTGGCCTGACGCTTCACGAATGGACGCATCCCGAAGGCGAGGTCACCCAGCCGGATTGTCGCAGGTGCCCAGAGCGCCTGGGCGCGGACGCGCAGGCCGATGGCCTCGTTGAAGAGGCCATCAACGCGGTGTTTGAGAGTCGACGATGAAGACAACCGACTCACGGCCATCGCACCACGAAGGAATCCAAGTCGAAAGAGGCGAAATGAGCAAGGTGCGCCTTCACATCCACAACGCAGGTGAGGCCATCGTGACCTGGACCGAGGAGGGCTTTCGCCTCGAGGGCGCCCCCGAGGCGACCGCAGTGGTCGCGAAGGAGCTTGACCCGGTCCATCAGCAAACGACTCTTGCGAAGGCAAGGGACATCCTTGAGCGAGGAGCAGGGACGACGCCGAGAGAAGGTCGTGCGTTGCTGTTGGCGTTGTCTCGCTTGGAATGGCGAGTGGCTCGCGTTGTGGAGCTTTGCCGGCCCCTCGAGAACGCGACGGGTCGCTACAGTGCGGCCCCTTCAGCGCTGGCAAACGAAGTCATCCATGAGCTGACCGGTCGGCGAGAGGAGGAGGACCTCTTGGGGCTCGAACTCCTCGAATCCGCAGGGCAGGCCCTACAGGTGGGCAACACGGTTCGTTTCGTCAATCTCCACCTGGTGGAGCATGTCTTTGCACGCAATGCCTTGGCCGCTTCGCAGACGGGCACCATCGTTTCGATCGGCAAGGACATTTTGGTTCAGCTTCAAAGCGAACTGACGGTCTGGGTTCCGCATGCATGCGTTGAACCAACGGATCCGTCATGACGGCTAAAGCCACGTGGGAAGACGTAAAGCGTGCAATGGGCTCGTTGAAGCCGGCTCAGCGTCAGCGCCTGTACCTTACCGCGGCGCGTCGTCGAGACTTTGCAACCCAGCCGCCAGACTGGTGGCTACGCCTCATCGCCATCATTGGGGGTGAATCGTGACGTCCGCCGCCAACCCGGATCTGATCCGGCGATTGTGGTCCGCATTTTCTGATCGAGAGCTCAGCATCGAAATGGATGAGGCAGCGCGCGTCGCGCTTGACAAACGCGTGTCTGTCTGGTGGGAGGACGATGAGTGGTGCGTGGCATCTTTGGCGTCGCACGACGACGCTTTTTCCGAGAAGCGCCACTGCTTCGAAACCGAACAGGACGCTATCTGTGGCGCGCTCATCTTGGTCGTTGACGCGCGGCTTCGCGAACGGCTTGCCCGCTATTTCGTGGTTGCTGATGAAGAGGAGCCCGACAGCTCTATCGGGGTCTGGTCGGCTTCGGTGGAAGGCGCCGTCGAAGCATGGGCTCGTGAGGTCCACGGTGGGCTTGACGAAGTCTGCGAATACGCTGGCGGCAGCTTTGTCGTGACTGCGAATGGACGCCGCATGGTGGTGTTCAAGGACCACTCATCCGTGAGGGTGGAGGTCGAGCATGTCTGACGTGAAGTCCGCCGCCACGTTCTGGGAGGCCATCCTCGGCAAGGAGCACGGCATCAAGGTCGGGCTCATGATCGAGATGTTCGGCCACGTGCCCGACGAGGTCTTTCAGGAATCCCTCAACCGGCTGGGTCGACTCGAGGCCACGGGCCCGGTGCTGGACCCGTCCGCTTGGCTGACTGGTGCCCGCTGGGGCAACGCCCGCGCGATGCGCGACCTCATCACCGCCGCCAGGGAGCTGGCCAAAGCCGAACGCAAGCGCGTCAGCGAGTGGCGCGACGACGCGGAGGTACCCCGTGGCTGGTGACCGCAGCTCAGCGGTGACGTCCGCCGCCAATCCTGTTCCGTACTACCCGGCCATGACGGGCGAAGAGGAGGCGGTTGCTCGCGATGCAGCCCTTGAGCTTCGCATGGCTCGACCCTCGAGTGAGACTCGAGAGACCGTTCTTCGGTTTGTCCGAGGTTCCGCGAAAGGCAAGTTCACGCGAGAGATCTGGTGTCTTCTAGGTGGCACACCCCAGCTCGTGCTCGAGCACCTCGTCTCCATGGAAGAGGAGGGAGAACTGATAGCAACTCGCTGGCCACGCGGATACCGCTGGACTGTGAAGGCTGGGAAGCTGAAAACGCCTCGTTTCAGCAGTCATTTCCCAACAACCCGCGACGCAGTTCGTCCCATCATTCGACGGGTGCTTGAGAAGACCGCCGGGCAGCCAGAAGCCTCGATTAGGGCGGCTCTCCGCCAGGCCTACCCGTTTGGCGCACGTCGTTGGAATCCGTACAAGGTCTGGCTCGATGAAATCCAGGTCCAACGAGGGCTGAAGCCGCCGCCCTACCGACGCCGCGAACAGCGTGCCGCATTGGCCGAGCGGGAAGCTCTTGAAGATGCGGGACAGGCACTCCTGTTTGGAGGCAAATCGTGAGCACTCTCATTGACAACTTCGACGCCTTCGTGAACTTCATCGCGAGTGCCGAGCTGACCGACGACGAGCTTGAAGCCGCGCTCCGCGAAGAGGAGATCGACCCCGACGCCACGGTGCGCGAGGTGCACCGACGAGTGGCGAGGGGCGCGTGGCAAACACGGGCCAAAGGCCCCCAAGACGAAGCGTCAACGCCGTCTCTCACCATGGCGGAGCGCCGAAGTCGACGTGGATCCCACGCGGTGCACGATGATGGGCCGCCCGTATTCGTTCTTCGAACCAACGAAGACCGCGAGAGGGCGACCGAAGTGATCGAGAAGTGGGCAGCGCGTGGCCGACTTCGATCGACGTCGAAGGAAGTTTCCTGATGGTAGCCGCCAACCTAAAGCATGAACCATTGTTGGATCAGGGCAACAATCGCTTCGCGATGCTCCACCAACTCGGCCAAGGCCTTGGCTACCGCGGCGCGCTGCGCTGTCTTGGCGGCGATCTTTGCATGACGTTGTTCGTCTGTCAGGAAGCCGTCGGGGTTGGACGCTCTCTCATCGCCGATCTCAATGACTGCCTCGAGGCCCGCGATCAATTCCAAGGCTTGGGAAAGGCGCACCAAAACACTAGCTATGGCTCGCTTAATTGCCTGTATCTGCTCGTCTTTCAGTTGCTTGTCGCGCTTGATTTCAAGGGTATCACGCTTGATTTCAGCAACCTCAAGAACGAGTTTCTCAATGTCCCCTTGCGAGAGAGGCGAGCCAGCAACCAACTTACTGATCGGTGGTTCAGGCTCCGGTTCATCGTCAGGGCCACCCGAATCCTCTTTGGGTGGGCCATTCGCATCATCGTTCGACATGCGAGCTGTAGAGAGCAGCCGGGCCAGCAACGTGGGGCCATCCACGATCTTCTCGCCATCGCCATGGAGCAATTCCTTGAAGCGACGCACCGGCCCTGGTGCACCAAATGCAAGAATCAGCTCCGAACCGACCTCCTCTCGACCCTCGAACTCTTGATACCGCCAAATGCGAACACTTCGCCCGCCGTACGCCGTGGCGAGGTTTACGAAGAACCGCTGTTGAGGGCCGGTGAGCGGCCTGCGCAGGGCCAACCGAAGGGTGTTGGCTGGAAGATCGCTGGCTGGCGGATGTTGGGAGAGGGTTGCGCTCGAGTATGGCTTACGGAGTTTGGCGTCTTCGAGGTCGGCCCCTTCGAGGTCGACCCCTTCGAGGTCGGCCCTGGAAAGGTCGGCCCCTTTGAGGTTGGCACTTCGGAGTTTAGCCCCCGAAAGGTCGGCGTCTCGGAAGTAGACCCCTTCGAGGTTGGCACCTTCGAGGTTGGCCCTTCTGAGACGGGCTTCGGAAAGGTTGGTCTGGCGTTCGCCTCTCCGACCGAACCTTCGCCGAGGGACTCGCAGACCCTCAACCCGGAGGTCGGCCCCGGAAAGGTCGGCCTCTCGGAGGTCAGCCTCTCTAAGAACGGCCCCTCCAACCTTGGCCCGTCG
>JBCCQY010000110.1:0-29629 GCA_039208735.1 Myxococcota bacterium | reverse complement strand
CAGCAGGATGACCCCGAGGACCAACGCCCAGAACATCCCGTCCATGCCACCTCACTTCGTCCCTCGGAGGGCGCCCGCACGACATACCCGCCTAAAGGGACGCCCGCGGACGTTTCCGGTGTCAGCTATTCTGAAACCATCTCCCTCCGCCCCCGGAGTCTGCCATGCTGGTCCTCGCCGCTTTGCTGTCCAATACCGCACATGCGGGAACCTCCATTGGAGCGGAGTATCTGTTCAGCATTCCTTTGAGCGACAACGACTCCGCCAACCTTGGCGAAGGGATTGGGGGCCGGTTCGGATTCAGCTTCGACCTGCTCGCAGTCACGTTTACGCCTGAAATCGGCGTGACCTACTGGAACGGCGGCAACCAGTTCATTCCCGAGGCTGGGTTGCGCCTTCAGTTTGCCAAAGTCGTTGAACCGGGCCTTTTCGCCCACATCAACCGACCTCTCGTAGAAGGCGGAGAAGCGGGCTGGGATGCAGGGTTTACCCTTGACTTCACGGCCATCCCCAAGCTCGACATTGGGGGCCAGGCCGGCGTCATCAACATCAACGGCCGATTCACGGCGCAGACGGGCATTCAGCTTCACCTGAACCTCTGACGCTCCACGGCGGATCGAACCCGACGCGAGTGTCGCGATTCCTGATCGCAAGACGTTCGCAACCTCGATGGCGAGAGGATTTCCTCTCCGGCACGATTTGTGCACATCCTCAGGCGATGAGGCCTGGAGGATGGAATGATGCACGTACCGTGGTGGCTCATAGGAGCGACCGCCGGCTGTTCAGACGCAAACCTAGCGGTTGCCGACTATCCGACGTCCGCTGCCGAACCTAGCTCCCCTACCGGTCCGCCCGTGGGCGATAGCGACGACCCGATGAAGCCTCCGCCAGAAGACGAGGCCATCCTGGGTTCGCTTCCTCCGAGCCAGACCGACGCCTACGTGTTCGTGCCGAACCCCGATCGCAACACGGTGACCCGCATTCGGGTCGACACGCTGTCCGTCGACACGACCCCGGTGGGTTCAGACCCCCAAATCGTCCAAACGACGCGCGACTACACCACCGCCGTCGTCTTTAATCGCGGCGAAGACTCGGTCTCGATCCTCGATGCCGAGACCCTCGATCAGCGGAAGGTCCAGGTCCGCGACAACTTCAACGACATGCGGTTGGCCCCCGATGGGGAGTGGGCGGTACTTTGGCACAACCGCGCCAACGAGCGACCCGACGATCCGCCCGTTGAAGGGCTCCAAAGCTTCAACGAGACGAGCTTTGTGCACCTGCCTACCGGAACCCACGCGCCGATGGCGGTGGGCTTCAACCCGCGTATGGTCGTCTTCACCCCAGATGGCGCCCTCGCGGTGGTGGTCGCCGACGCCTACCTCGCGACCGTCGACCTCACGGTGACCGAGCCGAGTCCAGTGCTCATCGAACTCGAAGCGGACGTTCAGGCCGCCCCTCGTGCTGAAGAAGTAATCCTGGCGAGTGATGGGTCTTTTGCCTGGGTTCGTCAGTTCGGCGCCACCGAACTGCTCGTCGTCGATCTCGTGAGCGGAGCCATCGAGACGGTTCCTGCGGGCGCCAACCCGACAGACCTCGACCTGTCGGCCGACGGGACCGAAGCCATCGCGCTGGCACGGGGATCCCAGGAGCTGTGGGTCTACCAGGCCGACGATCCAGGGCTCTTGCCCCGTGTCGTGCCGTTGCCAGGCGGCGGAAACTACGGCTCACTCGTTGTCGACCCCAACGATTCCCGAGGGCTACTCTACACTACGGCCAGCCTACAAGAGCGGTACGCGGTGTGGGACCGGGCCACCGACGAAGTACAGGAGCGACCGCTCGTGAAGCCAGTCGACGGCATCGCGATCAACCCGACCGGCGAGACCGCACTGGTCTTCCATTCCATCGACGATGGCCCCGAGACCGAGCCGCTGTTCGCGGGGTCTTGGGCGATGACGATGGTCTCGCTGGCCGACCTCCGCACCAATCCCCTCAAGCTGCCCGCTGAACCCACAGCCTTCGCGAACAGCGGCGATGGCGCCTTCGGCTTTTTCATCATGGAAGACGAGCCGCTGCTCGAAGTGCTCGACTACAGCACGCTCCTGCACACCGAACGAGAGTTGCGATCCGTGCCCGAATTCCTCGGTGTGCTGCCCGACCTCGATGCCCTGGATGCGGATGCACCTGCGGCATGGGTGAGCCAGGAACATCCCTTAGGTCGGATTTCGTTCTACGACGCAGACGATGACACGCTCGAGACCCTTACGGGCTTCGAACTGAACTCCGAGATCGAGTGAGGCCCGGGATGACACGCACGTTGTGTTTCGCACTGGTGGCCGGGTTGGCGGGCTGTGGTTGGAACAACCTGCCCGACGGTCGGTCGAACGTCTTGGATGAGCCCTTGTGGGCCCCCAATGAGGCCGTGGCGACGAGTTCTGGACTCTACGTCCGACTGCCGTGGTCCGGCCGCCTCATTCGCATCGCACCGAACGGCGAGGTCGAGCCCATCGACCTGGGACAAGGTCGGGTCTCCCGCATCGCCGCAGCCCCCGACGAACAGACCATCGTGGCCTTCGTCGACGAGTACTTCTGCGCGCCTGACGACCGCCAGGAACTCCGCCGCGTCACCTCTATCACCCGGTGCCAAGACG
Organism: Myxococcota bacterium; assembly: GCA_039208735.1. Lineage (GTDB taxonomy): Bacteria > Myxococcota_A > UBA796 > UBA796 > DRPG01. Next base: position 26,981 of record JBCCQY010000110.1, on the reverse strand, counting down.
CCGATCTGACCGTGGAATCCACGATTCGGCTCGTCCGCGGCACCGCGGCCGCCGGTACCCAGCCCGTCAATGGCGCCTACGACGCCGTCGAGTTCTCGGCCGATGGGCGCTTCGGCATCGCCCATATCGAAGACTTCAACAACGTCACGATCAACGGGGTGGTCAACCTTAACGGGGTTGCCGTGTTGGACCTCGAACGCGACGGCTCGGAAATTGTGACGGTCGGATTTGCGCCTGATCAGGTGCTGTTCAACTACGATGACGCAGGCCTGGCCACCTCGGCTGTCGTGCTGTCGCGCAACCGCGTGGCCAGCATCGGCCTTGGGTCGCAGCCCTACGCCATCACGCAGTTCCCACTGACCCTCGATCCCGATGTGGTTCGGGATCCCAACGGCATCGATCTGACCCCCGACGGTCGCTACGCGCTGATCAGCACCGCCAATGAGGCCGACCTCTACGTCATCGACCTGATGGACGAGAGCATCAACATCATCGACCTGTCGGGAGAACCCGCCACCCTACAGGTCGCCGATGATGCCGATCGAACGGTGCTGGTCTACGACGACTCCCCCGTCGTCGAGGTGATGGAGCACGGCTTCTTCACGGTCGACCGTCTCGATTTAGACGAGCCGATGAACCAGATCACGACGACCGGCGGGCTGGCCCTGTTGTGGGGCGACGACGACCAGCACGACCTGTACGCCCTCGACCTCGCGACCCAACAGCTCACCGAATACTCAATTCAAAACCCCGCAATTTCGCTTCATCCGGCTCCTGGCGGAGAGTTCGCCATCGCCATGACCCGCCCCGAAAGCGGCGTTACGAGCGGCAGCGTCGACGCGTTGTACGATGCGAATCCCGGCATGGAAGTCTTGGACCTTGCGCGCGAAGAGAGCGTGCCCTTCTTGCTGGAAGGCCGAGGCATTGGGGTCGCCTTCGTGGCCGATGAAACCAGCCTGAACGCGCTCATTCTTCAGGAAGGCATCGACTACCTCCAGTCCTACGACCTCCTGACCGGAGCGCTGGCCCAAATCGATCTGTCGGCACCTCCCGTGACCATTGGCTCGTTGCCCGACGCCTCTCTGTTCTGGATCACCCACAACAATGCCCTGGGGCTCGTCTCGTTCTTCAACCCACAGTCGGGGGAGCTGATCGAAGTCAGCGGCTTTGCCGCAACGGGCCTTCTCGATCCCATTCAATTCGCCGAAGCACCGGAGGTGCAGCGATGATCTGGACCCTCCTCCAAGGCCTGGCGTGGGCCCAGGACCCGCCGCCCACGACCGTCGAAGCCCCCGATGACGACACGGTGATGGAAGTCAGTGACCGCGAACCACCTCGGTTCGATTCCAAGCCCGACCCACGCATCCTGACGTTGGGCCTTGATCTCGGCCATCAATTCACGGATCAGCCGGACTACGAGACGTTCCGCGGCCGCCCATTGATGTTGGGCCTGGGCGCCCGAGCGCAGCTCAAGGTGCACGACCGGGTGCAACTCGTCGGAACCTGGCAGCGAAGCCAACGCGGATCGCGGCTGACCACCTCGGACGCCTTCCCCGCGGTTGGGGCGGCCCTCACCGTCGACCAGTTCGCGCTCGGACCTCGTGCGGACATCGAAGTCACCGAGATGTTCTTTCCCTACTTGATGGCCCAAGGCCTACTCTGGCGGGGTCAAATCCGACTCGACGACGACCCCACGACCTCCACCAATCCCAATCAGTTGCGGTCGATTGGACTCACGGGCGGCTTGATCACCGTCGCGGGATTTGAAATCCGCGTTCCAGACCACTGGTTTTCGGCGTACGCCGAGTTTGGCCACCGCTGGGCCGGCTCCGCTGCGATCGGCGACCTCGGCACCATACGGCCCCGCGGCTACATCCAGCGGCTCGGCGTCGCGGTCCGCCTGTAAGCTACGTCGCCTCGAGATCGCGACGTCGAACCTTGACGAGCCAAGCGTCGGCTGCCTCACGTCCGGGCGCTTCGTCAGGCAACGATGTCTTCGCGAACGCGAGCTTCAAAGCCTCTTCCAGTTCGGGCCAGCGCCTCCGCAGGGGGGCGGCGGCTTCCGGAGAGAGCAAGGCCTTCTCCCGCCCGGTGCGTTTGGCCTCAATCACCGCGTCGACCTCGGGAAACCCGAAGTGCTCGGCCAGCGTGGGCAGGTGCGGCTGGACCTCGCCCGTCTGCAGCACGTGAAGGCCCGTCAGCGCCACCCGAATGCTGTAGAGCAGCGTCTTCGCTTGAGGTTCCCGATCGAAAAAGCGGCAGGTCTGACGGAAGAAGCCCGCGTAGTGCGCATGAACCCGACGCGAGATGAGTTGGGGCAGCAGCTCCTTAAGTTCGGTGACCGCTTCGGTCTCAAAGACCTGCAATGGGCTGGCGATCCGCTCGAGGAGGTTGCCATTGCCCTTGAGGAGCGCGCGCAACGCCCACCCGACCTCATGGGTGGTGAGATCGTGTTCGATCGACTCGTGCATGGCGGTCACGTCGTGCGTGTCGGGCACCGACTTCAGACCGAGCACGTCGCGGGTAGGGGCCAGGTGGAGGCCCTTCAGGTCGATGTCGCTGTCCGGTGACGGAAAGCCGTACAGGTGGGCTCCGGTCACCCCCACGAGCAAGATGCGCCCAGGAGGGGGGCGAACCTCTTGGACGAAGTGACGAGCGATGTCGAGGTCAGGGGTCATGAGAAAACGTTACCGGTCGCCGCAGGAGGAGCCATGGAGCGCTCGCGAAACGTCCTCGGAGGACCGCTGCAGCCTTGTTCTCACGACCCCTTGACGGGGTGGTTCCGCGACGGGTGCTGCAACACCGACAGCCAGGACCGAGGCTCACACACGATTTGCGCCCAAGTCACCATGCCCTTCCTCGAGTTTCTTCGCATGAAAGGCAACGATCTTGTCACCCCGGAGCCTCGGTTTGGCTTTCCCGGGTTGAAGGACGGGGATTGCTGGTGCGTCTGTGCGGGCAGCTGGCGACAAGCGTTCCAGGCGGGCATCGCGTGCCCCGTGTTCCTCGAACGTACCCATGAGCGTGCGCTCGACACGGTCCCGCTCGAAGAACTCATGGCTCACGCGATCGCACCAGAAGCTTAGAGTTCGTAGCCAACCCGCACGCGCGCGGTAACCAGTCGACCATAGCGGGCCGCCTGGTCCACCGATTCAACGGTCGGATCGGGACGAGAAAAGCCGCCGAACGCCCCGTACAACTCGCCACCGACGCGAATGCGGCTCGCGATCAGCGTATCGATCCCTGCCGAACCGACGAGTCCAAAGTAGGGGTGGAAGTTGTTGACGGCGATGTTGTCGTCGCCCACGTAGTAGGTCGTGCTCGCGTCCGTCACCCCAAGCGAAAGGTAGGGAACCGCCGCATCGAGCCGAAATCCGAGCGACAGATCGCCGCCGAGCGTATTGGCGGTGAAAAGGTCGTCGAATGCACCATCGTTCTCGCGGCGAGGGCCTGAGATTTCTCCCACCGTCCGATGGCTCGTGGCGTGAAATCGCGCCCCAAACTGAAGGCGCTCACCGAATTGGAAGCCCACCCCCGCCTCGAAGGAAATCAAGGTCGTGGTCTGGCTCGCGATGCGCGCGGGCGGCAAAAACGCGGCGCCAATGTAGGGCACCATCTGCCCGATGGCGGGTCCCGCCAACGAAAAACGGAACCGCGGCATGATGGGTGAACGGTTCGTGTTTTCCGTCTTGGTGTAGTTGAGTACGAGGCGCCGACGACACCCCAACGGCGGCACACCACCCACGTCGATGCCGACCGACCCTCGTCCAGCTTCGTGGGGCACGGGGCCGTGATTGGCGGAGAAGGTGGACGCCAAGGCGTAGTAGTTCTGTAGAAAGTCCTGCTGAACCTGCTCGTCGTAGTCGGCGGGCGGGCCCGCATTGGCCAGGTCGAGGCAGCGCGGATCGACCTGACCGAACGCCGAACTCAGCAATGTCCACATCGTGACGAACACCCACATGATCGACCTCTCGCTTCTCGACGGGGCACCATAGCCCACGCTGCTGCATGGGGGATAGGAGCCGTGATGCGAACGATCCTCGAACAACTGGCCGCCGCCGCCGCTCGCTGGGAGTCGCTCCAGCAACGACCCGCCTATCGGCTGGGCGGCCTGGTCCTCGGGCTCGCGTTCGTCATCGCCGTCTTGGTCACTGAACCGCCCGAGGGATTGTCGGTCGAGGGGTGGCGCACCTTAGGCGTCACCGGCCTCATGGCGTTTTGGTGGCTAGCGGCGGTGTTTCCCATCACCGTGACCGCCCTGGTGCCGCTGGTGGCATTCCCGGCTCTCGGGATTGCCAGCATGAAGGCGACGGCAGTGCCGTACGCAAGCCCCCTGGTGTTCTTGATGCTCGGTGGCTTCGTGATCGGGCGCGCCATGGAGTCGGTGGGTCTGCACGAACGCATCGTGGCCCAGCTGCTGCGTTCGGAGGCAGCGCGGCGGTCCCCTCGGGCTCGTCTGCTGGGCCTCATGGTCGCGACCGCAGTATTGTCGGGGCTCGTCAGCAACACGGCGACCACCGTGATGCTCCTCCCCTTGGCCTTGACCCTGGCCCCCACCGAGGTGGAGCAGCCGGCGCGGGTCCGTAGCGCGTTTGCCCTTGGCCTTGCCTACTCCGCCAGCATTGGCGGCGTGTCGACCCTCGTAGGTACCCTTCCGAACGCCGTGTTCGCCGGAGTGCTCCAGGAAAGCACCGGGCGCGAAGTGGGCTTTGCCGAGTGGATGGGTGTGGGTGTACCCTTCACAGTCGTCGCGGTGCCTATTGCCTGGTGGATCGTGACTCGACTGCTCGTGCCGAAGACCGGCGGAGCGGGTGGCGATCCGCCTGTGGCCCCGCCCTGGCGCCCGGGCGAGCGCGCGGTCATCGCGGTCATCGCTCTCGCCGCGCTCGGCTGGCTCTTCCGCAAGCCCCTCGATTTTGGAGGATTCACCGTACCGGGCTGGTCCGGAGCCTTCGGTCTCGATGGACTCATCCACGATGCCTGGGTGGCCATCCTAGCCGCCATCGTTCTGTTCGCCATTCCGGTCCGCCGCGGCTCACAAACGTCGTTTGTGCTGAACTTTCGCGACGTCGAGCAGAACATCCCTTGGAGTGTGCTGTTCCTGTTGGGAGGCGGCTTTGCCCTGTCGGCCCAAGTCTCGGCCAGCGGGCTCACCGACTGGCTTGCGCAAGGCACCGACGTTCTGGCGAGCTTGCCTCCGGTCCTCGCGGTGGGACTGGTGTGTCTGGGGGTGACGTTCCTCACCGAGTTGACCAGCAACACCGCGACGACCCAGATCCTGCTCCCGCTGCTCGCCGCGGGGGCCCTGCGAGCCGGTGCGGACCCGGTGGTTTGGATGCTTCCCGCCACCATCAGCGCGAGCTGTGCGTTCATGATGCCCGTCGCCACGCCGCCCAATGCCATCGCGGCGCAGGGCGCAGGTGTGTCGCCCGGTGACATGGCCATCGCCGGGTTTGCCCTCAACCTGCTGCTCGCCGCCTGGGCGACGGTGATCGCGTTTACCGTGGCGCCGATGGCGCTGTGACGCGAGCCTGGGTGGTGAGCCGGCGAATCCGAACCGGGACGTCGCCTTTACGGGCCTGCCAACGGGACCAAAGCGCCGTGATCTCATCGCAGAGCCACCGTCGTTCGGGCCCCGTCAAGCCGCCCACCGGCAATGGCCAGGTTCGACGCCGAGTTCGAATCACCAAGCTGTGCCCCTGTAGCTCGCACCCCAACAGCTCGTCAGCGCCCACCCGATGTCGACCGATCTGCAGTCCAAACCCAGACAGGCGTAGCATGCGCTCATCGAGCCACATCGCTTGCCGGGCAAACAGGACCAGGGCCGTACCCAGCACAAACACCGACCCCGCCAGCGTGTACTCGATGGCCAGGGCCAACACGTACAATGGAATCGTCATGGCCCAGACGTAGCGGCCTTCGTCATGGGGCCGACGCAACCGGCCGAGAGGCAGCGAAAACCCATCCTCGTGCCAGACCACCTCGTGGGGCGCACTCATGCTGTCGTGCGACGCAACACCCGACCGAGCCGTTCATGGCCAAGCTGGTCGGTAGGCACGCCTTGCTCGACAGCCTGGTGTCCGCCCACCCACACCCCTCGCACCGCCGCATCATTGCGACGAACGAGCCGGGACAGGTCTGCGAATCCTTCCATGGGCGCTTCTTCGATCCGTTCGAGAGCGTCATCGAGGGCGCTCGGATCGATCACCACCACATCGGCCCGCCGTCCCGCTTCGAGCCGCCCGGCGTCGATGCCGATGAAGTCCGCAATCTCCGCCGTCAGTCGATGAACCGCGCGCGCCACAGACATAAACGGCCGGCCCGCCAACCCAGCGTCGCGTACGCGCTTGAGCAGACGCAGGCCAAAGTTGTAGAAGGCCATGTTGCGGAGGTGGGCGCCCGCATCGGAAAAGCCGATCAGCACCGCCGGATGTGAGGCGATCCATTCCACCCAACGGGGCCGGTCGTTGCCGATGACGCTCTTCCAGCGCAGTGCGTTGCCATGGTCGGCGTTCAAGTCGAGGAACGCATCGACCGCATCAATGCCTCGCTCCTTGCCCACCGCGGCAAAGGACCGGCCCGCAAGGGCGGGATCTGGCGCATTCACGATCGTCGCCTCATCGAGGTCACGATGGTAGGCCTTGGCGAACCACCCTCGCCACTCACGCTTGAACTGACGGCGGTACGACGGGTCGCGCAACAACGAGGAACGAGCCTCCTCGTCCTTGAGACCCAGCGCCTGGGTGCCTGCGCTGAACTCTTCGATGACGGGCACTTCAAGTCCGTCGGACCAGATGTCGAAGGCGTGGGGCAACGACTGGAGCCGAAAGCGACCTCCCACCAGGTTCACCAGCCACGCCACAAACCCGACCAGCCGGAACGATACGCGCTCGGCTCGGGCATCGAGCAAGGTGATGATCATCGTCCGCAGGGAACGACGGAACCAGCCTAGCGATCCGAAGAAGAAATGCACGGCGTTGAGTTTGGCCGAGACATCGGGAACGCCCTGAAACACCGCATCTCGACGTCGCAGGACCTTCATGAAGGCCCGGTACTCCGACCACTTTGCGTACACCGAGGGCGTAGGCCGGCTGCGGTAGGCGTCCCCGTCCATCTTGTCCCAAGGCAAGGTGTTGATCGACAGTCCGAGGTAGCCTTCGTCCAATGCCTCTTCGAGGATGTGGACCATCTGCCCCAGCTCGTCTTTGCTGGGCGTGACGCCGTCTTCCAAGCTGCGACCAAGGCCCATCACGTGAGCACGAATCGTCGAGTGCCCAAGCATGACGGCCACATTGGGCCCGAGCGACAGCTCATCGAGGTGGGTGAGGTAGCTACCGGGGTCGTCCCAGGTCTTGGTCCGCTCGAGCAGCGGCAACACCACATCGCGCGGAATGCCCTCCACTCGGCAGAACATGTCGGCCAAGGCCTCGGGCTGCCCCATGACCATCGACAAGCCGCAGCTGCCCAGCACCACCGTGGTCACGCCGTGACGCACCGATTCCGAAAGCCCAGGCAGAACCTCAATCTCAGCGTCATAGTGGGTGTGCAAGTCGACGAAGCCCGGCGTCACCCAACGGCCCGAAACGTCGATCTCTTCGACGTCAGAAGGAGCTTCTCGGGTTCCCCAGGGCGTCAGCGCCTCGATGCGGCCATCGCGCATCCAGACATCGACCGATTGAGGGTCTGCGCCAGTTCCGTCGTAGACGAGGCCCCCTCGGAGCACCGTGGGCGTCGGAGGAGGAGTACGTTGGGCATTCATGGCGCGATTGTACGGAGCTCGACGCAGGACTGACAATCCTGTTCAAATCTCGGGTTGAACAGGTCGGGGCTACTCCTCGGGCGGGGCTTGCTGAGCCTCGAGTTCTGCAGCGACTTCTTGGCCAAGACTCTCCAGCATCGTGTCGACGCGGTACTTGGTGCGAACCCCCACATCGGAATCGCGATCCCCCTCATAGGCCGCGAACAAGACGAACCGGGCTTCGTGATCGTCGTTTTTGAACCTCGAAGCGTTGACGGAAAGTGAGTGGTTGTCTCCAAGCTCAGACGCGATCCACTCGCGCACCGCGTTGCCCTTGTCTGCGTTCCAATCAGCCAACTCTGCCCCGTCCCGCAGACGGAGGGCGGCGACGCAGGGGTACTCGTCGCAGTCTACCCGCGTCACCTCGACGCCCTCGAGTTCAGCGACCCGATCGCGCAGCTCCGACTCGAAGTTGTCGGGGTTCAGGGAAGGGGGCGCATCCTCGGGCCAAGGCGACTCGTTGCCCTGGAGCATTTCGAGCTGGCCTTGGGCCAGCGCCCGCGAGAACGAGGAGGTCGCAAGTTCCTTTTCGGTAGCCTGAAGCTGCTCTTGCAGGGCGGCGATCTCGGACTGCAGGGCGGCCATGCGCTCGTTGGGGGTCGTGGGCAAGGTGACGGTCCGTTTCGGCGTTCCGAACGACCGGACCTCGCCGGGCGAAATCGCCTCGGTGGTGCCTCCCTCCGACACCATCGCCGATCCTTCCATCACCACCAAGGTCACCACAGCTCCCGCCAGCGCTGCGAGCGGCGTACGTACGTCCATCGCATCCTCCTCTGCCCCAGCACGACGCAGGACCCCCTCCGAAGGTTCCACGGCGATCCGAACCCGTCCGTCCACGTCGATGACGACGTCTCCGGCAAGCACCTGCACGTCGCCCGACACCTCGGTCACGCCGGACGTGAGCACGACGGTGCTCGGGGTTCGGAGCACGAAAGCGAGGATGGCTGCCAATGCGACGGCCCATGGAATGACCTGGCGCCAGGGGAACGATCGCGCCGGCGGACGCCGATCGAGTGGAGGAGGTGGAGCAGTCGTCGGGAGTGCCCGAAGGCCGGCTCGAACCGCTTAGAGGTCTTCGAGGGCCGCCGCCAGATCTGGAGACGACGCAATCCGGGCCTCGAGCGCCGCGGCCTCGTCAGGCGGTAGATCTCCCTCCAAGTAGCGGGACAGTTGCTCGTCGATGGAGGGCGTGGTCACTGGAGGCTCCGGAGCAGGGCGGCCAGCCTGGCCCGGCCGCGATGGAGACGAGATTTGATCGTGCCCAGGGCCACCCCATGGTCCTCGGCAAGCGTAGCCAGCGGCACCCCATGGACATCGTGAAGCACCACCGCCGCCCGCTGTTCAAACGGCAGTTTCGAGAGCGCATCATCGATCTGTTCTCGCAGCTCTGCACGATGGGCCAGACGATCGGGGGAAGGGCCAGGATCGGGTAGCGCATCGGGTGGCTCGGCGACGCCGAGCACCCGGGCTCTGCGGTGGCGATCGATCAGATGCCGCCGGGCGATCGTACCGATCCAAGGGCGCAGTCGCAACGCAGCTTGGGCGTCGAAACGGTCGAGGGCGCCAAACACCCGCACCCAGACCTCTTGGTAGGCGTCATCCGCGTCGGGACACAGGCGGCGGCATAGGGCGTAGACCCAGGGTCCATGGGCGTCGACGATGGCCATCCGCGCTTGCGGGTCGCCGGCGGTGGCACGTCGGAGTCGGTCGGGGGTGAGCGTCATCAAGAGCCCCTACGCACGACCCCCGCAAAGGTTCCGATCGGATCAGCCACGCGATGACCCCGGCTTGCGAAACCATTTAGAAGAAGTCGCCGGTCACGGTGATGTAGACGAGCAACCCGGCGATGGCCAAGGGGCACACCACGCGTACGAGAAAGCCCCACAGCCCGCCCAACGGCAGCCCGTCGCCGGACGCTTCCATCTCCTCGAGAGCCGGCTGAACGCCCCACACCCAACCCGTGAACAGGCACATCAACAGCGCGCCGATCGAAAGGGAGTAGTTGCCCCAAAGATTGTTCTGCAGATCGAGGAAGCTGATCTCCAACCCGGGCAACGACGAGAAGAAGCCCACCGCACCCTGCGCCAGCGCGGAAGGAATGGCGAGGACCAAGCAGGCTGCGGTGGTCGCCCAAACGGCGGTTTCTCGGCTCATGCCACGTTCATCCACAAGGTAGGACACAATGACCTCGAGGAGGCTCACCGTTGACGTGAGCGCCGCCGTCGCGAGCAAGACATAGAAGGCCACCGCGAAGACGTCGCCCAGCGGCATCGCTTCGAAGATCGTAGGCATGACCACGAAGACGAGCCCGGCTCCGCCACTGGGGTCCACGCCAGCCGAAAACAGCGCAGGGAAGATGATGAGACCGGCCAGCACGGCGATGGCGGTATCGAAGAGCGCGACGGTCGCCCCAGCAAACGGCAGGCTGCTTTTGCGGTCGAGGTACGAGCCGTAGGTGATCATCGCTCCCATGCCGAGCGACAGGCTGAACAAGGCCTGACCCAACGCCTTCACGACCACAATGTGCGTGATTTTTGAAAAGTCAGGCAAAAACAGGAACTCGACCCCTTGCAGAGCCCCCGGCAAGGTCACCGAACGAATCGCCAAGAGCACCAGCAGCACGAGAAAGACCGGCATGAGGATGGAGGTGGCCCGTTCGATGCCCTTCTGAACGCCCCCACGCACCACCAACGCCGTCAGCACCAAGAAGAGTGCAGTGAGGCCCGACGCGAGTAAGGGGTTCGAGACGAGACCTCCGAAGAGGTTGCCGCTCTCTTCGGGCGTGACGCCACCCGAGAACTGCCCCGATACCGCCATCGCCACGTAGCCAAGCGTCCAGCCCGCCACCACGCTGTAGAACGCGAGGATCGCGAAGCCCGTGACCACCCCCAAGCCGCCGACCCAGGCCCACGGGTTGTTGCCCTTAGGACCGAGCACCGCGAACGCCCCGACGGGGTTGCGCTGGCTTGCCCGCCCCATGGCCAGTTCCGCGTAGAGGACCGGCACCCCAATGAGGGCCACGAAACCGAGGTAGACGAGCAGGAAGGCTGCGCCACCGCTCTCGCCCGTCATGTAGGGGAATCGCCAGATGTTGCCGAGCCCGATCGCCGATCCGGCTCCCGCCATCACGAATCCGATGAGCGAACCGAAGTTCCCTCGGCCTTCGTCCTGCGGAATGGTTGCCACTGCTCCTCCGTCGCAACGTGGAGCAGGGACCGTAGCAGACGCGACCCCACGCGTTCTAGCGGGGCGCCTGGGGGGTCGTCATGCGCGCGAGCAGGGCGTTGAAATCTGGACGACCGCGAAGCGTGGCCAAGTCGGGGTCCTCGGTGAGCTGCCGGGGCTGACGTAGGCCGTGCTGGGTCGCAAGGTCGAGATGCTGAAGGGCTTCTTCCGCTCGACCCGCCATGGCCTCAATGCAAGCCAAGTTGTAGGCGGGGAGCCAGGAATCAGGACGAAGGGTCTGAGCCCGATGCGTCGCCTCCCGAGCCTTCCCGTGGTCGTGCATGCGAAGGGCCGAAACTCCTGTGTGAAGCCAGGCTTCGAAGTCCTTTGGATTGGCCGTCGTGACCCGTTCATACAGGCCACGCGCATCGGTCCATCGACCCTCGCGATACCGAAGATCGGCCAAAGCCCTCCACATCCGCGGAGAGGTCGGATCGACCGCCAGAGCCTTCTGATGCCACCGTTCCGCCTCCGCCCGATTTCCTTCCTTGAACGCCAGAACACCGAGCAGCACCATGCCCTCGACGTAGTCCGGGGTGACGGCGAGGGCTTGATGCAACAGCGCTCTGGCGGCGGATGGATCGTTTCGTCGGGCCGCGAGCCGCGCCAACGCCTGCAGGACTCGGTACTGCTGGGCGTCGATGCGCAGAGATTCCCGATAGAACGCCTCGGCATCGTCGTAGCGCTCCTGATGCAGCCGGACCAGCGCATAGACGTTCAAGGCCGAGACGTGCTCCGGCACCTGATCGAGCAGCGCCTTCAGATGGCCTTCCGCCGCCTCCAATTCATGACGTCGCACCGCGTGCCGAGCGTCCTCGAGCAGGTTGTGCAACGGAAGTCCATCCTTGGGATCGAGGCCTGCAACCCCCCGACGGTCGTGGTCCTCGGTGAGGTACCCAAGTGCCATGAGCATGTCTTTCGTTTCGGTGCTCATCGGGTTTTCGACCGCGGCCACCGAGCGGGCCTCGGCCCTTGCGATCACCTTCGTCAGCGCAGCATCGAGTTCGGAGCCAGGGACCGGAGCATCCGGATGCAGGTTGTGGTGCTGCCGGGGATCCGCGGTGGTGTTGTAGCGCTCCGCCCGAGGAGCCCGGATCCACACTTGGTCACCGCGGCGAAGCCCGTGCAGAGGCGCCATACCGAATCCCCGCTCCGAGAGCAGCGACTCCATGTACAGATCGCGTGGGGGAAACGACCCTCCCGCGATGAGCGGGTTGAGATCGAGGCCCTGGGTATCGAGGGGGGGCAGGTCGAGGGTGGCGAGAATGGTGGGCACGAGGTCGACGGCACTGGTCGGCGTCTCGATACGAGTGCCCGGTGGAATCGTGGCCGGGTGGCGCACCACCAACGGCACGTGCATCGTGGAGTCGTAGATGAACACCGCGTGCGTCCGCTCCCCATGCTCACCAAGGCCTTCACCGTGGTCTGCGGTGACCACGACCAGCGTGTCGTGCAGCGTGTTCGTCCGTCTTAGCGCCTCGATTACGCGACCCAAAGCAAGGTCCGCGGTGGCGATCTCGGCATCGTAGCCAGTGGGCGCCAGGGGACGGGTGCGTGGGTCTGGCTGCCAAGGCAAATGCGGATCGAACAGGTGCATCCACGCGAAGAACGGTGCTTCCGAATCGCGTTCTTCGATGAAGCGCACCACCTCGGTCGCGGTCTGGTGACCCGGGCGCTCGCGAATGAGGAACATGGGCGGCGTGTCTTGCGACGACAGATCATCGTCGTAGCTCATGAAGCCCTGGTCGAGATCGTATCGCCCGTCGAGCACGGCTGCGGAAACCCAGGCCCGGGTTTCGTACCCGTGGGCCGCGAGGTGCTCGGGAAGCGTCACGACGTCGCGCGATAGCGCATAGGCGCCATTGTCCCGGACACCATGGGTGGGCGGCAGCAGCCCCGTGAGAATCGAAATGTGCGCGGGCAACGTGATCGGCGCGGTCGTCGTGTGACGCTCGAACAGCGCACCCTCCTTGGCCAGCCGATCCAGGGTGGGCGTTTGCGCAAGCGGAAACCCGTAGGCTCCGATGCGATCCGCGCGAGTGGTGTCCAACGTCACGAGCAGGACGTTGGGAGGGGGGGCCTCGGGACGAGAGCATCCCGCCGCAATCATCAAGACGAGCCAGCTTTGCATTTGTGTCAACCTCTGACATGCCGATACGGGCAACTAACGCGACAGCGCAAGCTCAAGTTCAAAACTTGAATTCAGAGAGAACTGCTCGTATCGGAGGATTCGCATATGCGGCTTCGGCAGCTCATCCCGTTTGGCTTGGTGTTGGGGTTGACCACACCGGCCTTTGCAACCGTTGACCTCGTCGATGGTTCAGGACTCACCTACTACATCAATGATGATGTCACCTACTCCTCGTCGTCCGCCTCGGGCGCCGCGTCGGAAGCGAGCTACACCCAGGCCGTTCCAACGACGACCACGAGTGGAGCGACAACGTCGAGCACCCTTGGGGACGCATTCGACGGCTACAACGGCGTGATCATCGACGGCACGACCTACACGAACAATGGCGACGCCACCCTGGAGTGCAAGGGCCGGGACGTGGTGCTCAACCCGCAGACGATTGGCGATCTGACGGTGTCCCGTCGGGTGTACGTACCTGACAACGACGCGTTCGCGCGGTGGATCACGTTTGTGACCAACAACGGTACGAAAGACGCCACGGTCACGATGGAGGTCGTGAACAACCTCGGTTCCGATGGTTCGACGGAAATTCTCGGTTCGGAAAGCGGTGATACGAAGGGCGACACCACCGACCACTGGGTGGCCACGGGCGGAGACTACGACGATCCAAGGCTCGCCCATGTGCTCGGCAACCGTGACGGCGCGATCTCGGCCAACGTGGTGACGTTCACCGACGGTGACGACAATCCGGAATGGTCGTACGAGTTCACGGTGGGCGCTGGAGAAACCCGCGCCATCATGAACCTCGTGAGCGGGGTGCCGACCAACCCCGAAGCGGTAGCCAAGGCCGCCGAACTCGTGGCGCTGCCGCCCAACGTGTTCCAGTGCATGACCCAGGAACAGTGGGACCAGATCGCAAACTTCGGGGTGGACTGCACCGCGGTGTACGATGCCTGCAACATGGGCAACTACAGCGTCGCAACCGGCATGTGCGAACCGATGGCTGCCAATGAGGGCGGGATGTGCGACGACGGTGACAAGTGCACGGTCAACGACGTTTGCGACGCCGGGGTCTGCGCAGGCACGAAAGACCCCGACATCTGCGACCCTGACGAAAAGAAGAAGCCCGATCCGACGGAAGAGCCCGAGCCCGAGCCCGAACCCATCGACAGCGAGACGGGTTGCGGATGCTCATCGGCATCACCTGCAGGGGCTGGCCTGGGCGCGTTGCTCCTCCTCGGCTTGGTCAGCACGCGCCGCCGTCACTGATTTGTAGACGGCAGTCCCAACGACGACATCGTGGGGTTTGAGAGCGGCATTGGTGGTCCAGGGTCCCTATCAAACGTGAATCCTGGCGCACCACCTGCACCGACCCTCGATGTCGTCGAACGTAGAAAGGCACGCAGTACAACTCGACGTTGTCCACGAAGAAATGTCGGGCCCCGCAGGGGCGGTCACGGTTGGGCAATGAGGAGTCGGTCCTGGCCGCCGCGGCTGCACAGGTAGAGGTCAGGACGGCCATCTCCGCTGAAGTCGGCCACTTCAATGTCGAAGCCGTTGCCGCGGACGGATCGGTCGAAAAACGTGTTCGTGGCCTCGGTAAACATTCCTTGGCCATCGTTTTCATACACACGGTAGCGCTCCCCGCCGCCCCCAGAGAGTTGGTCGAGGTTGGCGGTCACCAAGTCGAGGTCGCCATCCGCGTCGAGGTCGAAGAGTTCGACATCGAACGTGTCGTCATTGTCGCTCGGGAGGGCTCCGTCGGGAGCGTCGGTGAACTGGCCGGTTCCGTCGTTGATAAGTAGGCGGTTGGCGCGATCCGCTTGAGCCACGAACACCTGGATGTTGGCGAAGACCAAGTCGAGATCACCATCGCCATCGACGTCGCCGAGTTCGGCTTCGCGCGTCTCTTCAGGGCTTGCGCGAAGGGCAATGGCAGATGGTTCCGCCGTGAACGTGCCCGTGCCGTCGTTGCGCCACAGGACGTTGTCGGACTCGTTGGCCACGATGAGGTCGAAGTCACCGTCGCCATCGACGTCACCCGCTTCAAGGTCCTGGGTGGTGTCGGTTTGGTCGGGGAGGCGTTGCGTTGTGACGTCGACGAGGGGCAACGCCGAGAGCAGTGCCGTGTTGAGGCCGGCATTGCCGATGACGAGGTCGGGAGTGGCGTCATCGTCGAGGGGGATGGCGACAACCCCATTGGACCGGCCTTCGACGGGGATGGACGCACTGTCGTCGGTGAAGGTGCCAGTTCCATCGTTGAGGTAGAGTTCATTGGTCCGATCGTCTTCGCTAACGATGAAGACGTCGGAATGTTCATCGCCATTGAAGTCGATGATCGCAATGTCTTCGCTATCGCGGCGGGCGCGGGGGAGTCGGGCGTCGCTCACGTCGGTGAAGGTGCCCGTGCCGTCGTTGATCAGCAGGACGTTTTCGACGAACTCCTGGGCGAGGAAGAGGTCAAGATCGCCATCACCGTCGGCATCGAAGGGCTGGGCGTCCATACAGAACCGCGTGAGTTCGGGCAGCTGGTCATCCGTGCGATCGACGAAGCGTGGGGCCTTCGTTGCCACGCAGCCGGTGGCCACGACAGGCATCGAGCCGGAATCGACCATGGGGTCGTTCGCCATGCGGCAGGCGTTGCTGACCCAGGCGAAGGCCAAGAGCCCCACCGTGACGGTACCCAGTTCAAAGCCCCTCATCGACGTCTCCTTTCCCGCCGTGCGGGGGTATCACGACGGCGGAAACGGGTGAGGTCGGTGGGGGATTGGCTCGCCGAGTCGACAACCGTTATGGCTTGCTCGTCCGGGGTGTAGCGCAGTCTGGTAGCGCACCTGCTTTGGGAGCAGGTGGTCGTGTGTTCGAATCACACCACCCCGACCACTTTCGAACCCAACAATCGACCGGCGGACATTCGCTGGCAATGTGCCCCCGGGGGGCACAAGATAGTGGCTTCTCGGGAGCTCGACGGAGCTCCGGGGAGGTCCGGTTGGCAATACGCGGACAATGGCGAGTCGACGCCTCGAAACGGCCGGGCGGTACCTACTTCCGACTCCGTTACGGGTCGCGGGACAACCGGAAGCAGCTCGGGCTCGGGTACGTGACGCGGGAAGAGGCGGACACGGCGCGGGACTACGTGCAGTCGGAGCACGACGCGGACCGGCTGTCGCTGCTGTGGTCGTGGTACGAGCGCGATCACGAGGGGTTCGTCGAGCACGTGGTCGGGGACCCGGTCGTGGCGAAGGCAGCGCTCGACGAGTTCGGGCCAGACTGGGGCCGGATGTCGCTGCGGTCGTACTTCGAGAACAGCAGCTACCAGGTGTGGCGAGCGCACCAGGTCAAGAGTTGGCCAACGGAGCGGGAGTACTGGGCACGAATCCTGCCGGTGCTGGGCAGCGTGCGCGTGCGCGATCTCGATCCTCGGGACGTGATGGACTACCTCGACGGGCTGCGGGTGATTCGTGGGGGCCGCAACTGCTCGCTCGCGAACGAGGGCGAGCCGGTCAGCGGGCAGACCAAGGTGCACCACCGCAACGCGATTCGGGCGCTGCTCAAGTATGCGTACCGGAAGCGGCACATCGACGCGCTGCCCGATCTGGCCGCCATCCGAATCAAGGGGGCGACGACGCGGGCGAAGCCGCAGGTGGATCCCCTCGACCTCGACGAGCTGAAGGCGTTGATGGACGCGAGCGAGCCGAAGTTCCGGGCGATGTGGGGCGTGCAGGCCGGGGTGGGACTGCGGCCTGGCGAGCTGGTCCGGATGCGGTGGTCCGACGTCGACCTCGAGCGGAGGGTTTTGTCCGTCCGGGGCACCAAGACGACGGCGTCGGCCGCCGTGATCGGGCTGACGCCGCTGGCGACGAAGGCGCTCCTCGCGTGGCGAGAGGTCGCCGTTCCGAGACCGACTCCGGATGGCGTGGTCTTCCCGTCGCGGAAGAAGGGGACGCCCTACGCGAGCCGCGGCGGGTACAAGCGAGCGCTCGCGATGGCCGCCCAGCGCGCGGGAATCGAGCGTCCGGTCACGCCCTACCTGCTGCGAGCCACGTTCGCGACGATCGCCTGGGCGATGGGGGTGGACGAGGACACGGCAGTGCGAACGGGTCGGTGGACGGATGCGGCGATGTTTCGTCGGGTCTACTGTCGGCCGCGACCGCAGGATCTCGCCGCTCGGCTGGATGCGTTCGACTTCTAAGCCGCCTTGGCCAGGCGATGACCGGGCCAGACCCGTGAGCCGCGCAGGGTGTCTCGACAGGGTCGGATGGCCGCGGCCGACACGATGAGATCGCGGCGACCGAGGTCCCAGTCGGAGACCAGTTCGACCAGGCGCTCGACGTCGGCGGGCGAGAGCCGCCAACGACGGAGCTCGTGCTCCCCGTCGAGCACGGCGCGCTCGATCAGCCGGCCATCGACGGAGGGCCAGAGGACGACGAGGCACTCCGGGCCTATCGGCCCATCGACGATCACGGGTCCCGCGTCGTCGACATGGGCGACGGTGAGTCGGATGCGGCTGGCCATGGAACGCCACTCCGCAGGCCCCGCGAGCGAGGTGACGGGAAGGCGTCGGGCTTCGAGCGAGGTGGGCGATTGCGTCTCATCCACAGAGGGTGAGGGTTCGGGGGAGCGGCGAAGCATCGGGGCGGGCTTGGCGAGCGGCATGCATCGAGCGTCACTCGCCGGCCGCGGATGATCTGCCAGCTCACTGTCGGATGGTGTCGGTTGGCGACTGACGGAGCGGAGGATCATGGGGCGGAGACCAGCGTGAAGACGTTCTGCTTGCGCTGGTTGGCGACGAGAAGCGCAGGCTCCCCCTCCCAGGCTCGCCGTCTCGCCAAGGTGGCGCTTCGCGGACTCGAGGCATTGACCAGAGCCACGCTGCGCAGACGCGCTCGGCCCACCCCCCAACTCCACATCCGGAGCGCCATGTCGCACCTCGATGTCGTGATGCCGCTGCGCATCAAATCCAACAAAGGGATAATCCGAAAAGCAGATGCATCGCAACAAGAGTGCGAACGAAGACTCGCGAGCCCGCCCGTAGTCCGTATAGTAGACCCGATGCCATCACGAGCTCCTCGGTCGAGGCGCTGCAGTGGCGGGTTCGTGCGGACGCCACCTTCGCCCTACAGGACCTCGACCACTGCGTGAGGCGCCATCAGGCGCGAGGCTTCTCGCTCATCTGCTCGGCCGCGACCTCGATCATGCCGACGAGCATCTTCCGGGACTGTTCCTCCATCGTGGGCAGCACTCGGAGAAGGGTACCGACCAGATCGAGGTGAGCCGCCGGCGACGTGGAGAGGAGCTCGATGAGCTCGCGGTCCCTCGCTATGACCAGCTCGGCGTGGAGCCCCATGGCTCCTGCGATCTCAGACACGTCGTCGAGCGACAGCTTCACCCCTCCCCGTTCCCGAACCGACAGCCAGGTGTGGGGCTGTTCGAGCCGCTCGGTCACGTCGCCCTGACTGAGTCCGAGCTCTTCTCGAATGGCCTTCAGACGCTGGGCGATCTGCTTGTTCGTTCCCATGTGCAGTAGCTCCCACTGCGGCGGCATCTCGTAGGTCGTCGCCCGAGAGCGGACGCCGCCGACGAACCGATGGTCGCCGATCACCAACACCAGCTCGACCTGCAGCGCCTCGGCGATGAGGTGCAGATCGTCGAGGGTAACCCGCGCGGAGCCTCGCTCCCGATCGGAGATCCAGCGCTGAGTGCGACCGATCGCCGACGCGAGCTCCAGCTGGGAGAGCTCGCGGCTCTCCCGGAGCCGCTTGATCTGCATCGCCATCTTATCTGGTTCCCAAGCCAGATCTGTGCCATCAATCCGATTGTCGGTTGCAACATCAGCCATCATCAACTATCCGAATGTCGTATGGGGAGGTGTCCATGGACCCGACATTCGGGCGCGAACTCCGCCGTCTCAGGAATACACGGTGCTGGTCGCAGCGCCAGCTGGCGGAACGGGCGAAGCAGGCCGACAGCTCCTGTGCAGTGCACCAGTCGCGGATCTCCGAGTACGAGAACGAGCTCAGCACGCCCGACTGGATCCAGCTCCATGCCCTGATCGAGGCCCTGGACCTGACCGGCGCGGAGAGTGAGGGTCTGCGAGGCGCCTGGCAGCGGACGAAGACCTATCGCCGTCGAGGGCGGCGCTCGGTGCCTTGTGCAGAGCTCTAGCGTCGGCGCGGCGAGGGCCACTCAACACGCACCAATAAGCAGCGCGCCAACTCCGTGGCGCGCCGAGGACCACCCGTCATGGTCCGCAGAGCCAGACGTGATCGAGCGCGGCCTCCTGATCCACCAACGGAGGCTCAAGGCGGTCGAGTCGGTCCGTCTCAAGCAGCCCGACCGCTTCTGGCGGTGGCGGCAGACGAAGGGCCTGCACCGCCTCGACCCCGCCACCGGAAGCCTGCGGCCCTTCGATGCCGAGCAGTTCCAGGCCCTGTTGCCCGAGGTGTGTGTCATCGAGGGCATCCGGCGCGACGAGGTGCGCGAGCTGCCGGCGAGGGACGCGAAGGCGGTCTGGCTGTCGGAGGCCTGGCCACGCCTCGAGCACGTTCGGTACGCCCCCTGGTTCGACGAGGACGGGCGACTCGTGAACCAGCCCGGCTACGACGAGGCGTCCGGCTGCTGGCTGCAGTGGTCGCACGACGAGCTCGCGAGCCCGGACCGCGTCTCGGATGCCGAGATGTGGGACATCCTGGACCGGCTCATGGACTTCGACTTCGCCTCGGCGTCGTCGGCGACCGCGTTCGTGGCCGCCCTCGTCCAGATCGTGACCGACACGCGAGGGCAGACGAGCCCCTTCCACCTGATCGTCGCGCCCGAGGAGAACGCGGGGAAAAGCTACGTCTCGGAGCTCCTCTGCCGCGTCGCCTCCGAACAGCCGATCGGCAGCGTTCCCTTCGAGGACGGCCCCGAACAGGGCTACACGCTCGGCTCGATCCTCAAACAGACCGCCCTGCCCCCGGTCATCTTCTTCGACAACATCGCGACCGGCTCCTCGATCCACTCGGCGCGGTTCAACCAGATCATGACGGCCCGCGGTGACCTGCCCTCCCGCACCGTCGGCTCGAGCACGATGGACGGCGGGAACCCGACCCACACGATGTGGCTCGGCAACGGCATCCGCATCCGCACCGATGGCGAGGCGGCGCGACGCATCAACCTGATCCGGCTCCGCCAGCGGCCAAACCGGCGATTCCGAACGCCCGACCTCTTGCAGTGGGTGTCGGCCCACCGCCCTCGGGTGGTGTCGGCCCTGCTCCGGCTGGTGGACCACTGGATCAAGGCGGGACGGCCCGATGCTGCGCGATCGCTCGACAGCTACGAGTGGTGGTCGCGGCAGGTCGGCGGGCCCGTGAGCCTCGCGAAGCCCGAGTGGGGCGAGGCATGGCTGGCGCCGTCAGCGAGGCCCGTCGACGCTGCCACCCAGGACCTCGTCGAGCTGTTCGCCGGTCAGTTCGAGGACGAGCAGGGCTACGAGAGGACCGTGTGGGAGCGTGACGCTATGGGCGAGCCCGCGTGGCTGTCCCCGCAGCACATCCTCGAGCTCGCGCGCACCTTCGGCAAGTGGGACCTCGCCGGCTTGGTCGACCAGTCGAGGACGGCCGCCGCCCAGCAGAGCAGCCTCGGCAAGTGGCTGACCGGCCTGTCCCAGCGTACGCGCCCGCTGCTCGACGGAGCCTGGCAACTGCAGAAGAAGGCCACCAACATGGGCGTCCGCTACCGGCCGGTCCGGGTCGACGGACCGACGATGGACCCTCCATCGCCTCCCGCGTCCCCATCGCCGCCCCCTGCTCCGTCCCTCGAAGCCATCGCCGCGCAGTCGGTGAGCCTCGCACCTACAGACCCTGCCTACGACGCAGTTGTCGCCATGGCGGCGCGAGGCATGCCCGCCGATGCGAAGGTGCTCCGGGACAAGGTCGAGGCGGGGCTCGAGGCGCTCCGAAGCGCCGGGTCGGAGGCGGACGGACGGCGCAGGGACGCCCTTCGTGGGCTGCTCGATGGAACAGCCGACCACGCCTCCCCGATCCTCCAGGCCCGTCAGACGGGGCGCGTACGCTGCCGATGGGGTCAGCAAGAGCTCGGACGTCTGCAGTCCTCGGCGCCGAACCTCCAGGGCGTCACCAAGGCCTTCGCGGTTCGTTCGGGGTTCGCCGCGCCAGAGGGGCATCGACTGGTGATCGGCGACTGGCGAGCCGCGTTCGTGCAGATCGCCGCTGCGCTGTCCGACGATCATGCTGCGATGGGGGACCTCGCCACCGGCGACCTGTACGCCCACGCTGCCGCGATCTGGTTCCCCGAGCTCGACCCGGAACGAGGACGCCGCGCTGCGAAGGTGTGCGTCCTCGCCTACCTCAACGGCGGCGGAGGCACGACCTTCGCCGAAGTGGCGCAGCAGTACGGCGCCCCCGTCGACGGCCGGATGCTCATGCTTCGACGGGAGGTCTGGCTGCGAAGCTACCCGAGACTCCGCGCCTACATGGAGGGACTGGAGCGTGATCCGCCCCCGATGGTCTGGCCCGGGTTGCAGGCGCGAGCGCGCTCGATTCCGGTGGGAGGGGATCGAGCCAGCCAGATCCGGCGGGCCAAGGCGCACGTGTGGCAGGCAACCGAGGCCGATGCGCTGCGACGAGTGCTGTTGTCGTCGACGGACCGAGTGGTGCTGGTCGTGCACGACGAGGTGATCGTCGAGTCTCCGGCCGAAGAGGTCGAGGCCACGGCTTCGCGCCTGCGGCAGCACATGCACCTCGCTCTCCGCGACGCCATCGAGGCGGTCGTCGTGCCAGGCACCGAGTCTCGGCGGCACTACGACGTCCCCGCGGACCAGGCCGTGGAGGTGCGCGTCGCCACGAGCTGGCACGAGCCCGCCGCGAGCGAGGAGTTGCCGACGTCGCCGGGGGTGGCCTGTGGCTGACGTCTGGGCGGGACGCGCACCTCGTCGGTGGCAAGAGGATGCCTTCCGGACGGTGATCGGGTCGCTGCGTGCGGGGCTCCGGCGGCCGCTCGTGCAGGCCTGCACCGGGTCGGGCAAGTCGGTACTGATCGGCGCGCTCGCGGCAGCGGCGAGGCGGGGGCCCATCCTGATCACCACGCCGACGCAGGCGCTCGTCGACCAGCTCGCCGCGACGGTGACTCGAAGCTGCGGCCCGCTGCGGGTGGGCAGGGCGTACCAGCACGCGTGGGAGGTCGACAAGGACGTTGTCGTCGCCTGCGTTCCGAGCCTGCCCAGGCTCCTCGAGGAGCGAGCATCGTGGGCGTGCTGGATCGCCGACGAAGCGCACCGCATCGAAGGTCCCTCGACGCGGCTCGTGAGCGACAAGCTCCGCGCCGACGTTGCGGTGGGTTTCACCGCGACCCCATTCCGCGCCGACGATCGGGGGCTCCGGACCTGGGACAGGGTCGTCTACGCCTACACGAGCCACGATGCCGTCCGCGACGGCGTGCTAGTGCCGTTCCGAGTGGTACCTCGCCACAGTGGCTGAAGCATCTCCGCAGCGCCATCGTAGCCCTCGATGATGTTCCGGATGGTGCAGTGACCTCGCTCCAACCGGGCGAGGCGCTCGTCTGGTCGCAACGCGCCACCGACCAGCGGTACACGCTGCGACCGCAGAAAGTCTTCATCCGCCCACGGTTCACGCAGCACGGCGGGGGGACAAAGACAGCAGTTGACGGTGGGACCATCCGATAGCCAGGGCTCGGCCGCAGCTGGTCCGGTCGGGTTGGCTACCAAAAACTGTCCGCTGGCTCACATAGTATTCTACCAACCACGCGGGATCACCGACATGTCAACCGTCGATGAGGCGACGCGGCCCAAGTTCGTCAGAGCCAACACGGAGGCTGCGGCAAAGCTCCAACCGATCAAGGTGGGAAAGCCAGGCCGTTCGCCCCCACCTCGTGGAAGCCGAACTGGTCCAGCCATTTTCCCAAGGCCGCGCCACCGGGACGCTGTCGGATTAACTGGCCCCGAATCGAAGCACCTGTACATGACGCCCGCACCCCCCTTTGAGCAACACCATGGCTACGGCGAAGCAGATTGCGGCCCTCGTACGGTCGTTCAACGACCAGGACGATGCCCAGTTCTTCCGTGTGGTACTCCAGGTCGCAGCGGCCGAGGCCCGCAAAGGGCACGCCGAGGTGGCCCGCGAGCTACGCGATCTCGTGGATGATGCGAGAAGGCGCAGGACTGCCATTGGCAGGGTTCCTGGGGCCGTCCCCTTCGGACAGCCAAAGGGCGACCTCGCCGAGCTACTCCGCTGCACCTACCCAGAGGTCCGGCTCCAAGACCTCGTCCTCGCCGAGCCGCTGCGGGTGTCGCTTGATCGCCTACTCAATGAGCACCGGCGAGCCCACGACCTCCGTGAGCATGGCCTTCGCCCCCGCCGCAAGCTCCTGCTCGTCGGCCCTCCGGGTACCGGAAAGACGATGACCGCCAATGCCATCGCAAGCGAGCTTCGGCTCCCACTCCTCGCCGTCCGTCTCGACACTCTGATTACCAGGTTTCTTGGGGAAACGGCGGCGAAGCTCCGGCTCGTATTCAATGCCATGATCGAGACTCGCGGCGTCTATCTCTTCGACGAGTTCGATGCGCTCGGAGCACAGCGCGCAACACCGAACGACGTCGGTGAGATCCGCCGTGTACTCAACAGCTTTCTCCAGTTCATCGAGGAGGACGATTCAGACAGCCTGATCGTCGCTGCCACGAACCACGTCGAACTGCTCGACCGGGCCCTGTTTCGCCGATTCGACAGCGTACTTCGGTACGAGCGCCCGGATGAGGGCCTCACGTTGGAGATGCTGAGAGTCTCGCTCGCGAACTTCCCCACGGGATCTGTGGACTTCGCACAGGCGGCTAGTGAAGCTGCCGGGATCGCACAGGCCGACATCCTTGGAGCATGTGAGGAGGCGGCGAAAGACATGATCCTGGAAGGCCGCCTCGAGCTGGATACCGCTCACCTTGTGGCAGCGATTCGCATGAAGCGGTCCGGCTACGAAACAACGTCCCAGCCGTAGAGGCAGGCCGTGGCGAACCCCGATTGGAAGCCCCACCTTCAGCCGAGGGGCACCGCTACATCGCGCGAGTACGTGTATGTCTCTTCCGGTGGTCCCGATACGCCACCACCGGCGGCGTACCCGAGCCGTGACCGAGCAATCCACGGTGGGAATCTCCTTGCGCAACTTGACGCGTTGGAGAAACGAGAGGAGACGCTATCTGGTGATCGTGCATCGGCTGGGGTGTCGGCGTCTGGGTCGATTGTGACAGCCGAAGTGGACCTGAACCGCGATTTCGATCCTGAGAAGCTGGAAGATCGACGTGGTAGAAATCAGGTCGAGCTGTTGGCCGTGCGAGCTACAGGTGGCGGGAAAGGTGTGGCCACCTTGTTCATCCCTGAAGGCGGAATGAGCAAGCCGGTGAGAAGGGTAGAGAACTACCTCGACCCAACCAAGAACTCGAAGTCGGGTGAGCCACGGGGGGTCAGTACCATCCAGAGCGTCGAGCAGTTCCGGCCGTCTCGGAGCCAGGACATCTGGACCGACCCATACTACGCCTTCCCGGCTGACCCTACCGCCAGCTACGATTGGGAGGTCTGGCTTCGCGGCGGAGATGTCGAACGATTCAAGACAAATGCCGCCATCCTCGGCATTCAAGTGAGTAAGCTCACGCTCTTGTTCCCAGATCGGGAGGTTGTAGTCGCCCGTGCCCCCATAGCTGCGGTGGAACGAGCCGTGGATTTGCTGGACAGCATTGCCGAACTACGTGCCGCGCCACAGTTCGACTCCGACTTCCACAAGATGCGCATCCCCGAACAGGCTGAGTGGACACACGAATTGGCAGGCCGCTTGGTCCCACCCGAACGCGACGACGTGGCTCTTTGCATTTTCGATTCCGGGGTGGCATGGGCCCATCCACTCTTGCGACCTTCCATTTCGAGTGCTGAGTGCCACGCGGTTCTGACCTGGACGCCAGATGACAGAATGGGTCATGGAACATGGATGGCCGGTGTAGCGAGTTTCGGAGAGCACCTCGGAGATGCGCTGGCGTCGAGCGAGCCTTTTCACCTACCGTTCCCTTTGGAGTCGGTGAAGATTATCGATGTCGGCACCGCGCACACCAGCTTGACGCATCGGGGCGCCATCCTTCGCGAAGCACCCCTTCACCCCGAGCGCGAAGCTCCGTTCCGCACGCGTGTGTTCACGGTCACCATCACGGGTGTAAGGAGCAACGAGGGACGGCCTACGGCATGGTCCAGTGCCCTCGACCAGATCTGCGCCGGAGTTGACGATGACCCGGGCCGCCTCGTCTTTGTCTCCGCTGGGAACCACGATCACCAACCCACCTACGCGTACCCCGAAGACAACCTCACTGACGGCGTCCAAGACCCTGCCCAAGCGTGGAACGCGGTATGTGTCGGTGCGATCACCGATCGGGTTGACCTCGATCAGACCGTGAGGCCAGGCTGGTCGCCAATTGCGTCGGCCGGCGACATGTCGCCTCACACCACCGTCGGGAGGCTGTGGGAGTGGGCTTGGCCAAACAAGCCTGACATGGTGATGGAGGGAGGGAACATGGCAGCGGCGCCTGCCGGCCAGCCCGAACGAGTCGAAGAGCTCGAGCTCCTGACCACGAACATCCCCGATCTCGGGTGGCCACTCCTCACATCCGCAGGCGGAACGAGCCCAGCCGCAGTTCTGGCTGGCAGGTATGCTACCCGCATCCGACAGGAGTACACAAGCCTCTGGCCCGAGACAGTCCGCGCTTTGCTTATTCATTCCTGTCGTTGGACGACCGAGATGCGGGAACGCTGCAACGAGGGAACCCGACGACAGAAGGTCAATGACCTCCTCCGCACGTTCGGGCATGGCCGACCAGATCTGCGCCGTGCCCTGCACTCGGCCGGCCACGCGTTGACCTTGGTTCTCGAAGACACCATCCAGCCTTTCAAGCTCGAGGGCAGCACGGCAAAGAGCAATGAGCTCCGACTTCACGACCTCCCATGGCCAGAGTCCGCGCTCGAAGCGCTGGGAACGACAACGGTGCGACTCCGCGTCACCCTGTCCTACTTCGTTGAGCCAGGACCAGGGGATCGCGGATGGGGAAGCCGTTACCGTTACCCATCGCACAACCTCCGCTTCGCCGTGAAGACCGCGGACGAGACCGACGCTGCGTTCGAGAAGCGAATCTCCCTCGCCGCTCGGTCGGAGGGAGACAAGGGTAAGAGCTTCCCCTCGGACGCCTCTGAGTGGGTCATTGGGACGGACAACCGTGATCGTGGGAGTGTCCATTCGGACGTATGGGAGGGCCCGGCGTCAAAACTGACAGGCCGTGGGAGAATTGCAGTATTCCCGGTCATCGGGTGGTGGCGGGAACGGAAGCACCTCGGTCAAGTCGAGCGCAAGGCAAGGTACGCGCTGATCGTGTCCATCGAGACAGACGACGTTGAGGCCGAAGTTGAGGGTCAGGTTCTCGAGGTGGACTTCTACAGCGAGGTCGCGAGCAAGGTTGGCGTGGCTGTTGAGATCGACGTCTGATCATCACCACATGGCCACGCACCGCGCGTCACCAGCGACCAAGCGAAGCGCGCCTACTGGCCCGTCTGGTCGAGGCCAGTCACTGGTCCGCGAGGGCACGGAACCGCCTCACCCGAAAACGGACTCCGCAGGGTAGACACACGAGTAGACCCGGAACGTAGTCTCTGCCTTCATCCTCGCCGGATGTGCCCCCTTGTGCCCCCCGGCGCCCCCTGCGAGATCCCCCGCCTTCAACCTTACGCCACCACCGTGATCGTGGCCGGCAGCACCCCCTTTGGGAGCAAGTGGTCGAGTGTTCGAATCACT
>JBCCQY010000109.1:0-30379 GCA_039208735.1 Myxococcota bacterium | reverse complement strand
GTGAACGGCGGGTCCGTGAGCAGGTTGTGCACTGCGAACGTGATGTCATTACGGAGAAACTGCCGAATGCGGAAGCCATCATCCTGGGGCTCGAAGTACTTCGTGCGCCATTCATAAGGCACTTCCTCCAGTTCCTCGGCTGAGTACTCGCCCGCCATCGCGTGACGGATGGCCGTGGGGTTGGCGTCGGTGGCGAAGATGCGGACCTTGGGATCGACGGTGAGCCCACCGGCCGCCTCATGCATGGCAATCGCAAGCGAATAGGCCTCCTGACCTGTGGAGCAGCCCGCCACCCACATACGAGTCTCCCGGTCCTCGCGGATGAGCGGCTTCAACACTTGCTCGCTTAGGTGTTGCCAGGCATCTGCATCGCGAAAGAACCGGGTGACCCCGATCAACAGGTCGACGCACAGTGCTTCCAGCTCGCTGTTGTCTTGTTGCAGCGCTCGCTCATAGTCGGCGAGACTGTCGACCCCGATGAGCGACATGCGACGCTGAATCCTGCGGAACAGCGTGCCTTCTTTGTAGTACGAAAGGTCGAGTCGCGTTTCCCGACTGACGAGCTGGAAAATAATGCGTAGGGGCTCTGTTTCGGTCGACGGGGTGAACGACGAAAGGGTTCCCGGGAGCAAGTCGAGCTGTTCGGCAAGTCCAAAGGGCGAAAGGACGAAGTCCACGGCTCCGGTGGCGATGGCGCTCCTCGGCATGCCATCGAACTTTGCCGTGGCGGGGTCTTGGACCATTACCAAGCCACCGTGCTTCCGAATTTCAACGAGGCCTCGCGATCCGTCGGTGCCCGTTCCGGACAAGATCACCGCAACAGCGCGCTTACCCTGCACGTCGGCAAGGCTTTCGAGGAACAGATCGATCGGGAGATGTAGGCCAGTACCGGCTCGATCATTGAGTTCAATTCGCTGGCCGCGAATGCGAACATCTTTCTTCGGTGGCAGAAGGTAAACGTGGCCTAGAGCAATCTCGAGCCCGTCTTCGGCGTGCAAGACTTCGAGTTGGGTATGTCGTTGTAGGATTTGCACCATCATACTCTTGAAGTCCGGCGAAAGATGCTGGACCACGAAGAACGTCATGTTGGTGCCGGTGTTGAGGCTACTGAAGACATCCTGGAGCGCCTCAAGGCCCCCGGCAGACGCTCCGATTCCGACCACGGGAAACGGCAGCATAGGGGACTTTTCCTTAGAATCGTATCCGTGCTCGGACATGTGGCTCACCGAAGGGTTTCATGGCGGTAACAAAAGACTCAAGGCGTGCTGGGCGTAGCCGATTCCGGTGCGAGGTGAGGGGGGCACTTGTCTGCAACACGTGAGTGGACGACCGATGATGCGATTCGCATCCTTTTGCTCGAACCCGATGTGTTGCACGGGTATGCGGTTGCCGATGCCATGGCGGTCTCGCAGGATGTTTACCAGATCGTACACGCAGACGATTTTCCAGCCGTGTTGGGGGCGCTCGAAAGCGGCCCGATCGATTGTGCCCTGTTGGACGTCACGACGCTCGGAGATCGCTTGGAGAGTTCGCTTCTCCGCATGATTTCCCTTGCTCCGGCCACCTCGATCGTCCTCATCTGCAATGCCGGCCAGGAGGACATCGCGATCGCTGGAGTTCGGCATGGTGCGCATGACTTCGTGCTTCGGGACCCCAATCATCCTGAAAGTCTAGTTCGCACCGTCCGTTCGTCATTGGAAAGGCATAACTCGAAGACGAACCTCCATTTTCTCGCGCATCACGACAACCTGACCGGTCTGGCGAATCGAGTGTTGTTCCAGCGCACGCTGGAATCCACCGCGGACGCCGCAGCCAAGTGTGGACGGCTCTTTGGCTTGTTGTTCCTGGATCTTGATGGCTTCAAGCCCGTGAACGACACCCTGGGTCACGACGCTGGCGACGAGCTGCTCCGCATCATTGCGCGTCGACTGCGTCGGCACGTGAGCCACGAGGATCTGGTGGGCCGCCTCGGAGGCGATGAGTTTGCCGTGCTCATCGATGGTCTCAACGAGGCTCGTGACGGTGTGAAGGTCGCCAGTCGACTTCTTCGGGCGATCGAGCAGCCCATTCAGATTCGGGGTCAGACGGTTCGCGTTTCCGGGAGCATTGGCGTCGCCACGAACGAGAGCCTTCACGACGCGCAAGAGCTGCTTAAGGCAGCAGATCACGCGATGTACCAGGCGAAACGGGCCGGGGGAAATGGCATCTTCGTGCACGATGAGGCGGCACGAACGACGCTGCTTTCGGGGGCCCTCGCGCGTGACGAATTGGAGCTGTACTACCAGCCGCAGGTCGATCTCGCGGGGCGTCTGGTCGGGGTGGAAGCGCTGTTGCGTTGGAACCACGATGGCGAAATTGTCGGGCCGACCGACTTCATTCCTGAACTGGAAGACAGCGGACAAATCATCGAGGTCGGGGCCTGGGTTCTTGAACAGGCCGTGACTCAGCTGGTGTCGTGGCGCGAAAGGGGCATCGACGTGCCCCGGGTCTCGGTCAACGTCTCGCCGGTCCAGCTCGAACGAAGTGACCTCGCGGATACGGTCGGCACGATCCTCGATCGGTTTCAGTTGCCGCCGTCGTGCCTCGAACTCGAAGTCACCGAGCGCGTCATGCTCGCCAACGATGGACGGGCGCGGGCCAACCTCGAGGAGCTGGGATCCTTGGGGGTCTCCATTGCCTTGGATGACTTTGGCACCGGCTACTCCTCGCTGTCGTGCTTGCAGGAGTTTCCGATCCACACCATCAAGGTGGACCGGCGATTCGTGCGCGATATCGTCTCCAATCCCCGTAGTTTCTCGATCGTGGGCTCGATTCTCGATCTCGGACGACGCCTCGGACTCGACGTCGTTGCCGAAGGTGTCGAGACGGTCCAGCAAGCCACCATGTTGCGTAAGGAAGGTTGTCAGGTGCTTCAGGGCTTCTTGTTTGGGCGGCCGCAATCGGCGGCGAATGCTCCAGTGGTCCCCCAAGTTCGTTGGGCAGCAGTTTGATCCCCGGAGTCGGTGCAGTGACAGATCCGCGTTTGTTGCTCGTCGAGTCGGACGAGGCCTTCGCCTACGACGTGATTACGGCACTGTCGTTGAGCGATGAAACCGTCGAAGTCGAGGTCGTCGAAAACATCAAACAGGCGACGACGATGGCATCGGCCGATGAGCACGATGTCGTGGTGATCGACCTTCAGGGCGCAAGCACGCGCACGGCGGGGCCGGCGCTTCGCCGGATTCGTCAGGCCACGCGAGCCGAGATCCTGGTGATGAGCAACCTGAATCGACAGGGAGAAGCCGCGGCCGCGATGGCGGCGGGTGCCGATCGCTTCGTCGTGAAGCCGACCGAAGGCATTGCTGGCATCGTTCGGGCGATCCGAGTGACGCTCGAGCGGCGCTGGGCCTCCGATCGACTGCGAACGCTGGCGTTTAAGGATCCCCTGACCGGCCTCGACAATCGCGCCAGCTTCTACTCCCGGCTTGGGGATGCCATCGAAGAGGCGGGCTCGCACGGTCGGCTCGCGGTACTCTTTCTCGATCTCGATGGCTTCAAGCAAGTCAACGATGGGTTTGGGCATTGGGTTGGCGACGAGGTGCTACGGCAGATCGGCCGTCGGCTACGGGCGCGGTTCACGAGGCCCCAGCTCACCATCGGTCGCCTTGGCGGTGACGAGTTTGCGCTGCTCGTTGATCCGATTGGGCGTCTTGATGAAGCGATCGAAGTGGCCGAGGCCGTCGTCGAGACTCTGCAGAGCCCCATGGTGATCGGTGGGCACGTGCTGCGGATTGGGTGTCGCTGTGGGGTGGCGATGCGGCCCACCTCGGGCCAAACGGCTGCGGAGTTGGTGCGTGGCGCAGACGAGGCCATGTACGCCGCGAAACATGGTGGCGGACAGATCAGGGTATCGCTCCGCGACGGGACTCCCCAATGGGGATCCAACCAGCCTCAGCCCGTTGCAGAGGAGCTTTCCGCCAACCACGGAAACATGCCCTAGGGTTTCCGCGAATCGATCGAATGCATCCTTCCGGTCCGTCGTCCACTGGACACGAACTCCTTCTGACCGGAGCATGAGCATGGTCTTCCTCACTGGCGTGATGTTGCAGTTGTTCGGTGGCGGCGATGCCTGGGCGCGTGAGCCCGTGAAGTGCCGCCCCGTCGACAACCCACGAGAAGTTGCGCGCCGGGGCGCAGGAAATCGGCATCGCCGGGTCCAGTGCACGCAGAATGGGCGCCCTGTGCGGACGGCTCGTTCGGCTCCGCCGCGTCGAACCGTAAGGCGTTCCGCACCGCCTGCCCGCCGCCGGGCTCCGGTGCGTCGTCCGGTACGCCGAGCGCCCGTGGCTCGTCGGGCTCCACCGGTGGCGCGCCCGCCGGCCAATCGGTCCGTCGTTGTGCGACGCCGGGGCCCCAAGTACAACCGCGAGAACACGGTCGCGATCGGGTTGACCGGGGGCTCCGTGCTTTCGGGTAATAACGATGTCGGGTTGTTTACGGATGGAGGCGTCGGAGGCTGGTTCCGCGCCCGCCCGCGGGGGCCGTTCGCGGTCCAGCTGGATGTGAGCCACTACTTTGGGGTCACGCGTCGGCCGCTGCTGCAGCAGGCCCGCCAGCAGACCCAGCTCGGCGGCTCTGTGATGTGGTTCGCCACCTCCCGGGCGCCCCTCACCCCCTACGTGTTGGGGGGGGCCGCGTACGCCCATCGTTCGGTTCAGGACCAGACGTTCGGCAATGACTTCCCTGTTCGCAGCAACCTGTTTGGTCTACAGGGGGGCGGTGGTTTGGAAGTGGCGTTGGGCCGCTCCGCCGTCCTCGACTTCGAGGCCCGATATGTGGGGTATCTCGGTCGTGACTCGAACGACCCCGTCGGTTCGCTGACCGCCACGGTGGGCATCGGCACCCATTTCTGACCTTCCTCCGCCGGGCGGCGTTAAAGGGGTGGGGCTATGCCCACCTCCATCACCACACCCCCGACGGGCCCTCGCCGCGTTCCGGTTCTCGGCGACCGCTACGCCGTCATCCGCCGCATCGGCAAGGGTGGGGCCGCGGGCGTCTACCTGGTGTTCGATCAGAACCTCGAACAGTGGCGTGCGGCCAAGGTCCTTCACCGTCGTCACATCGAGCAAAACGAGCTGCGCATGCGTTTCCTACGCGAGGCGCGGACGATGGCTCGGCTCGATGACCCCCATGTGGTGCGAGTTCTCGACGTCGTCGACCAATCTCAGCCCTTCATGGTCATGGAGTACATCGAGGGGGGATGTGTCCTCGACTGGCTTCGGGTTCACGGCCCCATGCCGCCGTTCATGGCGGTCAAGGTTCTGATCGATGTGTGCAAGGCACTCGCGGCGACCCACTCCAAACGCATCATTCACCGCGATGTAAAGCCGCACAACGTGTTGGTCACGCTGCAGGGGGCCTGCAAGCTCACCGACTACGGCATTGCGAAAATCGCACCTGAAGATGCGGGATTTGCGGTCGACTACGACAAGACGGCAGAGGGGGCCAGCATGGGCACCGATGCGTTCATGTCGCCCGAGCAACGGCAAGATGCGAGCAAGGTCGACGAGCGAGCCGACATCTACTCGGTAGGGGCCACCCTTTACACCCTGTGTACGCGGAAGGCTGCCGTCGACCTTTGCATGTGGCCAGCGAACCATCCGAAGCTCGAGCCCGTTCCTGAGGTGCTTCGCGAGGTGTTGCTGAAAGCCTGCCACCGGGTGCCTGACGAGCGCTATGCGTCGATGGAGGCTATGGAAGAGGCGCTATCGGCGGTGCTTTGGTCGTTGCCTTCGGTTCCCGCCAGCGCGCCATCCATCGTCATGCCGCTTCCCGATGTCCCCTCGATTCCACCCACGACGGTCGATGGTGATGAAGCGCGCGAACTCGCGGACATCTGGCTCGATCAGGTCAGTACGGGCCATGGCGTGCCCATCGATGAGGCCACGTTCGGCTCCATGCAGCCGGCGGTCAGCAGCTTGTCGGGGGGCGCGAGCCAGCCTGCGGCCCAAGACGAGCCCGCCGAAGACATCGACCCGGGTGAAAATGACGTTGCGTTTGCGCCAATTGCAGCCGTGATTGCGGGTTCGGTGGTCGTGGGGTGCGTGTTGCTCGGGACCGCGGTGGCCGCAGGGACTGGCGCGCAGCAGGTCGATGGCGCCGCACGGGCCTACCACGAGGCCGAAGCCGCCTACATTGCCTCGCTCGAGGCAGATCCCAACCTCGTCGACGACATGATCGCGGCCGGTGCCGTGGCGGGTCGGCTCGAGAATGCCCGCGACGCGCTCGCCTCTGCTGAGTCCTACAGCAAGATTTCTGCGGCGGAGCTGTTCTACGACGCCGTGCACACGGGTTGGAACCAGATCGCAGAGAGCAAAACCCGTCCCTCGCTCGATGACATGCGTCAGCTGCGCATCGATTGGCTCGATGCCTGTGATGCCTGGCGTGCATCCACGGGATCCGAGGTGGGGTCGGTCGCGATCAGTGTGGGCTGGGCCCAGGGACCGGGTGAGCACCTCGTCGGGGAACGCGGGGTTTGCCGCTAAGGTGAGGCCGCGACGTCGGCCGTCGACGGGCCAAGATGCTTGTCGAAGAAGGCGAGCACCCGTTGCCAAGCATCGGCTTCCGTTGGCTCGTGGTAATCCGTGTACAACGGTGGAAAGTAGCGTCCGGCGGTCGAGGCCGAGGCCGCCGAGACACCTCGCGAAGTGGTGCGGCGATCGCTCGAGGCGGGACGAGCCTCACCCCGGGCGTTGCCTCCAGGCGGGACTCCGCCGAATCCGCCATTGCGGCCTGATGGATCGAACCAGTCTGACCCGTCTGACCGACTGGGGCTTGGGCGTCCACACCTCGTCGCCTGTCCGCATGGCAACGATGGCTACACGAGAGCGACATGGACCAGACCCCACCGTTTCGATGGCCCTGAAGCGGCATTGGCGCGCATTGCTTGGCAGTGACGAGCGGGTGCCGACCCACTCGAAGATGAGCAACGCGCTGAAGTACCTCTCGGGATGCGAGAAGCGACTGCACCCCTCGTTTCGAGACGGCCGCGTGCGCATTTACCCGGTGAGCGAAGCGCTGTTTGAGGCGGACCTCGCCGACTAGGCACCCGCTTCGCGGCGTTCTTAGTCTCTGAACTCACAATCGGCGTATCTGGACAGCAGGTCAGGTGCGCCGATTTGCTTGTATGTTGCGTTTGAGGTCTGCTTCGGAAGAGCGCCCGTTGGGGCTGTCCACCTTGGTCGACCCTGTGTCCAGGTTGCCTGGACAGCCCTTGGCGAATTTAAACCTATGTTTTTGGTTCGATGTCCAGACCTGGACAAGCTGGACATGGCAGTGTTCAGCGGGGTGAGCGGCCTGGACAGGGGGTGGACACAGGGTGGACCCGTTGGCCAGATGCCACGATTGGGCGCTTTGAACCTCGGCCAAGCCTGTCCAAGTTTAGGTGGACAGCGAAACGGACACCCCCACGCGGGTGCCTATGCAGATTGCCTTCATCCGCGTTCGTGCAGTGGAGGAGATCCGCGAAGCGAACCAGCATGGACCAAAGTGATGGGTGAAGCATAGGAATTTGACTTCCCCCTCCAGATTTCCGTCACCAACTTTTCATCACCACTATTCAGGAGCCGAACCCAGCATTCCGCGTGGCTAGGGATCGATGGCGAAGGAACTGCAAGGGGATGAGCAACAAGCTCATCCACCAGAAACCGGTGCGTCTCCCACATTTACACCGAACGCACAGGACCTCTACGGCAACGATTTCATCCAGCACGTCCTGCAGTCGGATGAGCCCCTACTCGACGGCCAGCCGGTGGGGGTGGTGGGCAACTTCCTGCTCGACCGGGTCCAGACCCACCGAGCGGCCCTGCCTTCGTTCGTCCAACGAGCAGAGTGGTTCAAGGAACGAGAGCAAGCTTGGGCCGAGGGGCTCGGGCCGCTTCACCAGTTTGTCGAACTCTTCAATGCGACCCCTCGGCCGGACCCAAGCCGGTGGGATGTTGTACTTGCCACCTATACAAATACCGATGGCCAGTTGCAGCAGGTTCTCGGCATCGGAATCGGGCCCGACACCCTCCAGGAACTCGGGGCGTCGAGCCACGACGCCATCGCGGCCTTTGAGGCAGCCCTTGCCGATGCAATGGAGACCTCGGATGCGTTTCTGCACTACATGCAGGACTTCACCGGCACGGCTCACGTCACCTATTCGGTGGCTCGCGACGTATCTTTGGCACTCGCGGTTTCGATGGCGGTCATTGTCGCCGCCCCGGTTGTGTTCTCGGGCGCCTCGGCCGTAAGCGCGTCTGCCGTGGCGGCCGCGAACACCAACCTTGGACTCGGATTGACTGCCACGGGCCTGGCTAGTGCCGAACTGGCTGGGGCGACGCTTGGGACAGGTTTGACGATGGGCGTCATGGGCGGAGCCATGGAGAGTTCTGCCTATGGTGCCATCGAGGTCGTCAACCAAATGACGACCCACGGGATCACAATCGGCGAACTCGTGGACCGGGTCGACTGGCAACGGGTCGGTGAAGAGGGCTGGGTCGGTTTCCAGAAGGGATTCGTCGACGGTGTACTCGCCTACATCGGACTCGGAATGGAGAACGTCCTGACGTCCGGTGCGAAGGCTGTCGTCGGGAACATGCTCTCGGAAGCTAGTCGTTCACTGTTGGTGCAAGTATTGCGTCTCGGTCTCGTCCGCGCCGCTGCGGGTGGTGCGACTGGAGCGGTGCTGGGCGCGATCGATGGCGGTCTCAAAGCTACGATTGAGGGTCGCTCGTGGCAGGAAATCCAACAGGCCGTTTCTGCAGGGTTCCTAATTGGAGGTGCTCTCGGGTTTGCTGCTGGTGGCATGACTGGCGTCCTCGAGGGTCGATCTGTCTCGAAAGCTCTCTCCGCGACTGATGAGTTGCGGCTACTTCTAGCCAGCGACCTACGCAAGTTTCAGTTTGCATTCCGCGAACATCTCGAACGGATCCCTCCAAATCTAAGAGATCAGTTTACTAATGAGTTTCGCGAGCTGGCTGAATCCCTGAATCTTGACGAGCTGCTAACGGCGAGCAACTGGTTGTCAGGCAACCACCCTGGGGTCCAGAGCCGCGATTTCCTGGAAAGAAATACCGGGGAAACCATCGAGAAGTATCAGACGAGAATGCTCTTTGCGATCGACGACATGATCGCGGAGCATCTTGAACCTGCCTACGAGGCCGCAGGTAAAGAGTTCAGAGGTATCAAATGGAACCGAGAGACGGGAGGAAATACGCGCTTTGATGAAAAAGGCCTTGAGATTGTATTCACAAGATCACGGTCACTCAATCGACTAACCCCTGCGGAAGAAATCCAGCACGCTTTAGACTATCTCCTGGGTGCTCGCGCCCAGGAGGTCGCGCAGCGCGGAATACAGGAGCTGAGAGAGGTTGCCCCTCGCATTGAGTTAGACCTTGCCCAGCAGAATGGTGGGAACGTCACCGACGAAATGCTTGAAGACTTCTGGCACGAAGCCATTGGCTACAATGGTAGTAAAACCGCTCGACCCCTTGTAGACGGCAATCTTACAGATGCTGGTTCAGAATGGGTGAATAAGTGGTGGCACCGTCGCGTATTTTCGCGACTGATGCAGAATATCGCGGAGAATCGCTATGGCCTAGGTTATCTTGCCGAGGAACTAAGCGAAGTGCACGACTTTTATCGGGAGATACTGAAGGGAACCATGCCCCTGGACGAGATCTTGGTTTCGAATTTCGCGGGAATCTACTGATGTCAGGGTTCTACTTTCATATACGGTGCCCAACGTGCCAGCTGGAAAGTCAGGGTATGGAACTTGCTGACCATGTCCTGCCATTCGCCGACCAAAGTTCAAGAAGGCTTGGTGTCCAGCGAATCGATGGGCTCTCCGGCTCTCGATCTGAAGTGGCCATGAGGCTCTCTCGCGACGGATTGGAGTTTACGAATCCAGGACTGGCAGACGGCGGAATCATCGTGTTACGTCCTCCTCTACTTTGCCCGCGCTGTGGCTCTCTGATCGAGAACGGGACGTGGGGTAGCCCACCGGCGGTCAAGCACGCGATAGAACGGATTGAGGAAGCCGTGCGTTTGAGCCGAGAACCCAATGTTGGAGGAAGAAAGTTTCGGCTTGGTGAATTGCGGATAGACTGTTGGCCGGCCATGGAGGGTGACCGCTTGGGGCAAGAGTGGAGACTAAGCGACAAATCGACCAACGCCGATCTGTTCGGTATTGCAGACAGGCTGATTGCTCTGCTGGAACAGCAGGGAAGCACTTGCGAATCGCCTTGGGGCCGACGTTGGGTCCAGTTTACAGAATGGTGGGGTTCGGAGGGGCTTGTTGGTGTAGCGCACCCTGAACATGAGGTAGGCTTCGGCGGAGCAAGGTAGGAATGGGCTCGACCCGGTCGAAGGTACATCCCAGGTACAAGGGAAGGTACCGCGTAATGAACTGGCCGGCCTACGATTGAGCCCTCGGCAGCGAGGTGACCTCAGATTCCTCCTCCACTATCGCGCATGAACTCGAGGCTAAAGCTGGAAAGCAACGGTATTCTCTTGATTGTCGCGCATAGGCATTTTCCACGCCACCAGGCGGGTGCCTATGCAGATCGCTCGGGCACAGCAACGAGCGCAACGTCTACGCCGTCCCGATTAGTAATCAGCCAGGAGGATCCGTTGAGCGACACCGATGTTCCAAGCCTGCCCAGCAAAATCACCACAATTCTCCTGGCAGAAGAGTGGATTACAGAAGATACCAAGCAGCCCCTCAGAATCACCATTGGTTTGCCAATGCCAATCCCGAACGACAACCTGGGAGATTGGTATTGCCTTTATCAGGTTGTCGGGCTGCCCGGTGAAGATGGTGCCGTCAAGAGGCATCTACAGACATCGCCTGTTCTTGCCGTTCGTGACGCGCTACGAGATGCTACCGAAAGGGCAGAGAGAGCAAAAGGCATTCCTCAAGCGCAATCAAAGTAGCCTCGGTCTGCTACTTTGTACTTGAGTTTACGAAGGGCTCTTCGATAGACAACCTTAGTGGTGTCAAGGGGCGGGCAAACTGACCGCGGTCAGGGCGGGCAACTGACAGGTCTCGTCGATGGCCAAGGCCTATATGAGTTTGTGCCACGGCAGTTACGACGCTTGGCGCTGTCAGCATTTGTGTAGGCCTGCCTGAATCCATACTGTTGTGGGTTCGGGGACGAGGCTTTTGAGGCCGCCATCGGCGTCTACTCCACGCGTCATCAGGGACAGATTGCGTTCGAGTCCCCAACCTGTGGCCACCGCGCCATCTACGACCCCGAGGAGTCCACATGGGTACCGCAAACTCCGTAAGTTCGGGTGTCAAGCTCCAAACCCTAAGGTCGTTGACCGACGCGTTCACATTCCGCACGCTCGACTACCTTCGACTGTCCTCCGAGCAAATCCGGTTTCTGTCCGCACCGGACCCGTTTGTACTCTGGCGTGGTGGAAACCAACTCGGCAAGACCATCGGCACCGGGCGCTTCCCGAAGCCACCCACCGAGCCGCCTGATCGAATCCGGCGTGACGTGACTTATCGCATGCACCGAAGCTCTTCGAACCACGAATAGGGATCTCACCCTTTGATAGGGGCCGGCCTTGTTGGCCGGCTCCTCCCGTTCTCACCGTGGTGATTCTTGAAATCGAACCTTTAAGATATCTAATCAGAAGCTGAGTAGTCGAAAATTTGGACACACTACGGACACAACGCCATCAATCCCGATTCGTTCTCACGAGCCTTCGGAACGCCCAGAACCCAGGCTCGAACTGCCAAGATGCTTGTTGAAGAAGGCAAGCACCCGTTGCCAAGCATCGGCCTCTGTCGGCTCGTGGTAACCCCCGTACAACGGTGGAAAGTAGCGTCCGACGGTCGAGTACAAGTCCGTGTGCGCGTTCATAAACGAGTGCCCGACGCCATCGTGCATCACCACTTCATGGTCAACGTCGAGCGCAGCGAGGTGGCCCGCCAGGCGTTGGGCGTGGGGCGCGAACATCATGTCCTTGGCGCCGTACTGAGCGAGCACTGGGCAAAGTCCCTTCAGGCGGTGGCGGTCCTTCGGCACATGGCCGTAGAACGGCGCGGCCACTGCGAAGGGTTGATCCGCCGCAGAACAGAGCGCGAACCCACCCCCCATGCAAAAGCCGATGACGCCGATTCGCGCTTCGTCGACGTCGGCGTCGGACGCCAAGGCCCTGCGTGCGGCATCGATGACCGCGTACGCTTCGCCGTCGTGGGTGCGCATGGACTGAATCACCCGAACGATGCAC
Organism: Myxococcota bacterium; assembly: GCA_039208735.1. GTDB lineage: Bacteria > Myxococcota_A > UBA796 > UBA796 > DRPG01. The sequence goes on along the minus strand of JBCCQY010000109.1, from coordinate 18,115 downwards.
CCGGGATTGAGGCCCGCGTAGAGATCCGGCGCCAGCGCGACGTAGCCTTCGGCCGCAAATCGTTCGCAGTGGCGCTCGGTGTCGCGCCGAAAGCCGGTTGCATCGTGGATGATGACCACCGCGCGGCCCGTCGCGCGGTCCGGAGGCGGACGATGGAGCACCGCTTCGCGGGATCGGGAGTCAGGGATGTCGATCGTGATGCGTTCAGGGCTGGTCATGGGCGCATCCTACCCTTTACCAGACATCCCGCGTGTGCCCGGCCTCGGGTCGCACCTGCAGCAAAGGGGCGCGCGTCATCGCCTCGAGCATGGCGCGTACGCCAGCCGCATCGCGAGCCACGATGGAATCCGGCTCCCGCGGGTTGAACCGCCAGAACGAGGTCGGTGCCCGCCAATGCTGCCGTAGGGTCTCGTCCACGCGAAAGCATTCGACGCACACGGCCCAGCACCCCAGCACATGATGGAGCCAGTCTTCGAGTTCACCGGTGAAGACATCGAAGATGGGCGTGGACAACCGGACATAGCCAGCGACCCCTGCTTGCCCCTGACGGAAGGCGCGGCACAGCTTGGTGTAGCCAAACCAGTCATCGGCGCGCCACACGCGAGCGGGAATGAGGGAGCCCATGAATGCGTGTAGGTCGACCGCGCCTCGCGGCCGCACCCGACGGGCGAATGCGGCAAGGGTACGGGTTTCGGGCTCCGAAAGGGGGGCTGGACCTCGGTAGGTGGCCGATGCAGGGTCGGGACTCCCCGCAATGCCCAGTCGCGCCGGGCGAGCGGAAAAGGGGAGGGGGAAGTTGCGGTTGAGATCGACACCCCGTGCGTTCTTGCGAAGGGCGCCCACCGGCGCGTCGCCTTCTTGCGTCCAGGTGCGCACGTACGCGTCGGGGTTGAGGACGGGCAGCACCCATAGCGTGGCTTGGGGAATGGGCCCCGACCGTAGGACTTCGAGGAGCGTCCGCACCCCGATGTACTCAAGCCCGTGGATGCCCGCCGTGAGGAGCAAGGGCACGGGCCCGTCTCCGACCCTCACGGCAAGCAACGGACGCCCTTCGACGGACTGGCCGTAGACCTCGGCCGTTCCTGCGGCACGGGCTTCGTCCAACACCGTCTCGAGGGGAGCGTAGGGCCCGAGTGCGGAGGGGATCAGAGCAGTCGAAGGGTCCATGCCGGTGCGGTCCTGCCAAGGCGACTGTACGGGGCTGTAACCCCCCAAGCGGCGGCTCGACTCCGTCCAGGACGCTACACGAGTAGTTGTACGGAGATCACATGTTCACGCACTTCGACAGCGCCTGGTCGCTCAGCGACCGCATCTTCGACCTGGTGGACCGTTCCGCGTGGACGAAGAAGGGCATCGTGCTGCGGCATCCCATCCTCTTCTATGTGGGGCACCTGCCCGCCTTCGCCTACAACCAATGGCGAGCCGCCCACGGCGCCGAGCCCTTTGAACCTCGGTTCGACACGTTGTTCGCACGAGGGATCGACCCCGAAGATGAGGTCGAAGCCGCCGGATTAGCGCCTGAGACGTGGCCCGACATCAGCGCCATCTTGGAGTATCGGGACAACATCCGCACGTTCTTACGGGAGCATGTGCAAGGCGATGACGCGGCCGCTCAAACGATGCAGGGGTTGATCCTTGAGCACGAGCTCATGCACCACGAGACTCTGCTCTACCTCGTCGCCCAGATGGAGCCTGCCGTGCTCACGGCGCCCGAAAGGTGGGCTGAGGTGACGCTCGGCTCGGGCCGCGATGCTGAGCCCATCGAAGTGGCTTCAGGATCGGTCCGCTTGGGCGTCGAGCATGGCGACATCCCATTTGGCTGGGACAACGAGTTTCCGTCGCAGACCGTCGACGTTCCGGCCTTCACGATCGACGATGTGCCGGTCACGATCGAGCGTTTCGCAGCGTTCGTCGAGGATGGGGGCTACGACCGTTCGGACCTTTGGGATGCGGCCGACCTGCGATGGCTTCGGCGGACGGGGCGCACCCATCCGCAGTTCTGGCGTCGCAGCGGAGCAGGGTGGCAAGTGCGTTCGCTCTTCGCCTGGCACGAACGCGAGGACGTTGCAGGATGGCCCGTGCACGTAAGCTACGCCGAAGCGTTGGCCTATGCGCGCTGGATCGGACGCCGCCTGCCCACGGAAGGCGAACTCCATCGGGCCACTTTCACGACGCCCGACGGTGAAGAACGTCCGTTCGCCTGGGGGAACGAGGCGGTCGGTCCGGAGCATGGGTCGATCGCATACCAGCGACACGCACGGGTTCCCGTGGGGCAGACCCCCGATGCGGTGAGCGCCTGGGGGGTTCACGATCTGGTCGGCAACAGCTGGGAATGGACGTCAACACCGTTCCTTCCGCGGCCCGGCTTCGAGCCCATTCACCCGACCTACCCTGGCTACTCGGCCGACTTCTTTGATGGACGTCACCAGGTGGTGTTCGGAGCGTCGTGGGCCACCGATCCGCGTTTCGTGCGACGGAGCTTCCGCAATTGGTACGGACGCCGCTACCCTTACGTGTTCGCGACGTTCCGCACCGTCGCCTGAACTACGGGGTTCTAGCGAGACGGATGCCGATGGCCGGTGTGCGGTGAACGCCGGATGCAGAACGGCGTAGCGTGCAGTCCAGTTCGGCGAGCGCGGTCTGAAAGGACCCGCCTCGCAGAACCGGGCCCTCCTCACCCAAAACCCACTCCCAGATGTCGCCGAGGGCTTGATGAAGCCCGTAGAAGCTCACCGACGAGGGGTAGGAACCCACCGCAGCGGCTCCGGTGAGCGACCCACCCGCGTTGCAGCGGCGGGGGTCGGGTGGGGCATCGCCCCATGGCCAGCTCCGCTGCCGGGCTTGTTCGGGATCCCAGGCCGCCGCCTTTTCCCACTCCGCTTCCGTGGGAAGGCGGGCCTTGGACCACGCGGCATAGGCGGTGGCCTCATAGAAGCAGACCCCGGTGACCGGCTCGAGGTAGTCCAGCGGAATGCCCTGGACCCGCCAACGCCCGTCCTTGCCCCGTTCCCAGCCCAGCGGGGCGCGAACGTTCGCGAGGTCGCGCCACCTTCGACCCTCCTCCGACCAGAACGCGTCGTCGTCGTAGCCGCCGTTTTCGACGAACGCGAGGAACTCCGAGCACGTCACTGGGAAGGTCCCGACTTCGACCGTGTCGACCATCTTGGCCGTGGGCGGTTCACCAAGCAGCGCCTCGCCGGCGGGGATGCGGCACCAGGTGCCGGTCGCCGGGGCCACAGGGCGCTCGGGAGCGGGTGCGTTTTCCGCTTGAGCGATGCGTCCCGCCACCGCCGCGGGGCCTCGCGCAAAGACGACGAGGGCAAAGTACTGCTTGGGGTCTTGGTATACTTCGCGCACGTGTAGGTCGAAGCGCTGGGCTTCCTGGCGGATCTGGTCGACGGTGAACTTGCGCGACACCTCCACGAGGATCCGCTCACCCTTTGCGATGTTGAAGGTGGTGGCCAAGGGGCCCACGTGGAGGGTTTGTGCGCGGTCCACCTCCGCCCACATTTCCACCTGACGCTGATCGATGTCGTAGAAGGAGCGCATGCAAAAGGCGTCAAGATCCAGGCCGGCGTCGAGTTCCGTGTTCATGCGTTGGAACACGTTGAGGATGAACTGCTCGGTAAGGCCTTTGCTATCGGCGTAGGCCGCTTCAAGAACGGCGGGTTCCTTCACCAGGTCGATGCCGAGCACGAAGTGGTCGCCTTCATGCAGCATCGCGGCCAGATTGCGGAAGAAGGCATCCAGATTGTCGGGGCTGAAGTTGCCCAGAGTCGACCCCAGGAAGAGCACCGTCTTGGGGTGAAGGGGCTCCACCAAAGACAGGCCTCGATGGAAGGTGCTGGCGACGCCCTCAACATCGAGGCCGGGGTACCGCTGTTGTAGGTCGACGCACGCATTTTGGACCGCGGTGACACTGACGTCGATCGGAATGTAGGTTTGATTGTCGCCGTGGACTTCGCGAAAGGCCTCAAGGATGCGGCGGGTTTTGGTCGACGAACCAGAACCCAGCTCAACCAAGGTGGTATGCCCAACTTCCTCGGCAAGGGCATTGGCGCAGGACGCGAGGATCGCGTCTTCGGTGCGGGTTTGGTAGTACTCTGGCAGCTCGGTGATCTGCTCGTAGATGACGGAGCCGTGCGCATCATAGATGAAGCGGGGTTCGAGCCGCCGCGGCCGGGCGCGCATCCCTCGGACCACCGCTGCGGCGAAGGCGAGTGAGGCATCGCCTGGTGCGTCGATGTGCAAGGTGAATCCGTCGCTGTCGCGCCGTTGCCAACCTGTACCTCGGGGATTCAGACGTGTGGTGATCATGCGATGCCTCCAAAATGGCGCTTCGACCCAATGTGCCCACGCCTGACCAAACTCGGCCGTCCCATATCGACAGGGCCTCTTAGGGCGCTCCCCCAAGTGACACTTGCTCGCGAAAGCGATGCAACTGAGGCTAACGACGCATTCCATGGATCGAAACGTCTGACCCAGATGTTTCCAAGGCGTCACGCCTCATCGTCGTCCATCACCAAGACCCGAAGAATGGTCATCCGTTCACGGTCGCGGAAGGATGGACGCTGGCCAGGAAAAGGCGTTGCTCAACGGGTTGTCGAGTGACGCTCTCCTTTCCGGCCTCTTTCTGTATCACGGCGGCGATCCTGGCAGGTCCACCCCCCAACGTGGGCAAGACCACTTCGAATCGGGCCCCGCGTCCTGCGCGGCTGTGAACCGTGATGTGGCCCCGAGCCCGTTGGAGCACGTCACTGACTTCACCCAATGTGTACAAACCACGACTTGCTCGCGTGATGGCATCCGATACCAACGGAATTCGAGCCCCGACCGTCGCTTGATGGTCTCCAGGATGCATCGAAGTTCCGAATCGTCGGTCTCTTCAGGGGGATCGGGAATGACCAGGTTGGGTGCGTTGCGAGCGTCGTACAAACTCCGGTAGAACGGGTTCCGCTCTACCAGAGGCGCAATCTACTCGAGTTCGTCCGACCCAGGCTGTTCGGCGGGGCTCGCGTCGTAGATGAGCTGAAGCTGCACCACCACGCGCTCACCGGCCAGAAGCTTGGCCTCTTCGACGAAGCCCACTTGGTAGCCCAAACCACCAAGTTGGCGTTCGAAATCGGGCAGTTCTTCTTGGCGAACCGAAACGTAGATCTCGCGGGATCGGGAGCGCAGGACGGGGTCCGAAATCTCTTCGCCCCTGGCATCCATGGCCCCGCCGAATCGGGCGGCCAGTTTCAGCATTCGGCCGAGCATCTCGGGGTCGTCGCTCGAGACGCGGACCGGCAGGAAATGCGCTTCGGTCACGGCTCGTTCGGCGGCGGCGGAGGGCTTCACGAACGGGGCTTCAGGAGACGGCGTGCCCGCGTCGGATGGGGATGGCACCTCGTAGGCGTCGGTTGGCGCCTCGATGGCTTGCTTGCGGCTCAAGGTTTCGACGAGGCCGAAGTCGCCGGTGCCCTGGGCAGGTGCCGCCGTCGTGGACTTGGGGGTGGCGTTTCGTTCGAGACGCGGTTTTTGGTTCGTGCGCCGTTGGGGCGCCGCCTTCTTGGTGACGGGAGGGGCGCCGTCTTCCCAGACCTTGACCTCGGTGGCGTCCGTGGTCGGAACCCCGTCCTCAGGAAGGGGGACGGGAGGCTGTTCGACGGTGGATTGGCGAGCCGCGCGTTCCTCGACCGCGCCGCGCTCGGGAGGCGTGGTCGCACGGGGGATGACCAAGGCCAGCACGATTGCGGCCGACAAGGCCACCACAACGCCTTCGAGGGGCATGCCGAAGGGACGGCGGAGCCATGTCCACCACGGGCTTGGCGCGGGGTGTTCCTCCTCGATGCGGGCGAGCACCCGGTTGGCGAAGCCCATGGGGGCCTCGGTCGGGCCTTCGGCCGCGAGCCATTCGGATACCTCGCGGATCTCGTCCAGATCGGCTCGTAGCGCCGCGTTGCGCTCGAGTTCCGCTTCAAAAGCCAGAATCTCGGCGTCGGTAAGTTCCCCATCGAGGTAGGCCGACACATCCTCGACCACCCCGCCAGGCGCACCGGGGCCTTGCGCCGGGTCGTCGGCGCCGGGAGGGCGGTCGTCGTGGGAAGGGGGGCTCATGCGGTCTACATCACGTCTTCTTTCTTCACCCGCCGGCCCAAAACGGTAGCGAGCTGGGCACGGGCCCGGTGGAGGCGGCTCTTCACTGTACCTCTCGGCAGGTTGAGAATGCTGCTGATCTCTTCGTACGAGAGGTCTTGTACATCGCGAAGGACGATGATTTGGCGTTGTTCTTCATCGAGCTGCTGGAGTCCCGACTGAACCAGCTCTTCCGCTTCGGAAGCGAACAGGGGTGCATCGGTGCCCGGTCCTTCGTCCGGGATTTGTCGAATCGGCCCGTCGTCGTCGCCCTTGGGCGCTTCAAGGCCTTCGTGGCGATCCATATGGCGCCTACGGCGGTACATTCGGCGGTTCTTACAGTGATTGATGACCACCCGGTACACCCAGGTGGAAAGCTGCGCGTCGCCGCGAAACTTGGAAAGTGATTTGTAGAGCGCCAAGAAGACATCTTGGGCGACCTCTTCGGCCACTTGCCGGTCGCCCATCCACCGCACGCAAAGGGTGAACACCCGGTGTTGGTAGCGGCGCACGATCTCGGCATAGGCCTCGCGGTCTCCCTGTTTGAACCTCCGGACGAGCTCTGCATCGGATGTCTCGCTCGACATGCGCCGAAGGCTCCTGGGTTCATGGACCACGACCGCGCGTAGCGGTTCCCAACCCGGGTCGAATAACGCGACTCCTCTACGGAGTGGAGGGAGTCGTCGTGCTTTCTTCCGGTTCTTCGCAGTCGCCAGGCAGCCGCGCAATCCAGGCTTCGATGAGTTCGATGGCTCGATCATCGCGGAGCGACCGGCCAATGTCGGGCATCATTTCGCCAACCTCCTCGGTTTGGGTGCGGTACCACAGAATCGAGGACTCGGGTTCGCCAGGCACGATGTCGTAGATAAGTCCACCCGTGCCTCGGCCCGCACTTCCGGGCTTTTTGCACACGCCAAGGCGGAACTGATCTTCGTTGTCCCAGTTCAGGAAGAGCTGCGAACTGACGCCTTCTGTGCCGTTCGGATTGTGGCAGTGGGCGCAGTTCACATCGAGGTAGTCGCGGGTTGCCGCGTCGAGGTAGGCATCATCCCACTCCGACGGGGGCGTTGACGGCCACGCCTGTGCATCAACCGCGGGCACCACCGGTTCGCTGGGTAGGTCCGTAACCAAGCCGTCGGCTACCCATTGCTCCCACTGGCCGTCCACCGCGAGGTTTCGGGGTCTGGGGCCAATGGGCACGTTGGCTCGATCTTCGCCGATGAGCACCTCGTGGCAGTCCACGCATTGGTTGCGTTGGGGCACGAGGTAGGCCGTCGACACGGGGTTGCCTTCGGCGTCGATGAAGTCGATGTCGACCACCGCGCCGCTCGGCGAGCGCTTCGCGTCCGACATCTCATCGTTCCAAAGGTAGGGCCAGGTTTCCCAGCCGTCGTCCTCGCGAACCAAGACCCGCGTTTCGATGACGCGGACGTCTTGGTCGGGTTGTCGGAAGTCGGCGGGGAATAGGAACGACTTGAGAATGACGGTGCCAACCGGAAAGTCGAGTATGCCATCCCCGTCGTAGCGCGCCGCTTCGCCCTCGGGGAAGATCACGGCCCGCTGTTTGATGGCGTAGTCGCTGAACAGGGGGGTTGCGAGGCGGTAGGAGACCGCTTCGTCGACGTACTGGACCTGACCGTCCGCGAACCCCGTGACCCCGTAAAAGGTCACGGAACGCTCGTCGGGCAGCTCATCCGTAGGTTCAACACTGGGTGTCTCGGTCTGTGGGGCAGGAGTCACCGAGCAACCGAGGGACAGCAACGCCAGCAGGCGCATTAGAACTCCGGGGCGATGGGGCGGGTGCCTTCGCAATCGAAAGGTGCAAAGGGCGGTTCCGGACGGTACACGTTCTCGAGGGACGGCGTGTCGATCAGCTCTTCGAGGTTCAGGCTTGCGAAGGTCATCCCCGTGGCCACGCCGATGCACATGTTGTTGTCGTTGCTGTTGCCAGCTGCATCGGTGGCGGAGAAGCTGCTCTCGCCAATCGCGTCGTACCAGACGGCATCGACGGGCTCTTCGCCATAGACGACCCCGAGCAAGAACCCAATTTCGCGAGCCACGAAATCAGCGTCATCTGGGTTGCCACCGGAATTCGAGTGCGTGTTGTCGTGCACCCAGATGTTCTCACTGCGATAGTTGAACACCCCGGTTTCGTCCGAGATGAGTCCGAGATCGTCGGTGTCACCAACCAAATCTTCGTTGAGGATGTGCCACGCGGCAGGGTCGCCGTTGATCACAAATCCGGAGAGCAACGCAACGTCGGTCGTTTGGTTGTTCTCGTAGGTGTTGTTGTCGATCTCGGAGCGACGGCTGGCCAGCGCGAGCGTTCCCGTACCCGCAGGGATCACCGAGACCGTACCACCTGGGGCGAAGTTTTCGCGGTTGTTGTTGATGATCCGGTTGTCGTGAATGCGGACGTCGCGCCCGATCACCGGGTTTCCGGGCAGGTCGAACATGATGAGGCCGGCCGTGTTGTCTTCGGCCAGGTTGCCGTAGACGTCGGCGTACTGGGTGTTCTCGATCTCGATGCCGGCGACATTGCCCATGGCGATGTTGTTGCGGATGATCGCATTGACACACTGACCGACGTAGATGCCGGCGTCCGAGGCGTTGTAGGCCTCCGAGTCCTCCATGAGGACGTTCGTGACCTTCACGGGGTACAGGCCGTAGGCTCCGTTGGTCGTGAGCGGGCCGCCCGACCAGGTCACCTTGACCTTGCGGAAGACCACGCCGTTCGAGTCTTCGACCCGAACCCCATCCTTCTTGGCGTCGACCACGGTGAAGCCTTCGAGGACGATGTCGTCCGCGATGACGTCGACGCCGTTGGTTTGGGCTTGAACGGCGTTGAAGTCGAGCACGGTTTGGTCGATGCCTTGACCAATGATCGTGACGCCGTTGGCGTTTCGCACGGTCAGTGCGTTGTCAAAAGCATAGGTTCCTGCTTCGAGGACGATCGCCGAGTCGTCCTCCAGCAGGTTGACGGTGTCCTGGAGTGTCTTGACGTCGCCGGCCGCGATTTCGAAGCAGTTGGTCCGCTCCACATCTTTGCAAGTGATGGGGCCAGCGTCCGTGGGCTCGGTCGGGGTCTGCGGGGTCTCTCCGGTGCATCCAAGGGCGAAGGCCAAGATTGCAAGGGTACGCACGGTTCCTCCACGGTCGTCCCTCCACGATACGCGAAGGAGGGCGTGAAGGGCAACGGTCTACCGATTCGAGAAGCCGTAGAACTCGGGATTCTCGATCGGAGGCAGCCGACCCTTCGGCAGCAGCACCGTACGGATGGCCCATAGATCGCGGAATACCCGGTAGTGGACCGTCTGGTCGAGATAGGCGACGCCGCCCGATCCACCCGTTCCCACGCGGCGACCAATCGTTCGTTCGACCATGCGCACGTGGCGGTGGCGCCAGAGCACGAGTTGCTCTTCCATCTCGACGACCAGATCGAGAAGCAGGCGAGGCCAGGAGAGCAGCGGCAGGGAACGGTACGACTCGATGAAGAGGGCCGCGGCTCGGATGCGTCGGAGTCGTGGTTGGTGTTCGGGCGCCACATCGTTTGCGTGCAGGAATGCGGTTGACGCCTCGCGGACGCTGCTAAACCGTTGTCGGAGCGAGCCGGGGTCGGTCGGCGTGAGCACGGCTACGAGGCGCTCGAGCGCCGCGTCGTGATGCAACTCCATCTCGCCCAAGTACGCCTCGAGGAACTGAAGTACCGTCGCTTCGTCGCTCGCTTCGTCGGGGGTTGAGCCCATGATGGGTGTGCGGTAGAGCCAGTCGTCGAGCACCGCCAGCATCGTTCGCTCCTCACGCACCGCATTGAGGCGCGTGCGGGCCATCCGACTGGCGGGGCTGTCGGTGGCTGACTCCTCGATATGCCGGATCGGGTCTACCTTTCCATAGAGAATACGTTGCGCCTCTTCGAGTCCCATGAGGATCTCGATTTCGCGCATCTGGAAGCTTTGAAAGCCACTGGACGGCGAAAGCTTGTCTCGGAAGTCGAGGAAGCCCTGCGGCGTGAGGGTCTCCATGACTTCGAACTGGCTCACTGCGTGGCGCAGAACCGTGTTCACTCGGCGCAGATGCTGGACCACGTAGGGGATCGTCTCTTCATCGACCCGCGGTTGGCCGAGGTGATCGCGAGCGAGCCGGATCTCCGAGAGGAGAAGCTTGAACCAAAGCTCAAAGGCCTGGTGCACCACGATGAAGTGCAGCTCATCAGCCGAAACGTCGTCAGGAGACGCTTCGAGGCCGGATTGGATGCCCAGAAGCTGGTCGAGGCGGAGGTAATCCCAGTAGGTCGGTGTCTTTGGCATGGCGCCCCCTATCTGGGAGAACCTTCGTGTTCCAGCCACTCTCAATGCGATCGTCCGCTCGCATTCCGGAGGTTGGGAACCGGCCGAAAGGCGATCCTCTTGAATTTTTTCTTGGGCGTCAAAACTCGCGTATGGGTCAATTTGCCGATGCGAGCAATTTTTTGTTCTCAAGCGGCTCGCATTCCCGATCGATCGACTGGCTCGAAAGACACCCCCCCTTTGCACGGAGCCATTCAATGCCAGTACCGATCGCTACGCAACCCCGGAAGCAGCCCCGTCAGGCCCGTTCGAAGCGCATGGTGCGCGCCATCTTGGAGGCTACGGCCAAGGTCCTCGTCAAGGAAGGATGGTCGGGCGCCAGCACGAACCGTGTTGCCGATGTGGCTGGGGTTAGTGTGGGTAGCTTGTACCAGTACTTCCCCAACAAGGAATCGTTGGTGCTCACGTTGGCACGCGAGCGCAATGAGGAGCAGGTTCGGTTCCTCGCCGAGCAGCTCGATGAGGTTGGCGCTCAGCCCATCGAAAACGCCATTGCGCAGTATGTTGCGGCGAGCCTTGCCGCGCACCGTCAGAATCCTGAACTGCATGTGCACCTCACCGCGTCGGTGTTGGCCCATGGGCTTGCGTCGATCAACGAGCTGCATGGCTTGTCGCGGCCCTTGGTTCGCAAGTATCTCGAGCGGTTTGCCGATCAGTTGGCCGTCGACGATCTCGAGACCGCAGCGTTCCTGCTTGTGACGTCGATCGAAGCCGCGATTCACGGTGCCATTCTCCAGGATCCCAAGCGTCTCGACGACCGCAATTTCGAGCGGGAGTTGGTGGCGATGGCGTGTCGCTACCTCGGTGTGACGCCGCCGGAGCTCGCCCCCGTCGGTTGATCGGGTCAGTCGTCGGGAATCCTTCGGCTTCCGTTCAGGATGCGACGGACGATGGTTTCGAGCTGTCGGGTGGCCACGGCGGGTGAGAGGTGGCCGGCGCGTTCGAGGGCCACGACGCCGTGAGAGGCAGACCAAAACGAGGTGGCGAGCGAGACGGCTTTGGGGTCCGTGGGTGGAACCTGAAGCCAGCGGGCGGCGACGTCGACGATCGACCCGAAGGCTTCGATCGAGGTGTTGCGGGCATCGCCGTTGGGTTCGAAATCGGGCGTATCGTCGAAGAGCAGGCCGTAGATTGCGGGCTCGGCCAGCGCGCGCGTGCGATAGGCGGCCGCCACGGCGAGGATGTGTTCGTCGGTGCCGGGTTTGGCTTGCACGTCGCGGACGGTTTGGGCCAGGTGCGAAAAGCCGTCGGCATAGAGCGCTTGTAGGAGTCCGGCCTTATTGCCGAAACGGCTGTAGACGACTTGGCGCGACACCCCAAGTTCGGCGGCGATGCGGCGAACCGTTAGCGCGCCCGCACCTTCGGCATGGAGCAGGCGTCGGGCTGCTTCGAGGACCGCATCCGCATCTGGCGATCCCGCCCGTGCCTCATGGCGAGATTTCACGATCCAACTCCCGTCGAAATCATTATGACAGTGTCATAAGAGCTCCTCGGGGCTCGAGGAGGCGATTGTGCTTGGAGTTCGAAGCTACCCGATCGTCCATGGGGCTCCGCCGTCGGCGCCCGAACCGGAGGCGCCTACCAACGTCAGCGCATTGTGGCGGGAGTCGTCGGTGGCTTGGGAGGCCGTGCGTTTGGTGGGGGCAACGCCTGGGTTGCTCGGCCGTGCGCGAGTTCAGCGGACGGTGGTGTTGATTCCTGGATTTCGGGCGTCGGGGTCGAGCATGGCCCCGTTGCGTCGGTTGCTCGCGTGGCGGGGTCACGATGCGCGCGACTGGGGTTTGGGCACGAACCGAGGCGATCCGGAAGGGGATGTCGAGCGGATGAAACCTCGGCTGGAAACGATCGTGGCTCAGGTTGGCGCACCGGTGGTGTTGGTGGGTTGGAGCCTTGGCGGGGTGGTGGCGAGGGAGCTGGCCCGGGAACGGCCCGACCTCGTGGAGCGCGTCGTCACCTACGGAACGCCGGTCGTGGGTGGGCCACGGTTTACGCTGGCGTCGCGACGTTGGGATCGGTCTGAAATCGAGCGCATTACGCAGATGATCGACCAGCGCGACCAGGATTGCCCCATTCAGGTTCCGATGACGCTGATGTTCACGCGAAATGACCGGATCGTGGCGTGGCCAGCATGCCTCGACCACGTCTCTGCGCTGGCGGAGCACGTTGAAGTCGGGTCCGGCCACCTCGGGATGATTCTCGACCCTGACGTGTGGCGCGTAGCGGTCGACCGGATCGAGCGCGGACAGGATTGAGGGTCGCCGAGGTTGGGGACTGCGGTTAAGCGAGTTGGACCGAAGGGGTATAGCTCAGCTGGTAGAGCAGCGGATTCCAAATCCGCAGGTCCCGGGTTCGAGTCCTGGTGCCCCTGTTCCTCGAAACTTCATAATCGCCCGATGCAGCCTCCCGAGCGATGTTCCCCCAGGGGGAACATCTGACTACGCTCTTCTCGGGAGGGGCGTTGTTGCACAATCCGACGCCGTCACACAGAACGGCCATGGCGACGTTGTTCACGCGCGAATCGGGGTCGAGCTCGGGAACCCCAGCTCAACCATCCGGTTCAGCAGATTACAGGCCGTGAGGATCTCGGCCTGTTGGGCCTTCGGATGCCTCGCACGAAGTCGAGGTCCGAATTCCGATTTCAGTCGGCGGAACGTGTTCTCCGCCCGTGCCTGTCGATGCTGACCTGCCTCCTTCCGCCATTGTCGACGACCCACCTCCCCGATCCGTCTCAGGTGGGCGTCTCGATCCCGATGCTCCGGCTTCCCCGTGACGGCCGCATTCCTTGAAGGCGGGATCACCGAGCGGGCCCCCATCCGCTGGATGGCTCGGTAGACCGACCGCCAGTCGTAGGCCCCGTCGGCGATGACCTCGGCAATGACGTCGTCGACCTGCTCGAGTAGCTCCGGCGCGACGGTGGGGTCGCTCGCGCCTGGCTCCGTCAGCACGGCAGCCTGGATGACGCCTCGCTCGTCGACCGCGATGTGGAGCTTCCGCCACCCTCTCTTTCCGCGACCGCCCCACTTCGCCGCGGCCCACTCCCCCTGTCCGAAGACCGCCAGCCCGGTCGCGTCCAGGGCCAGGTGCAGCGGCTCATCAGCAGGTCGCCGGACCACAGCGACGTCGAGATCCCGCGAGCGTCGCGCCAACGTGCTGTAGTCGGGCACGGGACAATCGAGGCCCATGAGATCGAGCAACGAGGTCAGGAAGCCCTGGGTCTGTCGCCAAGGCAGGGCGAAGAGCAAGCGCAGACCCAGGGCAAGCTCGATCACGGCGTCGGAGTACTGGCGCGGACGGCCTCGGAGGCCGGACGGGAGAGGAGTCCAGCAGCGCACGATCTCTGGCGAGAACCAGACGGTGAGGTCGCCTCGACGACGGAGCGCCTGGTTGTACGACGCCCAGTTCGTCACTCGGTAGCGGCGCTTGTGCCGAGGATGCACCTTGGAACGCTTCGATCGCACAGTTCCCCCGTCGAGCCCACTCCTACCCGCTACTCGCCTTTGTGCAACAACGCCGGTGCTACCCGGGTATTGCAGCTTCAAGGCAAAACAGATGTTGTTGGCACGTCAGTGGTGCCAACACAGTGCCAACGCCTGATGGCGCCGCCAGAAACGACCTTCTGCTTCTGGGCGGCCGGGGCACCGAATTCGACCTCTTCCTAATCAGTAGGTCGGACGTTCGAATCGTCTCGGGGGTACGGTTTCCAGGCTGGTTCTCGGATTTCAGCTGCCGTGAATCTGGGGGAACATCGCGGAGCTGGGCTATTGATTCGACTCCACCTGCTCTGGCTGACCAAGTCGAGCCGCTCGTTCGAAGTGTTCTTGCACGGCATCCTGCATCCGCTCGACCTCGGCATCGGTCAGCATCGCGAAGTGTCGCTTTCGCTTCGTAGAGGACAGGATGCCTTCATTAGCCCTGCACACCTGAATGAAGAGTACGACGAGTCGATCCGGCATGTCCACGATGTCTTGGATGGCCAAGCGTGCACCGTCGAGCCCAACGAGGAATTGCAGCTGTGACGGCAGCTCCCGCTCGACCGCCTCGTTGAGCCAACGCCAGAGCGCCTCTGCCATCTTCGTCAGGTCCGGATGGCGGTAGAGGTCGTCGGTATCCGAGGTCACCGTTAGCCGACCCACGTGGTCGAGTTCGTAAGAGACAAGCTTCATCAAGGGCACAGAGAAGGTCTCCAGCGCTTGGTCGTACTCCCGACGCCGCAGCAGCATCACCGCAGAGACGGGGATCACGGCGTCTGGCGGCGTGACTCCGTTCCTAGACAACACCCAGTGCAGTAGCCAACGATGGATCCGCCCATTGCCATCCGTGAAGGGATGAAACAACACGAAGACGAACGAAATCACGGTGGCCCGGAGCACGGGATCGGTCTCGCCAATCGAGTTGGCAAGTTCGAGGAACCGCTCCATCAACTCTGGGAGCGACTGCGGGGTCGGCGAAACGAAATGGATGCGCTGACGAACCACGTCGATCGCTTCACCCACGTAGTTTTGATCGCTACGCTAGCCTTCGTCTGTGAACCGAGGATCGACCAGCGCATTCTGCAGGCGGGTAAGCGTCATCTCGTTGAGCCGTTCAATCGAGGGAGCCTCCCGGAGTAGCGCAATGAAACGCTCCGCGCGGGTCCGCGCAGGACGCTCGTGCTCGATCTCGAAACTCGCGAGGGTCTCCCGTGTGTAGAGATAGGAGATCGCCCTTCGAACTACGTCATCGTCGTAGGTCGCGACCAACGAGTCGATCCTGGTTCGAAGCAAGGCACCTGAGACCTCACGGAGGTCTGGCGTCCACCGAATCACCGGCGACAGCTGAATGCTGCCCATAAGGTTCACGTCGACTCTCTGGCGCCGGTATCGGACGACGGGGCCGGTGACGTGAACCTTCGGATCGGCGAGCTTGACGTAGTTGCCGCGGGTCGCATCCTCGTTGGCGAGTCGACGACCTGTGAGCTCTTCGAACAGCAGCCACGCCCGACGAGCATACTGGCTTGTGGGAGCCTCCCGAATTCGTTCGGTCAGCTGGTGTGCAGTCTCATCAGCAGCGACAGCGAATAGTGCGCGGCAAATACCTACACTGACTCCATCGTAACGAAGGGCAAAGAACAGCTGGTCGATGAGAGCCGCCCCGGGACTCCGGGGGGCGCTGGTGCACGGATGCCTGAACGTATGATACGCTGATCCGCCAGGGGGCGATGCGAGTGGGGTTGGCGCGGTCGAAGGTGAGTCCGAAGTACAAGGGCAAGTACCGGATTGAGAACTGGCCATCCTACGATCAGTCGCTCCGCCGACGAGGCGAGTTCACGCTTTGGTTCACTCCAGCGCTGCTCGACGCATGGAAGGGCGTGCCGACCGGTCGTCGTGGCGGTCAGCCCAAGTTCTCCGACGCCGTCATCGAACTGGCCCTGACCTTACGACTCCTCTTTCGTCTTCCTTGGCGCCAGACCGAGGGATTCCTCGACTCGTTGCTTCGGCTCGTAGGCATAGACCTCGACGTTCCCGATCACACGACCCTGTCCCGGCGGACCCGAGGATTGAACGTGCAACTCCGGTCGACGTCCGCCGGACATTCGGTGATCCTGGTCCTCGACGCCACGGGCCTTGGCATCGTTGGCGAGGGAGAATGGGCTGCGGCGAAGTGGGGGCAAAGGGGGCGTCGAGGCTGGAAGAAGCTGCACATCGCGGTCGACGAGCAGGGTCAGATCTGTGCTGCGGAGCTGACGGAGTCGACCACGACGGATGGGTCGATGGCGCCCGCGCTTCTCGAGCAAGTCGAGCAAGACGTCACCGAGGTCATCGCGGACGGCGCCTACGACCAACGTCAAGTCCATCAGGCGATTCACGACAAAGGGGCTCGTTCGGTGATTCCTCCTTCGCGAACCGCGAAAATCTCGGGCCAGGCTGCGCATCGGAGCCGAGATGCGCACTTGGAGCGCATCGAGGAGGTCGGACGAAGACAATGGCGCCAAGAGTCAGGACAGACCCGACAATCCAGAGCCGAGAACACCTTCTTTAGATTCAAGCAGACCTTTGGAGGCCGAATCCGAGCGCGACATCCTGGAGCCCAGCAGGCAGAGGTTCTAGCCTGCTGCAACCTCTTGAATCGCTTCACGAGCCTTGGGATGCCCAAGTCCGTCCGCGTTGCAACCTGAGGTTTGCCGGTGGGTCGATCATGAGGCCAGCCGCCTTCATGCACCAGCGCCCTAGCGAGCACCGGCCATGCGCCGTCGATGGAACGCGTGCGGACGTGGGCAGGATTCAACCAGCGGCGGTTTCTGTAGTTCGGTCTGTCGCAGCGGAGAGCCTGTCGAGAGCTGACGACGTCGACCACGGCGGATGCGTCGATCGCACGCACAGCGTCCGTTGGTGCAACAACGCCAATCGTGAAAGGTCGGTCACGGCGCGTCGAACGGGTTCAGAACGGGTACGCCGGTCTTGGCGACATCCGACACATTTCGGGTGACCAGGGTCAGGCCATGGACGATCGCGGTTGCCGCTAGCAGCCCGTCGATGGCGGGCACGGTATCAGGAACTCCGAGATGCCCCCATTGCTCGGCGACTCGCTGATCGACTGGGAGGATGCGAGCGGCGAAGGTGCTGGTGAGGACGTTGAGCCAGGCGTCGAGGTGACCCGCTGCCTCTGGGTCACGACGTCGCTTCAGCTCGATGCCCCGGCGTAGTTCACCGAGGGTGAGGACGCTGATGTAGGCAGCGTCGTCGCGTCCGGCCGACCACCGCTGAACTCCAGGATCTCCCCGCGATCCCTTGCGGATCTCGGAGATGACGTTGGTGTCGAGGAGCCAACTCACAGGTCAACGTCCCGAGGGAGCTGACGGTCGCGCTCCAACTCGAGCTCCTCCCCGTCGTCTGGCATGGCGCGGAGCCAATCCCAGAACGAGTGCCCTGCAGCGGGCCCCTCAAGGGCCAATCGCAGGATCTCTCGATGTTCGGCCTCGGCAGACCTGCCGTTTGCCCTTGCTCGTGCCTTGAGGGCCTCGATGATGTGGTTGTCGAGGTTTCGTACGATCAGCTGCCCCATCCCATGCCCTCCTCCGGAATGATATCATGATATCGAGAGGGTGGCGCTTGCCGAGTGGGCGTTCAGTCAGAGGGCCTGTTGAATGCGCATCGAGCCCTCTCAGATTCATCGTCGACGAGCGAGCACGGCATCACGGATGTCGGCGATTGCCCGGTCACCACGACCGCTCGCCTCTCGCCGTCGAGAGCGGTGTTGAACGACCGCACCAGCCTCATGAAGCAATTTGACCCAGCCGAGCGCCCCCTCCGATGAGAACCCACACTTCGCTGATTCTCGGGTCGAGGCCCTGAATACGTCGGATCAAATCCCTCACGCTCGCAAGGGACCTTGTTGCACCCTGAACCGTCTGTAGAGGATCTTGCTCCCCGAAGGTGTTCGGACCACGAAACTCATCTCAGAACTCGACCTCCAGGTGGCTGTAGACGGCAAATCCGGCCTCTTGTCCTGCAAGAACGTGCCGTTGTAATGGCCTAGAGACCCGATCAACGGTCAAGGATGGACTCGCTGAGTATGTTGTGATCTAACAGAAGCCCAGGAAGGAGCTTCTGTTGGACACTTGGAATCCGCCCGTCGATCTGTCTGCCGCCGAGTTGCGGCTCCTGAAGCTGTGC
>JBCCQY010000108.1:0-31498 GCA_039208735.1 Myxococcota bacterium | reverse complement strand
TGCCGCAGCTTCCTCATAGCCAGAGGTACCGTTCACCTGACCTGCGAAGAACAGCCCCTTGATTTCGCGATGTTGTAGGTGAACGGTACCTCTGGCTATGAGGAAGCTGCGGCACAAGGACTCATCGCCGGAGCTTCCGCCGCTCGAGGCGAGTGCGTGCGGATCGAACGCTCCGAGGGCTATATCGGCGTCCTGATCGACGATTTGGTGACTCGAGGTGTGGGGGGAGAGCCCTATCGAATGTTCACGAGCCGAGCCGAGCATCGTTTGATGCTGCGAGAAGACAACGCGGACCTTCGATTGACCCAGCTTGCGACTGACCTTGAGCTTATCGAAGAGGATAGAAGGCAGCGACATAAGACAAAGCAAGCCCATATGCGCTTCATTGATAGCGCCTTGCGGGCCCAAATGGTGAATCCTACCCCCAAGGCACGCTCCTACCTCAAGGCACAGGGGCTAGGCCCCATTCGTACCCCAACCAGCGCAGCGGACCTCCTAAGGCGCCCTGAAGCCACCTGGCAGGCCGTGTGGCCCCTTGTTTCAGGCACCGAAGTACCTAGCGTTGAAGCGGCAAAGCAGGTGGAAACGGACCTTAAATACGAGGGGTACATTGCAAGGGCTCAACGTCGAGTTCAACAAGCATCAAGCCTCGAACGAGCTAAGATCCCACCTGACGTTTCCTGGTTTGAGCTACATGGCGTGTCGATGGAAGTTCGAGAGCGACTCAGCAAAGCGAAACCAACCACGTTGGGTCAAGCAGCTCGGCTACCAGGAGTAACGCCTGCCGCAATCAACGCGATTGCCAGTTGGTTAGCTAGGCGCTCCATGATGTCTGAAACATGAGCTTGCTCGATGCACATCGCCGTGAGCTTCAACGCTTTCGAAGTAGCATGAACCTGATTGGTCCTGGCGATGCAGAGCAACACTTCACAGACTGCATAGAGGGACTTGCTCCCTATCAGCTTGACGGGCGATGGGTTGATTTGGGCTCTGGGGCGGGATTTCCGGGTCTTGTTATGCTGGAGCTCTTTCCCCATCTTCAGCTCGATTTGGTTGAATCCAGGCAGAAGCGCGCTACATTCTTGCGCCATGTACTTCTTGGTGCAGGCATTTCATCGGAGCGAGCTCAGGTCCACCAATGTCGGGTTGAGGAGTTGCCAACCAGCCATTGGAACGGCGTTATCTCCCGCGCATTTGCACCACCAACTCTAGTTCTACAGCATGCAGAACGGCTATTGCATGATGATGGTGGTGAATTGCTGTTCTTTCTTCAGCACGACGGGGCCTTGCCGACCGGCAACAATCAAAAGTACCAGCACCTTCACACCCACCGATATTCTGTAGACGAACGAGAACGCATGACGGTTCACTTACGGTGGGTCGGCACGAACTAGGTCGGTGTTCCACGTGGAACACCCTCCGGAACGTATGATGGTGTTCCACGTGGAACAGGTTCACGCACGGTGTTCCACGTGGAACGAAGCCTCTGGGTTCCACGTGGAACACAAAGACGATCCGAAACCTTCTGAAGAGTTACCCCTATCGCCCGCCTAAAAGCAGGCATTTTCAGGCGTAACCGGTTGGTCAGCGAAGAACGTGGCCCACAACCATTGGCGGCGGTAAGTTAGGCCTTGGCGTATTGAGTTGCGCCAACCCTCGAAACTCCATCATGGGATGGCCAATGGCACGTATTGTCGCGATCTCGAATCAAAAGGGTGGCGTCGGAAAGACCACTACTACCGTCAACCTTGCTGCAGCGCTGGCAATGCGTGAACGAAAGGTCCTCGTGGTCGATGTTGATGCTCAGGGCAATGCCTCTTCAGGGCTGGGGTTTCCGCTGGGGAGCATCACAGCGGGACTCTACGACCTATTGATGGGCGAGCTTGACTTCGATGCAGTGCTTACCAAGACCGAAAATCAACGTCTTCACCTCATCCCAGCTTCACGTGACCTCTCCGGTGCCGAGACCGAGCTTGCCATTCAGCCAGATCGGGCAGCACAGCTTCGTCGCTTGCTAAGCCTATTGAACGAACAACGTGAAAACTACGACGACATTCTGATTGACTGCCCTCCTTCGCTGGGCATGCTCACCATCAATGCGTTGGTCGCCTCAGACTCAGTTCTGATTCCTCTTCAAGCTGAATACTTCGCAATGGAAGGACTAGGAGAGCTGCTTCGCACCATCGCTCATGTGCGAAAGGGACCAAATCCTAAGCTCGAACGTGAGGGCATTCTGATTACGATGACGGATCAGCGCAACAACCTCTGCCGCGAAGTTGAAGAACAAGCTCGTAAGCTGTTTGGAAATGGAGTATTGACGACGGTGATTCCGCGAAACGTTCGCCTGGGAGAAGCACCGTCTTTTGGGAAGTCCATCGTGGATTACGATCCGCGCTCCATTGGCGCTCAGGCCTATCTGGACCTTGCTGATGAGTTGTTGCGACGCCGTCAGGAAGCCGGCATTGAAACGAAGCGTGCGGTATGAGCAAGGGTCGTGTCGGGCGGGGGTTGGCGTCCCTCATTCCAGAAAGCGCGCTTGATGACTCTTCAGCAACTCCTGCACAACCCGCTCCTCCAAAGGGAGAGGTCCTCAAGGTACCGCTCAGCGAGTTGAAGGAGAACCCAGAACAACCTCGGGAAGTTTTCAACCCTGAGGAGCTTGAGGAACTCACCAAGTCCATTCGCATTCATGGGGTACTCACACCACTCATCGTGCGAAAAGAGGGTGGCAGCTACATTCTGATCGCAGGTGAACGACGAATGAGGGCTGCAGCTCGGGCAGGCTTAGATGAGGTGCCAGTTGTGGTGCGGGAGGCAGATGATCCTCGCATTCAACTTGAGCTAGCCTTGGTTGAGAACCTGCAACGAGCCGACCTTGACCCCATCGAGTCCGCGAAGGGCTTTCAACGCTTGAAAAGCGAGTATAAGTACACGGATCAGCAGATCGCTACCGCGGTCGGAAAAAAGCGCACCACCATCACGAACTTGATGCGGCTCCTTCATCTTCCTGACTTCGTTCTCGATGTCTTGCGGTTAGGCAAGATCACGGTTGGTCACGCCAAGGCAATGATTGCGCTGAAGAACGATGAAGACAAGCTTCGCGCGGTTTTGAAGGCCATCGACGACAAGAAGCTGAACGTACGTCAAGTGGAGACGTTGGTTGGTGAGCTAGACAATCCGGAACCGCGTACCAGTCGTTCGAGGCCTCGTGAAACCGGCATGGAGGATGTCGAACGCACCCTTCGGAACGCACTGCAAACGACCGTTTCGATCACCACAAAGACACGGGGCGGCGGCCGGATCACGATCGACTACTCTGATCAGGAAGAGCTGGAACGGCTGATTGAGCTGATCCAACAAGATGAACTCTGACGGTTCCATGCGTCCAGAACCACCCTCGTGCTCGCTTATTGGGATTGGCGGTGGGTCGGCTTCCGGCAAGAGCCTTCTTGCCGAAGCGCTTGTCCAGCACACTCAAGACGCAGCCCTGCTAAGGCAGGACGCCTACTACCACTCCCCGTTGCCCCCCACGACCAACTTCGACCATCCCAATTGCATCGATTGGTCGTTGTTACTTCGGCACGTCCAACGCTTGGCCGATGGACAACCCGTGCAAGTTCCTCATTACGACTTCGCCTTGCATCGGCGCCTGCCTCAACGCGAAACGTGGCTGCACCCGGCTCGGGTGCTGTTCATCGAAGGCCTGCATGTCCTAGGAATTCCGACCCTTCAGCCAAGGCTGCATATGGCCGTGTACGTCGATGTGCCGGCTGACGTGCGACTGCTACGCCGAATCCGTCGCGACGTTGAGGAGCGTGGTCGCACCGTTGAGAGCGTACTGCACCAATACGAGTCCACCGTGAGACCAATGCATGAACGCTATGTGGCGCCTACCGCCACGATTGCGGATCTCATGGTCGACGGAACCCTGCCCGTGGGCGATAACGTCGCCATCGTCCGCGCTGCGGGCGAGGCGCGGGACCTCTTCCTATGACGGATTGTACGACATGACTTGGCTCCTTCTTACGCTCGCCTGTGGCACGTCGAGCGCTCCCCCCGCCTCAACTACGGAAGACCCCACGGCTCCTGCCGAAGCGGTTGAGGCCGAACCCACGAACCCCCTTGACGCCGCACGAAAGCGGCTCACCGAAGCACCTCCGGCCCTTGGAGCGGTAGGCCAGGCTTACGCCAACCTCGCCAAGGAGATGGGGATGGGTGCAGTGCAGTGCCCAGCGGCGGGCTCCTCTCGGGTGCGCCGGATCTACGGTACAGCTCGGGATCGCCTTGACCTTGGTATCGCTTACCGCATTGCCCAGGAAGAGGATCCCATCCCATGGAGCCCCTACTTCGATGATGTGGCCATCGAAGATGGTTGGGTGGTCATTCTTGCCGAACCGGAGTCGACCAGCGGCTACCTCCGCACGTTCGCTGCCATTCAGAAGATGACGTGGCCGCCAGTCAAGGCTGGCGAACTAACGACTTGCACCGAAATCGAAGCCATGCCGACACGGACGGTTAGCGGTCGCCTTGAAGTCCCGGAGGAGGGAGCGGTGGATGGCACCTGCATGACCAAGCCGGTTCGGCTAGCCAAGGACGGAACCTTCTTCATCGAAACGCGCCCGCCCTGCTCCTTGTGGGTCGTGACGGACTCGAAGCGATCCGCTACGATCGCCATCCCGGCGGACAGCGCGGAGAAGATGGACTTGGGAACACTCAACCCACCTGCCGACCCCTACCAGGACGCGGAAGGCAGCTGGAGTGAGAAGGGGCGTGCACGAGTCACGGAACTCATCAAGGCGGCCGAAAGCGAGATCGAGGCTCGCCGACAGCTCATTCAAAAGATGGAAACCGAAGAAAAGGCAGCAGGTCCTGCACTTGGCTTTTGGAAGGGCAGCATCGTTCGGTCGGAGCGAGATGTGAAGATGCTCCAAACGGCTCTCAACAGCGATTGAGCAACCGGGTTGCTCGATTTCCGCCTTGCAGCTCCAGTTACAGCTCCGCAGGGTAGCTCTTCAGCTAGCGGGGCAGCTCGATTCCATCGGTTGAATCCTTTGAGCCGAGCTAGTCGCCCGAAGGTGACAGAGGTTCGTCATCCTCGGAAAGCAGCTCCTTCAACCAAGCTGCAGACTCTTCGTCTAGCTCGTAGTTCTCGGCAACCTCGTCCACGACGTCATCGGTGGACGAGCTTGAGTCGACGACCCCCAGCTCTCCCGCAACCTTCGGCAATCGAGGCTCGGCAAGCCACGGGTAGCGAGCCATCAGCCGTTGGCGCTCTTCACTGTCCAGCGGCTTGGGTTCTCGCTCCCCCTCTTCCGGGTTTACGAGCTTGCGGCCTCGAACGTGGACCTCAAGCTCTGTGAACGGATCGGTCGGAATGGACGACTCGATCTGCGTAGTGCCTGCCCAAGCCGTGGCGACCACGCGGCAACCGGGCTCGATCGCGCGAAATGCGTTGAGTACGACCGACGAGACCATGGGCTGCGCAACCGTTCCAGCGATGGGTAGCAGCAGGCGAGCGGAGATGGGCTCGCCTTCCGCGGTAGACCACTGAAGCGCCACCCCTTCGATCTCGACCGGTTCATCATTCGGTGCCAGCGCAACGCTCACCACGACCTGCTCGTTGGCTCGTTCCTCCAATCGAAGCTCGAATTCAAGATTCAATGGCATCTTTGGTCCCCGTTCTGGATGCCCGCAGGCCTCGCCTCGATAGGGTACAACCACCGCGGAGTCGCGTCATGCTGTGGTGGGCATTCAGCTTGGGCTGCCAACTTGAGGGAACTCCTGTCGTGGATGCACGAGGGGGAGGGGTGGCGTATTGGCCAGCGCACTCCCGGACCGCGGTGGAGGGCGCGATCGAAGCAGCCTTCTCCAGCTTGGAAATCGACCTTACCCCGACCGCAGACGGTCAGTGGGTCGGCCAAGGTGGGGCTACCTGGCAGGACTGTATCGACACGCGCACCAACCTTCCGGCAGAGCCTGCGGCGGTTGTGGAGTGGGACCAGGACGCGACCCAGCTGCTTCGGTGTGGCGGAACGCCTCAGCCCGAATGGCCCAACGCTCTTGTGGTTGCCGAAGCGCCTCTGACACTGCAAGGTCTCATCCAGCTCGTGCGCGAGAGCGACTTGTCGGAACAACGGATCCACCTGCATCTGCGAAGTGCGGACCTTCCTTCGGTTGCTCAGTTGTTCGACGTGTGGGCTCCCGCCGAACTCCCCAATGCACTGCACGTATCTGCCGATGAGTTGGTGACCCTTGAAGCGGTCGAGACCGAAGCTCGCCGCCGGAACCTCGAGGTTCACAGTACCCTCCGCCTCTTTGATGAGATGGACAACAGCGCTCCCGCGGTAGGACCGTTGGTCAATACAAAGCTCTGGGAGCAGTTGCAGATGCAGGAGGCGGACGGTCTTGCCCTTCCTGCCTTTGCCTGGTCTCGGCAACGGCTACGGCGGGCGCAGGAAGAAGGCATCGCGGCGATGGCGCTTGACGCCGATGATCCGTCGACCTGGTCGATAGGCCTCGACAGCGTGCTGACGGCGTTCCCAGGCGACCTCGTCCCCTAGGAAGCTGGGTCCATCTGGCCATCCGTCAACAGCCCAACTTGGGGAGCTTCACCATCGCCAAAAATCTTGCGATAAGCCCGCACGGTATACGCGGTGGTGAACGCGGGTCCAACCACGGGAATCACCCCCCCAATCAGGTTGAGGCCTAAAATCGAGAGTGCGATGGGCAAGTGCTCTTGAAGGTGGTCCCGCACATGCGTGACATTAAGCCGAGCGGCATCCGCCACCGGCAGTCCGTGTAGGGCCACAATAGGTATGGCAAACCCCAAGAATACTGGCACCGCCAGCGCGGGGAGTAGGCAGAACAGACCGCCAACGAAGGTGGCTGCGCCAAGAATCGCTCCCATGCCCGCCATCTGCACGGCATTTTCGCTCAACGTACTGAACGCTGAGGCAAGTTCCAACTCGCCTTCACCCCGTTGGTGGGCCGCGACGGCCCGAAAGTAGCTTCCGGTGAGCGGAGCCACAAGAGCCATTCCACCAACCAGGCCAAGCCCCAACAAGGCAAGATTGACTCCAACCGTGAGCAAGCCCACTAAGGTGACTCCGACCGATCCAAGCCCTTCCACCAAGGCACCAAGGGCCGACACGAGCACCACCACAACAATGGTGAGCAACCCCCAGACGATGGACATGCCCACCCCTACGACGAGGTAGCCGGCAATCAGACCAAGAAAAGAGAGGATGTAGGGCACGATGGAGTCGGTGAACTCCGTCAGTGATTCTTGGACGAGGTCGCCCACATTCGGGAACGTGCCGCCATCTTCGCGCGTACGAACCACGCTCGCCGGTGCCCCAGGCGCCGGGGTCTCACCATCCATTGCAACTCCACGCCACCGGCAACCGGGCTGGTCTCACGGTAAGCCGACCGTCCAACCCCATAGGCAGACGAACAGAAACGCGCCAGCAACCACGCCCAACGCGGGTCGGTCCTCTCGGCAGAGCGCCCCAAGGATGAGCCCAAGCCCCAATCCAGCCGCATGCGCGACCGCGTCAATCCGAGGCACCACCACGCTCAGCACGAGGTTGCCGATCGCCACCAGCCACAGGCCCGGCCCCAAAAGCCAGGCATCGTCATGAAAGCGCCGACGCCAGCGCCACCCCAACGCGACAGCGGCTCCCATCCAGGCAAACGCGCCTCCAGAGGCGCCATCGGACTGTGAAATGCCCGCCAGGTGCGAAGCGACAGATGCGCCGACCGCACCAATGGCGAACCAGCTCCACAGTCGTCGTCCGCCGACGCGAGGTTCAAGCAGTTGCCCCAACGCCCACAACCCCAGTCCGTTGAACAACACGTGGGCAAGATCAGCATGGACAAACGCACTTGTCGCCAGACGCCACCACTCTCCACCGTCGACCAGATCGGCAGACTGACCGCCCGCAGCGATCTTCATCCAACGCGGCCGGTTCCAGACCCACGCCCCTAGCCACGACAAACGGCCCAATGCTCTCGCACCGGACAGTCCATGTATGGCTAAAACAAAGACAACAAGCGCACTTGTGTAGGGGATCGGACGGTGGAGATCGAGGCGCTCAGACCGAGACGGCGTATTCACGAAGGACGGACTCAAGTGAGGTTTTGCGATCCGTGCTGGCCGAGCGCTTGCCAATGATCAGGGCGCATGGGACGCCATACTCTCCAGCGGGGAACTTCCGTGGACGAACACCGGGAATCACCACAGAGCGGGGCGGAATCACGCCCTTGTACATCACTTCTGACGGTCCAGTGACATCGATGATGGGCGTTGATGCGGTCAGGGTCACCCCCGCCCCAATCACCGCCTCTTCTCGCACCCACATCCCTTCCACCACAATGCTCCGGGACCCAATGAAAGCGCCGTCCTCCACAATGACCGGCCGCGCATTGGGCGGCTCAAGCACGCCACCGATCCCTACGCCGCCTGAGAGGTGGACCCCCGAACCAATCTGGGCACACGAGCCCACGGTTGCCCAGGTATCCACCATACTTCCACGGCCTACCCAAGCACCGATGTTGACGTAGCCAGGCATCACCACCGCGCCGGGTTCGACGTACGCTCCGTAGCGCACGGTACCCGGTGGGACGACACGAATATTCTGCTCGACTAACCTTGTCTTCAGCGGAATTTTGTCATGGAAAACGTAGTCGCCATAGCGCCCCTCTTTCATGGGCAGAATGCGAAAACAAAGCAAGATGGCCTGTTTCACCCACTGATGAACAATCCAGTCTTCGCCCTGGGGCTCCGCAACACGCAGCTCACCGCGATCCAGCGCATCAAGTACAGCGTGCACCGCATCTTCATCGATGTCGCTGGTTTCCCAGGAACGTTCGATTCGTGCCTGCCATTCCGAATGGTCCATCCCACCTCCGATCCGCCTTGGTACTAACCTTCGCGTCCTCTCGCGAGAGTCGGACTTCACTAGAGCATAATAGACCAGCATTCCGGACAACTTGGAGGTCCAAGGCTCGCAAGTTGAGGAAGCAGACGCGAGTGTTCCACGTGAAACACTCAGGGGAGGGCATGGTGTCAAAGCAGACAACAACCTGCCGAATCTGCGAGTCCGCCTGTGGGATGCTCGCATCTATCCAATCCGATCGAGTTCAACTGGCTCCTGACCCTGAACATCCCATTTCCCAGGGCTACGCCTGCGTGAAAGGCACTCGATTCTCTGAGCAAGTGCTTCATCACCCTGACCGGCTTCGCCAGCCGTGGGTGCAGGGTCAACCCACCTCTTGGGACGATGCACTTGCATTCATCACCGATCGATGGCGAAGCAGCGTCGCACGGTACGGACGACAATCCATCGCGCTCTACAGCGGCAACGCCATGGGGCACTCGATTGGTGGAGTGTTGGCGGTCAGCTCGTTGCAGCGAGCCATTGGAACCTCCCATCACTACAGCTGCCTGACGCTCGACAACAGCGAAATGTTCGTGGTGGCAGAGGAGGTGTTTGGGGGTGCGATGACCACGTTCGTTGCAGACTACGCGGCCTCCGACTTCGTGCTGTTGCTCGGTACGGATCCGCTCTCTAGCCATGCTTCGCAAGCCCAATCCCAACCTCGTGCGGGCGATGCACTTCGAACTCGGGCTCGAGAGAACCAGCTTGTTGTAGTTGACCCTCGACCATCTTCAACAGCTGCCAAAGCCTCTCTTCACCTGCAACCACGACCTGGCACTGACGTGTTTCTCCTTGCCGGACTTGTCCGGTGGGTGTTGGCTCACGCCTCGATCGATCGCCCAAAAGTCGAACGCGAAGCGCTGTGGAAGGCCTGCGAGTCGTTCACACTCTCAAGAGTCGCAACGGTGACAGGGCTAGAAGTTTCACAACTGGAAGAGCTGGCTGTACGTTGGCTGGATGCGAAACGCCCGCTCGTTTGGTCCGGACTAGGTGTTCTCTTGTCGGCCCAAGGCACCTTGGGATGGTGGCTTACCGTTGTGCTTCAAGTGATCACGGCCGGACTCAACCACTCCGGCGGATGGAAGTGGCAACCCGGTGCGCTTCAGCTTCCCTGGTGGCTGTCCCGTTTCGGTCCACCGGGTCGCGATGTCCATGTTCGAGCCACCTCCGGACATCCTGCTATTCTGGGTACGCTCGCTGCTGCGACGTTTCCGGACGCGGTGCGAACCGGTAAACCACCTGTCCGGTCTCTCGTGGTCTTCGGTGGAGATCCGCTTCATGCGATGCCAGACACCGCTGGTGTCCGGTCTGCATTCGACCAGCTGGATCTGCTCATCAGCGTGGACCTCTTTCGCCGGGGAACCGCAGCGCAGGCTGATGTGGTGCTGCCAGCAGCAACCTGGCTCGAGCGAGATGAGCTAGCCGTCCACATCGATCACCAACGTCCGGTTTCTCACCTGCGTCTTGACCGAAGGGTGATCGAACCACAAGGACTTGTCCGGACGGACTGGGAGATCGCCGTCGCGTTAGGCGAATGTCTGGGACGCGGACCTTTTGGACTTCCGTTGTCCGGGAGATCGATCTACAAGCGACTCTCACCGACCGGGCTAGCTCGCATGGCAGCTCGCCTCTCGGGAGTGCCGAAACAAGCTCTTGAAAGCGCCATAGGCCATCTTCGCCCATCTTCGTCATCCTCCCCGCCTCGCGCTCGCCTTGCGGTTCCCGAGTTTTGCAGAGCACTTCGTGCGCTACCAGATCCGCCAAACGGGCTGCGCCTGGTGACGAGTGCTCGCCCAATTGCCAAGATGAACCACTGGATCGGCGAGTCGAACATCGGCCGAGCGGCCGTTCATCCCAGCACCGCTGCCGCCGGACCGGCCAAATTGCGAGGACCGGCTGGGTCCATCGACGTCGAGGTGGTCCACAACGAGAGCCTCAAGCCTGGAGTGGTCGTCCTTCCCTATGGACAAGGCCCCGCTAACCCCAACCAAGTGGTGTCACGCCGCGACCTGGAGCCGTTCTCCGGTCAACCAATATCCAACGGCACAATTGTTGAATTGCACCCTCACCGTCCTGCGAGCGATTAGGGGGAGCTCTCGAGGAGGCCTACGTGCGGCGTTGGATCCTGTTGTGGTGCGTATTCTGGACGTTGGCATGCATGTGTGGAGGGTTTGGCTCGGAAGGCACGGATTCGGAAGGTCCCGAGCCCTTTATCTTTGAGGTTCCCCAGGGCTCATCTGCCAATGCGCTTGCTCCCGCAGTGGTGGAGGCGGGCTTCTTCAACGCAGAGTGGGAATGGAAGATCTTCGTCCGATTCCAGGATGCCTCATGCATCAAAGCCGGTCGTTTCGAAGTTTCGCACGCCATGTCCCCAATTGAGTTCCTGGAGACGCTTTGCGGCACACCACTCTCTGACGACGTGCCCTTCACCGTCGTCGAGGGGTGGCGCATCGTCGACACCGACCGCGCCTTGGCCGCCAAGGGTTGGATCGAGCCGGGCGACTACCTCACCATCGCCACAGGTAAGACCGTCGATGCCCCTTTTGATGTGCCGAGTACCACCTTTGAAGGCTATCTCTGGCCGGAGACCTATCGCGTCAACGCGGATCGATTTGATGCGGAGCGTTTCGTCGAGCGCCAGCTCGCCATGTTCAAACAGAACTTCCTCGACGATCATCCAGAGCTAAGGGGGGAACGGCTCCAGGAGGTCGTGGTTATGGCCTCCATGATCGAACAAGAGGAACGAAACTTCGACAATCGGCCGTTCATTTCTGGAATCTTGTGGAATCGCATCAAGAAGCCCATGCCGCTTGGGGTCGATGCAACCAGCCGCTACACCCTCGAGAAGTGGAATGACAACGTTCTTCCGAAAATCCGCGATCGGAGCGATCCCTACAACACCCGCTACCGAAACGGGCTCCCGCCCACCGCGATCGGGGCTCCGGGCAGCCATGCATTGCAAGCCGCGTTGAACCCCAAGCCCAACCCGTACTACTTCTACCTACACGACAGAGATTGTGTCCTGCGGGTCGCCAAAACCAACGCGGGCCACAGAAAAAACAAGAAGACGTACGGGATCTGCGAATGAAGCGTGCTGCCTGGGTGTCGTTTGGCGTGCTCTTGATGTTCTGCCTCGCCTGTGCGGGGCTGGTGTCCCCAGACACCCCGATCGACCCCGGCGACACCACGCCAATCGTGGTTGAGGTGCCCAAGGGCTCAACGCCGGGAAGCATCGCCGGCTTGGCGCTCGAGCACGGGTTCATCGGCAGCGAATTAGAGTGGAAAGCGTACGTCCGAACCAAGGACCTCTCCTGTCTCAAGGCAGGGCGATTCGAGGTCCGCCGGTCGATGTCCCTCAATGAGTTCGCGGAAACCCTCTGTGGTCCGCCGCTAACCAACGAGTTCACGTTTACGGTGTTGGAAGGATGGCGAATCCGCGACACCGATGCGGCCTTGGCCGCCGAGGGCCTCATCAAGCCTGGTGCGTATGCCGACCTTGCGTTCAACAAGAAGGTTGAAGCACCCTTTCCCATCGAGGGCACGACTCTCGAAGGGTACCTATGGCCGGAAACCTACCGGTTGAACGCCGATGGCTTCGAACCGAGCCAGCTCATCCAGCGGCAGCTGGCAACCTTCAAGAAGCGATTCCTAGACTCGCACACCGACTATGGAAAGCGGACCCTCCACGAGATCGTCACCATGGCTTCGATGTTGGAGCGGGAGGAGCCGAAGCCCTCCAATCGGCCATTAGTGGCCGGTATTCTTTGGAAACGGATCGATCGGAGCATCCCGCTCGGGGTGGATGCAACATCGCGCTACGAACTTGAGAAATGGAACGACCGAAAGGCGTTTCTCGCGCGCCTTCGCAACAAGAGCGACCCGTACAACTCACGCTACATCGAGGGCTTGCCCCCCACACCCATTGGCGCCCCCACCTTGCCCTCGCTCACTGCCGCCATGAATCCGACGCCGACGAACGCGCTCTACTACCTCCACGATCACGAGGGGAACTTGCATCCTGCCCGAAACGGGGAGGAGCACGAGGCGAATCGAAAGCGCTACAACGTCTACTGAGACGCCGCTCAACTGCCTTACCTCTCGGATCGAATAGGGA
This sequence comes from Myxococcota bacterium, assembly GCA_039208735.1. Taxonomy (GTDB): domain Bacteria; phylum Myxococcota_A; class UBA796; order UBA796; genus DRPG01. The sequence continues at coordinate 18,445 of JBCCQY010000108.1, read as the reverse complement.
GGCAGGAGTGCCTCCACATGCCTACACCCACTTTGCCTGCGCCCCCGCGAGCCCTCGCCGCAATCCTCGAGGCCGCGTCGGACCCGGGTGTCGACGTGCAGGTGCTCGCGCGCCTGGTCGCCAACGACCCAACGTTTGCCGGCGTGGTTCTCAAGATGGTGAACACCGCCGCATACCTGGGATCTCGTTCGCAGTCGATCACCGACCTTCGGGCGGCCGCGCTGCGCCTAGGGGTGAGGACGCTGCGGAATCTTGCACTGTGCCATGCAGCACGGTCCTGTGTTTCGACGCAGCGAATCGGCAGTCTAGATCTCGATGACTTCTGGGAAAACAGCATGCGCCGGGCCGTCGCAGGGCGCATGTTGGCCGAGTGGGATGGCCACGTTGAGCCCTCTGGGGCCTTCACGATTGGCCTCCTTCAGGAACTAGGCGCACTGGCATTGCTGCTCGAAAACCCAGAACAATCAGAAGCTTGGACCAAGGCCAGCCAAGCCGACAGTGCCGTTCGCCTTCGGCTCGAGAACAGCCTGTTTGGTTGCGACTACACAACGGTAAACGGCCAACTTGCCGCGGACTGGTCGCTGCCCGACGAGATCGCGCTTCCCCTCCAGTTCCACAACACCCCCGCCAAAGCACCCGAGCCCCTCCGTCGGGCCTGCGAAATCGCCTGTGCCGCAAATTTCTTCTGCGCAATCCTAAGCAATACCGACACGCGGCAAGCTCTGCAGCGCGCACGCACCGAGATTCCCCGTCTCGTACCAAATGCCCCGGAAGACCTCGACCCATTGGTCGCCGAGCTGGGAGCGCAAGTGGAGCAGGCCGGACAAGCCATGGGCATCAAGGTCGGGCACCAGCCGACCCTCGAAGAGATCTTGTCGGCGGCCAACCGATCCCTCATCGACATGAACCTGTCGTACGAGGACATTGTCCAGCGGCTGGAACAGGTCATTGCCGAGAAGGACGAACTGGCTGCCGAACTCGATCGGCGCAATCGCGAACTTGAGTGGATCTCGATTACCGATGCCTTAACGGAGCTTCCCAATCGTCGGGAGCTGTTCCGACGGTTGAACGACGAACTCCAACGGGTTGCTCGACATGGAGGTCGAACCTCCCTCATCGTCGCAGATATCGACCACTTCAAGCGCGTGAACGACACCTGGGGTCACGTGTTTGGCGACGTCGTGTTGAAGGCCGTGGCAAAGGCGCTGAAGGAGAGCTGCCGTACCTCCGATACAGTTGCCCGTACGGGGGGCGAGGAGTTCGCCATGTTGCTTCCCGAAACCGACCTTACGGGCGCCTCCTACGTGGCAAGACGAATCCTGGGTGGCGTGAGCAAGCTCGAACTCGAAACGCCGAATGGCCACACCATCCGGGTCACGGTTTCCCTCGGGATTGCGTGGCTCGAAGGCCCTCGAACGTCCCCCTTCGATCGGGAAGCTCTGATCACACGCCTCTACAATGCGGCGGATCAAGCGCTCTACCGAAGCAAGACGGGGGGACGCAACCGGGCCACTCGATGCCCCAATCCACTGGAATGGGCTCCCTCGTCTCCCGAAGCCGACGCGGTTCTCAGCTGATTCGGGATCACGGCACCACACTGCCCAACATGTGTGGTAAACTTCCCGCCCTCACGGCTCCCGCGCATGGACTTCGAAGGTACGACCTGATGAAGATCCGTTTCCCATAGCTGTGGATAAGCTATGGATGGGTTGCAGGAGCCGGGGCTCCGTTTGGCCGATGAATCACGGATCGTTCCGTGCGCCGTGAGCGATCCCCAGATGGCCCACCATTGCGGACAACCTCTGTCCCCTGGACAGCTACTGTCCGGACTCTCGCGCGTTGGCTCTCGCAAAAGCGGATCGTTCCCTGTGGAGCGCGGCATACGCCCTTACGTTCTCGGGAATCAGGTCCCCCATTCGCGCCCCTTGTGCCCAGCCCAGGGTGTGGACAACTAGGATGTCCGCACATGTGAACTGGTCGCCGACCAAGGTGGTGCGGGTTCCGAGCCGTTTTGCGAGGTACTCCACCGCCCGCGAAAATTCGGCCGTGACCGCCGGACCGACCTCCGCTCGCAACGCCTCGGGGTGGTGGAAGCGGTGCTTGGCTTTTGTCCACAGGGGCTGCTCAAGCTCCGATACCGCGAAAGCGCACCATTGAAGGTACATGGCCCGCTCAGCCGTTCGGGGTTCCGGGGCGAGTCCGGCCTGTGGAAAACGGTCCGCTACGTACGTGCAGCAGGCCAGCGATTCACTGAAGACATGTCCCTGATCTTCGAGCACCGGCAATTTTCCGAAGGGATGGCGGGCCAGAAGATCGGGGTCGCGAGGCCGCGTGGCCACGTAGCTCCAGTCCGCACCCGCTTCCTCAAGCGCCCAAGCCACGCGGGTCGCCCGTGAAGGGCTCCCAAACCCGTACAACACCATGTTCGCCTCCCTCGCGCACCCAAGGTCGGCTCACTTCCCAATGCAGAACCGTTCGAACACGCGGTCCAGCACATCTTCGCGCGTATCCGCGCCGGTGAGTTCGTCCAGCCGTTCGAGGCCCTCGGTCAGCAGATCCGCAGCGACCGCTACACCAGCCAGCGGCAGCGCTTCGATCGCGTCGTCGGCTGCCCTTGCAACTGCCCCAAGCAAGTCCCGCTGACGAGCCGAAGCCACCGCCAAGTCTGCGAGATCCGCCATCCCCAGGGCTTTCACGATCGCCGACGACAACTCGGCCACCCCCTCACCTGTCCGCGCCGACGTCACCACCGCCCCATCCACAGGGACAACTCCCTCCCGGTCAATCCCATTGACACACACGACCCGGGCCCGATCGGCGGTTCGCTGCAACAAGGCCGATTCAATTTCGTCGGGCGCTGAGGGTTTACCGCGAATCACCACAACCAACAGGTCTGCGGCCTCGACAAAGCGCTGAGCAAGCTGCAGGCCCGCAGCCTCGACTGGGTCTTGGGTGGGTCGTTCGCCCGCGGTGTCGATGAGAGTCACCGATAACGGCCCCAATTGGGTCTTCGCTTCCACCACATCACGCGTGGTGCCAGCTCCTTCGTGCACCAACGCGCGGGCCTCTCCCAATAGGGCGTTGAATAGCGAACTCTTCCCTGCATTCACCGGCCCTACAAAGGCCACTCGGGCCCCATCGACGAGCATTCGTCCCTGTTGATGAGTGGCTGCGAGCGCCCGACAGCCGCGCGTCACCTCGGCGAGACGTTGCACCAAGGCCTCATCTGTCTCATAGGCCAGCTCATCGGCGGGATAGTCCAGCCGGGCTTCCAACTCGGCCGTGACATCGATGAGGACGGTGCGAAATGCTTCCAAGCGCGCCCCCAATCGACCATCCATGCCCGCGCGACCCAACCGCAAACCGCCGGGGCTGGTCGCTCGAATGGCTTGGTTGATCGCCTCGGCTTTCACTAGATCGAGCCGGCCGGCCAACACCGCGCGTCGGGTGAATTCACCGGGCTGAGCAACGCGCCCCCCCGCATCGACGCACGCCTCCACCAGGTGAGTGACGATGAGTGGGTTCCCATGCACCGTGATTTCGACAAGATCTTCGCCCGTCGCCGTACCCGGACCACGCCGAGCCACCAGCACCCCGTCATCGAAGACGTCTCCCTCATGAAGAACGTCAATTCGACGGGGGCGTCCGGAGAACCAGGGCCCCGGACGATGGGGCCGGGCCACCGCATCGAGAATCGCCTCCAGCCCTGGTCCGGTCAATCGAACCAAGGCGAGCGCCGAATGCCCGTGCGGGGTCGCAGCGGCGACAATCGCGTCGCCGGCCAATTCAGTCCGCGTCCGGAACGACCTGCACGAACTTCATCATCTGACCGTCCACTTCGCGCTCTTCGGAGTGGCTGTCGACCCCGTCGATCTCGGAGATCTCGAGATGAACCACCCGTCGATCGTAGGAGTTGAGCTGCAGGTTGATGGTGAAGGTCTTCCCGGTCTCGACGGCTTTCTCGGCCGCGCGGCGTGCCAGCGCACGCAGCTTATCTTCGTCGTACTTGCCCTTGGGCCTACGGTCTCGACGGCCTCGGCCTCGACCTCGATCGTCACGGTCCCGCCGATCATCACGACTCCGCTCCCGACGGGGCTTTTCGGAGGGCGTCTTCTTGCGGTCACGGTCTCCGTCGACATCCACATCGACCGTCAGTCCACCAAAGCGACGTTCTAAGGCCAGCGACAGCAGGTGGCGAATCGCACCGAGCGTCGCTCCTCGCTTGCCGACAATGCGACCCGCACGCTCAGCCTCGATGGCCAAGTGCACTCGCTGCTCATTGCCCGTTCCGACGACCTTACCCTCGACGCCCATCAGCTCGAGCAGCTTTTCAAACCACTGCTGCGCGAAGATCGACGCTTCAGTTGTTTCGGTCTCGGCGCCACGAAGCTGCTCGGGCTTCTCGGGCTCGGCCTCTGGCGCTTCGTCGTCCTTCTTCTTGCGGGTGCGACGACGACGCTTCTTCGGCTTGTCGTCGTCTTCGGCGTCGTCGTTCTCTGCCTCGGCAACCCCATCGTCCTTCGGCTCGTCTTCCTCTTCCTTCTTCTTCTTCGTGCGTCGCTTCTTGGGAGCCGGCTCTTCCGCCTCCACGGCCTCCGGCTCTTCCTTGGCCGGTGCATCACGGTCAGACTTCCAGGCCACGATCTTGACCGTGCTCTTGGCGACCGACACACCCGTGATGCTGCGGAAATGCGACATGTCGAGCTTGTAGTCGACCTGTGCGGGGTGAAGCCCGAGCTCTTCGGCAGCTCCGGCGATGGCGCGCTTCAGGTCCCGTTCCTCGACCTCGACCGTTTGCGCATTATCAGGCACGTTCATCCGACCTCCCATTCGCCCGACTCCCTTGGGCGAACCATCGTTCCCTCACGTCGCCGCTGCGGCAGCCGGAGGGTCGGCGGTGTCCAGGTTCCGTTTGATCCACCATTGCTGGAGATTCGACAGCAGGATGTTGACGAACACATACACCGCCAGCCCGGAGGGAAAGGCGAAGAACAACAAGCCAAAGAACAGCGGCATGAACCGCATGATCTGCTGTTGTTCTGGGCTCACGTTGCTCGGCGTGCTGAATCGCTGCTGAATGAACATGAGCGCCATGATTGTGATCGGCAGGACCAGATAGGGGTCCGGCTGCGTCAGATCGCGCAGGTAGAGAAATTCCGTGTGGTAAAGGTCCACACTCGTCAACAGGACGTTGTACAGCGCGATCCAGACCGGCATCTGTACGAACATGGGAAGACATCCGGCTGCAGGGTTGACTCCGTGCTCCTGCATGAGCGCGATGGTCTTCTGATTGAGTTCCTGCGGATTGTCGGAGTGCTTCTCGCGAAGCTCGTTGAGCATCGGCTGGATGCGCTGCATCTTCTGCATCGACTTGAACGAACTCTGCGTCATCGGGAAGAACAGTGCCTTCACGACGAGCGTGAGCATGACGATGCTGATGCCCCAGTTTCCTACCGCAGAGTAGAAGAACCGAAGCATGATGAGCAGCGGGTAACCGAAGAACTCGAACCAGCCCAAGTCGACAACATCTTGCAGGGACTCGTCCACCCGGCCCAAGGCATCAAGGTCGTTAGGTCCTGCATAGATGCGGAACGACTCGGTTCGCGTCTCTCCTGCGTCGAGACGCGTGGTGACGGCCCAATGGGTACCGTCGAGCGCCTCTTCACCCTGCCCTATCCGAGAGAGGAAGGCAGAGCCCGCGCTGGGTTCATCAGGGAGTACGTAGAACCCAAAGTATCGGTCGGAAATCCCGAACCAGGACACCGGCCCCTCAAGGGGGAACTCGGTCTTTTCATCCTCAAGGCGAGTACCGGCGGTGACACAACCCGCCCCGTTGGGACCGCCATAGGACAAGTCATCGTCGGTCACGGCAGTGGGTTGCCGCTGACTGTTGTAGCGAGCGGTCATGCCGCTCCCTGACTGGTTGGCCACTTCATAAATGCCAAGCCACAGCCCTTGGTCGACCGGAACCGACGAACGGTTGCGCCATGACACGTTCATGCCGATGAGGCACACACCGTTGCCCGAATCTTCGAGCCTGCGGTAGGCGTCTGTGCCCTTGCGGTGGAGAACCGGTTTTTCCGCTTCCCAGTCGTAGAGACCCTCGTAGATCTCCTGTGTGACCTCGATTCCCGTTGCGGTCATTCCACGTAGAACAACCGCATCATCGGTCCGTTCGACGATCGCCATGCGCGCAGAGTCACCATCTGTGGGGCTCGAGCCTGTTCCCACGGTAAGAGCCCGGGCTTCGGGCGTCAGAACCTCCGCCGGACCAGGCTCACTCGCGCCGTAGGGGTGCCAGCCCCCCGATACACTGCCCGTCACGGTGCCCCAAAGCCAGCTGTAAAACGGCATGACTTCGTAGGGGCCTTCATAGGCAGCAAGCGACATTCCCGACAAGCCATCGAACGACGATAGCGTCCCCGTGCCACCACACATGGACAGCATCACTTCCTGCTCGGTCACCTCGGGCAGTTCGGGGACCGGTGCGGGAGCTGGTTCGACCGCTTCGGGCGCAGGAGCCGGGGCCGTTTCGCCTTGTTCAGCGGCCTCGGCCAGCGCAGCGGCCTCTTCGGGAGTGGGCGGTTCCGGGCCGAAAAGCGCGGACCATACGCTAAACACGGTCACGCTAAGCAGAACGGCAAGGAAGGTACGACGGTCCATCAGGCGGTCTCTCCGAAGCGGAATGCAGTGGCGCCCTCGCTTTCGGTGAGTCCAGCGACCACGCTACTCACTTCGTCGAAGAGGACGGCGAACCCTGCCTTGGCCGCAGCCGGACGCGCGATGATGACCACGTCGACCGGCGGCAGAGCGGACGGTTCGACCGTACGCCGCATGGCCTCTCGCAGCCAGCGCTTCACTTGGTTGCGCACAACAGCGTTCCCCACCTTGCGGCTGACCGTATGACCGAACCGCGGAGCGTCAAGACCATTGGGCCGAACCACAAACACGAGGTGACGAGACTTGATGCGTCGTCCCTCGTGTTGCACACGTCGATACTCGGCCGTCCGACGAAGACGACGTGCTTTTGGCCACGACTGGTCGCTCAGTGACGCTTGCTAGGCGTGGTCGGCGTGAGCCGCTTCCGCCCCTTACGTCGACGACGAGAGAGAACCGAACGGCCTCCTTTTGTCGCCATCCGAGCGCGGAACCCATGGCTCCGCCGTCGCTTGATCCGCGAGGGTTGATACGTCCGCTTCATCGGGCGCCTCCGTGATGGCCCAGCTCACGGCTCCGTGATGGCCGTGGTTCGGAAGGAAATATGCAGGGGCCGGACACCAGGAGTGTGGCCCAGACCCGGAACGAGTATCGCAAGGTCCATCCTTCCGCAAGGAACGGCCCGTCACCCATTCTCAGGGCTTGACCTGCAGCCCCTGCTCGATGAGACGCACCTTGTAGGCGAGGTCTGGATCGATCAGCAGATCGGACTTCACCTTCTTAAAGCCATGTTGGATCGTCGAATGATCTCGACCTCCAAACTCACGGCCCAATTCTGGAAACGACAAGCTCGTGTGCGTTCGGGCAATGTACATCGCGATATGACGAGGCCGTGTTAACGCTCGAGTTCTCTTGGAACCCGTGATATCAGCCGATCGCAAGTTATGGAACTTGGCGACCGCCTCGATGATCGCAGCCACCGTCACCGTAGCCGGCGGCGGATCGAAGACTCCGGGCAGCCGGCGTCGCGCCCATTCGAGGGTCACAGGCTCGCCATAGAAGTTGTGCAACGCACCAATCCGATTGAGGATGCCCTCGAGTTCACGGATGTTGCCTGCCACAAGATTTGCGATGGCATCGGCCAAATCACCAGGGACCGCCAACCGTGCACCATCGGCCTTCTGCCGCAGGATCGCGAGCAAGGTCTCCTTGTCCGGCGCCTGCATATCGGCGAGGAGACCTCCCTCGAAGCGCGTCCGCAGACGGGGCTCGAGCTTGTCGATGTCACGCGGTACGACATCGGACGTGAGAATGATCTGCCGTCCCGTGCTCTGCAGCGCGTTGAACGTGTGGAAGAACTCTTCCTGGGTTCGCTCCTTGCCCGACAAAAACTGGATGTCATCGACCAACAACACCGTCGATCGTTGACGGTACTTGGTGCGAAAGTCGTCCATCCGCTTGTAGCGAATGCAGTTGATCATCTCGTTCATGAAGTCTTCGGCAGTGACGTACATGATGCGGGCGGCAGCATCCTGATGCAGCACGCGGTTGGCGACGGCGTGCATCAAGTGCGTCTTGCCAAGGCCCGTGGACCCGTAGATGAAGAGCGGATTGTACTGGTTGGCCGGATGGTCTGCCACCGCTAGGGCCGCTGCATGGGCGAACTTGTTGCACTCGCCGACCACGAAGCTTTCAAAAGTCTGGTCGTGGTTGACCCCAAGCTCGCGGGGAAGCCGTTCCGCTTCCTCGTCGTCAGCCACCACATCGATTTCAGCTTCGTCAGGGGCTTCTTCGGGCCAGGTGAATTTCACCTTCACCGGACGTTCAGCGAAGCTGCTCACTGCCATCGACAACGCATCGATGTAGTTTTCACCGATCCATTCTGCGTAGTATCGGTTGGAGACCTCGAGGAGAAGCGTGCCTTCGTCGTCCAGCTTCACGGGCTGCGCCGACCGCAGCCAAATCTCGACGTCCTGGGTCCCGATGCTCCGACGCATGGCGTCGAGAACCCGATTCCACAACTCGGTGAGCTTCATAAACGGATCCCTACTCCCACACGCACCTGGACCTCCACGGGACAATTGGGGGGGTCCGGTGGGTCGGTGCGGGGACAGGGATGCAGACCTATCCGGTGACCTCCAGATCGGAAACCGGTGGGAGTTCAACAACTCGAGAACCCTGACGTACAGCGGTCAAACGCGCGATCCGCACGGGCCTCCCGACAGCCTTACTCCCGCGCCGCGCCGTAAGACCGCCCGTACTTGGCGAGTTGTCCCTGTGGAGAGCTATCGGATGAAGACACGCGGGCAGGACTGACGTGACCGACGATTCCGAACTCATCGCTCACATCCACCGACAACGGGCCCAGGATTTGAAGTCCAGGATCTGGCTTGGGGATGTGCAACTTGGCCACCTCGACGCCGAAGCACCGCAGCGGATGCTGGATCATCTCCAAGCAGCCGCAGCGGCAGGTGATCTCGAAGCCTTCGTCGAACTTGGCGAGGCGTACGCCGATGGTGTTGGCTTTCAAAACGAGATTCCGGTGGACGACGAGCGTGCCTTAGACGCGTTCGAAGCTGGGGCCGAACGAGGCCACTTCGTGGCTGCCCTTCGCTATCTTCGGCTGTGTCTCCAACGACGTCCCGGACCCGAAGGAGCGGGTCGTTTGGCTCGCTGGATCGAGTGGCTCACCGAGGAAGATCCGGAGGGTGAAGCCCACTGGATCGCTGGAGTCGCCGCGCGACGAGGCTACGGACTTCCTCAAGACCTCGTCGCCGCCGTGGAATGGCTCGAAATCGCGGCATCGCGCAACCATTCCGAAGCCATGTGGGAACTGTACGAGATCATGAGCCAAGGCGAAGGACGGGTCGCCGCGGACCGAGGGGCCGCGCACCGTTGGTGTGTGACGGCCGCCCGTGGAGGGCACGTACAAGCCGCCTACGCCTTGGCCCAAGAGCTGGCACAGCAGGGGGATGGCGTCGGTGACCTCGTGACGGCCGCCGAGTGGTTTGAACGGGCCGCACATGGTGGTCACCCCGAAGCACGGCTTGCTCTCGGCATTCTCTACCTCACGGGAGCCGGCGTTCCTGCGGATCCCCAGGCGGCAGCCGCATGGTTCGACGAAGCAGAAGAAAGCGGGCTCGATGTCGATAAAGCTCTTGCCGCCCGTAATCTCGTCCGTCCCCGCTAGTTGTCCCTGTTGACAACCCTTGGGAAAAGTTGTGGATCCCCTTGGGGACGAACGGTGGACAACCAGTGGATGACCTGGGGAAGAGTGGTCCACTTCTGGGGAGAACCGATCGACGGCTCGCGTTTCATCCCCAACATCCACGGTCTTTCCGCAGTCTGTCCCCTGAGCTGATGCACAGCGCCGAGCCTGATGACAGCTGGCTCCAGGACGGTTTTCCCCAACATCCCCAGGCCCTATCTATGAACTACTTGATCTCTATCTACTGAGAGATCTCAGGTTCAAAGTGGGGTCTCCTGGGTCAGGCCAGAGGCGAGAGCGCAACCGGAAGGGGAACGGCTGTTCAGAGGCGAGAGGACATCCATGAACACAAGATCTATGGATAACTCTGCGGATGGCTTGTGAAGACCATGGGGAAAAGCTGCGGACAACTATGGACCCCACCCAGAGTCAACGCCGACGCTCACGCGATTTCAAGCCATCTGGGCATCGGGATGCTCCCCTCCATCCCAAGAGCTACCCACAACGATCCCTGTGGAAAGAGCTTGGGATTAGAGGTTGTCCACAGTTTCCACAGGCCGGTTTTGGGTTGGATGATCATTCAATTGGGCCGCCGACGGACGAACACCACCGCATTACAAGAGCAGGGTTCGGAGACTGACGATGGACTTGTTTGTCGCCCGTGACGAGTTGGGCCGAGGCCTGGCACGGATTCAGGGCATCATCGAGCGCCGAGGCATGCAGCCTCTTCTTTCGCACGTGCTGATGGCCGCGAGCGAAGGCCAGTTGCGCATGACCGCGACAGATACGGAGATCGCGTTCATCGGCGACCTCGAGGCCACGGTGAAGGAGCCAGGTGACATCGCGGTTGACGCCGCGAACCTGTTCCAGATTGTGCGCGCATTGCCTGAGCCCACGGTTCAGCTCTCGTTGACTGAGAACAGCCGGCTTCTCATCAAATGCGGCCGTTCAGAGTTCAAGCTTCCTGGCTACCCGGCTGAAGAATTTCCGGCGTTGCCTGCCTTTGATGCAAAGGGCTCGGCGAAGATCAGCGAAGGCGTTCTGCGACGCATGGTCGAACAGACGGCGTTTGCGGTGGCCGTCGAGGATGTCCGCTACGGGCTGAATGGCGCTCACCTCGAAGAAGTCGAAGAGAACGGCCAGCGTCACCTGCGTGTGGTCACCACCGATGGCCATCGATTGTCGGCATCGCAGGGGGCTGTCGCCGGCGACGTGATGCTGATGCCCAAAATGCTAGTGCCCAAAAAGGCGCTGGGTGTCCTTCGCAAGTTGCTGGACAACGACGACAACGAGGTTGAAGTCTCGTTTGGCGACGGGGCGATTCGATTGGATCGCCCGGCCCAGCGGGTATGGTTCCGCCTGCTCGACGGCGAGTTCCCCGACTACAAGGGCGTCTTGCCGAGCGACCACAAGCATCGTGTGCTGGTTCGTCGGGCTGACTTGGCGGCCACGCTCAAGCGCGTTGGTATTCTGGTCCAAGACAAGGGCCGTTCCGGTGGACGCGCCGTGCGATTTGCGTTTGGTGCAACCGATCTCGAGATCGACGTTCACGACGTAGATCGTGGTGAAGTGCGGGAATCGGTTCCGATCGAACTCGACGGTGAGCCCATCGAGATCGGGTTCAATGCGCGGTACTTGGGCGAGGTTCTGCAGGCGATGTCCGGGGAGCGAGTGTCGCTCGAGTTGGCCCATGCCCTGGCCCCGTGCCTCGTTCGTGACCCCGATGATCCCGCGGCGTTCTTCGTCGTGATGCCTATGCGGCTCGACTGACGTTGCGGCTTCGTCGCCTTGTCGTCGATCGCTTTCGGAATCTGGCCTCCGCTGACCTCGTTCTTGATGCACCCTTCGTGGTGCTTCACGGTCCGAATGCGCAGGGCAAGACGAACACCCTCGAAGCGATCCACGTTCTTGCGACCCTAAAGCCGCTGCGGGGACGGCGGCTTACCGAGACGATCGCCTGGGGGGCTCCTGAAGCCCGTCTCGCGGCATGGGTTGAGCACGAAGGCCAAGAGCGGCACCATCGCGTCGACCTGGATCGGCGACGAAAGAGCCGAGAGGTTCGGCTCGACGGCAAGCGCATTCATACCTTGGAAGACTACTTTTCCACGGTTCGCGCCATCGCATTCACTCCGAACGATGGCCGTATTGTGTCTGGAGAACCTGCTTTTCGGCGCAACTGGATTGACAGGGCCGCGTTCACTGCCTCACCTTCTCACCTCGAGCGCGTGCGAGCTTATCGCCAATGCTTGTCGCAGAAGTCTTCACTGCTTCGCTCGGAGGCTCCGGATCGGCAGCTCCTTCGTGTGATCGACGACCAGCTGGCGATTCTAGGTGCGGATTTGGCGCATCGACGCGCGTTGATGGTCGATGAGTTGGGGCCACACGTCAAAGCCCTCCATGGATCCATCGCAATGGGCCATGGGGAGGTGGGCATTGAGTACCGGACAAAGGCCGTTGGTGATGACGTGGCCGCGAGGCAAACCGCCTTGCGGGCACGAATCGCCGAGGTGAGCACGCGAGAGTTGGAACGTGGCACGACGCTCGCGGGTCCGCAGCTCGACGATGTAAGGGTCACGCTCGATGGTAAATCGGTGCGGGACTACGCGAGCCGGGGTCAAATTCGGTCGTTGGTGTTGTCTTTGAAGCTCGCCGAGATGGTGGCGGCCCGTCAGCGTGACCAAGTTCCGATCTTTTTGATCGATGATGCGAGCACCGAGTTGGATCGAGATCGAACTGCTCGATTGATGGCATTATTACAGGATTTAGGAGCTCAGGTCGTCGCAACTACAACCGATCCGGTTCCGCTTACCGCTTCACTTCCAAAAGGCGAGGTGCTTGAAGTGGGGGTAGATGCTGGGAATCTTGAAGGATCGCAGTCGCTGGATCCAATTCCCCGAGAGGCATCTGAGGAGTAGCGAAAAGCGGGTTTTTAGGCGAAGAAATATCCATCAAACCTAGAGTTGAGAACCTCTATCTAAACGGATAGAGATCAACACCCGGCCCGAGTGGCAGCAACGCCGAGACTGTCCGGGCCAACGACGGAGAAGGTGGATGGAGCCGACCCCCCACACGGACGGATATGCAGAAGACAGCATTCAGGTGCTTGAAGGCCTGGAAGCGGTACGTCTGCGACCCGGAATGTACATTGGATCGACCGGTCCACGTGGCCTCCACCATTTGGTGTTCGAGGTTGTTGACAACGCCATCGACGAGGCTCTCGCCGGCTATTGCGACCAGGTCGATGTCATCCTGCACGAAGACGGTTCGGTATCGGTCACGGACAATGGTCGCGGTATTCCCGTCGGCATTCATGAGATGGGTAAACCGGCCGCTGAGGTTGTCATGACCACGCTGCACGCCGGTTCGAAGTTTGACTCTTCATCGTACAAGGTGTCGGGTGGTCTTCACGGGGTCGGTGTCTCATGCGTCAATGCGCTATCTGAGAATTTACGACTCGACATTTGGCGGGAAGGCCAACATTGGCATCAGAGCTACAGCCGCGGAGATGTCGCTTCCGACTTTTCCAGCTTGGGTCCTGCCGAAGTCCTGGAAGGAAAGGAACGACGGGGCACCCGGGTGCAGTTTTGGCCGGATGGCGAAATCTTCACTGAAACGCTGGTTTTCGAGTACGAAGTGCTTCAGCAACGGCTTCGGGAGCTGGCGTTCCTGAATCCGGGGCTGCGCATTCGGCTGATGGATCAGCGCGATGAACGCGAGGATGACTTCCTCTACGAGGGTGGAGTGCGGAGCTTTGTCGAGTTCTTGAACGAAGCAAAGACCGCCATGAATGAAGATCCGATCTGGATTCAGGGTGAACGTGATGAAATCCAGGTTGATTGTGCGCTTCAATGGACCACTTCGTATAGCGAAACGCAGTTCTCGTTCGTGAACAACATCAATACCGTCGACGGCGGAACGCATGTTTCAGGCCTGAAAGCGGCACTTACGCGTACAATTAATACCTACGGTCAAGACGAAGGTCTGTTCAAGAAAGACAAGATCGCTTCGCTGTCAGGCGATGACATTCGTGAAGGCCTTACGGTCGTGCTCTCGATTCGAGTACCGGAGCCGCAGTTCGAAGGCCAGACCAAGGGCAAGCTCGGGAACTCTGAAGTCAAGGGCCTGGTCGAGAGTGTCGTGGCGGAACGCCTAAGCGACTTTCTTGTCGAGAATCCTTCGGTGGCCAAGCTCATCGTAATCAAGGCGATCGAGAGTTCAAAGGCGCGTGAAGCGGCTCGCAAGGCAAGGGAACTCGCACGTCGGAAGGGGGTCTTCGAAGGTGGTTCGCTGCCGGGCAAGCTCGCGGACTGTCAGGAGCGGGACCCGTCGAAGTGCGAACTGTACCTGGTCGAGGGTGACTCTGCCGGTGGCACTGCGAAGCAGGGTCGAGACCGAAAATATCAGGCCATCCTTCCGCTTCGGGGAAAGATTCTCAATGTCATGAAAGCTGGCCTCGACCAGATGCTCAAGAACAACGAAGTTCGCACCATCATTAGTGCGCTTGGGTGTGGCATCGGAGAAGAGTTCGACATCGAGAAGCTTCGCTACGACCGCATTGTTCTCATGACGGATGCTGATGTTGACGGAAGCCATATTCGAACCTTGCTCTTGACCTTCTTCTACGAACAGATGCGTCCGCTGCTTACCGAGGGGCATCTCTACATCGCCCAGCCGCCGTTGTTCCGGGTCAAGCGAGGGCGTCAAGAGAAGTACCTGAAGGATGAGGCGCATCAGCGGCGCTTCTTCCTCGAGCAAGCGGTCAATGGAGCCGTTCGGGTTCGTTCGACGGCGACCAACGGGACAAGTACGGAGTCCGAGGAAGACGAAGGATGGCTCGATGGCGAAACGTTCAGCACGTTTGCGAAGCTGTTGTTGGACTACGAGGCGCGCCTGGCCAAACTCGAGGAGCGGAAGTACCCGTCGCCCATCGCCCGAGCGTTCTACCATGTCACGGGGGGGCAGTTGTCCCACGACCCCGATGAACTCAAGGCCCAGGGCGAGGCGCTAGGGGCCTACATCGCCGAGATCGATAGTGGGACTCGTGTGGTAGCGGTGACGTCAGGGATTGATGAGGTGGTTGCGACCGACCCGGACAGCAAGGGAGGACCCTGGCTGCGGCTGGAGCTGGTGGTCCGCGGCGAATCGACGACGACCGAGCTTCGGTCTGACCTCGAGAATCACCCCCGCATCACCGAGCTGCACCGTGAACTGGGGGAGATCGTCAGTCTTCCGGCCCAGCTCCGGGCGGGCCCGACGACACGCGATGTGGAGTCGTGGTCGGAGACCATGACCACCTTGATGGAGCTGGCCCAACGTGGGTACGAGGTGCAACGATACAAGGGTCTCGGTGAGATGAAAGCTGAGCAGCTCTGGGACACCACCATGAACCCCGAGGCTCGCACGCTGCTTCAGGTGGTGGCGGAGGCGGGGAATCCTGAGGTCCAACGGACCTTCGAATCGCTCATGGGGGATCAGGTTGAGCCGCGAAGGGACTTCATCCGAGAACACTCGAAGTCTGCCAACAATCTCGACATCTGAGCACCGACGGTCCGTCGCCCGGGCGGCGGGCCAGGAATGGAAACGTCTTGGACGCTGCGCACGGCCCCTCGCCTGACACCCCCCAGGAGATCACGAAGCTCCTGCTTGGTTCGCAACTCGTTCTCGTCACAGGCAAGGGGGGGACGGGCAAGACGACGTTTGCCACTGCGTTGGCGCGGGTTGCAGCCGCCCAGGGGCGACGGGTCCTGCTTGCAGAAATCGATAGCCAGCGGCCCTCGCTCACTCCGATTTTTGGTATTGAACCTGGATTCGAGCCAGTAGGCGTCAACGACAATCTCGATGTCGCGAACCTCACTTGGCAGGAAGCACTGCAGCACTTCCTCACCGGGCTGGTGCCCTCTCGGCGCATCGTGAAGCTCATCCTCTCGAACCGGCTCGTTGGCCGGTTCTTGGATTTTACCCCTGGTTCACGCGAGATCGTGACGCTGTCGGCGCTCGGTGATCTGGTGAGCCGCTACGACCTCGTGGTGGCCGATCTCCCGGCCAGTGGTCACGCGTTTTCGCTCATGGACATCACGCGGTCAGCGCTGGGCTTGTTTCGGTCCGGCCCAGTGCGGGCGCGAGCCCAAGAGCTTCGTGAACTCATCGCCGCGGAGACCACGCGGACCGTTTTGGTGGCCCTTCCTGAAGAGATGGTCGTCAATGAGACGATCGAGACCTACCAGAAGCTGAAGCGCTACGAGCACATCTCTGGTCCACCCGTCGTTTTTCTGAATCGAGCCACGTTGCCTACGTTGACCGACGCAGAACGGGACCTGCTCGGCCGCCTTCAGCAGACGGAGTTGTCGCCCGATCAACGGGAGTTTGTGCGGGCCGGTCACTGGGAAGATGAGCTTGAGCAGGCGACCGAGGAGAGTCAGGCGCGTCTGGCAGGGGCCATTCCACGGCCTCCGTTACTCGTTCCGCCGATGATGGCAGGAGGAACCCTGCGTGACGTCGTAGCGGGGGTGGCGGCTCATCTGGGTCGTTGGGTTGGGGTTTCGAAGCGGGAGCTGTCGTGGCGGTAGTGAGCGAGCCTTTCGATATGAACGCGTGGCTCGAGCGCACCCGCTTGGTGGTGTGTGTGGGAGCCGGAGGGGTGGGGAAAACCACCACCGCAGCGACGATTGGGCTCGCGGGTGCCCTCCGAGGCCGCAAAGCCATGGTGCTCACCATCGACCCCGCTCGCCGACTCGCCAATAGCCTCGGCTTGAGCACCATCGGAAACGTAGGCACCAAAGTTGACTTGCAGGCGTTAGGCCTCGATGCTGAAGGTGAGCTGTGGGCGATGATGCTCGACTCGCGTGGCACCTTTGATGCGCTCATTGCCAAGTTTGCGCCTGATGAAGCCTCCCGAGACCGTATCCTCTCGAACCACGTCTATCGGCATATGGCGGATACCTTCGCGGGAAGCCAGGACTACATGGCGACGGAGAAGCTCTACGATCTAGCTTCGAGCGGGGATTACGACCTCATCGTGCTCGACACCCCGCCGGTGAAGAACGCCCTCGACTTCCTGGAAAGTCCAGGACGACTCATCAATTTCCTGGATGAACGCGTCCTGAAGTGGTTCCTTCGGCCCTACGATGGATCGCTCCTAAGCGGTCGCTTCATGCTCGGAACGTCAGCGGTCGTTTTTCGACTACTTGGGTACGTGTTTGGGCAAGATTTTTTGGATGATTTGGCGACCTTTTTTCGTGATTTTCAAGGTTTATATAAAGGTTTCGTCGAAAGGAACGACGCGGTAGTGGCCATGTTCCGCGACGAGGCGACGAGCTTTGTGACCGTGTGCGCACCCAATGAATCGAGCCTCGATGTCGCGACCTTTTTCCAGGAAGAACTTTCGAAACGGTCGCTGCCACGAGGCGGCATCATCGTGAATCAGCTGCACGACTGCCGAGGCGACGAGCACGATGCTGACCTGGTTCTGGGCGAACTCATCCGGGAGCGCTTTCCGGATGTCGACGCTGCCGTGGCCTCGCGGGTACTCGCCCGGCTAGGAATGGCTCATCGTCGCCTTCGTGCCTTGCATCTTGCCGAGGTCGGACTCGCAGAGAAGGTGCGCAAGGCGGGGCGGGGGGGAGGCTTTTACCAAGAACTTCCTCGTCTTGATGGGAATGTACACGACATCTCGGCGCTCTTTGAGGTGGGTCGACAGCTCTTTCGCCGGGCGCGTCAGCTTCCACCAGCCCGCTGAACAGCCCGCTGCGCACAAATAGAGGCCCATCCATCAGGTTGGGCCTTCCTTTTTGGCACATGCATTTCCTGTAGGTATGCCAGCAGACGCCTAATGGATGAATCGGCAATATGCGTCGACTCAAACCTCGAACGCATCCGTGATGCGGGCAACGTCGTTTTGTGATGATGCATGGCTGAATATACCGCCTGGAAATTTTAGTATCTTCATAGTTAAGATATGAGCTTGTCTATTTGTCTTAATGCGAGCGATGTTCTTCGATCCGGTTTCCCTTTGGGTACACACGATCTGCGCATGCTGCGGATCGTGCTCGGATCCCCAGGTCTGCCTGAGGACGACGTCGTGGGCAAATCGACGTCCCAGTTTGTGACGATTTGGAAACGGCGCCTCCCACACTGGTCAACGTTCCAATCACAGTTAGCTGAGTCCGTTCTTTCAGCTCCTCCCTTCGCGAGGTGATGGTGCAGTTTGTTCTTTGGTTTTTCGCAAGTTGCGGTGTGAATGACCCCTTTGTCGATGATGATGTGAGACTAGGGGAAAATCTTGGAGAATGGGGAAATCCAAGTCTTGATTGTGTAGCTTCGTCCGATTGCCTGACTTCAGAAGTGTGTGTGGAAGGCGCGTGCCAAGTCGACCGTTGTTCCGCGTCACTAGAGACTTCAGAACCACCAATTGGTCAGGTTCTAACTTTTCTTCAGGACGCAGAGTTTGCGGTTGCTGATGCACAGCCCTTTGATGGACTGTACTTTGCAACTGAGCTTTCGCCGGATCCCACCGGGGTCGATTTCTACGAAGCTGTAGAGACGCCGATTGTAGACCTTTTCGGGGGGAACTTCGGGGTCTAC
>JBCCQY010000107.1:0-31591 GCA_039208735.1 Myxococcota bacterium | reverse complement strand
GGCCGAGCTCGAGGTCGGGGACACCTGGCTCGCTGACGGTCGGCTCCATCGGTGGACCGACGCTGGGGTCGAGGACCGCGGCTCGGCCACGGTCAAGGACCTGGCTGAAGCCAATGCGACGTGGGCGGCGGAGGCCGCGACCCAGGTGCCGGGCACCGACGAGTGGGTGCTCGTGCTCGGTGGCGATGAGGGCGCTGGGCACTGGCGGCTGTCGGAGGTAGAGGCGGGCGAGCGCTTCGCATTCCAAGGCCGGGTCTTCGACACCGCCGACTTCGACGGCGATGGTGACATCGAGGTCCGTTGGTCTGGTGACGTGCTCGGGCGCGTCTACCAGACCCACGTGCGGCAGTCGGACGTGGTCATCGACCTCGTAGTCACCGGGGCAGACGGTTCCGAGGTGATCACGGGCACCCCAGAGCATCCGTTCTGGGTTCCCGAGGTTGGCGACTATGTGGCGATGGGCGACCTCGAGGTCGGGAGTGTCCTTCGCACGGTCGGTGGCGGTGAGTCTCGCGTCGCGTCCTTGGCGTGGCGCGAGGGCGACTTCGAGGTCTTCAACTTCGAGGTCGAGGGCGCCCACAACTACTACGTCCGTGCGCCGGGTGGCGATGGTGACGGGGTTCTGGTGCACAACGGGTGTGGACCCGTGACGGATATTGATGCCGCCAGTCCACCATTCAGGGGCGACCCTGGTACTACTGTTCGTGCCAAGAAGCAGTCTCGCACCTATGGCGACGATGGCTTCCCGAAGACAGACCGCGACCTCCCACATCCTGGGGAGAGGGGTAAGGGCGACGTTGACGTCCAGGGTTCGGTAGACCATTCTCACGACTGGGGCCGTCCTGCGGATGGTGGGCCACCCACCAAGACGGACCGAGGCCCATCCCGGCCGCCGACGGATGACGACCCTCCGCCACCCCGCGGCTTCGACGGAGGGTAGACGATGGTGCGGACCAACGAGCATGGGCAGGTATTGGAACGCCATCACGATGGCAGCCTTGATGCAGTCGTGAACGTCTCCGATGACGAGGTCCATCTCCTCTACCGGGACGTCGATGGAACGAGGAGGACGATGACCCTTGAGGGCGTCTGTGCGATGTGCGTTTCGAACTTCCGGAACGGGAACATCATCCTTGACGCGCTCGTGCACCCTGTAGCAGAAGCGAAGACCAGGGTCAGCAGCGCCTTGCTCCAGCGCCTTGGACATGGGGACACTTGGTCCTTCAAGGGTGACTTCGTCTTTGTCCTCGAGGCCTCATATGGCGCCGAGGTGGTTGCTGATTGCCACAACGTGGAGTTCAGCGTGGGGTGGACCCTTCCTCACGACCCCAGTGATGCTGGTTCCATTGACACTGGCACCCTCCCCACCACCTCCGCCAAGTCGTAGGCCACGAATGGGTCGATGTAGCGCTCCCGACTGCCCGAGATTACGTGCCCCTGCAGGTGGTCGACGGCGTCGGGCGCGGCCCCGGCTCGGAGGAGCCCACTCTTGAAGCCCTTCCTGAAGGCATGATGCGGCACTCCACGCCACACCCGCTCCGGCACGCCAGCGTCCTGCCACGCGAGAGCCACCTCCCGGGGTCGCGGTTGCCGCGTCCTGTCCTGACCCCTGGCCGGCGACGGGATCAGCCAGACGGTGTCCCTCGGCCATGCGTCGAGCGCTTCGATGAGGTGAGCGCTCACGGAGATCATGCGGCCACGCTTGTTCTTTGTGATCCCCGGCTCGATGGTCAGGAGCCTCCGCTCCATGTCGAGATCGTTCCGGCGCAACATCATGGTCTCGCCGACCCGGAGCCCGGTGAAGCGGAGGAACGTCAACAAGGAGGCAATCCACGGTGTCTTCACCGCCGCGATGCAGGCGTCCATCTCCGGCCACATGGGTGCTTTCGGCGGTCTCGGCGCGTTCCGCGGCGTCTCGATGCGCCTCGGTCTTGGGACGCGACCCGGCCACCGGTCGCTCTCGTCCGCCCATCGCCACATCAGCTGAACCAGTATGAGGCTCGTGGCAGATGCCCAAGGAGGAATTCGTGTCGATTCGAGAAGTCGTTCAACTGCTGCCATCTTCAGCTGAAGCTCGTCAGTGGTTTCAAGCCGCGGCTATGCTAGATTCCATGTTGGCGATGGACGAGGCGAGCAGCGTCTACAGGTTCGACTCGGCCTGGGCTCCTCGTCAAGGGCTAGCATCCATGCAGAACGGTAGCGGGGACCACTTCTTCATCGTGTTCGGTGACGGAAGTGCTTGGCTCAAGGGATTCGACCATGAGAGTCAGATGTCGCCCTTTCGTGAAGAACCACCAAGGCTCTGGCCTGGTCTCTTCTCTCTTTTGCCCAATTGCCTAATGGCTCTATTGAAGGAGCCAGCGTTCGCAGTTGACTGCACGACCTTCTGTACCTGGAACCTCGGCGATGGTCACGGTTGGACACACGACTACCTAGAGCTACCAAACGGCCTTGATCCGGACGGAGCGACTCATTTGACTTCACCACTGTTGCATGGTCGACAGGGGTACCTAGAGCACTGTAAAGACTACTTCGAGGTTGGGATGGAGGATGAGGTGCTACAACACTTCTTCGGACTCTCCCCTCTCAGTCGCAAGCAGTTCGATGCTTTGCCCACTGCAGTGGACTGGCCCGCCGCGGTCTCCAATGCAGTTGCCATAGGCTACCCAGTTGCACACGACTGATCTCGATGGTCGGCATGCAACGCTGGCACCCTCCGCACCACCTCCACCAAGTCGTAGGCCCCATCTTGGCACGATTTCGATAAAACCGACGGTTCATGCCATCAACGCCTTGCTCGCAACGGGCCAACCCTTACTTGAACGACCTCGGATTCTATGCTCCGCAGCCTGAGGACGGGGTGAGAAGCCCCTTGGTTCACCTTTGGGAGCGAGTGGGGACCGCCTCGCCCGTCATGGAAGGTCCAGCGTGCGCGTTAGTGCCAGGTCAGGTGCCGAGCCGTCATTGGACCACATTGAGTTGGGACGAAGGTCCTGATGTCTCTGAGTCTTAACGGCGCACGTTGGTAGACCGTTTGCTGACCTTGTTGGCCTCGGCGCTTCGGCCCGAGCAGGGTTTACTGCGGGCCCGGAGCGAGTGGGCCGAGGTGGCAGCTGGTTCGGCAATGCGCGCAACGTGCGGGCCGCGTTCCGCGACGCGTACTCGCCCGGCGACCGCTTCGCCGACCTTGGTTTCGTGTGGCGGGAGGTCTAGCGCCAGGGGGCGGAGCCCCAGGGGAAGGCGGAGCCGCCCCCCAGGACGAGCGGTGAGCCCGGCTGTGAGCTAGTCATCACCGCTGCGACTGGCTTCGGTTGGGACCGCGGTGTGGTCGGTTCGAGTTCACGTGCCGGCTGATAGGGAAGGAATGTTCGAAACCGCTTGATGCTGAAGTTCAAGGCTTGGTGTTGTGTAGTGCTGTCCTCTTACACTGCCCGGCGCATGCCCTACAAGGTGGTCGAGCACTGCGTCACTCACCCCATTCGCCGCCAACTGAGCCATGAAGCCTGAACGGAAGCAATGCGTCGGGCTTCCTTTGTCTCGGTTGGGGGGACGAACCACCGTTATTCGCGCGAGACCGTCTTCGATTGCATCGTTCCAAGCACGGGTCACATACCGCGTCGTGTTGCGGTAGCTCACCATTGGCGAGTCAGGACGACTCCGATCGGGAAACAGCGGCCCGGTCGTGACGTGGGCCAGAACAGGCTCGAGCGCGACCCAAAGATGGGGCGACACCGCAATGCGTCGCATTAATGCCGCCTCACGCCTGCTCTTTCCTCGTCGAATGATCAACGTGTTTCCGCCAATGTCGATGTCTTCTGCATGCATGCCGATCGCCTGGAACAGGCGCAACCCCGTAAACCGCTGGATAATCGCCGAGTACTTTGCAGTCCCTACATTCGGCGTAGGCCCGCCACGGTCCGCTCGGATGCGCGCGATTGCTGCATCCATTTCCGCCCAGGTCGCGGTGTCGGCCGGTGGGCCGTACTGCGGACTCGGCGGCAAATGGGCACGGCGATTGTACGGAGGCGCCGGCAGCGACATCCAACGTCCTTGGTCTGCAGCCCAACCCCACGCATCCAATACAGTGTGCGCACTTTGGTAGATTGTGCCTGGACCGTACGCTCCACCTGCTCTCGTCCCCACCGAACCGGCCCACATGACCCAACGTCGGTAGTTCTCGAGCGTCATCGCTTCAGCGGGAATCACTTCGGCATTCGACAACGCTAGCAACGAACGCATGCCACGCCCGAACCGTTGGAACGAACGCGCGAGGTTGCTTCGTGTATTGGGTCGCACCCGCTCGAACTTCACCTTGTGGTCGAGGTAGGCCTTGAATACACGCTCGAGGTCCTCCACCGCCGGTCGGAACGCCGATTGCCCGAGTTCGAACCATCCCGTCCTCTTCAACGATGCCGCAATCTGGACGGCAAGCTCGCGGGCTTCGGGCAACGAATCCGATGTCAGTTTGCGCTGTCGCTGCTTGATCGAACCGTCGGCCTGTTGCTCGCGGTTCCGCCACATCACTTTGACCCGACCGCTCGTCGGATCGAGGTGTCCCGACACCCCATCTGTCAATCGCACGCCGCTTTGCCTCCGTCAGCAAAGCATAGCGTGTTACCGATTCGTTACCAATCCGCCTTCGGTGGCGGTAACGATCCTGTCCAGATGGGGCTGAGCGGCGCGCCTATACATTGAAGCGAAAATGCATCACGTCGCCATCCTTGACAATATACTCTTTCCCTTCCGACCGAATTCGTCCCGCCGCCTTCATGGATGCCTCTGACCCATGTTCCAACAAGTCGGCAATGGTGTACACCTCGGCCCGAATGAACCCACGCTCGAAATCGCTGTGAATCACCCCAGCCGCCTGCGGCGCCTTCCACCCCTGTCCAATCGTCCAGGCCCGAACCTCTTTCTCGCCCGCCGTAAAATACGTTTGCAGCCCGAGCAGCTCATAGGTCCCGCGCGCAAGTACGGAAAGCCCGGGCTCCGCAAGCCCGAGATCTGTGAGAAAGACTTCCCGATCTTCGTCATCCAGCTCCGAGAGCTCGGACTCGACCTTCGCGCACAGCACGACGACACCGCTGCCTTCCGTCGCCGCATGTTCGCGAACCGCCTTTACGTAGTCGTTGTCCTCCGCAAGCCCGTCCTCATCGACATTGCACACATACAAAACGGGCTTGTCGGTGAGCATCTGGGCTTGTTTCAACAGGGTCTGCTGGTCTTCGGTAAACTCGCCGCCCCGGATGGGCTGGTTTGCTTCAAGCAGTCCCACCAGCTTCTCGGCGAGGTCGCGCTCCTTCACCGCCTCGGCGTTGCCTGACTTCGCCGCCTTCTTCCACTTGTCGAAACGGCGCTCGGCGGCTTCGAGGTCGCTGAAGATCAGTTCCAGGTTGATGGTCTCGATGTCGCGAATCGGATCGACGCCGCCGTCGACGTGCGTAATATCGGCGTCGTCGAAGCATCGCACCACGTGCAGAATCGCATCGACCGCGCGAATGTTACCCAGGAACTGGTTGCCGAGCCCTTCGCCCTTACTCGCGCCTCGCACCAGGCCAGCGATGTCCACGATCTCGACCGCGGCAGGAATCACCTTCTGAGTCTCGATCTTGCTTGTGATCTGGTTGAGTCGCGGATCGGGAACCGCCACGACGCCAACGTTGGGCTCGATGGTGCAGAACGGATAGTTCGCCGACTCCGCTCCCGCGGCCGTGAGCGCGTTGAAGAGCGTTGACTTTCCGACATTCGGCAAGCCAACGATGCCGGCCTGAAGGGCCATGGGGGCCTCCCTCGATGATGGTCGAGCCATAGCCCGACGACCCCCTGACCGGCACATTGCCAAACCGGGATCGTGGCCTCGCCTCGGGTCGAGCGCGAGACTACACGCCGATCATGGGCCGCACCGTCTCCGACTGGATGTCCGCTAAACCCTCGATCGTCCGCCGCGACACACCCATCACGGGTTGCGCGCAGCGACTCGCCTCCGACGACGTCCGACACCTGGTGGTGGTAGACGATGGAGGCCGGCTTTGCGGACTTCTCAGCTACTCCGAGGTCTGGCGACGGGGCGAACTCCGCGACGACACCTTCGTGCCGCTCGATCCGGAAGAGTCGGCGCTGACCGCCCAACAACTCACGCGGGTCGCAGAAGTCGAAGTAGGGCCCGAAGCGGCCCTGGCGAACTCCCTTCAGGCCCTGATCGGGTCCATGCAGGACGCGATCGTGGTGGTTGACGACACGCGGCGCCCGATCGGCTTGCTCTCGGAAGCCGAGGCGGTGGCGCGCTGTGCGGCGGACCTTTCCGAAGAAGGCCCCCCCGTCGCTCGCCCAACGGTCCTCGTCGACAAGGACAGCCTCGCCGACGATGCACGCTCCCTGATGGCTCGCCGCCGCGCTCGCCACGCCATCGTGCTCGACGGTGACCGCCTCTACGGGGTGCTCTCATTCCGTGACGTCGCCGTCGAAGCCCACATCGCAGGTGGAGCGACCGCGGGGTCTCTGGCGACGCGACCTGCCCATTCGGCGCCCGAGGGGGTGAGTTTCCGAGGGGCAGCGAACCTGCTGACGACCCATCGAATCGGGTGTTTGCCCGTAGTGGATGAGGGGCTTCGCCCGACCGGCTGGATCACACGTACCCACATCGTCACCGCCTGGCTCGACGAGAATCCAACCGCCTGACGAGCCGCCCCGCTATGCTTTGCCTCTGGAGGCGAAGATGAACCGTTCTGTGGTCGGTCTGATCGTTTGTGGCGCCCTGCTCACCAGCTGTGATGAACTCGTGTCACAGCTCCCTGAAGCGGAATTCAATTCCCAGGCCATTCAGCTGCTCCCAACAGGCTTCCCGGTCTACCCCAAGGCGTTTTCGTCGGAGTCGGTCTCAGACCTCGTAGCGACGCAGCTCTCCGACGTGACCTTCCGCAACGCGATCAACCAAGCGGGAGGCGGCATCTGCATCGATGTGGGCCTCACGGAAGTCTGCCTCACGGACCTGCTGAACACCGTGCCCGGCGCTCGCAACTCGATCGACAGCGCGATCTCAGAACTCGACGTGGTCCAAGGCTGGGTCGACGATCAGCTCGCACGCTCGCTCAGCATCTACAACTCAAGCCCCCTGGGGGTGGGCGTGGGCGAGCAGCTAGGCCGCACCATCGCAAGCGTGGTGGAATTCACGGGAGTGGAACTCACGGTCTGCGTTCGCAACCGCACCGATGCAGTATGGGGCGTGCCGATTCGGTTCTCGCTGTTCATGGGAGACTCGCAGAGCGTGGTCGACCGCACCGCGTTGGTGATGGCCGCCGATGCCCCCAAAGACCAGGATTATACTTTCGTTCTGCAGCCTGGCGAGACGCAGGAAATCACGTTGGATGCCCCCTCACTGGTGTCGGCGCTGAACAATTTCCGGAGCCTGTCGCTCGACTATGATGCGGTGGTCGAAGTGGCGGATTTGCAGCCGGACACGTTTTTGGGTTGGGTGAACGCGGATCGGGCCGACAACGACGGCAACGGAGTCGCGGACTCGCTCGCCAGCTGGGGCCTGATCTTCGAGGAGCTGTCCATCAAGGTCAACGGGCGCGGAGATATCGATGTGCCGGACAACTTCCCGCAATGGATGCAGGACCTGGTCAACGAAGACGAACCCGCGACGCCGTGAGGCCTACCCGTCGTAGTTGACGGAGTTGACGTCGCGGCGCACCAAGGTCCCAAGGTCTTCGCCGCGACAAATGCGGATGGGTGCATCGGCTAGGTCGAAGTTGAAGACGTGCACGGACAAGTCATGGTCGCGGGCAAGCAGCAGTGCGGACTGGTCCATGGCCTTGAGGTTCTGTCGGATGGCGTCGTCGCTCGCGAGGGTGTGGTAGCGCCGTGCGTCAGAGTGAAGTTTCGGATCGGCGTCGAACACGCCATCGATGCCGTGCTTCGCCGCGAGGACCGCGTCGCAACGGGTTTCGATCGCTCGCTGCACGGCGGGATAGTCGGTGGTGACATAGGGCTGACCGATGCCACCGGCCAAAATCACGATGCGACCCTTCTCGAGATGCCGAATCGCCCGCAGCCGAATGTAGGGCTCGGCGACGGAAGGAATCGGAACGGCTGACATGAGCCGCACATCTACGCCCGCGTCGGATCCGCCAATCGCTGCCCGGAGGAGCACTCCGTTGATGACCGTGCCGAGCATTCCCATGTTGTCGGCTTCGGCCTTCTCAATCCCCCACTCCTCGTGGAGGTTACCGCGGAAGATGTTGCCCCCGCCGACGACCGTGACCACATCGATGCCCGCTCGCCGGAGCTTGAGCAGCTCGTCGACGATGTGGTCGATGGCGTGGCGCTGGAAGGTGGTCGTCTTGTCACCACCCCGCATCGCCGCGCCCGAGAGCTTGACCAACACCCGCTGATACCGCATCCGCGCACCTCCAGCCGTTCGATAGCCGAACGGCGCGCGATGCGCTCTACTTCGCGGCGGCCTCAGCCGCCGAAGCCGCTTGGTGCACCGTGATCTGTGGGAACGGGATCTCGATCCCCTCGCGGTTCAGCGCGTCGTAGGCAGCGGTGCGGAGTCCAGCGAGGGTACCGAGATAGTCGCTGCTCGCACACCACGCCATCAACTTGAAGTCCACGGAACTGCCCCCCAGCTCCGCCAGTGCCACGGCCGGAGCAGGCTCGTCGATAACGGTGTTGACGGACTTGCACGCCGCGAGAAGCACCCGCTCGGCTTCTGCGAGGTTGGTGCCGTAGCCCACGCCCACGACCACGTCGGCGCGACGGGTGCCCCGGGTGGTCATGTTGACGATGACATCACCTGTGATGGCGCTGTTGGGGACGATGATCACCTGATTGTCGGGCGTGATGAGCTTCGTGGCGAACAGCCCGATCTCGTCGACGACACCTGTGGATCCGCCGACCGTGACCATGTCGCCAATCGTGAACGGACGGAACAACAACAGCATCACGCCACTGGCGAAGTGCGAAAGGGTGCCCTGCAATGCAAGACCAATGGCGATACCGGCCGAACCAAGCACGGCGACGAAGCTGGTCGCGGGCATGCCGAGCTGAGCCACGGCCTGAATGCCCGTGAGCACGAGCACGGTCCATTGCGCCAACGCCGCGATGAAGCGGGTCAGCGCCTTGTCGACACTGCGCGTTTCGAGCGCCTGCAACGTCCACTTTTCGACGCGACGCGACAACCACCACCCAATGGCAACGATGACCAAAGCGAAGAGGATGTTGATCCCCCACTCGATTCCTGTGGCCACCAACGGTGCATACTCGGCGGGAATGCCGCTCTCGATCAGAGACTCGGGTGTGACGAAATCCATGAGGAACTCCTCAGATCAGGGTCGCGACCAAGGTGACCATGGTGGTCTGGTCGGTTTTACGGAAGTTCTCGACAGGCACGTTGTCAAACAACAGCTTGTGCGAGAGGTTGAGCGAAAGTGCGTCGGAAAGCTTTGACGAGAAGGTGGCGGTGTTGAGGAGGCGGAAGTCTTGGAGGTCCACCACATTCTCGAAGATCTCAAGGGTGTCTGCAAAGCTGACGTTGTCGTTCAGCTTCTGTTGAAACGCGCTCTGAAGCCGCGCCGCGTAGATCAGTTGGGAATTCGGATCGGTTCCCTCGACGTAGAATTCCTGCGCAAAGTCGAACCCAATCTCGGCTGATAGCGATGTCTTTTCCTTGTCGATGAGCAGGCGTGAGTAGCCGATCATCTCGTGCGGACGAGCGAGGTATCCCAAAAACGGATCGTGCAGGAAGCCCACGACGAGGAACAGACTGTCTCGTTCACTTAGGAATCGGTCGTAGCGTGGCTCGGCGATGAACCGACGGGCATTCTCCTGCAGGCCCAACTCCCGTTCTTCGGCGTCGAGCGACCCGTTGCCATCCGCATCTGCGATGGATTGACCCACATTGAGGGTGATGGGCACCTGGAACCGGTTCTTCTTCCACCGGTGGCTAAAGGCGGTTCCACCATTGAGGGTAATCAGGACGGCATTGCCGCTCACGTAGGTGAAGCCGAGCTCGGCGGTGAGCTGAGTCTCCGGCTTTTCGACCTCCACCTCAACGTCGTCGCTCTGCGCGGGTACCACGGCTTCCTGGAAACCTGGCGTCTGGGCCATGGCAGCCGCGATCAGGACGGTCCACATACGGTTCCTCCGATTCGTAAGAGGTGGTCTCCGTATGGGGGCAGCCCAAACCGCGCCCGACGCTCGTCACACCCCTGTTACGGGTCGACGTAGCCGAGTTCCTTGAGCTGTGAGGTCATGTCGGACGAAAAGCCCTCAACGGCCTGACCCTGGGACTTTGGAATCCATGCGAGATCGACGGCAATCTGGAAGGCCGGCTTTCCGAGACGGAGGAATTGCTGCCGCTTTTCGGGAGGCCTTGATCGAAGCGGGAAGGTGACATTTGCGCTGGTGACCAGATCCTTGCTCACGATCGAGAGTGCGAGGCCCTCGATGCTGGTGGCAGGTCCATTCGGGCGTACATACATCGCTTCGGGCGCAGGCGTTCGTGCGGGAAGCTTGAAGATAACTCTGCCGTTCTTGATCTTTGGTGGAGGAACGGGCACTTCGACCCGAGGCGCATACGCGAGTTCGGCCTCCCGGATCCCCTGCGGATGCGAGACGGTCACGACCAAGTCATGCGGCCAGGCCCGCGCTGCCTCGAAGACAAAGCGCCAGACCTGTTCAACCTCGGTTCCCAACGCCTCGGCCATGACAGGAACAAATCGCTGATCGTCGTTCTTCTTGACGACATTGGTGGTCTCGCCGGGATCGGGTTCCAGCTCAAACCGGGCTTGGACGCCCGAGCGGTTCCACCACTTCTCCCCGTTGACCAGGCTGCCCCACCCGTCTCCGTCGTACAAGGGTCGCCCAAAGGCATGGGGTCGCGCGGCAAAGGCGTTTGCTTCCGCAGCCGGGTTCGTAGCGAGGGGAACCAACGAACGGCCTTGGGTATCGTCGAACGAGACGTCAACGAGGTCGAGGACCGTTGGCGTCAAGTCGAGCAACGATACGGGGTGGTCGAAGCGACCAACCGGCATGCTGGGGCCACGAATCACGAAGGGCACGCGCAGCACTTCGTCGTAGAAGGTGTGCCCGTGCTCGAAGCCGTCGTGGTCCCAGAACTCCTCGCCATGGTCCGAGAAAACGATGACCGTGGCGTCGGGGCCTACGGCCTCGAGCGCTCGACCGATCGCTGCATCGACGGCGACAATGTTCTGATCGTACCGGTCGATGAGGTGTTGACGAATGTTGGCGAAGTTCTCATGGTCGGGCCGCACATTAATGAGGGAAGGCCTTGAATAGTAGTGCAGCCCCCGTGGTCGGAGCCCCGCCCAACGGAACCGGTAGCGCCAGGGTTCATCGTACGGAAGGTGAGGCTCCATGAAGTGAGCGAGTACGAACAGGTCCCGATCTGCGTACTCCTCGACAAGATCTTCGACCTCAGACACCACGTTGCTCGCGGAGCGGAGGTGCCGATACCGGTAGCGATCAAACCCTCGCTGCATCTCGAAAGGCGGCGAGAGGAAGGCGTTGGTGACGAAGCCTTCGGTGCGGAATCCGGCCGTACCCAGCTGTTCAGCCAGCGTCGTGACATCCTGCCAACGTTCCGGCTGGTGTCCCGACAGCGCCGCACGCGCCGAAGGCAGCGTCCAGGGGGCCACCGACCGGGCCTGGGTGAACACGGCTGCGTGCTGGGCCATGCGGTCGAGGACGGGGGAGGTCTCGCGCTCGTACCCCATGAATCCCAGGTGGTCAGGCCGCAGGGTGTCGATGAAGAGCGCAAGGATTCGCCTTGGCTTGCGGTCGGCTTCGGCGACCACCGGAGCCTCGAGGAAGACGTAGTCGAACGACCGCGTCGGCCCGGGCACGGTTTCAAGGATGAGATCGACGTCGCGGGTCGCGAAGGCCGACAAATCGAAGGTACCAGGAACCGTTTGATCGACCGAAAGTGGCAGCTCGCCCAGCGGCGTGACGGTGTCCCCCTCACGAAGTCGTACGTGGAGGGTGGCGCCATCGCTTTGGGTCGCGTGATGAATGGCCGGCGCGAGGATGGTGCCCTTGAGGGTGAGCCGCCCGTTCGCGGGCACGGTGAGGGGGAAGGTGGCCCGGGCGGGGGCCGGCAGGAACAGGCCGTGACGGGACGTTTGGCTCACGGTGACGCCGCGACGCACGAAGGCGTCAGGAGATAGACCGCTCACCGCGAAGTTGCGACCATTCTCGGCCTCGGTGGCCCGCGGAAACCGCACTCGGTAGTCGGCGGCTCGCGGTGCTGGCGCATCGTGGGCCAGGCCCAAGTAGAGGTACAGATGGTCGAACCCCCACGTGTTGACGGCACGGGCTCGGGGAAAGTGCCACTTCACTGGACCGTCGGGCCCGATGACTTCGAATCCCTCGGGTTCGGCCCCGCCGATGAGGTGCGTGCCTCCGGACGGCTGGGGCAGCAGGTGCACCGCGACGGGGAGGTCGATGCGGTACAGCGTGACTTCGTCGGTCTTCTTGAAACGACTGAACTCTCCGACGAAGGGGAACTCGTCGGGCGCAGCTTCATCGTTGGGCCGGTTCATGGGCGGGAGCTGGAACTCGAACGGTCCAGTGCGCGACAGCGCCAGCGCCGCCTGACGCTTGGAGATGGGGGCCGGCGGCGGAGCATCGAGGAAGTCGAGATCGGGCGCGCCACAGCCCATGGCAAGCAGCATCCACACGGGGGTCACGTCCTTTGCGTGGCTCGGGGTGCGCGGGCCACGTACAAACCAGCATGGATTCCCGCAACCTCGATGAAGCCTTGGCGCGCCGCGAGCCCCTTGTCGATGCCCTGCAGGCCGAAGGCACAGACTGTTACCGTCTCTTTCACGGCGCCGTCGAAGGACACCCTGGTCTCACCATCGATCGCTACGGGCCGGTCTTGCTGGTTCAGACCTGGCGAACGCCGGTGCCGGTCGACGCGGTCCATGCCTGGGCGGATCGGGTGTCGGACCACCTTGGGGTGGGGCTCACGCCCGTTCACAATCACCGTGCAAAGCCCATCGATTTCGAGAGGCACTGGCCTCATGCCGATGCATCGCCGGTCGACGGCCATGAAGGTGGCTTGGTGTACGACGTGCGCCCTCGACACGACGGTCAGGATCCGCTGCTCTTTTTGGACCTGCGGTCGGTCCGACGACGCGTTCGCGCCGAGTCCGCGGGGCGGTCCGTGCTGAACTTGTTTGCCTACACCTGCGGAGTGGGACTGGCGGCCGCGGCGGGCCAAGCCACTGAAGTGTGGAATGTCGATTTCGCTAAACGTGCGCTGCAAATCGGGGAAGCCAACGCTACGCGCAACGGCCTTCCACAGCGTTTCGTGCAGGAGAACGTCTTCGTGGTGACCCGGCAGCTGGCTGGCTTGTCGGTCGGCCGCCGCGGCCGGTACACGCGCTATGCGCCTCGCACCTTTGACCTGGTGATCCTCGATCCGCCGCGATGGTCGACGTCGCGGGCGGGTACTGTCGACACGGTGCGGGACTATCCTTCGCTCTTCAAGCCAGCCGTGTTGGCCACGGCCCCGGGCGGGGTGGTGGTGGCCACCAACAACGTGGCCAGCGTGGACCGCGAAGCGTGGTTCGAGATCCTTCGTCGCTGTGCGGCAAAGGCGGGTCGCCCGCTCGTGGATCTCGAGTGGATGCCTCCGGATGAGGATTTTCCCTCGCCCGATGGGCAGCCGCCGCTCAAGGTCGCGTGGTGTCGATTGGGCGCTTGAGGTTTCGAAGGCCAGCCAGGGACTGCCGGGCGACCGCTTCGGCCTGCTCGTCGAACTCGCGGGCGTTTCGCACGCGGCGGGCCGCTTGCTCGATGATGGTGGCGGCCCAAGTGCGAGCGGGCCGGGACCAGCTGCCCACCCACAGCCACAGGGGCTCTCCTCCATCCATCGCGACGGTTAAGCGGTCCCCTTCGACTTGGACGTCCACGACCTGGTCGAGGGGCACACGCGTGCGGTCAAAGCCCCGAAACGTGAGTGCATCGCCATGAATCTCGAGGGCGCGGGGGGCTCGCGTCCGGGCCATCCATCCGGCGAACAAGGCGAGCACGAGGCAGGCCAAGGTCACATGGGAGGTGCCGACCGCCATGCCAAGGGGCATCGCGTACAATCCACTCCAGAAGGCGGCAAGAAACCAAAACACGGTCGAGACCGGATGATCGCGTTCGTTTGTCGCACGTGCGAACAATCCGTCGGGGTTCCAGGCAATGGTCAGGTCAGGCGGGGTCGTTAAGGCAGACATCACCCCGTATTTTACGGCAGCTCGTTTATTCCTGCGAGTCGAAGGGCCCAGGGCAGCGCGTACAGGCCCACGAGCCAGATCACCGACCAGCCCGCCGAAAGGGCGAACGGTGGCGCGAGCGCGATTGGATTACGGGTCACCAGTCGCACGAGACCGATTACGGCCCCGACCTGAACCCACCAGAACAGGGCGAATCCACCAGGGCTGTAGAAGAAGGCCGTCAAGAAGTCGAACCGCGCCGCGTAGACCCAGCTGCGCGTCATCCCGCATTGCGGACAGGGAAAGCCCGTGGCCACGATGAGGCCGCAGGTGTCACCAAACCGCGTGCCGTTCGGGAAGTACACGAACTCGTCGGGCCCCGGATGCAGGCCGAGGCTTGCCACCCATGCGATAAGGCCCATGCCAAGCATCATCGTCGGCCACAGCCACCAGGGCCACGGGCGGTCGAGGAGCGCTTGGGTGAAATGGTCGATCCGATCGAGGATGCGTGTCATGACTCCGCGTCTCTACCGTGGGCGGCAGGGCTCAGCATCTCGGGGACTTCTCGTACCGCATGGTCAAACCACGGCATCTGTTCGAACACGGCCATCAGGTCTGGCGGGACGGGACACGTTGCATCAACGACGCCGTCCTCGTCGGTCTCGAGCGACATCGAGAGGCAGTGCAGCCCTAAGCGAGGCATCGCGTAGTGCTCTCGCCACCAACGGTTGACCCGGGTGTCGCCATGCTGGCCATCGCCAATCACCGGATGATGCAGGTCACGACAGTGTCGCCGGACCTGGTGGTTGCGCCCGGTGATGGGGCGAACGAGCAGCAAGGAACAGCGTGGGTCCTGGCTTGTGCCAACGGGGCGGATGTAGCTCTCGGCGGACTGAAGGCCCTTGCGCTCGTCCTTGACCGGGGTGGTGACGTGCATCTCGTCGAAGTCCCGCACTGCGCCACGCACGAACGCGAGGTACCGCTTGGTGCCGCGGGCCATTGCCGCCTGCAATCGGGCGGTGGTGGCGGCATCGCGCGAAAGCAGCAGGCATCCCGAGGTGGCACGGTCGAGGCGATGCACAGGAGCCACCGACGCCCCGAATTGTCGCTTGGCGATCCTGATCAGGGTGCGGCGTTCGTTGACCATTGCCGAGCGATGAACAGGAAGACCCGAGGGTTTCGCGACCACAAGCCAGCGTTCAGATTCGGCGAGCACAGTGAGAGGTCGAGCGATGGCAGTCTCCCGGGCTACCCAGTATCGGAACGGAGACTCTCATGATCCGATTCGTCGCGATGATGTGCGTTCTTGCTGCATGGACGGCGTGTGCAGGACGCGACTGGCGACGGGCCCAGTCGTTGAACACGGGCGAGGCCTACCGCAGCTTTGTGTCGGCCAACCCGGGTTCGTCGAAGGTTCCCCTTGCGATGGAACGGGCCGAACGCCTCGACTGGATCTTCGCCAAAGCCACCGACACGCCAGGGGCCTACGGCAGCTATCTGGGCGCGCATCCCACGGGGCCCCATGCCGCCGAGGCACGGGAGCGGGCCGAAGCCTTGGCGCTGGCCGAAGCGGAGGCCGTAGGGACGCCCGAAGCCCTCCTTGCCTTCCTGGTGCAGTACCCATCGAGTGAGCGAAAAGCCAAGGTGGAGCGTCGTATCGAGGAAGCGTGGCACCGTCTTGCGGTGACCGAAGGCACCGAGGATGCATGGGGGCGCTATCTCGTGCGCTACCCCGAGGGCCGGTGGGCCGAGGATGCACGCCAAGCACGTGAAGAAGCCGCGTGGGCCCGGGCTGTGGAGGGTGACACCCCGACGGCGTACCAGCGCTATCTCGATCGATTCGCCGATGGCCGCTACCGTTTGGATGCGTTGGACTGGATGGCCCGATTGCGGGTCACCCGAATCCAACCGGTGGTGACCTTGGGCGAAGCGCCTGTGGAATTCGCGGACCGGGCGGCGCTGACCTACGCGGTTCGCAAGGAGATCGATCAAACCCTAAACGTCGAATTGCGCAGGGACTTTCAGGTGCTTCGGACGTTGATGGTCGACCTGCGCGGCGGCCCCTCTCCTCATCCACAAGATGCCTACGGCAACAATCCCAATACGGGCATTGTGGTGGTCAACTACAGCGAAAAGCTGGGCGCACGGCTCGAGCCCTCGGGCAGCGCGACGGACATTTCGGCCACGGTCCAGCTGTACTGTCCACCCTCTCGTAAGCCGGTTCTCGAGACCACCATCACGGCTTCGACGCCGTTGCCGGCGGTGGGCGAGACCGAGGCCATCCTCCACCAAAGCGCACTGGAAGCCTTTGGCGACCAGTTGAGGGCGGTGGCCGATGACATCGCAACTGTTCGCCCGGAGCGACGCTGATGACCGAGCTTTCCATCGACAAATTGTGGGACGGGACGCCGCTTCCGACCGACGAATGCGCCAGCTTGCGCCTCGCTTGGGAGGGCGACGAACTCGTCATCGATGTCGATGCCCCGTTCCAGGGCGACCCGGCTCCCACCGCGCCCATCGGTCCGACCGACCGACTCTGGGAACATGAAGTCGTCGAACTCTTTGTGGTCGGGGAGGGCGAGACCTACACCGAGATCGAGCTTTCACCCCACGGCCATCACTGGGTCCTGCGTCTCGAGGGGATTCGTCAGGCGGTCGACAAGGGCATCACCATCGAGTTTGCTCCCACCATTCAAGGCGATCGTTGGACGGGCCGGGCTCGAATTGCAAAGCGCCACTTGCCCGCGGACCGGCGGACGGCCAACGCCTTTCGGATTGCGGGCGTGGGACCGAAGCGGCGGTTCTTTGCGTGGGCTCCGGTGCCGGGTGACGGGCCTAACTTTCATCGACTCGAGCACTTTGGCGCCTGGCCGCTCGGCTGAGCGCTACTTCAGCAACAGCGCCAACGCGTCACCATCTCGACGTCCTGCCTCGACGGCCTGGTCGATGAGCTCGCGGGATAGCCCAAATCGATCGTGCGCTTCCTCGATGATCTCTTCGGGGTGGTCGAGGTTGGCGCGGTCGATCAACGCAACGAGTTGGACGGGTACTGGTGCGTCCGCACCTCCGTGATGACTCGAGATGGCCTCCTGCAAGGCCTCCGGAAACCCCCAGCATTCGCAGAGCCAGCCCGCAACCTCAGGGTGATCGAAGCCGTACGTCTCGCGCTCCACGGCCACGAGCGCTTCCCCTTCGGTCTCGCGCAGCAGTTCGGCGTAGGACGGACGTGCATCGGCGAGCAAAGGAATCGCCAGGTCTTGGAGCAGACCCGCGGAAAACGACACGCTCGCCAAGGAGGGGCTGACCTTTTCGGCCAGGGCCCGCGCGATGGCCGCGCGGCGGGCAGCGAGATGCCAAAAGCGACGGTCTGCGTGGCGACTGGGGGGAATGACCTTACGAGCGGCTACCGTGAGCGTCAGCGTCTCGAGTTCGGAACGGCCGAGAAGGCTGATGGCGTGCTGAACGCTGTTCACCTTCCGGTGCAGGCCGTATGCGGGCGAGTTGACCGTACGCATGATTTCAACGGTGAGACCTGGATCCGCTTCAGCGGTGCGCGCGATGATGGAGTGCGTCGCGCTTTCGTCGCGAAGCTGCTTGAGCAGCCGCATGATGTTGGAGCGAAAGCTCGGGATTTTCGACTCACCGAGGGCTTCGGTGAGTTCGGCCCGAGGCGTGCGGGCAAACCAACGTTTCGTCCCTCGCAACATGTGGACTCCGGCGACTTACTCGGCCCGACGGGCCATTTTGTTGGAGAGCAGGGTCAGCAGGCCGCCGAGCATGAAGTACCCAACGAACACCTCCGACATCACGACGAGCTGAGAAATGATGTTGGTCGGAAGGGCGTCCCCGTAGCCAAGCGTGGTCAGCGTCACGACCGAGAAGTACAAAGGCGAAAGTACGGTTTCGTAGGGCCCAAAGTTGATGGGCAGACGGGTGTAGAGCAGCGCGTAGCCAAAGGCAAGAGCAAAGGTCCACAGTGCCCATCGGCTGGTCGAACGACCACAATCGCTCGTTACCTTCCACACCACGTACGCAAAGGCGTGAGCAGGCGATTGGCTTTTGAACTCCTCGATGAAGTTCTGGTCGTGGGCGAAGCGACGGAGCAGGTACGAACCACACAGGTCGGCATTTCGG
Source organism: Myxococcota bacterium (assembly GCA_039208735.1). GTDB lineage: Bacteria > Myxococcota_A > UBA796 > UBA796 > DRPG01. The sequence continues at coordinate 13,226 of JBCCQY010000107.1, read as the reverse complement.
AAGTCCGCCCCCACCCAATCGGTCGTGTCGTAGCCTGAGGCCCCACGAATCCGGCTGTCACGGAGGTCCGCGTGACGAAACGACGCCCCCGAGACGTTGCAGTCGGCCATTTCAACCCGGCGGAGACTGGCCCGACCGAGGTCTGCCCGGGTGAGCTTGGCCCGCAACAGCCGCACGTCGTCGAGGCTCGCCGCGCGAAGGTCGGCATCGGTGAGGTCGGCACCGGACAGGGTGCTGCCTTGAAGCTGGGCTCCCGCGAGGTTTGCGCTTTGAAGGCCGGTCCGGCCGAGTCCGGCTCGTAGGGCGCTCGCTTCGGCCAGGTTGGCGCCTGAGAGGTTGGCGCCAGCCAGTTCTGCGCCATCCAGCCGGGCCTGGAACAGCACCGCCCCTTCAAGCTTGGCCCCCACGAGCGAGGCCCCCGTGAGGTTCGCTCTGGACAAGTCCCGATGAGACCAATCGACGCCCGATAAATCTCGTCCAGACAAGTCGGCGCCGATCAGCGAGGTCGCCGATTCCAGGTCGACCTGTGCTTCGCTGGTCTCGACCTCTGCTCCCCCGTCCATGGCTAGGTCCTCCGCCCTGATCCCTCATCGGGCCGTCACCGGAGGGCTGAAGGCTTCGCGGGATCAGCCAGGCTTCATCAAGGACTCCCCAACGTTCCTTGGTCGACCTCGGCCGCGTCGGGAACGTCGTCGCCATCGGAGTCAAGGTTCAGCGGATCCGACATCCACCAGTGCACTTCGATGGCATCGGCCAGTCCATCTGCATCGGTATCAGGATTGGTCGGGTCGGTTCGGGTCACAAACAGCTCTTCGCCATCGGGCAGCTGGTCCCCATCAGTGTCGGGATGGGTCGGGTCCGTTCCGAGAGGACCCTCCGCGGGGTCTGGGAGCCCGTCACCATCGGTATCGCCCCGCAGGGGATGCGTACCCCGCCGCCGTTCCTCGCCATCCGACCAGCCATCATCATCCGAGTCCGGATCCTGAGGTCGGGTTCGGCTAATCCGGCATTCGAAGCCATCGTCGAGTTCGTCATCATCGGTGTCGAACCGGTCTGGTGAGGACCGCAAGAGGCGTTCTTGCTCCCACGAAAGGCCATCTCCATCCCCATCCCACGGGTCAGGTCGGATGTCGTCGATGTAGTCGCGAGGGTCCGTCCCGCGCTCCACCTCGACCCCATCGAGCACCGAGCCGTTGTCGGTGTCGGGCAGGTCAGGGTCGGTGAAGTAGACGTGCACCTCATCGTAGTCCGACAGACCATCATGGTCGGTATCGCGAGCGCGCGGCTCACTGCCGATGCGAACCTCTTCACCATCCGGAAGGCCATCGTCATCGGAGTCGATCCGACGGGGATCCGAGCCCCAGATCCGCAACTCCATGCCATCGGAGAGCCCGTCCCCGTCGGTGTCGTGGAGGCTTGGCGACGTGCCGTGCACGAAGTGTTCCGAGGGATCGGAAAGGCCATCGCCATCGGTGTCGATGCGTCGCGGATCGGTCAGGTGAACCAGCAGCTCTGCGCCATCCGTCCACCCATCGCCATCGGTGTCGGCGAGCCGTGGGTCTGAGCCCACACCATCGATCTCATCAAAGTCCGACAGCCCGTCGCCATCGGTATCGGAGCGCTCCGAATCGGTACCCCAGGCTGCTTCATCCCCATCCCACAGCCCGTCTTTGTCACGGTCCGGCCGATTCCCTCGGACCTCGGGAACGTAGGGCGACCGGCCGACCGCAAGTTCTGCGCCGTCGCCGATTTGGTCGGCATCGGTGTCCCAGTCCGCGGGATCGGTGGCGATGAGGTAGACCTCGTCTCCGTCGAGTCGCCCATCCCCATCGGAGTCGGGGTGGTATGGGTCACTCCCGAACGCACCTTCGGATGGATCGATGATTCCATCACCATCGGTGTCCGCGAGGGTGGGGTCCGTGTGTGTCGTGGTGACCTCGTGGTGATCGGTCCACCCGTCGCGGTCGGTGTCGCGATGGGTGGGATCGGTGTACCAAAGGAAGACCTCGGCCCCATCGATAAGTCCGTCCCCATCGGAGTCAGCGTTGGTCGGGGCGGTTCCTCGCTTGTCCTCCTCGGCATCGAGCAATCCATCGCGATCCGAGTCGCGACGGGTGGGATCGGTCCGGGTTCGGCGCACCTCGACGCCATCGTCAAGGCCGTCGCCGTCGGTATCGGCCAGCTGGGGTGACGTCCCGTAGCGCCGAACTTCGGACGGATCGTCGAGGCCATCGCCGTCTTGGTCCACGGGATCATCGCGGGGATCGGTCGGATCGCGGCCCTCGAGAACCTCGGCTCCATCGGGCTGCCCGCCGCCGTCGGTGTCCGGCCAAAGGGGATGACTCCCAAACACGTACTCGGCGCCATCGGGCAGTCCATCGTGATCGCAGTCGGGATTGGTCGGGTCGGTCTCTTGCTCGTCGGTGTGGCCGTCGCCATTGACGTCCTCGTCTCCATCGGCGAGACCGTCGTGGTCGGTGTCAGCGGTCCGGGGGTCCGTGCGAATCTCGGCCCCGTCCGACAGACCGTCGCCGTCGGTGTCGGGGCTTTGGGGGTCGGTGTCGCGAAGCGCCTCTTCGCCGTCGGTGAGGCCATCGCGGTCGGTGTCGGCAATCTGGGGGTCGGTACCCCACCAACGGATTTCGGCACGGTCAGGGAGTCCATCGTGATCGGTGTCCACCCGGTCGTCGCGTGTGCCGTAGCGCGCTTCGACCTCGGCAGGTACGCCGTCACCATCCCGGTCCGTGACGATGACGAGTTCGAGTCGGGTGGTGTCCGCCGCTTTGAGGCCCGCGGCATCGGTCACGACAGCGATGACTTCATGGTGGCCGGAGGGCAAGCGCAGGCCTGCCTTTCGCAGATCAAGTCGCCACCGCCGACGGGCCGGATCAAGCCGTAGCGCCTTGTGCTCCTGTGGGAAGCGGCGGCCCGCCACCGTCACGGTCAGGAGCTTGGCCTGTTGGGGATCGTAGTGGCCGTCGAGGTGGGATGGTGAATCCGCGGTGCGCTTGGCCGTGACCGTAGGGGCAGGAGGCGGCGTACGGTCGACCTCGACTTCGAATCGGGTGGGGTCGGTGACCCAACGCCCATCGGGCCCCTGGGCCTCGACCACAACGTCATGGCGGCCCTCGGGAAGGCTCAACCACGCCGCTTCCAGGTCGAGCGTCCAGCGTCCCGCTTCATGATGGAGGCCTTGGGTTCCGGGCAGCGCATAGGTGCCGCGGATGCGAACCCGGAGGGCGATGCTCCGAGGGTCGAGCGTGCCCGAGAGCGTTGGGCTTCGTTTTGTGGTGACCAGCGGGTCGACCGTGGGGGGATGGACTCGCTCGCCGGCAGACCCGGCGAAGGCCGAAAGGCAAACCCACGCAACCACGGTAGCCCCTCCGATTTCGACGAAGGCACTTCGGCGTCAGGGCGGCGGGGTGGGTATCGCCCGGGTGTCAGTCTCGATTCTGGCTGTGGATGGCGTGCCCCGCGAGCTTGTAGAGCAGCCGAGCCCCGACGTTAGCGTCCCATTCGCCGTCCCCCACCTCGGTGAGGTCGAATCCAACGATGCGGCGCGCCGATGCAACCCGGTGCAGCAGCACGTTGACCTCGTCGTAGCGCAGGCCTCCGGGTACCGGAGTGCCGGTGTTCGGGCACAGCGTGGGATCGAGACCGTCGACGTCGAACGTGATCCAGATGTGCTCGGGAAGCTTGGCAAGAATCGAGTCGATGAAGGCCGAGAAGGGGCGCCCCGCTAGGCGATGTTCGGCGAGCTGCCGGTCGGTAAATGGATGAAAGCGAGGTGACTCTTCGAGCCGCCGACCTTCGATGGGCGAGTAATCGCGTAGGCCTACGCTCACGATGCTCGGAACATCGAGCCGTTCGTGCACGTTGAACAGGATCGAAGCATGCGACCAGGTGTAACCGTGGTACGCCTCGCGCAGATCGGCATGGGCGTCGATGTGGAGGAGGCCCAAGCCGGGTACGCGAGCGGCCGCGGCCTCGATGGCCCCGAAGCTGATGGAGTGGTCGCCCCCAAGCGCACCGGGAATCCGCCCTTGATCGAACAAGGCGTCGGTCTGGGCTCGCAGCCATGCATTGACCTGGGCCCCACACGCATTGATGGTTTCGACGCGCTGTCGATCGGCGTCATCGACCGGTGGGCCCTCCTCGGTGCGTTCCGCGATCAGCGCGCGCGCTTTTGCATCGAGCGCTTCGATGGCTTTGGGAATGGGCAGCATCGCCATGCCCTCGCGCCAAGGCTCCCCGACCCAGTCGTCGCGAAGGTCGACCTGGACCGACGTGGCGAGGATGCGGCGCGGCGCGTTCGACGTGCCATGGCCGTAGCTGGTCGTGGCTTCGAAGGGCACAGGGATCACCACCACACGGGCGTGCTCGGGGCCATGGGGCAGCCCGAAGAGCAAACGGGGATCCTCGGCTCCAGAATCGGGATTGAAGTCGTCGAGGTTCATGAGGCGGCCAAAGCCTCCCAAAGGCCTACGCCAGAAAGCGGGCCCTGGTAGCGGCAGGTTGCCTGTGCATCGAGCAAGTACACGCACGGCAGGTTGGCAGGGTGAATCGCGCGATGCCATTGTGCGGCTGGGTCGACGAGCCACGTGATGGCTCGGTCGGTCGCGCGGAGCGCTTCGTCTGCGGGGTGAAGGGGCGGCTCAGGGTCCCCATCGTGAATCGCCGTGACCACCAACGCCTCCGGGAGGACGGATGGAAACCCACGGAGGTGTCGGTGCAACCTGCGCAAGGTTCGACCATGGTCAGCGGTGCGTTCCTGGCCCCCGGCAAACACGACGGCGAGCAATTGGTCGGGTCCAAGCGGCTCGCATCGCGCCACCACGTCGACGGGCGCACCGGTGTCCTGGCGGGGAAGGGTGGCGGGAGCGAAGGTTCGTCCGACCCACGGCGTGACATCGGGGCGGCTTCCCGTGAGTTCCTCGTGGCGGCCTGCCGCCGACAACAGGCCACCAAGGACCGTCGCATGGCGAAAGTGCTCCGCGGCGGATGGTCGATGCCCAAACTGCAACCGGTCGAGACCGAGGTAGAAGTGCGCGACCGCGCGGTAGGGCGCGGGTGCGGAGGCCGCATGCCGGTCGTGGAATTGCTGGATCCAGCGCAATCCTTCGCCCTGACGACCCTGCTCGTACTGCGCCGCTCCCTTGAGCACCAAGGCCGCTGGGTCGGAGGAGCCGCCCTCAAGCGTGGCTTGGCAAAGGCGTTCCAGCAATTCGTAGCGCGACTGGATCCATAGGTCGTGCAGCGCTTCGGCGGAGGGTTCTTCTGGATTGAAGTAGGCTTCGACGTTCTCGGGGGCGCGCATCAAGGTGGCGCCAGGATCGGCGCCCGAGGTGACCCCTTCGACGGCTTGGGTGGTTTGTCCAGGAGGGAAGGCGAAGAAACGCCGCTGGTTGACCTCGGCCGAAAACTCGGGTTCGAGCAATCCATCGACGGGCTCGTCGGGCAGCACGATCCGCCATCCCGGTCGCCAACCCAACTCGGCGGCGACCGAGGGATTGGCCAGGCGCTGAACCACGTAGGAGCGTCGTCGTTCGAGGGACGCGGCGACCTGCTTGGCGCCCTGGCGCAGGTGGCTACCGATCAACCGGCGAATCCGTGGCGGTGGCTCGGCGACGCGGCCCGCGCCCAACGGCGTCATCGGGGAGGGGCCGGCGACGACTGCGCCCCCAAGACCTTCCTCGATGCGCCGGATGACGTCGATGGCGGAGGGCGGTCGCAAACCCGGTTCCTTTGCCATGAGCTGCACGGTTAGTGCGTCGAGCCACCCTGGGGTGTTTCCCGCCTTGGCCTGCGGGTGCGGAATGGGCGCGTCGACGTGGAGGTCCATCACCTCGTAAGGACGCCCGGTGTAGGGTTTCGACCCCGTGAGCATCTCGAAGAGGACCACCCCCAGCCCGTAGAGATCGGCACGGGCGTCGAGCTTTTCCTCAGTGATGTACTCGGGAGCCATGTACCAGGGCGTGCCGATTTTGACGCCCGTGGCCGTCACCTCATCGGCGCCGCTGTTGTCGAGCTGGGTCAGCACGGACAAGCCGAAGTCCGTCACTTTGATGAGGTCGTCGTGCCCCACGAGCACGTTTGTGGGGGCAAGGTCGCGGTGGATGACGCCCACGTTGTGGGCGGCATGCAGGGCTGAGGCGATGCGCGCGGCAAGCCGGGCGGCGCGATCTGCGGACAACGCGCCATGTTCGGCGAGAATATCGGCCAGCGACTCGCCTTGGACGTATTCCGTGACGAGGAAGGGCCCGTGTTCATCGCGGCCCGCATCGAGCACCGACAAGGTGGCAGGATGCTGGATGGACCGGGTGATCCGAAGCTCGCGTTCGAAACGACGCACGCGCTCTTGCTGGTCGAAGTAGGCGGGGTCGAGCAGCTTTACGAAGACGAGCGCATCATCTTCGATGCGTCGCGCCAGGTAGGTGTCACCCATCCGTCCTGGACGGTACAGCCCTGTGACGTGGTAGCGGCCCGCGATGGTGGTGCCCGTGATGGTGTCGCTCATCCTGTGTCCGCCCTCCTGCGCCGCCACCAGATAGAGACACGCTACCCCCGGGACCGGTGGAGAGCACCCATGGATCCGCAGCCCGACGACCGGCAACGTGTGTTGTCGCTCCTCGAATCCCAACACGAGTTTCCTGGACCCTACCGTTTTCGGATCGTCGTGCGTCCGGAAAGCCGGTCCACCGTGATCACCGCGGTGGGAGCGGCAGCCGGAGAGGCTTCGGTGCTCGAAGTCTCCGAACGTCCATCTCGCAACGGCAGCTACGTGGCGCTCCACGTGCTGACCCAGATGGAATCTGCCGAAAGCGTGCTAGACGTCTACGACGTGATTCGCGGCCTGCCTGAAGTCATCGCGGCAATGTAGGGGTTTACGACTCCGTCTTCGGAGGCGCCCGTAGCGCATCGACGTCCTGCGGCGTCTTGCGCAGGAACGAGTATTCACGGCCTTCCCGTTGCTCGCGGCGGGCGACGGACTGGCGGGCGGCCTCCACAGCCTCGACAAACCACTCCGTGTGCCGTCGGGGCTGGTCTCGCCCAAATGCTTCGATCTGGTCGTCGGCCTTCACGATGACGCGACCCGTGCCGCCCTGTTCGGGTGGATCGCTTACTTTCACGAGCGTCAGTTCGTCGAGGCGCAGCGACGCCCGAGAGCGGCCGACCATCCGCCAACGGTCGACGATGAGCAGGCGATCCGTGAGTCGCGCTTCGACCCGATAGGGGTACCGCATCACGACCACCACGAGGAGCCACAGCGCAAGACCGGCCATTAGCGCAAGTGCGCTGGGGGAGAGGCCCGCCGCGGCTCCGAGCCCTCCGACCAGGATGAGGCCGAACAACGCCCACAAAGAGGTCCGTCCGATGGGTTGGCGGTACGACCACCGCACCCCATCGTGAAGGACCTCCACGTCCATCTTTCCGGGTGGTTTGGGAAGTGGAGGCATCGTTTCCGTCCCTGTGCCTCCCGATACCTTTCCGGGAGCGGGATACCACACAGCATGGCCGAACCCGCCGTGCATGGCTTCGTGCATCCTCGCTTCTCTTCTGTCGGAGAGGCGTTCGTCGCAAACTTTCAACGGCGGGGCGAGATGGGTGCCTCGGTCGTGGTTCGCCATCGCGGCGAGGTCGTGGTCGACCTCCACGCGGGCATGGCCGACCCTGATACGGCACGCGAGTGGGACGCCGACACGCCGGTTGTCGTGTTCTCGGCCACCAAAGGGCTCGTGGCCATTGCCACGTTGATGCTCGTCGCGCGTGGTCAGCTCGAACTCGATGCGCCGGTGGCGGACGTTTGGCCAGGCTTTGGGATTTCTGGCAAGGCGCACGTCACAGTGCGGCAGCTCCTCAACCATCGATCGGGGCTCTCCGTCATCGACGAGCCGCTGGATCTGCACGACTTTGCAAACCCGGTTCGGATTGACGCGGTTCTCGAGGCTCAGCCCCCGCAATGGGCCCCCGGTCACACCCAGGCCTACGGGGCCACGGCGTGGGGCGCGTTCATGGGGGGCCTGTTTCGCAAGGTCACGGGCATGGGCGTGGGGCGCTGGTTCGCCGAACACATCGCCGCGCCGTTAGGGTTGGCGGCCTGGATTGGAGCGGGCCCCGAGGTGTTGGCCCGCCGGGCGCAGCTCATCACGGTGTCGTCGCAAGAACGGATGCGCCATCATCTGCCGGCCCTGTTCGTGCGCGGAACCGCAGAGGGACGCATCGGACGTCGCCTCCTGCTGGGAAAGCGGACCCTCGTAGGACAAGCCTTGCTCAACCCTGATCTTGGACCGCGACGTCTTGACGTGATGAACGACCCATCCGTCCTTGCACTGGAATTGCCTTGGATGGGGGCCGTTTGCACCGCCGATGCATTGTCAAAGGCCTATGCGGCGGTGATTGGCGAAGTGGACGGGGTGCGCCTGGTCGACCCCACGGTGGTCAAACCGCTCAGGGTTCGCCAATCTTGGTCTGAGCGCGACGGGGTACTCCAGAAGCCCATGGGGTTTGCCCAAGGCTTCGTGAAGGAACCGGAAGGTGTGTTTTCGCCGAATCCGGCTTCGTTTGGGCATCCCGGGGCAGGCGGGGCCTTGGGCTGGGCCGACCCCGACGCGGAACTGGCCATTGGCTACGTGATGAACCGCATGGATTGGCGGATTCGGTCTCCTCGGGCCATCGCGTTGACCCGCGCCATCTACGCCTCGCTGTGACCCCCCGCACGGTGCGGATCGCCCGGGGGACGCCCGAGGCGACCCTGGCGTTGGCCAAGGTTTGGCTCCAAGGCTTCGATCCAGTGCTTTGGGCAGACCCGTTGACGCTGCGGAGGGCCTTAGGGACCACGGTGCAAGCCGTGGTGCTCGATGGCCATCATCCTCTTCCCGCCGAGGCGTTCGGCCAAGCTCAAGGTCTCATCGGGTCCGGCGGGGTGCTGGTCGTGCGGCTGCCCGAGACCGGGGTGTGGCCGCGAGACCCTCGGCTTGCGGTGCCACCGTTTTCGGTCGACGATGTCGGGCAGCGGTTTACCTGGCGGGTCGTGGCGGCGCTAGACACGGCCACAGACCTCACCCTCGTAAAGCCTCCTCCGGTGCGCGAGCGGACGATGGGAACGGCCGACCAGGCCGCGGTAGTGCAGTTCCTTCGATCAGGGCTCGACGGTCCTCCAGCATGCACCGTGGTCACGGCGCGCCGGGGTCGAGGGAAATCGAGCGCATTGGGCCTTGCGTTGCGACACACCGTCGGGCGCGTCTGTCTGACCAGTCCAGATCCCCGTGCCGTGGCAGAGGTGGTGCGGTTTGCAGAGCGTCCGGACGTGGCGTTCATCGAACCCAGCCGCCTCCGATGGGGTGATTTCGAACCGCGACTTGTGGTGGTGGACGAGGCTGCCGCGCTGTCTGTGGCATGGCTCCAGGCCCTGGTTCGCCGCTTTGAAGGCGCCCACTTTTGGTTTGCGACGACCACCGAGGGCTACGAAGGCACGGGCCGGGGGTTTGGCTTGCGGTTTGGTGCCTGGTTGGGCCGTCAAGCCCGTCCGACCTCGACCCTCACGCTGCACGAGCCGATTCGGTACCCCGCCGATGATCCGCTTGAGCGCGCGGTGACTCATGCGCTGCTGATGACCCCCCGTCCTCCACTCGCCCCGACGCGGGGAACGGTGCACCACGAGGTGTGGGATCGAGAGGTGTTGGCCTCTGATGAGCGTGCTCTCAACCACATCTTCGGCCTGTTGGTGCACGCGCACTACCGGACCACCCCTGGGGATCTGCAGCGGTTGCTCGATGCGCCAAACCTGGCCCTGCACACCCTTCGTCAGGGTGACACGGTCGTAGCGGCCTCGATCGTGGCGTTGGAGGGTCCTCTCGACGAAGCGACGATCGAGGCGTTGACGACAGGGACGCGGCGGCTGCGTGGCCAGGCTCTTCCTGAGACGTTGGTGAGTCATGCTGGCGTTCGAGAGGCCGGTGCACTGCGGTTCATCCGGAGTGTTCGCATCGTGACGCATCCCGCATGTCGGCGCCGGGGCCTCGCCCGTCAGCTCGTGGCGGCGATTCATGAGCACTACGCCCCCGATGCCTTTGGGACGTTGTTTGGGGCTACCGCGGCGGTGGTTCGCTTCCGACAGGCCCTAGGCTACGTCCTCGTTCGGCTGGGCGCGTCTCGTGGCTCACGGACGGGGGACCCCGCGGCCGTCATGGTGCGGCCGGTCAGTGCGCGGGCGACGGAGGTGGTCGAGCAGCTCCGGGCAAGGCTTGCGGCGAGGCTTGAGACGCAGCTCTCCTTGCTCGCCCGCGATGATGCCGGCCCTCGTCCGAAGGCTCTCGAAGAGGCTCTGTGGGAGGGCCTGGTCGCCAATTCCGCCCCCGTTCCCGCGGTGGAGGTCGAGCAAGGCGTTCGTGGCTACACTCAGGGACCTCGGCCCCTCGACGCCGTGGTCGTCGAACTTCGCCAATTCGTTGGATGGCATGGCGACCTTCTCGCTCGGCGATCGGCCGAAGAGCAGCGGTTGATCCGTCACCGCATCGTGGAGGGCCGCCCCTGGTGGGAGGCCGCACAGGCCATGCAGACGTCCATTCCTGGGACGATGCGGGCCACTCGCCGTGCGTTTGCCGCCTTCGTCCGCGACGTCGATGAGCTTGCGGTCGATTCTGGCCACGAACGGGTCCCCAAATTACGGCGATAGGCTGCCCATGGGGATGCCGTGTCGAATCCGATCGTGAAGGAAGAGCAGGAACTGCTCGGCCGGATCCGGACCTGGCTGAACGAGGAGCCCTACGAGGCTCCCGTTTCCGAGACCGAAATTGTCAATGAGTTGGTTCGTCTGCGCGACGAGATTCCCAATGCCAAAGAAGAAGATCAGGGAGCCCTTCGGGAACAGTTCGATCGGCAGTATGCTCTGCTCACGCAGGTGCGTGCGAGTCGGGACAAAGCCCAGCTCGATCCTGATTCGCCCTACTTTGCCCACCTGCGGCTGACCGAGAATGGGAAGTCCCGTGATGTCTTCTTGGGGAAGACGACCCGCATTTCAGGTCGCTTGCGCATCGTGGACTGGCGAGATGCTCCCATTTCCCGCCTGTTCTACGCGTACCAGCAGGGCGAGGAGTACGAAGAAGAGTTCGGGGGTCGCGTCCACGAAGGCGAGGTCGAGGCCAGGCGCACCCTGACCATCCAAAAGGGAACCTTGGAGCGGGTCGATGCGCCCGAGGGGACGTTCGTGAACGACCCCGAGGCGGAGGAGGGGTGGCGTCAGGTCCGACTCGAGCCCGCGAAGTTGGCGGGCGGTCAAGGGGCCGCGCTGCGAGCGCATGCGGTCGACCAGGGGAGGGCGCGTCGTCTGGGGACCGACCGTAAGGGGACGCGCCAACGGCGCGACAAGCGCCTGCCCGACATTGCGGGACTCATCGATGCCGAGCAGTTCGAGCTGATCACCCAGCCCTCGTCGGGCTTCGTGGTCATTCGCGGCACCGCGGGATCTGGCAAGACCACGGTGGCGCTGCACCGCATTGCTTACCTCGCCTACGAAGACGCCGAGATCGATACTCCCCGAACGCTGTTTGTGGTGTTTTCCACTGCGCTGCGCCAGTATGTGAGCCACGTCCTGCCCGCGCTTGGCGTCGAGCATGCTCAAGTGCGGGACTTCCGATCGTGGGCGCGGAGTCAGGTGCACCGGCACTTTCCCAAGCTGCCCAAGTCGGTCCGCTCCGATACGCCTGCGATTGTCGTGCGCCTCAAGCTGCACCCCGTGATGATGGCGCGGTTGGCCGATCAAGTGGAGCACGTGACGGGGCCCGCTACGGCCGAGCAGGCGCTCGACGATGTGGTGAGTTCGCTTACGAACGTCGAGGCGCTGCGCCGTGCGTTGTCCGATGAAGGAAGCATCGCCTTCACCCAGGCCGAGCTCGAAAAGGCGACGGTGTGGTGCCGCGACCGGTTTGAGGAGCTGTACGCGTTTTTGGACGGTGACAAGAAAAGTGGGGCTGCCCTCGACCCCGAAGATGAAGTATTGCTCTTGCATGCCTGGCAGTTGCGCGTCGGTCCATTGCGCCACAAGCGCGGGGCCTTGCGCTACCGCCACATTGCCATTGACGAGGTCCAGGACTTTTCGCCGCTTGAGGTTCGGGTGCTCATCGAGTGCCTTGACCGGCACAAGTCCATCACATTGGCGGGCGACACCCAGCAGCATGTGATGCAAGAGGCGGGCTTTACGTCTTGGGCGAATTTCTTCGATCGCCTGGGGCTGGCTGGAACCACAGTGAACACCCTTCGCATCGCTTACCGCTCGTCCCGTCCCATCGTGGCCTTCTCGCAAGCCGTGCTCGGCGATCTGCGCGAGGATGATGACCCTCCGTTGGCCACGCGAGGGGGTCCTGACGTCGAACTGTTCCAGTTTACCGATCACGGTGCTTGCGTCGCGTTCCTCGCTGACTCTCTCAAGGAGTTGGTCCGTGCTGAGCCGCTCGCTTCGGTGGTGCTGTTGTCGCCGTCCTCCGAGATTTCGGGTGTGTACTTTGCCGGTCTCAACCGCAGTGAGGTCCCCCGGTTGCGTCGGGTGACGCAGCAGGACTTCACCTTTGCCCCCGGCATCGAGATCGCTGAGGTCGCCACGGTCAAGGGCCTTGAGTTTGACTACGTCGTGGTTCTCGAAGCGAGTGCGCGGTACTACCCTGACGCAGCCGAGGCCAGGCGGTTGCTGCATGTTGCAAGCACCCGAGCCATCCATCAGCTTTGGCTTACGTCGGTGGGCACGCCGTCAGCGATCTTGCGCGAGATCTTCGAGAAGGACGACTCATGAGTGAGACCGACAAGCGGCTGACCGATCTCGAGGTCAAGGTGGCGTTTCAGGAGGACCTTCTTGCCAAACTCGACGAGGTACTGCGCACCGTCCGAGACGAGGTCGAAGGCCTGCGGCGCGACATGGACGCGCTTCGGGAAGCGGTCGAACGTCAAGCTCCTGATGCCACGGACGAGCCGCCGCCGCATTATTAATCAGCTTGCAGGAGCGTAAGCGACGAAAGCTGACCCGCGTAGGGCTGCAGGCGTGAAGCGCCGAAGGCCAGCGGAGCACGGACTTGCAGGAGCGTAAGCGACGAAAGCGGACCCGCGTAGGGCTGCAGACGTGAAGCGCCGAAGGCCAGCGGAGCACGGACTTGCAGGAGCGTAAGCGACGAAAGCGGACCCGCGTAGGGCTGCAGGCGTGAAGCGCCGAAGGCCCGCGGTGCCCAGCAGTGGCACGT
>JBCCQY010000106.1:0-31664 GCA_039208735.1 Myxococcota bacterium | reverse complement strand
GTCGTGCAGTGTGCACGACACCGCCGACCTCGAGCGCCGCGGCATTCCCTCCGCCTTTGTGGCTTCGGACGCGTTCCGAGATGGCGCGGATGGCCAAGCCGATGCCCTCGGCGTAGACCCCGCGGTGGTCTACGTCCCTCACCCCATTCAGGATCGAACGGACGACGAAGTGCGCGCCATCGCAGATGACGTGTACGCAGCCGTTCGCTCCGCACTCGTTGCAGAAGTGCGGTAGCATCAGCACTTCGGAGGGGTTGAATCGATGGTTGCTGCAGGATGGTTGTGGTTGGGGCTTGGCGGCTGCACGAGCGAGGTCGTCGAGACGGAAGATCCCCCGGTGTTGCCCTCGATCGACTCGGGAACGCCGCAACCTCGGGGCTGGGCTCCGACGAGCTTTACGGTGCAAGCCTCCTTCGCGGTGGATCGGGAGGCCGCCACGCTCCGCACCTTTTTCGACAATGGCACAGAACTCGCCCCGCTGGTGGCCATCCGAATGTTTGATGCCTCAGGAGACCTCGAGTGCCGGGTGAACCTCATCATGGACGATGCGGCGAGTGTCTCGCTCGAGAGCTGGGTCTTTGAGGACGCCACCGAAGACATCGAAAGCACCCTGATGACCCACGTAGGCTTCACGGTCCCGGCTCAGGCCCGCGTAACCACCAATGGGTGTGAAGACGTCGATCCCGACTACATGCCCGACCCAGGCGGCCTCATCGCCTCGAAACTGTGGGGCGTCGGCGTGGGCACCCTGCGGAGCGACGTGCAAGGCCTGCTGGAAGACAAGAAGAGCGCCCTCGCCGACACCTTTTGGGCCGAAGCACATGGCGAAGCGCAATTGGCTGGTGGCTCGTGGGTCTCCGATATCTGGGAACCGTCGACGTGGGCCTCCCACATGGTGGTTGCCGGATTGCTTTCGGCCGAAGGTGAACTTCAGCTCGACGAAGACGGCTGGCCTGCCGTGCCTCTCCCCTACGAAGACATCATTTTGGGGGGCAACTCACTGCCTGACGGGCACTACTTCCTGGTCGGCGTCTACACCTTCAGCGTGGCCCAGTACCTCTTGCCTTAGACGTTCATGACTTGTTGCTCGTACCCCCCGGGGGTATACACCAATGCCCCCCGGGGGTATTGGAGCAGTCATGCATATGGACTCCGGCGAACACAAGAAGCTGGTGGCACGTCTCAAGCGGGTCGAGGGCCAGCTCACGGGGGTTCGTCGCATGATCGAAGACAACGGCGACTGTGTCGACATCCTGTTGCAGCTACAGGCGGTCCGCGGCGCGTTAGCCCGCGTCGGCCAGCTTGTCTTGCGCAACCATGTCGAAACCTGTGTGGCGGACGCCCTTAATGGTGACGACGAAGATGAGCAGGTGGCTCGAATCGATGACCTGATGGATGTGTTCGCGCGCTACGCCGGAGTCGCAAGCCGATGACCTTCCTCGTAAACGTTTGGGACGTTCTTCTAGAGCTTTCCCCATGGCTGTTGCTGGGTGCCGCCGTCAGCGGTGCGCTGCACTACCTCGTGCCCTCGGGGTTTATAAAGAGCCAGCTGTCGGGCGGCTGGGGGGTGGCCAAGGCCGTGGTCCTTGGCGTGCCCCTCCCGCTGTGCTCCTGTGGCGTGATCCCAGCGGGAATCGGGCTCAAGCGGAATGGGGCGAGCGATGGAGCCAGCGTGGGGTTCTTGGTCGCCACGCCCCAAACAGGGGTGGATTCGGTCCTCGTCTCGGCCGGCATGCTCGGATGGCCGTTTGCGTTGTGGAAGGTGGGCGCGGCACTGGTCACCGGCCTGGTGGCAGGCTGGACGACCGACGCAATCACCCCAAGGGGCGTCTCGAAGATCGAGGCCGACGACGCTCACGAGCACGTTCACACCCTTTCCGACGCGTTGCACCACGCGATCGATGTGATCCGTGAGGTATGGGGCTGGTTGGCATTTGGGGTGTTGTTCTCTGCGGCCTTGACGACGGCGCTCCCCGTCGACGCGTTTGCCGGTCTCACCGGAGGAGCTACGGCCCTGGCCTTTGGGGCCGTACTCGGCATCTCGTTGCCGCTTTATGTCTGCGCCACTGCGTCCGTTCCCATCGCGGCGGCCTTGGTCGCCGCCGGCATGCCCACCGGCGCCGCGCTCGTGTTCCTCATGGCAGGGCCTGCGACCAACGTGGCAACCCTTGGCACGGTGTACCGCACCTTTGGGCGCAACGTGCTTGGCGTGTACCTCGCCACCATTCTCGCGGGAAGCATCGGATTCGGATTGCTCTACGAGCAGGTATTTGGCAGTCTCACCGCAACGGTGGCGGCCGCCCATGCCCACACGACGTGGTGGAGCATCGCAAGTGCGGTCGTCCTGCTGGGCCTCCTCGCTCGATTCGCCTATGACGATGCGATGTTGTGGTTCGCGAACCGCACCGCCGTCTCCGATGATGAGCGTGCCTTGACCATCGAAGTGCAAGGCATGACCTGCGAAGGGTGCGCGAACAAAGTGCAGCGGGCGCTTCTGGCCACCGATGGGGTGCAGTCCGCCGTGATCAACCTCGACGCGAACACCGCCGTCATTTCGGGGAACGCCGCCTTGTCCCGACTCCAGCAGTCCATCACCGACGCGGGGTTTCACATTTCCCGCTCTGAATGACGCGCCCTACTCCGCGAGGACCGTCTTCACGTCGGCCACGAGCTGGCGCATCGCGCTGGCATTGAGCCCATTGTAGATGCCGCGAATCCGCCGTGTGCCGTCCACCATCACAACGTTCTCGGTGTGCAGGAACGCGTCGGGGTCGACCGGCTCCCCTAGATCTTCTTCGACGAAGTAAGCCTCGCGCCCAAGGGCATAGATCTCGGGTCGGGGTCCGGTCAGCAGGTGCCACTGTGGCGAGGTAATCCCGTGCTTGTCGGCAAACGCCTTCAGGACCGGGACCGTGTCATCCGTCGGCATTACGGAGTGGCCGAGCAGCTGCACGTCATCCCGGCCCGCAAACTCAGTTGCCACGCCGTGCAGCGAAGCCGTCAAGCTTGGGCAGATGCCACCACAGCGGGTGAAGAAAAAGCTCACGATCGAGACATTCCCGTCAAGATCGGCGTCGGTCACCGTCGCCCCGTGTTGGTCGGTGAGTGAAAACGCCGGGATGGCGTGAAACCCCTCCGGCACCGTGTCCGGCGTAAACCAGTGGGGCGTGAAGTCCCGCGATGCATAGTAAGGCAGCGGCTCAGGGTTGGTCGTTGGGGTCGAACACCCCAGCCACATCCAGGCGAACGTCACCACGCACGACCTCCTCATCATCAAGCTGAAAACATAGCTTTGAACGCTTCAGGCCGTAGATTCGGCCATTGCGGGCTTCGTAGTTGGCGTAGAGCACCCCATTCTCGCGCCAAGCTCGTTGCAGCCCTTGTTCAGCGCCGTGGTCGTAGTGCAGCTCCTTGAACAAGGCGCCGCTTTCGTACCACTGCCGCTGAACGCCGTGCGCAACCCCATCCTCGAGTTCGGCCTCGGCCCGCAGGTGCCCGTTGGACCACCAGGTTCGAACCATTCCGTCACGCCGCCCATCGACATAGTCGGCTTGCAACCGCAGGGTGCCATCGGGGTGGAACTGCTCGCGTCGACCGTGGCGACGCCCCTCTCGAAACGTCACCCGCTCAAACACCATCCCGCCGGGTGCGACCTGCTCTGCCACCCCGGTGTACGGCGCACCATCGAGGATCCACACGCCGGTTCCCCGGACCAGTTCAAGATCATCTAGCCCGACGAGAGGTTCGAGTTCCGAGTCAACGCCACAGGCCAACAGCCAAAGCACCATCACCGGATCGTGCTCGGCGTGCCCTGGTAATCACCGGGGAACAACAGGTAGTACTGACCCAAATAGGCTTCGTTTTGAATGTGGTAGTGGTACTCTGGCGTGTCACTGTAGAGGGTCGGTCCGGTGTGACCGCCGGAGGTGTCCAAGTCGCTCGGGTAGTCGCCCCCTTCGGATGCGGGCTCTCGCCGGCCATACAGGTAGAACCCATCGGCCATAATGCCGATGAGCACATCGTCGTCCTCGGACCACGCCAACGGTTCCAGGTGGTAGTGGTACGACTGTGGGCCGGTATGAGCACCGGTGAAGTCGAGCGAGCCCACTGCGTTATCGAGGGGTACGTTGGGCCCTTCCTGGTCGTTGTAAATCACTGCCCCACTGACTGCGATGCCGATGGGACCGAGGCCTGTAGCGCTCGACTGGCTGGCCAAGGTGGGCGCGGCGGGCACTCGAAGCGTAAAGGTGCCCTGAAACCGATCGATGTTGCCGGGCGCCATCTGTTCTTCGGTCGTTACCGTGGGTGCGACATACAACTCGTGGCCCACTCCCCAGTAAGGCGACTCGTGGTCAGGCAACCCGTTGGTTTCGAAGACCACTTCATCGCCGTCCAGGTAGATGACGACGTTCTCGGAAAATGCGTCAAACGCACCGCCGAACAGCAGCGATCCGCTATCGACATTCGAACCAACGTCGTCGCACGCCGCCGCAAGCAGAATTACCAGTCCAAGTCCGCGCATGTCGCTCCCTCCGCGTATGCATCAAGGTACGAGGGGGAGGAATGGCGGACCGCAGGAGTTGGGTCAGCGATCTTCAGCGAAGGTCAGGGCACCGCTTCGAAGACCGCCCAGACGTTGTAGTTGTCGCCAAACACCAGCAACGTGCCCACGCACTCGATCGCGCCGTCGCTCCACTCACAGTCCCACAGCGCCACGGACCGGCTCATGAGGGAGCCTTCGCCAAGCGTCCCTTCCATGTCGAGCCAAAACAGTCCCTCCCCTGGGATGGGGCTTGCCGCACCAACCAAGTCCAGCGGAAGGGCAAGGCCCTTCGCGGTGACCGCCAGATCGGTGGTCGCGGTCAGGTCGGTCGCCACCGTGAATTGGCCTGCGATGTCGAGGCCTTCGATGAGGTAGCCCGCGATCGAGACGCTTACGTCGGTCAGGGCCCAATCGCCGACGAAGGCAAATCCGGGGTCCTCCCCATCGCAATTCGAGTCAATGCCGTCTCCCTCGGTCTCCCGGGCTCCGGGGTAGATCGATGGATCGTCATCGTTGCAGTCTTCGCTCCGCACAACCCCGTCTCCGTCGCGATCGGGGGCACAGGCCAACTGTCCAAGCAACCAGATGCCACGAAGCATGTCACGACCTCCGCATCGCGGGGACATCGGGCAAGCCGCTCCCGCTCGTGTCGATGGCAAGGGCTCCGAGGAGCCCAGAGAAGATCTCGGCTTCCGACATCTGACGACCGGGGCTCGGGGCGCCGGTTTGCGGATCGAACCCATAGGTCAGTGCGGTGTTCGGATCGACACCGCCCCGCAAGGTGTTGCCAGGCACCAGCGGCGAAGCCACGAGGATGCCATTGTTCAGGTCGTGGCCACTCCCCCAATCCTCCGCTCCCGTGGGTCGGTTCTTCGTCCGGCCAAAGTCGCTCGCGACGTAGATCATGGTGCGATCCCACAGGCTCGTGCCATCGCCGTAGTCCTCGGCGCGGAGCAGGCCGATCAGCCCATCGAGGATCCGATACAGACGCGACCACATGACGGCTTGCCCCGAGCGATGGCCCTGGTGGCTCACATCAAAGGCCAGCGGCGGGTTGAGCACGCTATTCAGGGGCAGATCGGTCCCCGCATCGCCCTCGCCCTCACCGTAGACGAACCCAAAATCGGGCCCGAGCGTGACCGACACGCTGACGCGATACTTCAGTAGCAGAAACGCAAGTGCCGCCTTGGCCTCGATGGGATCCGCGGCTACGTTCGGGAAGGCCGACAACACGAGGTCGGCGGCTGGCGAACGCTCCAGACCGAACGGCTCAAGCGAGCCTCCCGAGGCGTTGACCATGAGCTTGGTGATCAGGTCGAGGCCTTCGATGCGTTGTTGAGGCGTACCTCGGAGGTCCTTCCAGGTCACCGCGCGTGGCGACGCCCCAAACACCTGATCAAACCGGGTAGCAGGCTCGAACACGTCATTGCGGTGACGACGAACCGCGGCCAACACCTCGGGGGATACGCCAGGCTGACCACGACTGCCATCGAGCGACAACGGCCACACGGCGGGATTCGCGACGATCTGACCGCGGGCCCATGGAGGAATCGTGCCGTCCGTACCGGGCTCATTGTAGCCAAAGCCGGCCGTCAGGTGGACGTTGGGAATCGGGGCCTCCGACCCGTACTGCCAAGCCACCATCTCCTGCATGGTGCGGCCTCGCCACGCTTCGTTGCCGGTCACGGCGCGTCGCTGCCCGACCTGATGGTTGACGCTGCTGCGGGTCCACGTAGCCACCATCATCGCTTCCCGATGACGGGCCACCACCTCAGAAGGAGCCACGCGGAAGGCAGCGGGAATCTGCCCGATCGCCGGGCCGGAAAAGTCCACGGCCCGGAACGGGGAGTCCTCCCAGCCCACGACCAGCGAATCGGGGAAGGTGTTGAGTTCGTCCGGAGCGGTCGATTCACTCGCCCGGATGGCGAGCGGTCCGTCGATGATCGAGCCCCCGCCACTGGCCGTGAGCACAATGAGGAACCGGGGGTCGGCCGCCTGCTGCCCCAACGCGGTTGCATTCAGCAATGCAGACGAGCCGGCCAACGTTCCGGAAAATGCAGCCAATCCCCGCAGAAACGAGCGCCTTGAAGGAACGCCTGCGATTCGATGAGAAGACATGTCGGCTCCTTCAGTAAAAGAGGGCTTCGAGGGAGGTGGCCACGATGACGCATGCGCCAATGGACCAATCTCGCACCGGGTCCGAGGAGATGGCTTCGAGTTCGGGCCCTAGGGCGAGCAGGGCATCGGTCTCGTCGCGCGTCGGATTGCGTCCGAGCAGGCGTTGCACAAGGCGCGTCGTCACCTCCCGCCGGGCCCGCGTTCCGTCTTTGTCGATCACCGAGCCAAACACCACTGCAGGTCCGGCCACGTCGCGCGTGTAGCGCTCGGCACAGGCGGCCATGGCCACGCGATCGAACGCAATCGGCGCGCTGATCGAGGGCTCGGCGAGCGGTTCGTCGATGCCGAGCCGCGTCGGTTCAACGCCGCCAAGGGTGATGAGGTGGGCCTCGGTGACACAATCCACCTCACCAAGTTCCCGACACAGTTCCCAGGTATGCAAGTCGAGGCCATCGGCGAGGTCGCGTGACCATACCTCCCCCGACTTGGGCAGAATACGACCCGCCGCGCTGGTGGTTCTCGCCTCTTCGGGCGTGCGACCACACGCGACCAACCACAAGGTGGCGCCCCCGACCAAAAGCAATCGCATAGCATCAAGGCGCACCGTAGGCCTCCGTGTCGATGAGATCGTGCAGCATCGACTGCACGCGGTAGTCGTGCTCGGTCCCGAAAGCCTGCACGAGCTTGCCAAAGGCATCCTGCTCGGATGCCCGGGGGTCTTCCCTCAAAAGCATCCGCCAGTAATCGAGCACCGTCGCACGCCGGAAGGCTTCACTATTGGCGGCGACCGTCGCCCACTCCACAAGGTCAGCGACCGGCTCCCCGAAGAGCACCCCGGCTTCAGGGGTATCGGCCACGAGCGGGCCGTCGGTATCGACGTAGAACGGCATGCGATCTGCGTCGTAGGTGTAGGACAGGCTGTTGGGGTCTCCTCCACCGATGCCTTCGTAGCGACTGAACGGATACGACAGCGGATCGAGGGTCGAGTGGCACGCCGCGCACCCAGGTTCCGTCACGCCCTTTACGTCGTAGTCCACGGGCTCTCCCGGCACTGGGAAAAGCCCTTCCAGCCTCGCAAGGTCGTAGCCAAGGTAGGCCCGGTAGGCCTGAGCTGCGGTCGTTCGAGGAACGGCGGTAAACATCGTATTGACGACGAGGAACCACCGGTGGGTCAACATGCCGGCCCGTCGATCGCGAGGCACGAACTGCGCCCGATCGTAGCCTCGGGCCTCGTAGTCTTCTTCGGCGTCGCGGTCCCAAACCTGGTACTCGGTCCGGCCACCCATTCGCTTGGCTTCCACAAACGACTGCCCAGTCAGCACCAAGCGCGCATCCCGATCTTCCGTCTGGGTCCATACGAAGTAAGCGTAATCGTCATCGTAATCGCCAAGCGGAATCGGCCCAGAGTCCCGCCCGGACTTTACCGCCTGGGTGGGGGCGATCTTGCGGTTGGCCAGGTTCCAAACCCGCCCACCAATGCCCCGCCACGCTTCGGTCTCGAAGCAGCGGTCGAGCTGGTCGTGCAGTGCGGTGACGGGATCCTTGTCGTCGAGGAATGCCTCACGCTCTTCAAACGTCGGCGAACGACCGCAGAAATCGACCATCACACGCTTAAAGGCGAAGTCGACGTCATAGCCACATAGATCCCACGCATCCTTCGGATCTGCATCCGTACAATCACGGACCGCCGGCGTGCTTTCGGCATCCGCAGGATCGGAGCCGAATTGGATTTCGTCGAGGTTCGACGAGCCGTCCCCGTCCGAGTCCAAGGGTTCGACGGCGACCAAGGCATCCACCAGGTTCGACGAAAACACATCGGCGTGCAACGGCCGCGATTCGTTGGGAACCAAGGCCACCGCGATGTCGCTGCCGTAGGCATTGAGCTGGGGGGGCGCAACGTGGCAGGTGGCGCAGGATGCCTCACCCGCCGAACACACCGGAGCCTCCGGGTAATGCTCACAGAACCGGGCCGGGCCCGGGGGCTGCGCGACGCCCGAACGCGCCAGCAGGGCGACCGCCACGACGGGCAGGCTCACCCATGCGAGGGTTGTTCTCATCGATCCTCCATCGAGCGACGAGAAACGTGGCCTCGCCGCATGTCGGAAGAACGGACACCGGCTTCACGATTCGATGCTCCCCGATGAGCATGGCATTTTGTCGCTGCAACGAAAGGCTTACTTGAATCATCACAAAGTGGTTCATGCGGTCCGTTCGAAGCGCGGATCGACTCTGTAACGACTGGTACGTACACGCGATGGTATGGGCCAACACACCCAATGGAGCAGACCATGGCCATCGAACGACTCGTGGGCGTGAACGTGACCGATGAAGCTGGCTATCAGGCGTATCGGGAGGGCATGCTGCCGATCCTCAAGCAGCACGGAGGCGAATTCACGACGGACGTGCGGGTCTCGGAAGTGTTGCTCGCCCCCGGCAATGCCAAGTTCAACCGCCTCTTTACGCTTCGATTTCCCGATGAAGAAGCGATGACCGCGTTCTTCTCGAACCCCGCGTATCAGGCGGTGCGAAACCAGTTCTTCAATCCGAGCGTGTCGGAGGCAACGCCCCTGTTCAAGTATGAAGTCCTGCCTTAAGCGCTTACCGGCGTAGCTCAAGTTCGTACAGAAACGATGGCGGCAGCCTCGTGACGTCCTCCTCACCACACTCGCGTGGCGTGCTCACTTCCGTCACCCCGGCGAGGAAGATGTCTTTTGCCCTCCCCGTCCGATTGTCGACGTTCACACACAGCTCCACGTCACAAGCGAGCCCCCCGCATTCCACGAGGTCCTCGACGAGGAAGGACCCCTCCACATCCCCCCCTCCGTTCGATGCGATCACGTCGCCCGAATCACAATCCACGTGCTCGAAGACCGCGGCCCCTTCGTACACGATGCGGGTGACGTAGCGCGGCTCCGCTTCGTCGATCTCGGGCAACTGCCCCACGACCTGAAACTCGCTGACCCCCTCCTGCACGTTCACAGGATCGGGCTGGCTTTGGACGAACAACACAAGCTTGTCGTCACTATTGAGGGAAAAACAGTCGTCGAAGCACCCAACCGAAAGAAGCGCGATGGGCAAGACACGGATCATATAGGGCCTCCAAGGCTCACCTCCTATGCACACCCCATGCCGTAAGCCTTAGGCCGAGCATGCTCGGCTGGTGATGTCGTGGATCGGTGACAGGTGACGCGGATGGGTGACTGCACAGAATCTGCACGGCGCCGCCGCAGTTGCCGCTCGATGCGTCGCTTACCAGTGACGCGTGGAGGTTGAATGGGACTTCTGATCGTTCTGGTGGTCGGAGCTTGGATTGTGGCAGCGGTCGCAGGTGCGGTCATGGCGATGGCCTCACCAGAGACCAAAGCTCGACTCAGCCAAGGCTGGCGCACGCTCACCCGAAGCGTACTGGGCCGACTCTCGCTGGTGATGCTGACAGGTATGGTGCTGCTGGTCCCGCTGGAAATGGTCGATGAGCTGCGCCGCGAACGAGGCTACCGCCTGGCGGAAGTGCAGTCCGAAATCGGAGAGCAATGGGGACGGGCCCAAACGGTGACAGGACCGGTGCTGTGGGTCCCGGTGATGGAACGCTGGACCGAACGCGTTCAGAAAACGGACGACGCAGGCAAAACAGTGGTCACAGAGTCCCCCCGGGAAGTCCGCCACATCTTCGCCGTACTCCCCGAACACCTGGACCTAAAGACGCAGATCGACCCGCGTTCACTAAGCCGCGGTCTATACGACGTGCTGGTCTACGACGCCACGGTGACGCTCCAAACGACCTTCAGACGACCTGAGTTTCCCGCCCCCGCAGGACGCACGCGACACCCGCAGTGGGACGAAGCCAAACTGTTCATCGGCCTCTCCGACCTCTCGGCAGTGTCGGGCGTCGACGAGCTGGTCTGGAACGGCGAACACCTACGGCCAAACTCAGGCTCGTTGGCCGAACAAGGCGAATACTTCGGCATCTCCGGGCGCATCGAAGCCTTCGACGAGGACGAAGCCTCGGCTACGGTCAGGCTCAAGCTGCGCGGCATGGGCTCGATCTACGCGACGGCCCTAGGCGAAACCTCGAACATCGAAATGGCAGGGGCGTGGCCCTCGCCAAGCTTCGGCGGATTCACACTGCCCGCGGACCGAGACGTGGCCGAGGACCGCTTCGTCGGCCAATGGTCCATCCCTGGGGTCGCCCGACCGACCCCCCAAGTCATCGAACTCGAAGGTACGGCCCTGCAGCCCCTCCGTACCCACCACGTCGGCGTCACCTTAGTCGAACCGGCCAGCCCCTACGCATCCGCCGAGCGCGCCATCACTTACGGCATGCTCGTCATTGGATTGTGCCTGCTGACGTTCCTGGTCCTCGAGCGAGGGATGAAACTCGAGTTGCACCCGGTGCAGTGGCTGGTGAACGGCCTCGCGCTCGTGGTCTTCTACCTCATTTTGCTGGCGGCCTCCGAACACAGCGGATTCCACCTGGCGTATTCGGGCGCCGCCGCGGTAACGGTCAGCCTGATCAGCGGCTACACGTTCGTCGCGACACGCGCGATTGGAGCCAGCGCGACCGTCTTTGGCAGCCTCTCGCTGCTGTACCTGGCGCTGTACGCGATGCTGCGCTCCGAGGACTACAGCCTCCTCACCGGCACCATGCTCGTGGTCGGCGCCCTCATCGGCATCATGTGGGTCACCCGACGCATGGCGACGGAGTCCGAGTCGGCGTCGGAACCCGAAGTGGCCTGACGGAAACTCACCCGGATGGGGACCTTAAGATCCCCACCAACGGAACGACAAACAGCACGAGAAATCCAAGGTTCAACACAACGTTGCCAGGAATTTCCGCCACGAGCGAGCCACTGCTGTCGATGACAAACCACGCCACCAGGCCCCCGAGGATGGGCCGCGCGATGGCGTGGGGATCGGCCTGTCGGTCGAGGGTGAACAACAGGATCGTGCATCCCCACCCCACCATGACGCCGCCGAGCACCGCATTGACCTGGTAGCTCAGCCGATCGAACCCCGCCGGCGACCCGTCGACGGGCCAGGTGAGCACATCGAAGAGCCACCGCCAGGGTTCCGCAGTCGCCGGATGGCTCGCCAAAGCGGCCACGAGACCCGTCGCGATGGTGAGGACTGCCGCAAACTGCAGCCAGCGTACGTAATGGCGAACCGTCATCGTGCCTCCTGACCGTCCCCTCTCCGGTTCTCCGCCCCCACGCCATGACCTGTTGGGGTAAAGGGCACCGGCAACACATGGGGGAACGATGGGACCATTTCGTTGGCTGATTGCATGGCCACTCGTAGTGAGTTGTGAAGCCAGGGTTTCACCTGCTTCAACCGGGGATACGCAGGCCGACGAGGTGACGCCGGACGACACCGAGGACCGAACCACGCCCCCTGGAGTCACCACAGACACCGCCAACGACGACACCGGTGCGCCCAAAGGCCCGTGCCCCCCTGGCGAAGCCCTCGGTGCATTCGAAGAGGTCGACGGCCTCCTGCTCATTGAAGCGGAGAACTCCACCGCGATCGGCAATGGGTGGCACGATGTGGACGCCGATGGCGTGACCTACCTCGAAGCCCAGAACGACCACCTGGGCAACACCAACGGCGACGAACGCCTGTTTGAGCTCGCCATCGCGACCCCAGGCTTGTACCGCTTCCACATGAAGTCGGTGTTTACGGGCAATAGCAGCACCGACCGGAACGACTCCTGGTTCAGACTCGAGAACGCCGACGACGTCCACTATTTCGCATCGGACGGCCGTCTCGATTCAACCGCAGCGTTCGAAGCCCTTCGCGATGGGAAGGCCAACACGCCAGCGATTTACTACCCCGGCGGCAATGCGCTCGATCGACCGGATTTTGGTGAAGAGAATCCGGGTCGCAACGGCTATTTCAAGTTGTACCGAAGCGGAAACGGCCCCAATGAGTGGCACGGGCGTACCATCGACAACCACGGCTACATCGTCTACGCCTACTTCGAGAACCCAGGCACCTACGAGCTTTCCCTCAAGGAGCGATCGGAAGGTCACCGCATCGATCGCTTTGCGTTCGTGCATGTCGAACAGGTCAGCTCGCGGATCCCCGAGGAGGAACTGGACGGACCCGAATCTGAACGACGCTGCGAACCGCAATGACCGTCGCGTCGCACGGTACATCCTCAAGACCAGCCGAGGAGGCCTGCGATGCCCGATCAACCTGCACGACAATTGTTCACCCTGGTCACCGAGGACGGACGGCTCGTGTTGTCCGTCGAACCGCTCGAGGTTCCCGATCCGGCGGACGACGAAGTGGTGGTGGCGATGCAAGCGGTTCCCATCAACCCCAGTGACCTTGGGTTGTTGGTGGCCCCAGCCGATCTGTCGACGGCGCGTCGCGAAACCGTCGATGGGCATCCCGCGCTCGTGGCCGATGTCGCACCCGCGGCCAAACGCTATTTCGCAGCCCGCACCGGGCAGAAGTTATCGGCCGGCAACGAAGGGGCGGGCACCGTCGTGGCCGCAGGGGCCTCAGAGGCAGCTCAGGCTCTGATGGGGCGCGTCGTCACGATCGTAGGCGGCAACATGTACCGGAGCCACCGGGTGATGAAGGCCCGCAACGTAGTGCCGTTGCCCGAAGGCGCAGCCCCTCATGAAGGCGCTTCGCTTTTCGTCAATCCCATGACCGTGCAGGCCTTCCTGGACACCATGGAGCAAGAGGGGCACACGGCGCTCGTGCACACGGCGGCCGCGTCGAATCTGGGGCAAATGCTGGCGCGGCTTTGCGTGGCCAAAGATGTGCCCCTGGTCGCCATCGTTCGGTCTGCGGCCCAACGCGAAACCCTGACAAAGCTTGGCCTCACCCACGTTGTCGACTCCTCGACCGACGGGTTCATGTCCGACCTCATCGGCGCCATCACGACCACCGGCGCCACGCTCGCGTTTGACGCGATCGGCGGAGGACGCATGGCGAACGACATCCTCATCGCGATGGAGCAAGCCCAAGCGAAACGCGGAGCTCCCTACAGCGTGTACGGCACCACCGCGCACAAGCAGGTCTACATCTATGGCCGGCTCGACCCAAGCCCCCAGACGCTCACCGCCAGCTACGGCATGTATTGGGGCGTGGGCGGGTGGCTACTCACGCCTCGGTTGGCCAGCGCAGGACCGGAACGCACCATGGCGATGCGACGATTCGCAGTCGAAGAGCGCAACGGCATCTTCGCGAGCCAGTACACGCAGACGATCAGTCTCGAGGACATGATCGATCCCGACATCGCACGGGCCTACGATCGCAAATCGACCGGACAAAAGTACCTGGTCGACCCAAGCCGTTCGGGGGCGTAAGACCTACACCGCGTCGGACCATGGCGGTTCCCAAACACTGCGGAGCGCACCGTGGTCTTCGTGGTGGGCGAGAAGGTGCGCGAACCGTGGATGACGCGACAGGGTGGCCGCATCGCCCACTTGCCACAGCCAACACCGTGCCCGGGTCAATGCGACGGTCAAACGTCGAGGATCCGCTACAAAGCCGAGTTCGCCGAGATCGTTGCTGCGTACCCAACTGACCGCGATGGCGTCCTTCTCTCGACCCTGGAACGCATTGATGGTGGCCACCTCAATTCCGGCCAGTGCGGGATGGGCCGCCAACCGACCCACCTGGGCACTGTACGGTGCGATCACGCCGATACGTTCGGGCTCCACGCCGCGGTCGCGCAGTTCGCCCACCGCCATGGCGAGGAGCGCGACCTCGCCTTCGTTGTAGAGGGATTGGGTGGCCGGATCTCGCGCTTCGGCAAACCCCGCTCCGGCGGTATCGACCCACGTAATGGGCGGAAGATCGAGCAAACGTTGGTCCGCCACCCGTGGATGATCGCGGTAGGTCGGCCCATACACGTCGGCGACGAGTTCTCGAATGGGGGTGGCCATGCGGTGTTGCACTTCGAGCATGGGAGCGGGACGGCTTTCGTGCACGATCAGCCGCTGCAAAAGTGAAGTGGCGAGTGGACTATGGGGTACGATGCTGATGGGGCCGAGCTGCTCAGGGTCTCCGACAAGCACCAACCGCTCGATGAAGGGCACGGCCCCCCACACGGCGGGCTCCGAGGCCTGGGTGGCCTCGTCCACCACCGCGGTGACCGCCTTTGGCCACTCCGGAGCCCGTCGGGCCAACGTCCCAAACGTGGCGGCAATGCACTGCGCCGTCGACAGCGCATGCTCTCGGGCTTGATCGTTCAGCGTCCGGAGTTCAGCCAGGAGTCCCCTGGCTTGAGGCGTGCCCCAGGCTCGGCTTAGGTCGCGCTGCAACGCAGCCAAGGCGGGGCCCAGCGGGGAGCGGGCCATCCGCGCTTCCAGCGACAGCGCGGCAGCGGCTGAACCGATGCGGTTCGCATGCCCCACCCGCACCACATCGACACCCGCGGTCGATGCTTGCAAGGCGAGGTGATCGACGGCGGCATTGCTGTCGGCCAAGGCCCATGGCTGCTCGCCTCGATCGACGAGCGCGCGCAACACTCGTGCGAGAGTCCACGTTTTACCGGTCCCGGGCGGCCCATGGATCACAGCCAGGGTCGACGCCTCCAGCGCATGGGCCATCGCATCCGCTTGGACTTCGGGCGTTCGCTCGGCGGTGAGCAACGCTTCCCGCAACGGAGAGGCGTGCCGATCGGCGGCCTCAAGGCCCTGGCGATAGCGGATGAAGGTGGACGGATCATGGCGTCGTGTCACCTCGACAGGCCGCCCGGGCGGCGGCGCACGCTCCACCACAACCTCGGCGACGGCACGCTCCACACCATCACAATGGCCGGGGGCACCGGCCACCCACACGGGCTCACCAGGACCAATGCCCGTATGCAGCATCTCACCGCCAAGGGTGCGAAGGGTCAGGCGCTCACGTCGTCCCATCCGCTCCGTGCTGATCTGACGCAACGGCGGCCAGGCAAACCCCGCCGCGACCTGCGCTTCGAGGTCCAGGTCGGCAAGTCGCCGGTATTCCGCCGCAGTGGCTCGCTCCTCCCCGATGAGGGCTTCGTGAAGGGCGGCAAGATGAGGATGTTCTGGAGTCACGGATGTAGATACCGCACCAACTGCTCATCGGTAAGAGACGCTGCCCACAACACGAAGACGTCCAACGGCTACGACACAGGCGGGCCGTCGCAGCTTGTTACAGCATCGGCCTGCTTTACAAGCGCACGCACCTTTTCGGTCACATCCACCCCCGGCTCACGACCCACGATGCGCCCGGTCTCCCCACCGCAGCGGTCGAACACGACGACCGCAGGCTGGGCAAGGCCAAGGTCCGCCCGCCACAACCCAAGGGCTTTGATGCCGTTGGGGTGGCTGTAGGTGCGCACGCCGGTGGTGTGTGTGACCGCGACCGCCGCGGGCACCGGATCGTGCGTCACCCCCACCACCGGGGCGCCGAGCTTAGCTCCCCCAAGGGTCTGCAGCTGCGTCATGCACACCGGGCACCTCGCCATCTTCATCACGACGATGACCGAGGTTTGACCTCGGTTCGGGTGAGCCTGGGCCGAAGCGAAGAGGAAGACGAAGAGCCAGGACAACAGTGCCATGTCGGCAGCGTAGCATCCAGCACTCGACCTTCGCCGTCAACGGCGACAGCCCTCGGTTAGGCCCGAGTCGAAAGGATCGAACCTGCGGGCAGATTCAGGCGGCCACCCGACGCTCCGAAACCCGGAGGGCCTCGCCGAGGCCGCATGGCGTCAATGGCCGACATCACGCCATCCGCATCGAAGCCGTTCGCCTCTAGCACGTCGCGTACGGCGGATTGAACAGCGTCTTTGCCGCCCCCGTCCTGAAGGGTCGTCTGAACGGTGTCGCGAAGCTCGTTGCGAATGTCGCTAAGGCTCTGTCCGGCCTCGTTGGTGAATTGAGCCGCCACCTTGGCGAACGGACCGCCGTTGCCCTTCGAGGCTTGCATCATCTGCGGCAGCATGGCGCCGTTCCCGATTCCCTGAATCACATGGACCTCCAATGGTCGATTCAGGCTTCGGCGAAGCACGGCTGCCGCTAGACGCCGGTGCGAGGCACCTCCACAGAATCTCCACACGCCGATGGTCCCCCTGGATCCTTCGGCCGATCGCGAACGGTCGGCCTTCCAAAGCGAGCGACTACCGGGCTAACCTTCGCAGCATGGTGACGTCGTTCGATCCGCTCTACCGCGCCATTCGGGACACTCCAGACAATCCAGCATCCTGGCACGTTCTGGCCGACGCACTGATCAGCCGAGGCGACCCACGAGGTGAACTGCTGCAGCTACTCCTGATCGATCCCAAAGGTGTCGATCGGCGCATCCGCCGGAGGCAACGTCTGCTCGCTCGTGCGTTGCCAACGGCTCCGCTGCCCAAGTGCGTCAGCCCCTCGTTCACGCACGGCTTTCTTACTGGTATTCGCGGTTCTGTTCGAAATCTAGCCTTGAAGGACCTTGCGACATGCTTCGATCGACCTGACGCCGGCGCGTTGTACAATCTAGCGCTGACGATGGGCCAGAACAGCCTCTCCTACCTCGAGGCGTTGGCCGACGAGCCCTGGCTCCATCGCATCACCTCGCTGAAGCTTGTCGCGGGCCACGAGTTCCCCGCCTCCGCCACGGCGCTGCTCGCTGCACCGCCCCTCCGAAGTCTGTGGCGCGTCTTCCTACAGGGACCCGTGACGCTTGACCCGGCGCTGTTTGAGGTGCTTGCTCGCCTACCCCTGCGCGAACTCTCGCTCTTTCCTCCGGCCGCCGTTTACCAAACCCATCCGCGCTACCTTTCCATCACGCCAAGGACCGATCCCCCTGCGCCGTGGCCGGACGATACTGTTTCCGCCTTGCTTCGCGCTCCTTGGAGATTGGAACGACTGAAGCTGGGTCGCGTGGGGCTGATGGAATCCGGAGGCTCACGCCTCTTTGGAAGTGCGCTCCTCCACACGGTTCAACACCTACGCGTCGGACCGAGCGGCCTTGGGCCCGACGCGCTTGACGCCCTCGCATCACAACCCCGGCCCGCCCTCATCGAAGTCCATTTGCTCAACAACCGTGTGGGCGATGCAACTCAAGTGTTTTCGAAACGATCGGTGTTTCCAAATCTGCGCCGCGTTCTGCTTGAACACTGCCATGTGGGTACCGCTGCGGTCCAAGCCTTGCGATCCCGCTCCTTTGATCAACTCCGCATCACCAACGGAAGAACGCCGTTCCGTACTGCCTGACCTACACCATCGAAACTCCATCGGACACGATCACCGAGGTGGGCCGGGTACAACAGAACCCTCCCTGCGCGCCAACCCGAAACCGTCACTGCGTTATCGCCTCACTACCCCTCCCCGCGAGGATACCGTGCAGGAATTGCCGACATTAGCCCAGGCTGAAGCCGTAGTTCTCGAGGGAGCCCACTCCCGAGCCGTCGTCCACCCAATCGGCGCCACCGTGTTGTCGTGGGCCCCTCACGGCGACCGCGATGTGCTGTGGGTGGCCCCGGGCGCCCAGTTCGTCGAGGGTCGCGCGATTCGCGGCGGAATCCCTGTGTGCTGGCCCTGGTTTGCCGACAGCGGCACCCCAGCCCACGGACTGGTTCGCAAGCGGCGTTGGAATCTCCTCGACCAAGGCACCGACGAAGGGGCCGCTTGGGCGGAATGGGAGGTCGAGCACCGCGACGACAACTGGCATTTTTCCTTAAACATCCGCATCGAGGCGGGACACCGCCTGAGCGTGGCCCTCACCCATCAGGACCGCTCGGGGCGAGCGTGCATCGTGGGAGGTGCGCTACACACCTACCTTCAGCTCGACCCGACTCAAGCCTCAGTGCGAGGCCTCCCCTCCTCAGGCTGGGATAAACTCCAGAACCGCTCGGTAGCCGTCACGGATCCGTTGCCTCTGATGGGTCCTCAAGATCTGGTCGTGCCACATCGAGGCTCGGTGACCGTCGAAGAAGGAGATCGGAGCCTCCTCATCGAAGGCCATCACCACCATGACGTGGTCGTCTGGAACCCTGGCGGGGCGAGCGTCTCCGACCTTGCTCCTGGCGACGAGCATGCCTTCGCCTGTGTCGAAAGCGCTATCGCCAAGCCAGAGGTGACGGTGCTACCGCACGGAGACGTTGCGTTTGGACTTCAGATTGGTGTGTCCAAACGCAAAACGCCCCCGTGACCGAAGTCACCGGGGCGGAGGAGGGCCTTCCGCGGTCAGCGGATCAGCAGCCCGAAACGCCGTAGCAATCTGCGTCGTCACAATCGACGTCGCCGTCCGCGTCGTCATCGATCTCGTTGAAGCAGTCCACTTCCGTGGCCGCAACTTCCGCCACAGTCAGCGTGACGTCGCCGTTACCAATATTCGTGTAGTCACTGAATGCATCCACCTGGATGATGTAGGTGGTGCCGGCGGTCAGGCTGATCACGAGTTCGGACTGGGTGCTCGGTCCACCGTCATCGTCACACTCCAGTTCGGTTCCACCGCAGGCGTCGCGAACCGTCAGCACGGTGTCGAACGCGGTGCCCGCGGTGCTCATGACGTAGTCGGCGGTGTTGGGCGCGGTGAACTCGAAGCTCGTATCGGAGCCCTCCGAACCACCACAGGCCTGAGGCTCGTTGGCGTTGGAGTTGGCGTCCATGATGACGTTGTAGGTACCGACGCCAGCCGTCGCATTGAGGGGGCAGCAAATCGGGTCGGCGCCACAGCCTGAAGGATCTGCACAGTCAATGTCACCGTTGCCGCTGTTATCGATACCATCGTCGCAGATCTCAGGGGCCAATAGCGCAATGTCGAGCGTGACATCGCCCGTGCCAAGCGGCGTGCCGCTGCTGAACCCGTCCACATAGACAATGTAGGTCACACCGCCGGTGAGCGAGACGATAAACTCGGACTGCGGCGCCTGCGAATCATCGTCACACGCGAGTTCCAGACCGCCACAGCTGTCGCTAACCGAAAGCACGGTGTCAAACACCGAGCCCACCGTGCTCATGAGGTAGTCGCCATCGGCGGCCGGGGTGAACTCGAAGCTCAAGTCGAACCCGCCCGTCCCCCCACACGAAGGCTCGTTGACATTGGAATCGACCCCCATCACGGCCTGAGTGACGCCAAGCGCCGCCGCACCGCTGCTCGGGCAGCAAGCGGCATCCTGGGCGCAGCCGCCGAAGTCGAGACAATCGACATCGCCATTGCCGCTATTGTCGACGCCGTCGTCGCAGACTTCCGGAAGCAGCTCGATGATCTCGAGCGTCACGTCGCCCGTATCAAGGTCGGTACCGTCGTCGAAGGCATCCACATTGAGGATGTAGGTGACGCCGCCCGTCAGCTCGACAAGCAACTCGGACTGAGTGCCGATGCCATCATCATCGTCACACGCAAGCTCCGCGCCACCACAGCCCTCATCGACCGTGAGAACGGTATCGAACACGCTTCCGTTCGTGTTGATGATGTAAGTGGCGTCCATGGCCGGGGTGAATTCCCAGTTCGTATCGAAACCACCCGACCCGCCACAGGCCTGGGGCTCGCTAGCGTTGGAATCGGGGGTGACGGTGGCGTAGTACAGGCCTGGCCCATTCGCGACGTTCACGGGACAACACGCCGGAGCGGCTTCGCAGCCCACGGTGTCGAGACAGTCGACCAGCTTGTTCGCGTCGTTGTCGATCCCGTCGTCGCAGAACTCACCCAGGAAATCCGCGACTTCGAGCGTCACATCGCCCTTGCCGATGTCCACCTGGTCGTCGAAGGTGTCGACCGACACGATGTAGGTGACGCCGCCCGTGAGCGGAATCACGACTTCCGAATCCGTCGTCGAAGCGTCAGCGTCATCATTGCAGGCAAGTTCCGATCCCTGGCATCCATCCAGTACGGAGAGCACGGTGTTGAAGCCCGTGCCTGCGGTGCTGAAGGAGAAGATGCCGTCGGCGGCGGGAGTGAATTCCCAGCTGGCTTCCTGCAGCGACGAACCTCCGCCACAGCTCGGGTTCAGCTCATTCGCGTGGTTCGTGATGTTCACCGTGTAGACGCCGACACCTGGAATCATGTCGTGCGGGCACATGGCCAACATGGGGTCCGTATCGGTATCCGCGTCGGTGTCTGCGTCCGTATCGGCATCGGAATCCGCATCGGTGTCCGCGTCCGAATCCGCATCACTGTCCGCGTCCGTATCGGCATCCGCCTCGAGCCCGGTGTCGTCCTTCGGATCGTCACCGGTACAGGCGATCATGCCGCCACCCACCATGACGGCGAGCCACATCGTCCTCATCTCTGCCTCCGTGTTTCTTCTACGGTAGAGGAGGTGCCTACGAGGACGAAAGCCCACGTCGCGAATTTTTTGCGTGACATTTTACATGCGCCGAATTCCCATGGTTTATGGCACACTTTCCCCAACATAGCGCGGTTTGGCTTGGGCATGGCCGTCGTCTGCCGGCATCGTAGGCCTGGCGCGTGTCACCGGTTCGTCACGATGCGAACGTCGAAAGTCGCGCGATCATCCAGGGCGATCTCGGATCGGCGCAAATCAGACGGGGCTCCATAGAAGTTCTGTTTCCCCAACCAGAGCCTTCGTCAAAATCGAACGATCTGGTATGCTCCCCAGGCAATTCCGAGGAGGATCCATGCAGGCAAAGCGCATCGTAGGCGCCGTGGGTATCGCGATGGCCGTGGTGTTCACGGGGTGTGAGGTTGACCAAGGCGAGGCGGAGCAGATCGAACAAACCTGGCTGGACGAAGATGCGGAAGCGGCTCGCCTTAGCGGCGGCGGCTTTGGTGGAGGCTCTGGCGCGCGCTGCACGACCTTCGACGGGGTGACCTCGGGTTGCGAAGACGATGAGGTGTGCCTCCCCATCGCCTGTACAAACTCAATTCCGCCATTCTGCTTTGGCTTCTGCCAGCCCGGGTTTCCCTGATCAGCGGCAAGCGAAGCTTGCGCGAAATCAGAACAGCCGCAAGCAAAGCTTGCGCGAGTCTGATCACCGCTGGCCTTCGGCGCTACGCGCCTGCAGGCACTACGCGGTCAGCTTTCGTCGCTTCGCTCCTGCAAGCTGATCAACGAACCCCAAACCGGCAATGCGGCGCTTCGCCCAAAGGTGACCCACAATCTCGACATCGGCCGCCCGGTCCAGCCCGCCGGCTTTGACTGAGCAGTACGTCGGCGTCAACGCGTCCTGGTGGATCAAACGACTGCCGCACTGCGGACAAAAGAGGCAGGCGGTGGTACGCCCACTATGCGCCGGTCGCACCCAGCGGTGGGGAGGGATTCCCTCCCACTCCAGACGATCGGCCAGCATGGGCACCGTCATGCCAAAGGCACTCGAGGATTGGTGCTGGCACTCGCGGC
Organism: Myxococcota bacterium; assembly: GCA_039208735.1. GTDB lineage: Bacteria > Myxococcota_A > UBA796 > UBA796 > DRPG01. Next base: position 9,732 of record JBCCQY010000106.1, on the reverse strand, counting down.
AGTGGCACAGGTAGCCCAGCAGTCGTTCCGCCTCGAACGCGTACCGAACGGCACCGCACTGGCAACTTCCCTCGAATCGCACATCGACCTCCCAGGGCGGGCCCCGCGCACCCGGCCCGCCATCGTAGCGCTCTTGGCAAGAGGGACGCTGACGCCAACCCAGAACCCTCGGATCCTGCGAGTACGCCGAACGACCGCGGTTCGAGGCAAGGATTGGTACACTCCCCTCGATGTCGAACTTTTCGCCCGCCGCGACCCCGCCTGCGTCGTTGCCCACCTCACTTGGTCGGTACACCTTGGAGGAACAAGTGGGAAGCGGCGCAATGGGCGTCGTCTACCGGGCCACCCTCCATGGTCCAGCCGGTTTTCGGAAACGGTTGGCCGTCAAATTGATCCCTGGTGGGCCATCGAGCAAACTGGTCTCGGAGGCCCGCCTTGGCGCACTGCTCGACCACCCCAACCTTGTGGAAGTCTACGATCTGGCCTACGAAGCGCCCTGGTGGCTGATCGCCATGGAGTGGGTCCAAGGGTCGACCTTACTGTCGCTCCTTCAACGCCGCGGCGCGATGCCCGGTCGCGCCGTCCAACAGGTGGGAGCCCAGCTCACCAGTGCCCTGTCCCACGCTCACGAACTCGAGGTTGAGGGACGGCCGCATCCCATCGTGCATCGCGATCTCAAGCCGAGCAACGTGCTGTTGACCCCCGGTGCCGTGGTGAAGCTCGCCGATCTGGGACTCGCGGTGCTCGCCGGAACCGCCCCCGATGAGTCGGGAGGAACGCCCGGCTACATGGCCCCCGAACAGGTCGAAGCCCACGGCCCGGTCGACCCCCGCACAGATCAGTTCGCTCTGGGCGTTCTGCTCGCGGAGATGACGCTTGGACAGCGCCTGGTGAGGTCCGAACCCGGCGACGACGTCCTCCGTCGCCACGAGCGACTCTACGAAGCGCTTGCGCAAGGCGACCTGCAACAACGCATCGACGAGGCCTTCGGGGGACTGGGAGCGGTGGTGGAGCGGTGTCTGCAGCCCACCCCCGACGACCGATTCGCCACGTGTATCGCCCTTGGCGAAGCGTTGGCCGAGCTTCCGGCCACCGGCTCCTCATTGGTGGAGTGGGCGACCGAGGAACCGGAAGCTGAATCGGAGGCGCTCGTTTCGTCGAGCCAGCGCCGTCCCTCCCGGTCATCAGGCCGCGAACCCGTGGTAGGCCGACGCGCTGACCTCGAGCGCCTCGATGATGCGCTTCAGGGTGCGATGGTGGTCGCAGTGCAGGGTCCAGGCGGGGTGGGTAAATCGAAGCTGGTGCTCCACCACGCGGCACGGACGGCCCGGCAGTACTCCGGCGGGACCTGGGTGTGCGACCTTGAAGCCGTCCAGGAGGTGCCTGCGGTTTGCGTGGCCATGGCGACGACGTTGGGATTGCCCCTGGGCCCTGGGTCGAAGGCGAGTGTGGTCAGCCAAATCGGCCATCAGCTCCGTGCCCTCGGATCCACGCTGGTCGTGCTGGATCACGCCGACGAAGCACTCGACGCGGTTCGAGAGGTGCTTTGGGTCTGGCAAGCGATCGCCCAAGAGGCGCGTTTTGTGGTGGCCTCCCGATCGACGCTGCAACTCGAAGGGGCCCGACGGATGCGGCTCGAACCCCTTGCGACCGCAGAGGCGGTGGGCCTACTGCGCGATCGCGCCCTTCGAGCCGGCGCGAATGAGGCCTGGACGGACGCCGCCGCGGAAATCAAGCTCGTCGAGCTCGCCGAGCAACTCGACGGCCTGCCGCTGGCTCTCGAACTTGCCGCGACCCATGCAGGTACCCACACGCCCGATGAGGTGATGGCGAGGATGGCCGATGGGCCTCCCGATCCTCTCGAACGCGTCGTGCGAACGTCCTGGGCCCAGCTTTCGACGGAGGAGCAGCGGGGGTTGGGGCAGCTGTCGGTGTTTCGGGGTGGGTTCACCATCGAAGATGCCGAACGCATCGTCCAGCGCACGCCCGAAGGCACGTGGGTCACCGACCTCGTCGAGCGGCTGTTGAACCGATCGATGTTGATGGTTCGACAGCCCACGTTTCGCCAACCGCGATTCCGCCTTTTTGAGTCGGTTCGGCAGTTTGCATCAAAGCAGTTGAATGATCCCAAACCCCTCGCACTTCGGCACGCGCGTTGGTTCGCCCGCGTGGGCAGCGCCGTAAATGGCCTGACGCCTCCTCAAGATCCACTCCGCGAACGCCAAGCCGCCGATCTCGAGAATTTCATCGCCGGCATCGACGCGGGCATCGAGTTCGACGATCTCACGGCGGCGGCAGGTTGTGCGGTGGCCGCCGGACGCGTGTTGCACGACCGAGGACCGGCCCGGCGTGGACTCGATTTGGTCGAGCGGGTGCTCACGCTTGCCGACGGCCATGCCGCGCTCCTCGAGACCGCCGCGCGATTGGCCCACCGCACCGACGACCCCCGGGCGTTGGGCTGGGCAGAAGACGCGGTCCGCATCGGATCGGACGCTCGAGAGAACGTTCTCGCTCGCCTGACCCTGGGCCTCATCCTCACCCACCTCGGCCGCAAGGAAGAAGGACGGCTTCGGTGCGAAGAGGCGCGAGACCTAGCCTATGTGCTGGGTGATCCAGGGATGGAGGGGTGGTCAGCCCTCATGCTGGGTCGCCTGCTCATCGAACACGACACCGCGGCTCGGGGCCTGCTCGGCTACGCGTTGAGCGTGGGACGACTGACTCAGCACCGTGAGATGACCGTGCTTGCACTGGTCAGCTTGGGTCGCTTGAGCATCGTCGTGGACGAACAAGCCCGGGCTCAGCGGCAGCTTGAACAAGCGATCGAAGCCGGCCAGGGCATGCCCATCGCGTTGGCCGAAGCCTACCGGTCACTCGGCGAAACGACCGAAGAGCCGTCGGCGGCGCGGACGCACGTCGAAGCAGCCCTCAAGGTGTACCGGCGATTGGGCATGCGCCGACGGGAGAACGTGACGCGAACTGCACTGGCGCGCTTGGACATGCAGCAGGGCGACTACCTGTCGGCCCGCGAACAACTCGAGATGGCGCTGACCATCGCCGAGGAGATCCACTACCAAGAGGGGGTGTCGTTCGTGGTCCTCAACCTCGCCGAGGTCCGCTGGCAGATGGGCGAGGTCAACGCGGCCGTCGAGGCCTTCACGAAGTCGCTCGACTTGTTGGCCGCAGCAGGCAAGCCATGGCAGCACCCCATGGCCGAGCTGAACCTCGCTCAGCTTGATCTGGAACGCGACCGTCCTCACGAGGCCCTTGCTCGCGTAGAGGCCACGCGCCCGGCCATCGAAGCCCTGGGGCCCATGCAACGTCCCGTTCGGGTGTTTGCATCCATCATCGAATCCAATGCCCACCACACGCTTGGCGAACCCGACCAGGCCAAGGCGAAAGCCCTTCAAGCGGTCGGGGAAGGCACGAAGTTGCCCATGTTGAGTGCGTGGGCCCATGTGGAGGCCGCTCGCGCATGGTCGTCGGAGGGAAATCAAGTCGCCGCACAGGAGCACTTCGCCCAAGCGGAGGCGCTGGCCACCTCATCCAGTGACCGCTGGCTTGCTGCTTACGTGGCGATGCGTCGTGCGGATCTGGAATGGGACCGGGGTGACCTCGACAACGCGGCAACCACCCTCAATACCCTGTTGGCCACCAGTCCCCACGCGCTCCGGGGACTCCGGGCCCACGCGAGCGGGCTTCGCGCCCTCATCGAACGAGAGCGTGGCGGCCCTTCCTCAAGTCCCGATGCGGTACAAGCCGCCATCGAGCGGCTTCGGAAGTTGGGCATGGAGACCCGGGCACGCCGCCTGCACGAAGTGCTTACGGCACCGGCGCAAAGTCGATCGTGACCCCGACCTGATCGGTGTCGACGTTGCCATCGTCGTCCATCGCTTCCATCAGGATGGTGTAGGTCGTGCCACCGGCCGCGAGATCCCGCAGTTCGGCTTCGAAAAACCCACAGGTTCCCGACCCACCCGGCCACGCAAAGCCCGTACACAGGTCAATTTGGCCCCCGCTCCAAATGGCGGTCCACCGGAGTCGCTCACTGCCCACCACGCCGTCGTCCGGATCCGAAGCAAAGCCCTGGAATTCTACGATTTCAGGGCCAATCCACGAGTTGCCGTTGTTCGGAAGGGTAATGGTGGCGGTGGGGAAGTTGTCGGGCTTGTCGATGACGTTGAGGACGATGTCACGGGTGAATGCAGTGACGTCATCGCTGCCCGAGAACTCGATGAGGTAGGTGCCTTCGTCCACAATGTGCGCCGGTACCTCGGTAGTGTGGCCCGTATCGGTAAACACCGAAACCCCGTCCCGGACCATGCGCCAAACCACATTACTGTCGGGCAACATGAACGGATTGGCCGAACTATGACCAACCAACGGCAACACTTCGTTCGAGAATGCGACGGCATTGTTGTTGGGGCTCAAGATGAACAGGTCGAATCCGTCGTATTCGATGGTCACTTCGATGGAGTCCGACACTGTGGTTCCATTCTCCTGAACGCTGGCGGTAATGGTGTGCGTCCCTGGCGGAAGCTCGTCATAGAACAACGTGTGGGTGCCAAAGCCCCCTTCATTGGTCAGCTCGAGTTCCCCCGCCAGGTCCCAAACCACCTGGTAATCGACGTCGGCCTGCCCTTCGGCGCGCGCCTCAAATACGATTTCGGTCCCCAAGGGCACGCTCAACCCATCGTTCGGCTCCAGAATCTCCACCGTGGGTAGATCGAGGGCAAACGCCACCGCAGCTTGCGCATCCACTCGCGGATCGGCACCGGCCCCCGCGGGCTGTGCGGTTTCAGTCAACAGACTCCGCACCGCATCGCTGCTCAACGCGGGATCGGCCGCCATCACGAGGGCCGCGACGCCGGCCACAAACGGCGTGGCAAAGCTCGTCCCACTCACGGTGTCGGCTTGGTTCAAGTTGGGCTGAGTCGCATCTGCCACCGACCACACCGTGAACGGTCCCCACAACTCAACCAGATTTCTATCGGGTACGTCCGAGAAGTTTGACCCGCCCGCGCGATTGGTGCTGTTCCAGCCAAGCCCGCCCACGCACATCACCACGCCAACCTGGCACGGAGCACGCCACGAGGTGGTGCCAAACGCGCTCGATAGCTCAGCCGAATCGTTACCCGCCGCCCCGAACATCGCGATGCCTTCGGCGGCGAAGTCGTAGTACAACGCCGTGCTGGCATCGAGTTCGGGCAAGAAGCCCGGTCCGAACGGCACCCAGTCGACAGCCACGCTGAAGGTATGGCTCATCGTCGCAATACGTGGCTCGAAGGTGTCGATCGCTGTGCGCATGCGTTGGGTGGTCGACCAGACGTCGCCCCCTCGCTGGGTGGCGATGAGGCTGCCCACCGGGGCCGCCGGGCCCGCCGCACCGTAGCCATTGTCCAACCGTCCCATGGCCGCGACCACCACGTGGGCTCCGTGGGTCGACGCACCGCTGTTTGGCGCATCCCAGTCGCTGAGGTTGGAAACCACGCTATCCAAGGGATAGTCATCGTTTTCGATGAACCCGTTGTCAACCACAAGGATCGGCACATCCGCGTCGAGTCGACCTGCCGCGAGCAACAGCTCCCAGGCCGCGGTGACGCCAAAGTCCTGGTTACCGCCATCTTCAAAGTAGGTCCAGGTAAACGCGTCTTCGTCCCAACTGCCCGTGCCCGACGGAGCCTCGGCGGTTGAACCACTCGCGATATCGGCATCTTCGAGAATCCAGTTTACATCAACGGCGTTGCCGAACTCGCGGGCTTCGTGGGCGACCGCCGCAAGCAGGCCCAGGCTGTCGTCACTATCGACGGCAAAGCTGCGCTGTTCGTCGGGATTGGTCGAGGCCAAGTCCTGAGCGACGGTGCTGGGATCCGGAATACTGGGGTCGATACGGACCAGGAAACTAAACAATCCCTGAGACCGGATTTCGACCTGCCCCACGATCGTGCCGTTGTACCGTTCAAGGAGGGGCTGGATTTCGGCCGCAGACGCAGCCACAATGGAGATTTCGTCCTGAACGAAGTCACTTTGGACCCCATCTTCCGTGAGGATCGATCCCACCGGTCGGGGGGTCTCCCCCGGGTTGACACCATCGATCATGGCGACCCGGGGAGCGATGGACGCGTCGACTTCGAAACTCGCTTGGGGATCGGAGGCGGACTGACAGCCCACCCCGAGCCACAGCGCAGCCGGGATGGCAAACGTACGAAACGGGAACATGCAGGCTCCTTGTCATGCGAGGCTCTTGAGGTCAGAGCAAGCTCGGGGCCAAGTCACGATCCCGTGGTGATGGGCTTCGATGGTGCGCGGCATGCGCGACATGCGCGGTATGCGCGCACCACGCTACGTGCTGTCACATCCGAGCCCCGACAGGCGTCGGGGGGGCGAGGAGGTCATGATGTTGCCCGCTCCCCGCCGCGATGCCGAGCCCGCCTTTGCCTCGCTCGTCGAAGCACACCATCAGCTCGTTTGGACGATTTGCTTAGCGATCCTAGGTGACCGGGACCTTGCCGATGAGGCGGTCCAAGAGGTCTTCGTCACCCTCTGGCAGCGCCGCCACACCATCAGGGAGGCACGCCAGACCCGCGCCTGGCTGCGCCAAGTGGCCAAGCGCCAATCGATCGACCTCAAACGACGCCAAGAACGACGACGGCGACTGCATCAGGATGCCGCGGTCCACGCGGCAGGCGTCCGTCCTCCCCCCGAGACGACTCCCCACGTCGCGATGGGAGAGGCCTTGGCACAGTTGTCGGAGGAGCAGCGGGCATTGCTCATCCGCTTTCATCTCGACGATGCATCGTCTCGAACGATTGCTGAGGAGTTCGGCCTCACCGACGGCGCGGTCCGTAAACGGCTTTCTCGGGCACGAGAGGCGCTGTCCATCGCCTACCAGGACCAACTGCGGTCCTGGGTAAAACCGTCGCGACCCGCGGGTGCCATCGCCCTTGCCATTATGGGGGGAAGCGCTTCAACCGCACGAGCCGCCACTCCGGTGGCGTTGACCTTGATTGCATTTGGGCTTTTCGTCATCGGTCTGCTCGCCGGTACGAGTGACGCCGTGAATCGCGTTGACGACCCGGTCGCAACCCCTCCGATGGTGCAGGCGGCGTCGCCAGTGGTCCCCGACGAACCCGTTCCCACCTACATCGGCATGCCCGAGACGCCCGACGTCCAATGTGAGCTGTCGCATCAACTAACGACAAACGCCAAGATCCTCGAACTTCATCCCGAAACCGAGAGGCATCTCGGCCCCTTGAAAGCGATCCCCGTCGACAACTGGCTTACGTTTCAGCCTCGTCATCCGCTCGGGCTTGGCTGGCTCATCACGTACCGTTTCGAGACGTTGCCCATTGCCTGGGGTGCAGGCGCTTGCCTCGAGTTCGTCGAATTGACTCCCAGCCCCATCATCACCCTATCGGGACGTGTGGAAGGCCCCATCACCGAAGCGATGTACGTCAGGCCGGAGGGCTGCCAGTCCGTATACGGTCATCCGTTTGTCGAAGATGATGGCACGTTCGAGTTCAAACTGTTTCGGTATGAGGACGGATTGACCTGCGAGTTCTCTGCGAGCCGAACGTTCGGCAGCCGGACCATGAGGTCCTCCAAGGTGCCGGTGAACTTGGATGGGGTGCTCCCCTCTGAAGTGGTATTGGTGATGCCACCGTTACCCCCAGCGGGGTGGGACCTCTATGGAGAGCGCTGGCGAATCTCGGAAATCGAACCTGAAAGCCCGACCGCCGAAGCCGGTCTATCGGTGGGAGACTACGTCGTTGCGATCGACGGTGAACCCATCGAAGACCTCGATCTTTCCGAAGTCGTCAACCAGGCGCCCCCCTTTCGCGTGACCGCGGAGGGAAAGGATGGACTCCGTACGGTTCAGGTGTTGGCGAACGATGCATTTGAGTCACCCTATTCCGAATGACGACGCGATAGGCGGTCCTTCATGACGACTGGCCAACGCGTGATGGTGCGCCAATGGGGCGAAACCCCTCTCCAGACCCTCAAAGACCACGTCAACCTGCAAACGATGGCCCGCCCGACGTCCCTCGAGCCCGACGAGATCCTCTTGCGGGTGCGAAGCTGCGCGGTCGGCTGGGTCGACCTCATCATGATGAGCGGCCAGTACCAACATCAGGTTCAACCGCCCTATACGCCAGGCATTGAGTTCGCCGGAGAGGTGGCTGCGATCGGGGCTGCCGTGACGGACCATCGCGTTGGAGACCGCGTGCTGGCCGATGGCTTTCGTACCGGCCCCCGGTCGGACGGGCCTCATCAGCGTTGGGGGGGATTCGCCACCTGGTCCGTGCTCCGGGCTGACGCGGCCTTTCCCTTGCCCGACACCCTGTCGTTCGATCAAGCGGTCAACCTTCTGGGAAACTACGAAACGGCCTACCATGTGCTGAGGGCGCGGGGGCAACTGCAGCCCGGCGAAACCGTGATCGTGTTGGGCGCTTCGGGCTCGACGGGCCTGGCCGGAGTGCGACTCGCCAAGCAACTCGGCGCAACCGTGATCGCGGTCGGACGGACGCAGACCAAGCTCGATCGAGTCGCCGAACTCGGCGCCGACCATGTGCTGACGCCAGGCGAAGGCGAACGATGGTTGCGTGATGCCGTGCGCGACATCACCGGTGGGCAAGGCGCAGATGTGGTCTGGGATGGTGTGGGAGGCCCGATCTCGATCCACGCCCTGCGCGCCCTTCGGTTCGGCGGACGGTTCTGCATCGTGGGCTGGGCGGCCACCCCGTTCGTGGCTCGTGGCAAAGGCCAGCGTGGCGCCCCCAATGCCAATCAGCTTCCCACAAACCTGGTTCAAATGAAGGGCATCGACGTGCTTGGCTGTCCGGCGGTCATCGCCACCCTGCACGACCCATCCCTTCGGCCACATCGGCTCGCCTGGATTTGGGATCAGGTCCGCAACGGGACACTCCGCCCCCACGCGGGGCCCGGCTACGCTTTGGGAGACTTCAACGACGCCCTGCGAGCCAAGTGGTCAAGCCAGCACGTGGGAGGATGCGTCCTTCATCCCTAAGGGAGTAGGTCGCGACACGACTTCCAGGCCGAGGGACAATCGATGCCGTACTGACCGTTGCCGTAGGGCTCCACCTGGTCCGTGTAGCAGAGTACGAAGTCCCTCAAATCACCTTTTTCGAGGCAACTGTTGAGGTAGCGATCGAAGGTGCCTCGACGGTCCTTCGTGTCGCAACTCTGGCAGAAGCACACGACCTCGGTGCCGAACTTGCAGTCGTCATAGCCGCCGTTGCCGGTGGGCAACGCGGTGCTCTTGTCGGGGACGAACCCGGTGTCGATGTTGGGGAACGTCTGCGGAGGAGGGGCCACTTCACCAAGGGGCTCGGGCTCTTCCGCTTCTTCGCAGCCCAGCCCGCCCAGCCCAATGAGGCAGATCCAACCCAGCCACTGCACGCGCACGATGACCTCTCGCTCCCCGCGCGCGAACCTTATTCCAACCGTGGGCTGGTGGCGAAAGTTGGCTCAGGAAAAGATGACGACCGCCGCCATGATCTGGGCCACAAATCCCGTCAAGAAGGCCACCGTCCGCACGAACGGCACGCCAAGCGCAATCGCGGGAAAGTGTAAGGCCCGAGCCCAGAAGTAGACTTGTGCAGCGAGCACCAACATCGGGTCGCCCCCCTGGTCCAACCCTTGTGCTGCAAGCACCAAGATGCCAAACACCACGAGGTTCTGAACGGCGTTGTCGTGCCCTTGGCGAGCCCGGCG